>CADCIU010000016.1 GCA_902801585.1 uncultured Lachnospiraceae bacterium | reverse complement strand
AGCTTTCTCTGCACATACAGAATTTATTATAGCATGTACATGGCTTCGGCACACCAAAAAAAATCGCCCCCGAGCCTCAAGCCCGGGGGCGTATTCATTATGCCGTCTGTTCTTCCTGCATCTGAGCGAGGAATTTCTCGGCGCTCACGATCTTGACGCTGAGCGCGAACAGCTTGGTCGCGATCTTCAGGTCCTCTACCGGCGGATACGAGGGCGCAATGCGGATGTCCCTGTCGTAGGGATCCTTGCCGTAGGGCCAGGTGGCGCCGGCAGGCGTCATTTTCACTCCGCACTTCTTGCAGCGCTTGACGATTGCCTTGGCGCATCCCTCAAGGGATTCAAAGCAGAGGAAATATCCGCCGCAAGGCTTGGTCCATTCGCCGATGCCCAGCTCTCCCAGCTCGTCCTCGAGAATGTTCTCGACCATCTCGAACTTGGGACGCAGGATATCCGCGTGCTTTTTCATCTGCACCATCAGCCCGTGGATATCGCCAAAATAGCGCACATGGCGAAGCTGGTTCACCTTGTCGTGACCGATCGTCTGTCTCCTGAGCTGCTCTGTGATGTCCTCCAGATTGTTGGGGGATGTCGCGAGCGCTGCGATGCCGCTCCCCGGGAACGTGATCTTGGAGGTCGAGGAGAACTTGTAGACCAGATCGGGATTGCCGGCTCTCTTGCATGCCATGAGGATCTCGATCAGGTGATCCTGTTTGTGGTCATACAGGTGATGTACGCCGTATGCATTATCCCAGAAGATCCGGAAATCCGGCGCCGCGGGTTTGAGTCTTGCGAACCTGCGGACAGTCTCGTCCGAATAGGAATATCCCTGCGGATTGCTGTATTTTGGCACGCACCAGATTCCCTTGACCGCCTCATCCTCGGAAACAAGCTTCTCCACCATGTCCATATCGGGTCCGTCCGGAGTCATGGGCACCGGGATCATCTCTATGCCAAAATATTCCGTGATCGCGAAATGTCTGTCATATCCGGGGACAGGGCACAGGAATTTGACCTTATCCAGCTTGCACCAGGGGGTGTTGCCCATGATGCCGTGTGTCATCGCCCTGGATACCGTGTCATACATGACGTTCAATGAAGAATTTCCGTAAATGATGATATTGTCCGGATTGGTCTCCATCATGTCGCCGAGCAGGACCTTGGCCTCGTGTACGCCGGTCAGGACCCCGTAATTGCGGCAGTCCGTACCGTCCTCGCAGGCGAGATCGCTTTCCGAACTGAGGACATCCATCATTCCCATGGAGAGGTCCAGCTGTTCCACACTGGGCTTTCCTCTGCTCATATCCAGGTTCAGGTCCATCTTCTGGTAACTTTTATAGGTTTCCTTGAGCGCTTTGAGCTCGGCAGTCAGTTCATCTCTGGTCATTTCAGCATATGCTTTCATCTCTGCTACCTCCTTGTCATCCAGATAAGACCGATTATATCCGTTTTACAATGTCATTGCAATGAATATTTGTACTCCGGTATACAATTTCTAAATTTTATTTTCCTTAAAGAGGCGGATCTGTTCCAGAAATGCTTCCCCGTACTCCTTCGAGTTCTTCTCCCCAACGCCGTAGACTCTGCGGAGCTCCTCCATGGAATCAGGCATAAAGGCTGCCATCTCGTACAAGGCTCTGTTCATGAATATGATATATGGCGGCACCCTCTTCTCAGCTGCGATCCCCGAGCGCAGTTCCCGAAGCTGCCTGTACAGCGCGGCGCCTTCCTCATTCAGCCTAGCCTCGTAGTCGATCCCTCTCTTTCGGGCGGTCCTGCGCCCTTCCCTGTGGGTATAACGGTCCAGTTCCCTCACGACCGCGTCCCATCCCTCTTCCTGATAAGAGACAAAGAGCCTGTTCATCGAGATCGTCATAAACTCGTAGAAAGCTCCTTTCTCCTGCTCCAGTTCGATGAAGTCTTCCGGCTGGTCTTCTTCGATGACCTCCTCCCAGTCTGTGTGAACGTCCCACTCCTTCTCCTCTTCGAGAAGTTCCTGAACAGCGCTTCGAAATACCAAATAGTTCATCCGGCTCCTTTCCCAGACAGAACTGCCCGGTCCTGCCCTGTATGGAGCCCGTGCCGCTGCCGCAGCGCCGCCAGAATACTGCCGCTGCCGGACACCGCACACTGCCGCTGCCAGCCTGTCTGTAACAGTATAAAATTTGAATAATGGATACGTCGCCGCGGAAGAACTCCGCGGTCCATCGGAAGAATTCCGATACACACATATTACGAAGAAAACGGAAGGAATGCAAATCCTTTTTGCATCCCTTCCGTCGTTTCTGAGCTGCTGCGGTCAGCTTTTCTGTTTACTGATGGCATCTGCGATCCGGGCCGCAAGTTTCGCGTTGTTGATCAGGAAAGCCTTCTGCGACTCCACGCTCTCCGACCCCAGATATTCCTTGATCCTGCCCATCATGTAGCCGGTGATCGCTTTGCCCTTGACGTTGTTCTTCTTCACATCCAGCATGGCCTCGTCCACGGCTTTCTTGGTGCGGACGGGATCCAGTTCATACTCCTTGGGTACAGGATTGACCACCAGAACACCGCCGCCGATATTCATCATCTTCTTGATATGCATGATCTCCGCGAGCTCCTCGGGCGTATCCATTCGATAGGTCAGCCTGAAGCCGCTTCCGCGCACCATGTATTCGGGCATTCGGTCTGTCTTGTATCCCACAACGGGAACTCCCTGGGTCTCCAGATACTCCATGGTCAGTGAAAGGTCCAGGATCGGCTTAGTGCCTGAACATACGACCATGACCGGATTCCTGGCCACCGACTCCAGATCCGTGGAGATGTCCATCGTCTTCTCGGCCCCGATCTGCGCGCCGCCGATGCCGCTTCCGCAGGCAACGGGAATCCCTGCCAGTGCGGCCGTCTGCACTGCGGCAGCGATGGTCATGACGCCGTCCTGTTTCTTGGCGAGCAGGATCGGGATGTCTCTCGCGGAGGCTTTGAAGATCGAACCTCTGCGCTGCTCCAGGTACAGGATCTCCTCTTCCGTCAGTCCGATATGGATCTGGCCGTTCAGAATTGCCGTAAACGCAGGTACAGCTCCGAATTCCCTGACCGTGTTTCTCATCCGGAAGGCGAAATCGGCGATGCCCGGGTAGATCATGCCGCCGAATGTCGCGGCGCTCTCGATGGCGACCACAGGCTTACCTTCCGCAAGCGCTCTCTCCACTTCTTCAGAGAATACGATATAACCGTCCTTGGTGTGCTTGAGCACCACCTCGGAATCAGGTGCCCCGGCAGCTGCATCCGCTGCAGACGCCTCCTCATGGACCGCGGAGAACATATCCACGAAGTCCATCCACGCCTCGATGTCATAGCGGATATCCGGCGAAGCGACCAGCTCACCCTCCGAATCGATCAGATAACTGGCGGCCGGTTCCGGTGTGCCGTCCAAAGTGGAGTGATCCGTGTCGTCCGGATCTTCCCAGCTCTCCGAAAGGCGCTCCGTCTCGATACCCACCCATCCGTTGGCAAATACATACAGGCTGCTCACCCACTCATTGGTGCCCGACAGGATCGCTTCGATACTGTAGGTCATTTCCTCTGACTTTTCAAAAAAGTGAATGATATTTTGACGGACATCATCCTTGGTCAGTCCCATTTTCCCGATGTGGGCTGATGTGCACGCCAGTGCCGCGCCGCTCAGGACCACGAACTCTCCCGAGTCCACCCATTCGGAGAGCTGTTCAAAAAAGGCTCTGTCCTCAAGAAGCGTGAGCATAATGTGCGCGGGTATATACCCGGCATCGTCGTTTTCCTCCGTCCAGTCCGCGAACTGCTCCTGTACGTCCACAGAAGCCATACGGATCAGTTCTCCGGCCGTGAACGGAGCTTCTACAATGTCTATGTTACCGAATTTGTTGTAAAAATCAGATGTGATCATCCCCATAGCTATACCCTCCAAACAGCTTACTTTACCACTACCATTATAACACTTAGCATCTGCCTTTGACTGTTTGGATTATAAAAAACGGATGAAATGCCGCAGGGCTTTCATCCGTTTTTTTGATTATTCGTTTGAAACGACCGTGTCGACGACGCCGTCCTTGTCCGTATCGAGCAGGATCTTGTCTGCTACACCGTCATCATCGGTATCTACTGCGACAGCATCGACTTTGCCGTCTCCGTCAGTGTCCACAGCGTATGCATCCTCTTTGCCGTCTCCGTCCATATCAACCATCTCGCCCTTTGCAGGCTCCTCTGCCGGTGCCTCTTCCTCAGCAGTCTCCTCCGCTGCCTCTTCCTCTGCAGGAGCCTCTTCCTCTGCGGGAGCCTCTTCCTCTACAGCCTCCTCCGCTGCGGGAGCCTCTTCCTCTGCCGCTGCCTCTTCATCCTCGAATGTATCGGTCTCGTCGAAATCCTCGTCGAACTCATCCAGATCATAGGCATCGTCTTCCTCGCGTTTTTTCAGGAAATACACTGCACCTGCAGCTGCTGCCGTTGTGATCGCTGTTACCAACAGTTTGCTCCAAATTGACATCTCTCATTCCTCCATTTTCATAAAATGTAATATTTGCCGTTTGGGTGTAATCATCTGCATCGCCCGTCAAGGTATTCCGCCGTGTGAATACACCTATGTCTGTTATTTTACACGCTGCGGACAAAATATACATTACCAATTTATGAATTTTGTATGAATAACTTAAAAAAACAATTACTATCCGGCCCTTTGCAATTCAGGCCCGCCGGGTCAGACAAGATAATTCACCCCAAAGACCAGTCGATCGCCTCATTTTCTTCGTCCTCGTCATCCTCATCTTCCCCGGCCAGTTCCGAGACCATGCAGATCCCGATCCCGGCTTCACCTGCTCTGTCCATAATTGCCGGAATTGCCTTCTCGTCTGTCACATAGACCGGAAAGACCCTGCCTTTCGGATCTTCTATATGAAGGAGCCGGACACCGCTTCTCCCCCACCTCTCGTCGAGCGTCTTAAGCCATCCGATCATGCCGTCGCTCTCCGAAAACCAGCTGCTGCTGAGCAGCAGGTGGTAATGATCCGCAATATCATCCAGGCACCAGACTATATCGCCGATATCGTCATCGGGTTCAAACCCCATCGCAGACCCGTCGCGGATCAGCAGCTCTATGAACTTGCTCGTCCTCTCTTTCACAGACGCATCCTTGCCAAGGCCCTCCAGATAGTGTTCGGCAATTTTCGCAGTATCTGCATTTAAGGCCATAAGCTCCAATAATTCCAGCATATCCTTGTCTGACAAGTTCATATCTGCCTCCTCTGTCTCAAATACTCTGTCTTTAAATACTGATCTCTGTATTGTCATTTCTGTTCCGGCACCAGAAGGCGAAGCGCCCGGTGCAGGTTGGTCAGCTCCACTTTCTTGTAAGATCCGGCGTATTCGCCGTCGCGCGTCCACTTGACCCGTTCCTGCGATTCCAAAACGATATGCCTTGTCTTGAACTGATAGACAAAATCCGACGCATTCGACGTGTGATTCAAGTACTGGATGATGTCGTTTAGTTCGAGAATATTGGACGGCATCTTGATGAGCGTCACCTCGAACAGGCCGTCGCTCATGTCCACCTCTTCTCCGGTGATGTCCGGAAAACCGCCCACGGATTTGGAATTTGTGACCATTCCGAACACGAAATCATCCGTGACGGACAGTTCCGCCGACTCCACACGGAAGCGATAGATACGGATCTTCCCGATATCCGTCATGCCCTGTATGATGTAAGCCAGATGGCCGAACTGGTTCTTGAGGTCCTGCGGCGTCTCGTAAGATGTTCCGGTAAAAAGACCGAAGGCCGCGACGTACGTGAAATACGAGTCGCTGTTGAACTTCCCCAGATCGCACTCGAATATCTTCCCCTCCGTGACCGCCCGGGCAGCTGCCTTCATATCGCCCGGAATTCCCAGACTCGTTGCGAAATCATTGGTCGTTCCCGCTGAAACAAACCCGATGGGAACGTCGCCCCAGTGAGGGTTTTCCATGACCCCGCTGACCACTTCATCCAGTGTGCCGTCGCCGCCGGCGCAGATGACACAGTCATAGTCCTCCTGACAGCTTCTGAGCAGCCTCCTGGCATCCCCCTGACACTGCGTGGGATAGCAGACCAGCTGATCGGTCTTTTGAGACAGCGTCTCCAAAATGTCCATCAGGTCACCCCGGATCTGCGATTTTCCGGATACGGGATTGAAAACAAACAAGATCTTTTCCCACTTTTTCCCGTACTCACTGTAAATATGATCTCTGTCTTTATTCTCCGAAAGAGTAGTCATCTTCCTGTCCTCCGTACTTATACCTGTCTTCCATCTCTTCGATCTTGCGGCTGAGCAGATCAAACAGCCATCCCAAATACCGCATAGCCGGTTCCGTCGCGATCGCGAACAGAACGAACAGCATAATGCACTCCGTCGAAATGTGCCGGATCGAGAACAGCCAGCTGAAGAAATAGGCAAAAAAGCAAAGGCCGACCATACAGCCCGATATAACGGCCCAGTGATATTTGTTCATCGGCGTGCAGATCCGGATCAGGATCATAAATCCGACGATCGCCAGAAGGAAAGTCGCCGCGACGGAGATGTCTACTTCCGCGACTTTAAATGTACTGCCGAAAACAACCAGCGCTGCGATCGCGAAGAAGTCTGTCAGCGCTGCCGGCATTGCGCTGAATGCAACCTTGCGCAGGAAATTTCCCTCAATCCTCTTGTGATTGGGTTCCATAGCAAGGAAGAAGGCGGGAATACCGATATTGAACATGCTGATCAGCGAGATCTGCGACGGCTGCAGCGGATATACCAGGACATTGATGATGGAGAACACCGAGAGCAGCAGTGAGAAAATATTCTTCACCAAAAACAGCGTCGCGGAGCGCTCCACATTGTTGATGATCCTGCGCCCCTCGTTCACGATCTGCGGCATATGGGCAAAATCGGAATCCAGAAGGACGACCTGTGCCGCCTGCACCGCTGCGTCCGACCCCGCTGCCATGGCAATACTGCAGTCCGCGCTCTTCATGGCCAGAATGTCGTTAACACCGTCGCCCGTCATGGCGACCGTGTGACCTTCCGCCTGCAGCGCCTTGACGATCTTCTGCTTCTGGTCGGGCGTTACTCTGCCAAACACTGTATATTTACGTACGGCGTCCCTGATATCCTCGTCACTTCGAAGCCAGGATGCGTCCACATAGCTCTCTGAATTTTCGATTCCCGCCTGTCTGGCCACCTCGGAAACGGTGAGCGGGTTGTCTCCCGAGATCACGCGGACATTGACACCCTGTCTGCTGAAATAACTGAAGATCTTCTTTGCGTTCTCTCTGAGCGGATTCTGCAGCAGCACGAAAAAGATCGGCTCTACTTTCTTGCCGTAAAGCCCGTTCTTAGGCACCGGGAGAGACCGTCTCACATTGCCTCCGAGCCCTGTGTCATCTCCCATGTACCTGCCGAAGATCAGGACGCGCAGCCCCTTGTGCGCATATTCGTCCACTATGTGACTGTATTTTTCAAAATCTTCGCAGAGTACGAACTCCGGCGCTCCCAGCACATAGGTGGAGTCCGTGAACTGCACGCTGCTGTATTTGTAGCGGGAACTGAAGGGAAAGACCGACATCGGCTCTCTCTTGCCTCTTGCGCGGAAGTACTCGCGCATGGCCCGCATTGTGATATTGTCGTCCGGCAGTACGTCCAGATATTCTCCGACAACTCCTTTATAGCGCCGCAGCTGATCATCCGTGAATTTCTGCGCCGGCACTGCATCCGCCACCAGCATGCTGTTGTCCGTGACCGTCCCCGTCTTATCGACACAGAGTGTGTCCACGCGGGCCAGCGTCTCGACACTCTTCATATCGTGGAGCATAACGCTGCGCCTTGCCAGCATGACCGAACTCGTCGCAAGTGTAACGCTGACCAGCAGATACAGTCCTTCAGGGATCATTCCGAGGACCGCGGCCACCATTCCGACCACACTTTCCCGGAAGCTGTTTCCCTGCATCACATAACTCTGAACAAAAAGAGTGGTGCCGATCGGGATGATCATAATGCCCGCCGCGATGACGATCCGGTTGATCGAGCGCACCATCTCGGATTGCTCGCCGACCGGCATCTTCCTGGCCTTCAGCATCAGCTTGGAGATATAGGAATCCACGCCGACCTGCGTCAGTTCCGCGGTGCACTCGCCGGAAGCCACAAAACTGCCCGACATCAGGGGATCTCCCGGCCCCTTCACGATCTCGTCCGCCTCACCGGTGAGAAGCGCCTCGTTGACCGCCACTTCTCCGCTTATCACGACCGCGTCTGCGGGGATCTGGTTGCCCGCCTTGAGCGCGATCACATCTCCCAGCACCAGCTTGTCGATCGGAACCCTGCGCAACTCCCCGTCGCGGTAGGCCGCCGATGTGGGCTCATTCAGAATACTGAGATTGTCCAGCACTTTTTTGGCATGAAGCTCCTGAAAAATACCGATCAGCATGTTGGCAATGATCACCGGCAGGAATGTCAGGCTGTTGAGCGCGCCCGCCACGATCAGCAAAAGGCTGATGATCAGGAAGATCAGGTTGAAATATGTAAATACGTTTTCTTTGATAATGTCTTTGGTCGTCTTCGCGGTGCGGTCGATCTGCACGTTGACTTTGCCCTGCTGGGTCAGTTCCCGGACCTGCGAAGACTCCAGTCCTACTCGTTCTATTGTAATCACCTCGGATCCCGTCAAATCACTGTGACGTTCTTTTTTATAACGTTTTTTATGACGTTCTTATCCCGCTTTGGTCCAAAGCCGGATCTGCAGCACATAAAAACAGCTGCATGCTAAGAATCAATTATAGCATGCAGCTATTTAATTTCGATTGCCAGTTTGTGAATTTTGTCTAAAATCAGTATGTCAAAACTCACTCGCCCACTTTTTCCGTCTCGATGATGAACTTGACACTGCCCTTTTGTCCCTCAGAAATTCCCGAGAAATTGGTAAATTCCCGCTCCGCTTCCCTGGCCGCCCTGACGCACCGGATCACCTCCAGATAATCGGGCCCGGCCAGCTCCGCAAGGCTCTGAATCCCCTCGCTGTCAAATTCCGATACGCCTTCCGCGAACGCGTCCATGCCTTCCACAAGCAGCCAGTAGGCGCTGCCCAGCTCGCATCCGGCTGACGAGATCTGCCCGAAGGCACGGCTGAGCTGTGAGGATCCCTCCGCCGCTTTTCGGACCGCTTTGTCAAACTGCTCAAGTCCCTTCGTGAGCCTCCGGCTCCCCTGCGACAGCGACGAGACGCCGGTCTGAAGCTCCTGCATACCGGCAGCCAGCTGTTCCAGCGATTCTCCCGCTCCGGAGAGCCCCTTCGCGTACTCACCTGCGATGCCGAAGGCTTCTTTCATCTCCGTCATCGTCTTTTGGATCTCCTCAGTCTCCTCGCTGCTAAGAGCGCTCAGATCCGGGATCTCCAGGACCGGCACTGCCTCTTTGGCATCGGCAATGGCGGCGCTGCGCGCATCCAGCTCTTCCTGCATGTCCCCCAGCGTCTGCGCGACCAGTTCATCCAGACTGATCTCCACATCTTCCGGGTCGAGCTCTACCTCGACCTCGCCTCCTGTATTTTCACTGATCTCGTCCTGTATCTCGCCGATCAGCTGTGCCTTCACATCATCGATCTGGTCCTGCGTGAGTCCCAGCCCGTCCAGCGCGCTGCTCCGTTCGATCACATCCTGCACGGTTCCTCTTGCATCTTCCGCTGTCAGGCTCGCCGCCTCATCCGCTGCCCGGCCGGCCGCGTCCTGCACAGCCCCCTCCGCTGCCGTGATGACTGCCTCGTTTGCCTGTGAGGAAGCCTCCTCGTCAAGTTTCGCGGCAAAATCCGGATCCAGATCTGCCAGAACCGGCGCCGGATTCTCGTCAACGGCCGTTTTGAGCCCCTCTACCTGTTCACTGTACGATTCCAGATACTGCGAGAGCGCTTTAAGTTTGTCCAGCGTGTCTTCTGCATTTTGGAGCTTTTCTCCCAGTGCCTTGCTGTCCTTTTCAATCGTCTCAAGCGCTTCCTGCACTTTCGCGGCTTCCTCTTCACTCCCCTCGGATGAGATAGACGACAGATCGATCTGCCCCAAAGCGCCTTCGATCTGCGAGAGCCCTTTCTCGAGGGATTCCGCCCCCGAGGTGAGCTTGGAAACGTTGCCGCTCAAGGCCTGAAGCCCCTGGTCCAGTGCGCCGGTGCCGTCTGCGATCTGCGCGAGTCCGTCAAAATACTGCGACAGATATCCCCCAAACTCCTCCCCGCCGTCCGCCAGTTCCCCGGATGCGTCCACCAGCTCCGAAGAGGCATCTGTCAGCTCGTCCATGTCATCCGACAGATCCTCGAGGTCGCGCAGGTCCTCCTCCTCGACCTCTTTGAACAGCCCGGTGCTGACGACAGTGGCGGTGAAGTCCAGTTCAAATTCCTGCGCCCTCGCCTCGATCTCCACATATTCCGGCAGGTCGATCTCCTCGGTCACCTCATAATCGGCAAGTTTGAGGCTGTCCATAAGGCCCGGAAATGCAATTCCGACCACCGCTTTCTGCTCTCCCAGGTCGATCACCCGGCCGTTCGTCACTTCCACATCCTCAAAGACATCCGACGACAGAAGCGCAGACGAGAGCACCATGAACGGCACGTCAGTATTGTTGTCATAGTCAAAGCGGATTCTGACCGCGCCGGTCTTTCCGGCGATCTCCGCAGCGGTCTTCTCCTCTCCTTCCAGATAATAGGAGACCCGCACATCCACGGGCAGCTCCCGGTCCGACAGCCCTTTATAACGGATATCCTCGCCGTGGTTTTCCCACAGATACCGGCCGTCTCCCATATCGCTGTACTCCTCGTCTCCCTCCGTATTCTTGATTTCCCTGAGGTCTGAGAAATCTTCCACAGGGAGAAGACCCGTGTCTTCCTTAGCACCGCCGATCTCTGTCAGGATCACTTCGACCGTCTTCTCCGTCGGCTTGCCGGACGCGTCCGCCTTGACATAGACGGTCTCCTCCTTACTGCCCGGAACGACGAACGGCGCATCGGCTGCCGGACGGAAAGTTTGTCCCTGCGCATCCTCTCCGGTGCCGGTGGTCCCTTCGGCGTTTTCCGCCCCGCCGTTCTGCGCGCCTGTATCCTTCTGCTCAGCGGGATCGCCTGTCCCGCCAAAAGCGCATGCACTTGTACTCACCGCGAGCACAATGCAGAGTACGGTGCAGAGCGTTGAACGGATCCATATTTTGCCCCATCTGTGCTGCCTGTTCATATTCTATACCCGTTCCTTTCCGGCCTGCGGAGCTGAAAACGTCACTCCGCGTTCTTAAGCGCCTCGTCCATAGGCACTTTATTGATCTTCCGATATTCCAGCACGGCGATGACCGCATAAGAAGCGGTCCCGAGCGCCATCATCTGCATGTAGACCTTCCTGTCCACATACAGGTCGATCCACCCGGTCATTTCCATACGGATCATCACTTTCATCAGATATCGGATCAGCTTCGAAACGCCCGGGATCGTCGCCGCAAAGCTGATCAGATACACCACTGTGGTGGACCGGATATACAGCTGCCCGATCTCGCCGCCCGTATATCCCAGTATTTTGGCCATAGAGATGGACTGCGCGTTTTTCTCGATGATGATCTTGGACAAAATATAGATCAGGACCAGGAAAATGACCACCGCGAAGAAATCCACCAGATACATCATGCTGCCCATGGAGATGGTCAGCTGCCTGCACACTTTGGTCAGCGATTCAAGATCGATCTCCGAGGCGATATACTTGTCGTCGATATCCGTGATCGGCGTCTGCGACATGTAACCCGAGAAATAGTCCTTTCCCAAGTCAAAACACTGATTCATCGTCTTCTGTTCCATGAACACACAGATCGACGCCTGATAATCGTACACACCTGCCACCTCAAAGGTATACCGGTCCTCGCCGTATTTTTCCTGCAGTACGATGCGATCCCCGGGAAAAACATCGTACTTGTCGGAGTACGCCGACGAGATCAGGACTTTGGGGAACGCCCCGGCGGCGTCTGCGGTGCTTTGGGCGCCCGCGGCGGTGCTTTTGGAGGTGTTCGCGGCAGTTCCGGAGCTTCCGGCGGTACTCGCCGCAGTTTTCGCGGCCTCTGCGGCGCCCGGGTCGGATTCGGGGATTCCCTTCACATAAAGGCTGTCCGACTTCATCCCGTAGATCATGACATCCTCACTGTGGTACGGACCGTCCGCGGGCGTTCGGAGGTTGTAGGCGCTGAACTTCTCAGCCGTCTCGTTTTCTGTCTCGACGCCCCTCGCGAATTCCATCATCTTCAGGGCGCCTCTGAGTTTGTGATCTTCATCCACAGCCTCCAGCGGGATCTGCAGAATGTACTGGTGCTCTGCCAGAAGGTTCTCCGCGATCACCTGCTTGTAGTGGTCCAGTGCCACCGGAAGTGCCAGCCCGAAGATCAACAGAATATTGGCAAAAAAGATACCGAATAAAAGAATCAGATAATTGGGGATATTCTGCGCGATCACGCGGATCCGGAAACGGTCCATAAAGGGAATACCCGGGCTGAGAGGGAATGCCTTCCTTGACTTTCTCCTGCGCAGATCCCTGCGGAGGAACTGCAGCGGCGTAAGTCCCAGCGACCAGCGCAGCACCCCCCATGTGATCAGCGCCATAATGAGGATCGGCACTGCCGTCGTCTGGACAAATGCGTCTGCATTCCAGATCGTCACGTATTTTGGCAGGCTGTAACTGTTATAGTACATGTCCGCGCACACATTCTTGAGCGCCGTATACCCCAGAATATTGCCGATCACCGCGCTGACCAGCGTCACCAGGAGCGGCATCGCCATGTAGTGCCTGACCAGTTCACTCTTCGTAAACCCCATCGCGCGCAGCGTTCCGATGACCGGCGCTTCTTTGCTGATCGTGTTGCTGATCGTGATGCCGAACACAAACGCGATAATGCCGATCATGATGTAAAGCAGAAGCTGCATCATCGCGCGGTCGCTCCCCATATCCTCGCCGGTAAAGCGAATCGCCTGATTGGCATACCGAGGGATATAGCTCTCGAGCTTCACCTCTTTACTCAGGCTTTTCATCAGGTCCTCGCCGCGGTCGTTCTCCTCTTCCTCGCTCCCCGGCGGGTCGACGTATTTCCACGCATAGTCAAAATACAGCGTCTTCTCAGGGTACTGTCCGAACTCCTCCGGCGAGCAGACCGCCACTCCGAATTTGAGCGCATCGAACATCGTGTCGTTATTGTCCGAAAACATCGTGCTGTAATCGGAGAGTGCCACAAGCCCTGTGATCACCCAGCCGTCCTGCGGCGCGGCGCTGCCTGCCGTGTCTTTTGACTCAGTCACTTCACCGCTGCTGTCTTTTGACGCTGCTGCCCCGTCGGACGCGGGCCTGATCCTGTCTCCCACCTTCAGCCCGTTGTTGTCCGCATACATCCTGTCCACTGCGATCTCGCCGGGCTTTGCCGGAAGCTCTCCTTCCATCAGACAGACCAGATTCACCTGCTCCCTGTTCTTAAAGACCCGGATCGTGCTGCCATTCTCCAGAGGAAACTCCCTGTAAAAAATCTCATATAAAATAAGGCCCAGTTTCTCCACGGATTTCCACTGCGCCTTGTTCATCTTTCTCTGAGTCCGGAAATTTCCGTCCTCCACGTTATATTTGGTGAAGCTCTCGTTATATGCTTTGATCATACTTCCGTCAGCCACCAGAAATCCGGATATAAAGCCGATCGTAAAGATCATCAAAAGAGCGATCACCACATATTTTCCCAGATCATCCCGAAGATCGCGAACGAATCTGTTGTTAAGCGGATTTTTTCTCATGTCGTTACCATTCCAGCTCTTGTTACCATTCCAGCTCTTCCGCGCTTATTCTCTTCTCGTTTCTGACCATATCGCGGATCTGTCCGTCCCTGAGCCGCACCACTGTATCCGCCATATATTTGATCGCATCGTTGTGGGTGACCATCACGATGGTATTCCCGTACTTCTTATTGACTTCTTCGATCAGTTTGAGGATTTCCTTGGAAGTCTTATAATCCAGTGCGCCTGTCGGCTCGTCACAGAGAAGGATATCCGGATTTTTGACCACCGCGCGGCCGATCGCTGTCCTCTGCTGCTGTCCGCCGGAGAGCTGACTCGGCACCTTGCCCCTGTGCTCCCACAACCCCAGAAGCTTCATCAGCTCGTCCACGTTCAAAGGCTTTTTGCTCAGGTACGCTCCCACTTCGATATTTTCGCGGACCGTGAGATTGGGGATCAGATTATACATCTGAAAAATGTACCCGAGATGTCTTCTCCGGTACATAGTCAGCTGCTTCTCTCTCATGCGGGACATCGATTCTCCATCGATAACGATTTCGCCCGCATCCGCACTGTCGATGCCTCCGATGATATTAAGGAGGGTCGACTTTCCCGAGCCGGAGGGTCCAAGGAGAACGCAGAACTCTCCCTTCTCCAAAGAGAGATCGATTCCCTTAAGGACCTCCACGCGGCTGTCGCCCTGACCGAAGGCCTTCTTGATCTGTTTAATTTCCAAAAACATGATTCTGCCTTTATTCCGAGTAATATTTTGAAATGTTTGTGCTGCCGGCGGCCTTCGCCGGAATGCCTGTGGTTAGCGCGGGACTGCCTGCGGTTGACGCGGGACTGCATGCGGTTGAGGCCGGGCTGCCTGCGGTTGGGACCGGGCTGCGTCTAATCTGCTCTGTGCTGCCTTCGGTATATGCTGGGAGGTACTCCGAACTCGTTCCTGAAAGCAGCCGCGAATTTACTGCAGTTCTCATAGCCGTACATGCCGGCGATCTCCATCACCGACAAGCCGCCCTCCGAGAGTTTCTCCGCTGCCGATTCCATTTTCTTGGAACGAATATACCGATATACGGAGTTCCCGTAATAATTGCGGAAGCTGTTCTTGAGCTGTGTCTCGGAGACGTGCATCAGGCCTGCCATTTCATTGATCGTAATCCGCTTGTACATATGCATCAGGATATACTCGCCTGCCTGTTTTGCGATCAATTTCTGGGTGTGTGTGCAGTTCGTTCTCTTATCCGTACTCATCTGGATCTAATCTCCGTATCCCATGGTTAGCAATTTATAACTACATCAGTTTAACACCGCTAACTCGCAATGTCAAGAGTAACCAGGCAGGTTAAGAATCATAAGACTCGCGTGCCGGATTCGATAAAAGACCGAAATCCGGTTTCTTGTCGGATTTCGGTCTTTTATCGGATTTCGGTCTTTTATCGGATTTCGGTCTTTTATCGAATCCGGCAGGTACTAAGCAGCACTCTCACCGCCGCCTCATACTGCACTCTGTTATTTGCCCTTCTGATCTCCTTGAGGCACTTTGCGCCGTCCGGGAAGAGGCCTCCCATGTAGAACCACAATTCTTTCATATGGCTGATCACCACTGCCTGCCCGGGAAGGGTCTCTGTGAAGCGATGATACAGCTCATCATGAAATGTACTGAGCTCCTGCACACTAATGCGGCTCCCACCCTGACACTGTCTGACCAGTGAAGGATCTGCAAGGAATCCCCTGCCGATCATTATCGCATCCAGCGGTTTCACGGTTCGGCTGCACTCCTCACAGATTTGAAGGACATCTTGAGGTGTCTTCAGGTCGCCGTTGTATACGACCGGGTTTTCACTGTTTTGAAAGACACGCAGGAACGCCGCTCTGTCTGCCACTCCCCTGTACAGATCCTTCTGGCTGCGCGGGTGAATGATCAGTTCGCTGATCGGATACTGATTATAGATGCGGATCAGTGCATCCGCTTCTTCTGTGCTGTCTGTGCCGAGCCTCGTCTTAACGGAGATCTTTACCGGGGCCCGGTCAGAGGATCTGGCGGCGACACCGCTGAAGACTCCGTCCAAATATGCGTCCAGCTCGTCGGTAAACATCAGGAGGCCTGAGCCTTTCTTCTTGCGCGCCACTGTCGGCATGGGGCAGCCCAGATTCAGGTTGATCTCTTCATATCCTCTGTCCGACAGCTCCTCGATCGCCCACAGTGCTTCATCCGCTTTATTAGACAGAATCTGCGGAACGACCGGTATTCCGGCGTTGTGTTCCGGAGAGATGTCTTCCTTCTCGCGGCTCTTGAAGTGCTTCGTATAGTTGGGGGCGACGAAGGGCATGTAATAGCGGTCCGTCCCCGGGAAAAACTCGTGATGCACGTTTCTGTACACATATCCGGTGATTCCCTCCAACGGGGCAAAATAATAACGCATTTGCATTCTTTCCTCTCGAGTGTTCTATTTTTTATTTACAAACCGGTTTTATGCGACTATAATTGATTTGTTGATTCACTTGCGAATCACGATATTCTATACCAGCCGGCGTGTCGGAATTGGCAGACGAGACAGACTCAAAATCTGTTGTCCGCAAGGGCGTGTGGGTTCGAGTCCCACCGCCGGCATTGAAACGGGAATCCTTTCAGGGGGGTTCCCGTTTTTTGCTGTTTGTTTTC
This sequence comes from uncultured Lachnospiraceae bacterium, assembly GCA_902801585.1. Next base: position 100,508 of record CADCIU010000016.1, on the reverse strand, counting down.
GACCTCGACCTCTCGACCTCGACCTCTGGGGTGGTTTGTGGACACCTGTCCACAAACCACCCCAGAGGTCGCTCTATCCTTACCTTCCCGCGCTCAGCCTTGCTCCCATCTCAAACGCTTTCTCCAGATCGGCCGGGAACTGCTTTTCCCGCATTGCCCTCTTATGCGCTTCATCGAAGCCGGCCATATTGTATTTGCTGTAATCTGCCACCTGCAAGGTATCGCAGCAAGCGTAAACCTCTACCGATCCGCGCAGCCCCTTAAAGCTCTGCGCAATTTCTTTGGCCTTTTTCTTATAGGCAATGTTGTAGAAAGCTTTCGGCGCATTCATGGTCAAAATAATGCCGACATTAACTTTTCCTGTGAAGTAATTCGAATAATCGTCATAAGACAGCGCACAAAAGTGCAGCCGCTCGATTAACCCGTGTACCTGGCTGGTGACATCCCCCAGGTAGATCGGTGAACCAATGAACAGCGCATCAGCAGCAAAGATGCGGTCGATCACCGGCGACAGATCATCCTTCCAAAAACATTTGCACCGCTCTGCTCCCTTCCGCTTGCAGGCAAGGCACGACCGGCACCCGGTGTAGGATAAGTCAAACAGATCGATATACTCCGTCTCCGCGCCGACTGACTCAGCGCCCTTCTGTGCTTCTTTTAACATCAAGGCCGTATTCCAGTTCTTTCTGGGACTGCCGTTCAAAATAATGGTTTTCATATTGTTTTCTTTCTCCTGACTGACGGGAATCATTAAATATCGAATTTACAAATCTACAGCCGAAAGCACTTCTTTCCGCGTGTCATACCAATTGTGGAAAGAAATCTCCATATTGCTTACGGTCATTGTTCCGAATGATCTCGGTTTTTCTATATAATCCAGAAGCTTCTCCGGATTTTGGTACTTCCTGTGCAGTCTTGCAATTGTGACATGTGATGAAATGGTTTTGTATCTCTCCTCCAGTGACAGCCCTTTCTGTTTAAGCATGTCTCTGAGCTTTATCCTGAATACCATTAACTGCTCGTCATAATAGCCGCGCACCAAAATAGCATTATCACTGGCAGTGAGCCCGTCAAATTCGATTTTAAACGGCGTTATGCCTTTGCTGCACTCTTCTATGCATCGAATGTACTCGGTGATATTTGGGGGGATTTCTCTTCCCTCCTCGCCTTTTAGTACATCCATCACTGTGATGTGAAAATCTTTGGCAGGATAATAGTAAAGATTCGGCTCAATCCTTTTTAAATCATCAATGCAGCTGTTGATCTTTTCTGCCACATCCGAGGAAATGCGGATCAGAACAACAAGTGACATCCTGCTGTCTGTCGGAGCCTTTTCCAAAAGTACGTCCCCCATTCCGCCTGCCAGTATCTTTTCCTTGTTTGCGGCAAGAATTGAATCATAATGATTATCTAAAAATGATCTTTCCATAGTTCCTCGGATTGTTTTTGTCTGCAAGAATTGTCATTTCCACGTCTTCCTTACTGGTGATCCGTTCCGGTCACATAGCGGATAAACGCCGGGTTTACATAGATCTTAAACGGACTCATTTTTCGTTCCGGTGCGATCTCAGCGACCTTATCTGTGACAGCAGAAGTGCCTTCGGGAAGCGTGAATGTATGGATTGAGTACTTCCCTGTCCTGTCATAGACCACGTTGTCGATCATCTCCTGAAACTCCCCGTTCTTCACAGGTGTGGCGGAGCTGTACAGCGGCTGCCACCAGGATTCCGCGAGGAGCTTTGCGGTAACATTTCCTTTCTCATCGACCCTGTCATCATACTTTTTTGCATAGTCCTCGATCAGGCCGTGGAACTTCTCTTTGTCCTCTGCGCTGTCAAATTCGATCATGAGGTCATATTCTATACTGTAGCAGAGGAAGCGTCCGTTCTCCGTCTCTTGAACCGCGTATGTCGGAGAAGGGGCGGGAGGCGTTCCCCACTCTTTCAGGTATTCATAAACAGAGACCTTGGGCTCAAGCTGAATATAGCCGTCCATTCCCTCGCTGCGCATAAGACCGGCCAGCTGCACGGCATGCTGATAATCGCTGTGGCTGTACTTGATCGTATATGGATCCAAAAAGTGCGCGTCAAAGCCGGAGTATTTCAGTCCGTATCCTGTGACAATTCCGTCAAGGACCAGTTTCGTCCCCACATCCTCCAGCTCCCAATTCTCAAAAATGCTCATGCTGTCCAGCATCATGTACATTTCTTCCATCAGGTCATCATCCGTGATCCGTCCTATATAATGGCGTCCTTTTCCCGCGATTTCCAAGCAATGGTACAGGAACAACTTGACATCGAAGGGGCGGTCTTTTGCATAGAGGTCCAGGTCTACCGCACAGGCCACATACGGTATATACTCTTCCTCTGTCACAATGTCTCTCGCCTCCAGTACCTTCGCTGCTTTGTCAGGTGCCGCCTCGCCAAGGTAGCTCTGCGCCAGCTCGTCGAGTCCCGCGAGCTTGATGCCGGCTTTGATCACGGCGCCGTCAGAAAGCGTTTCCCCGGTGATCGGTTCGCCGCCGAGGGCATCAATCATCTCGTTTACGCTCTTTAGTGTGATTTCCTGATCCGGTTCAATGCCATAATAAGAAAGCAGGTATTCGTCAGCTTTCTCATACACAACCGCTGATGCAGCGTCACTGTTTCCGGCGGCTGCCTCTGTTGTGCTCTCAGTTTTTGGGCTGCATCCTGCCATAATGCACGCCATGGTAATCGAAAGCAGCAGTGTCAGAAGTGTGTGTTTTTTCTCCCTATACATATTTGTACCTCCCCTCTCCCACGACCTCGACCTCTACCTCGACCTCTGGGGTAGTTTGTCCTCACTTGTCCACAAACCACCCCAGAGGTCGAGGTCGGAGGTCGAGGCAGGTCGTTTCCCGTAAACCGGAAGTTGTCATAGTGCTTCTTTGGGACAATTCCTGACGCACTCCATGCAAAGAATGCACTCGGTACCGTTTTTCCTCTTTCTTGAATTGTCTGTCACATCCACATCCATTGGACAAACGCGCTTGCATTTTCCGCAATTGACACATTTGTCCTTATCACATTTCATGCGGATCAGCGAAAAATAACTCATCGGTTTTAGAAAAACAGTGATCGGGCATATATACTTGCAGAACGCCCGGTTGTCTTTTAGTGCAAATGCAAGCGCTATACCAATTCCGTAATAAGCAGTATTACCTATTATGAACGCCCAAAACATGATCCTTTCTATGTTCCCGACTTTTGCAAGAAACAGCGCTGATACGAAGATAAGCGACAAGGCAAACATAATATAGCGTATCCATCCGATTCTCTTCCTCGGCTGCGCCGGAACCTTATATGGTAGAAAGTCAAGTACCATTGCTGTCCAGCAGGCGTAGCCGCACCATCCGCGTCCAAATATCAAGGGTCCGAATATTTTGGCAACAGCATAATGGATCGTCGCTGCCTCGAATACGCCTGTAAAAAGATAGTACCAAAACCCTTCGATCTGCATGTTTTCACGGCAGATCAATCCGAGATAGACAAGCATATACAGTCCGACAAGCAGTTGAACGATGCGCCTGGCATATTTGTATTTGTTTAAAAACAGGAATATTCCGAGAGATATAGACAGTCCGATATAACTGAAATTGAACAAATAAAACACATTGTTTTTCGTCAGCCACAATGTCACGGCCACGGCTTCAAAAACAATCAGTATGATTAGTGGTTGTAAGTATTGCCTGAATTGTTTCATGTTTGATCACCTCAATAAAAATCGACATCCGACCTCGACCTCGACCTCTGGGGCAGTTTGTTCCTCGGGGCAGTTTGTTCCTCGGGGCAGTTTGTTCCTCTGGGGCAGTTTGTTCCCACCTGTCCACAAACTGCCCCAGAGGTCAGATGTCGAGGCTGTCGAGGCGGATGTCGGCAGATCGGTTAGGTCAGTTTCAGACAGCGGTCGTTTTGAGAATGCCCTCCACCTGGGACAGAACAACTTTTGAGTAATAGTAAAAGCTGTAGAACAACTCATCCGGAATCACATCGGGATTTTCAAATACTTCATCGAGTTCCTCTTCTGTACAGTCTTCAGGCAAAAGATTCTCATCATCAAGAAGATCCCAAAAATGACCGAGCGGTTGCGCGTGCTCCATGTCTTCCGCATTTTTGCAAACGTCAGCGTAATACGTGCACTGATCGATCAAATTTTGGACAATTCCATCTTCAAATCCGTCTTGAATGCGCTTTTGCAAAATCCTGACAAGAAAAACCAGAACAAACGGAGCCGGCGGGAACATCGTGCTCTGGTGCTCGAAATCCGAGATACGGTTAAAAGTCTTCTTCCACAGCACCTCGTCAGTGGTCTCTTCAAGCACAGACAGCAGTTCATTGTAATGCTCTGCCGTGCCATAGGCAGTAAACATCCGGTTCCATGGGATGCTCCTTCTGTCCAGACTGTCGATATAATTCTTGGTAGCTGTATCCATCTTTGTACCCTCACTGCAAGCAGTAAGCTAGCGCGTTCTTTCAATAATCATTTCCACCGAGCCATCTTCAAGAGAATTGTCCACATCATAATGGATGTGATCTCCCGGTACGCCATCTGCCAGCGCTGTCAGATGTTTTGCCAGCGAGAGCATCCCTTCTCTGTTCGCGGAAATTACGATTTCACTGTTTTCGGCAGCAGTCTTTATTTCAAAACCATCAACCCATTCAATTTTCACGTTCTTCCACCTCGCTATTCTGAATCCGTCATGATCCGATGGGGTGCAAGGTACCCCAGAGGTCAGTTGGTCACAAAGTACCCCAGAGGTTGAGGTCAGTTTGTCCACATCTGTCCATACCCCCGAAGCTTAAAACGACCTCGAAGCTTAAAACGACCTCTGAGGTAGTTTGTCCCCTTTCAAAAAATCGACAATCATTTTCTTCTCTTCATCCGTCAGGAAATGCATATGTCCCCTCCCGCGCAGCAGGTAGGTTTTACAGTTTGGAATGATTTTTTCAGCTCTTTTTATGACCCCCCTGCCCGGAAACAGGCAGTCTTTTTCCGCACCCATCACCAATGCAGGTGCCAAGCATTTTCTCATTTTGTCTCCATCTACGTCGCTTGGCATCGCTGTTTTGACTTTTACGTAGTCAATACTCAATTTAGCCGTTTGGTATATGTCATCCGTAACATGATCCATTGTGATCGCCATCGGCAGGAAGCACTTTCTCAGCCACAGGTCCTTTTTAGTGATCCAATACATGATCATCGGAAACATCATGTTGGCGCTTCTGATTGCCGGGGCATTCCGGATCCCGGCCGGAATGTAGAGGACTGCCTTTTTTACCTTATCCGGAACCGCACACATCGTCTTGGCGATGATTCCTCCGCCGAACGAGCCGCCGAACAACCGGATACTGTCAAATCCGAGTGCATCTATTACCTCGCCTGCCCACAGGCCATAATCATATCCGGACGCAGGAAGGCTGTTCTCAGAACTCTTGCCGGGATGTCCGATAATATCTGCCGCGTAAATATGAAAATCTTCGAATAGAAAATCGCATGCCAGCAGATTATATGCTGTTGTGGCGTTCCCGCCATGAAAAACAAGCAGCGGCTCTTTCAGCAGATTCCCGGTCTCGATCAGATGCGTTTTGCCGAATGAGGTGTCGACGTAGATATCATTATATGGAATTCCTATTCTTGACAGTTGAGCATCATATAAGTCAAGAATTTCTTTTTTTCCTTTTTCAGATCTGTATATCGATTTCATCTCTCTGTGTCTTTCCTGACCGTGATCTCCGTGACCTCTGACCATGCCCTGATTCTGAATTCGGCCTCGCCCTGATTTCGACCTCTGGGGTACTTTGTGGACAACTGTCCACAAAGTACCCCAGAGGTCGAGGTCACCGGTCGAGGTCAGTAATCCGCAACAGTCAGTGAAGAACCGCTCTGACTTCCTCAGCAAACTTCTCAGGATAATCACTGACCAGCATATGTGTACTCTCGGGGAAACAAACTGCATCGTAAGGCGTTGCTATATGATCTCTGTACCAGTCTGCAAGTTTCGGCGAAAAGAGTGAACCCGGATCTGCGTAAAAATAAGTGACCGGCACCGTGATCTGTCCGATAGTCGCGCGATTATCCTGGGTTTTCATGGATGCCGCCAGGCTTCTCATCGTAGGTTCATCGCATTTTGCCAGTATCTTTTTCAATGGCCTTCTGAGCAGAAATCCCGGTATCTTCGCCAGCTTCGGAACAGCACCGATGGCAAAATCCTTATACAGCGAATAGAAATCCCTGCCTGCATCCCGCTCCATATCTTCTTTCGTATATCTGCCCTGATACAGGCCCAGCTTCCATTCCTCATCATTTAGCTGCTTCGGTGTCATGTCGCAGAGAACGATCTGCCTCAGGTTGTCACAACCATAGAGCCGGACATAGTTAAGTACAACACCGGCTCCCATAGACCATCCGAGAAGTGTGATGTTGGAGAGAGCCAGGCCTTGGATCAACTCATACAAATCTCCCGCAAGCGTTTCCATGGTTGGGTTCCCGCTATTAGCGTCCTTGCTCATTCCATGTCCCCGATGATCATAAATTATGCATCTGGCATGATTTTGCAGTGTTTCCACCGGTTTCAAGTATATTTCATGCGAGCTTGTCCAACCGTGCATCATGATCAGTGTATCTGAACCATTTCCCTTATCCTCATAGTACAGTTTTTCTCCGTTTTTAAGAGTTAAATAGCTCATTAAAGTATGCCTCCAGTTTTATCTTGTTTTGTTATGGTCTTCGACCTCGACTTCGACCTCTGGGGTACTTTGTGGACAGCTGTCCACAAAGTACCCCAGAGGTCGTTTTTTTCCTTTGTGGACAGCTGTCCACAAAGTACCCCAGAGGTCGTTAGAGGTCTTTCAGGGTTTCTGCGACAGCATCGCCAGAAACGTCGGAATGTTCATATCATGCAGGCGTCCCTCCCCGTTTGTGTCTTCGTAGAGCGCGAGCAGCCTGAATCCCGCCTCAAGTGGTCCTCCAATCTGCTCTTCCAGTGAATGGGAAAACTGCATACCGGCATCTTCCTCTTCAAGCTGCTTCCTCTGGTCCACATTGCGCAGCGGATTGAAAGGAAGACTGTTGATGATTCTCTTTTCTTCACTGTCCACAATGTAGTTAATATAGTGGTCAGTCCCGGACAACAGCTTGCCTCCCGGTTTCAGAACGCGGAAGCACTCCCTCCAAATCGGCCTCACTTCCTCCACATAACAGTTGGACACCGGATGGAAAACAATATCAAACTCCTCGTCTTCAAACGGCAGGTGTTTTGTCATATCGCCGCGGATTATTCGAATGTCATATCCCTCCCGCTCAGCAACCATGCGCTCACTTTCAAGCTGCAAGGGCGAGTAGTCAAGGACCGTACAAATTGCTCCGAGCGCCGCAAAGACCGGCATCTGCTGGCCGCCGCCGCTGGCGAGCCCGAGGATCCGCTTACCTTCCAGATCTCCCAGCCACTCGTGCGGAACCGGCTTTGTGGGCGTGAGCAGTACGTCCCACTCTCTGTTTTTTGCCCTGTCAAAACACTCATGAGAGATCGGTTTTCCCCATTCCCATCCTTCCCGGATCCATCTGTCGATCGTATCCGCGTTGATATCCTGGTAGGATTTCTGCGAGTTCTCAATTGCCTCCACCACTTTCACATCTGCCGGCAGCCAATTCACCTGACGCAGATTGTCGAGCGGAAGCCATTTGGCCGCTTCATGTTCGATCAGCGTGAGCTTGCCGCTCTTTACCTTACACCAGAAACAATCCATGGATAAATGGAATTCCGGATAATCATAATCCACCCTGGTAAGGTACTGCTCCACTTCAATCTCTGAGTCGAGTTCTTCCATGATCTCCCTGACAAGAGCAGCCTCCGGCGTCTCGCCGGGCTCTATTTTGCCGCCGGGAAATTCCCACCAGTCTTTATAGTCTCCATAGCCTCTTTGCGTCGCAAATACGACATTGTCCTTGCGAATAATTGCGGCTGCGACTTTGATTGTTTTCTTTTTCATGCGCTCTCCTCCGGAAACCGCGTACGGCACACGGTGTCGTTATATAGGAGTTCCGACCTCGATCAGGTTGCCGTCCGGATCGTAGAACCGGACAACCTTTTGCCCCCAACTGTGCTCCATCAGCCGGTTGACATACCGGACTTCCGGATAGTATTGTTCCAGTTTTTTGACAAATCCTTCTACGTCCGGTTCCTCGAAATACAGCTCACAGGAATTATTCTCCCATATTATGTCTCTGCCAAGGAAATCTCTCCATATTCGTTCATCCTGAAGGACAAGCCCCTCTGTAAGGATCATATTGCCGTCATTGTCAAGGATCATTTCCAGTCCGAAAAGATCATGGTAAAACTGACGCGATCGGTTGATATCTTTCACGACTATGAGGATATTTTTAAGCTTCATTTCTGTTCCTCTGATTTCGTAATGTAACTATAGTATTGACACGGTTCCATTGTCTAAATGACATTGGAACCGTCCCCCTGTCAACATCGGGTGACTTCGAATGCCGAGGCATCATTACGTTTCCGCAACTATTCTTCCTGCTTTTTTGCACTGTTGTCCAATGAAAAAAATGACCTCGGGATATGGCAGTAACCGCCCGGGTTCTTATCCAGGTATTTCTGGTGGTATTCTTCGGCGGGGAAAAAATTCCGAATCGGTTCAACGACGACAGCGAGGGCCATTCCCACCTTTTTCTGCTGCATTCTGAAGACTTTGCGGATCGTTGGAAGCTGCCCCTCATCAGTATAGTAGATACCTGTCCGATACTGGATCCCGATATCGTTTCCCTGCCTGTTGACTGCCAGCGGATCGATCACCATGAAGTAATACTCAAGCAGTTTTTCCAAGTCCATTCTCTTGTCATCATAGTCTACCCGGACGGTCTCTGCATGACCGCTGTTTCTGCAAACATCCTGGTAGCTCGGCGCTTTGTCCGGCCCGTTTGCATAACCGGCTTCTGTACGGATCACTCCGTCAAATTGATCAAAGAACTTCTGGAGCCCCCAGAAGCATCCACCGGCAAGATAAATCGTATCCATAATTTATTCTCCTTCCCACTGTGTCATGGGGACGGTTCTTTTGACACATTCCCAATGAGACTTTCTCTCTTTTCATTGCTTTTCTTCCCTGCCAATCTCTGACGCATACAGCTTGCTGCCGTTTGCTCTTGACACAATTTTTTCGGCTAAACAGGCAATACACCCCATCGATCCCCGGCTTCTCTATATTAAAAATCCTGACCGATATGGTAAGATAGCCATGTGCACTTATTTGTCAGAAAGGAAAAATACATGGCAGTTAAAATGGTATTATTCGATCTCGACGGAACTCTGCTCCCCATGGATATGGACGAGTTCACGATGGGATATTTTCAAATGCTGGCCGCAAAGGCGGCGCCGCGCGGTTATGAGCAGAAATCGCTGGTCAAAGGGATCTGGCACGGCGTATCTGCTATGGTCCAAAACGACGGGCACTGCACGAATGAAGACGCGTTTTGGGAGGATTTTGCCAAAATATACGGCAAAGCAGCGCTCATGGATAAGCCTCTGTTCAATGAATTCTATGCAAACGAATTTCAAAACGCCCGTATGTTTTGCGGGTTCAATCCGGAGGCGGCTGCGACTGTTCGATGGATCAAGGAGCAGGGTTTTCGTATTGTTCTTGCTACGAACCCGCTGTTTCCGGCTGTTGCAACGGAGTCACGCATTCGTTGGACCGGTCTGGAACCGGATGAATTTGAATTCTACACTACTTATGAGAACATAGGATGGTGCAAGCCCAATCTCGATTATTACCGGGAAGTGCTCCGCCGGGCCGGAATGGATGCTCAGGAGTGCCTCATGGTCGGCAACGATGTAGGCGAGGATATGATCGCAGCTGAGCTCGGCATGAAGGTTTTCCTACTGAAAGATTGTCTTATTAATAAGGCGAATGAGGATATCAGCAAATATCCAAACGGAAGTTTTGCGGAGCTCAGGGAATATGTGACGGAATTAATGGGGTGACCTGCCTCGACCTCGCCTCGACCTCTGACCTCGCCTCGACCTCGCCTCGACCTCTGGGGTACTTTGTGGACACATGTCCCCAAAGTACCCCAGAGGTCGTTTTATTTGAGTTTTTCTTCCCACTCCTCAACTTTGAATCCAGTCAGGACAAATCCATCACCGACTACAAGAGGACGCTTCACCAGCATTCCGTCAGTCGCAAGAAGAGCCAGCTGCTCCTCCTCACTCATGTCCGGAAGCTTTTTGGAGAGTCCCATTTCACGATATGGCATGCCGCTCGTGTTAAAGAAACGTTTCAGCGGGAGCCCGCTCAAATCATAGTATTTTTTCAGTGTTTTCTTATCAGGATGGTCTGTTTTAATATCGATATTCTCATACTCAATGCCGTTTTCGTCCATCCATTTCAGCGCCTTTTTGCAGGTGCCGCACCTGCTGTAACAGTACACTTTTATCATCAATTTCCTCCTTCAAATCTTCTGAGCCTTCAGCCTATGGTACAGGCCTCCAGGCATTGACCTCCGACCTCCAAACCTCTGAGGTAATTTGTTGGACACCTGTCCACAAATTACCCCAGAGGCTGAAGGTTCACTAGGCTCACGGTTACGTCCTTGCGCACTCCAAATCTTTGTGTTACATTCAACTCATTCAGTGTTATTCTTAATTCGCTTGAGGCACTGGATTATCATGCATTCATATAGCTATTTTACCTCATTTCAGTTCTGTCTTCTGCAGATTTTCTCTGCAATACTTCCGAACCGTTTAAACACATCTCTACTTGCTGTTTTACATTCAAGTATCATAACGACAATTGACCTCAGAGGCGTAAAACTCGAAACTCGAGAAACAGTCACAAAACAACAAACCACCCCAGAGGTCGCAAGTCGGGAAAGGTCACGTCTATGTCAACTCCCCCTCGCAAAATCAGCTCTTTAAATATTTATCATGTTATTTATCGCGGTAACAACAAGCAGCGGATATTCGAAGATTCCGATGATTATGGAAAGTTTTTAACAGTGCTTCGGAAGTATCAGCCAATTTGCGATTTTAAGCTCATTGCCTACTGTCTGATGTCCAATCATATCCATCTGCTTATCAAGACAGGCGAAATGCCGATGAGCCGGATCTTCCAGCGCATCATCCCCAGTTTTGTGTATTGGTATAACAAAAAATACGAGCGTGTCGGAAATCTTTTCCAGGCCAGATTCCTCAGCAGCCCGGTCAACAACAGCTCTCAACTTCTAACCGTTGTCAGATACATTCATCAAAATCCAGTGAAAGCCGCGATTTGCAATCACCCCGGGCAGTATCAATATAGCAGCTATGTAAACTATTTCAGCAATGATCTGATTGACAGCAGCTTCGTGCGGTCGATCGTCAGCGATGACTTCTTTTACAGCTTTAATTGCGCTGAAAACGATGATCAATGTTTAGATATCGAAAGCGAACGCCCAAGAATGAAAGACGAGCGCGCCTCGATGATCATGCAGCGGCTTTCCGGCTGCAACAGTGTGGCTGAGTTCCAAAAGCTTGACGTTAGTGTACGGAACGATGTGCTTTTCGACATGTGGATAGCAGGTATCTCGGTTAAGCAAGCAAACAGGATCACGGGAATTTCGTACGGTGTAATCAGGACTGTCATCAGGGATAAAAAGGCGTCCGGCGGCAAAAGACCTTGGTGGTAAAAACTATGCCGCTGAGGTGGTTTACGATCACAGTACTTCCAGCTCGACCGGACCTGCTCGACCTCTGAGGTAGTTTGACCACAACTGTCCACAAACTACCCCAGAGGTCGAGGTACCCCAGAGGTCGAGGTAGGTAGGTCGAGTTAGGTCGATCATCCCCCTCCGTACATCATATCAATTTCCGACACCTCATCCAGTGCCGGTGTGGTCTGCATGAATTTCACAACAAAAGGAATGCAAGTCAACGTCGTCAGCATATCCGCCACCATCTGCGCACTCTGAATACCGGTCAGGCCTAAAAACAGCGGCAGCACAAGAAGCGCAGGAATGTAGTAGAGCCCGCTTCGCAGAAGCGCCAGAAAAGAAGCTTCTTTGCTGCGGCCGATGGACTGGAACATCATATTGGAAGTCACACTGAAGGGCTGCAGCACAACAGCGATGCATTGGAACCTCAGAGCCTTCGCGCCAATCTCAATGACTGCGGGATCGTCCCTGAAGATCCCCACGATCGGCGCCGGGAACAGAAATCCGACCACTGCCAGCGCACCGAGTACGATTGTCCCCGCTTTAAACGTGAAGAAAAAGCTCTTGCGAAGTCTGGCAAATTTGCGCGCACCGTAATTATAAGCAGAGACAGGCTGGAAGCCTTGTCCCAGACCGATCATCGCAGAGCCGATGAACATGGCAATCCGGCCAACAATGGCCATGGCGGCGATGGCGGCATCTCCATAAGGCATCGCGCAGTGATTCAGCGTGATCGTGGCGAGACTGTTGAGCATCTGCCGGATCAGACTCGGAAGCCCGACTCGCATGATAAGGAGTGTGTCAGCCGGATTATTTGAACGATATTTTGGAGACAAACGGCTGATCGTGCGCTTACTGAACACCATATACAAGAGGATCCCGAAGCTGATGTACTGCGAGATCGCTGTGGACAGCCCTGCGCCGTCGATGCCGAGCCCGAAGCCGAACATGAAGATCGGGTCGCCGATCATGTTGAGGACGCCGCCCGTCACCAGTCCGAACATCGCAAGGACTGCGCGCCCCTCGTACCGCATCACGTTGTTGAGGACGCAGCTTCCTACCAGTGCAGGCCCCGAGATCAAAATATAGAACCCGTAATTCTTGGAGAATGGCAGGATCGTGTCCGAGCTCCCCATCAGGCGCATCAGCGGCTCCAGGCAGATCAAGCCGATCACGGCCACGATCACACTGATCACGAGCGCGTGGAAAAACGCCGTGGAAAAGAGCCGGTCCGCTGTGTCCTTGTCTCCCTCGCCCAAGCGGATGCTGATCTGACTTCCTGCGCCGTGGCCCATCATAAAGCCAAAAGCCTGGAAGATTGACTGAAGGCCCAGCACGACGCCGATCGCGGCACTCGCGCTGGTTCCCAGCTTGCCCACAAAATAGGCGTCCACGAGATTGTAGATCATTGTGATCATCATACTCAGGATCGTAGGTATTGCCAGCCGGGGGATCAGTTTTTCGACCGGTGTCATGACAAGTTTCTGATATTGCTGCTGTTCTTTGCTCATTTCTTCTTTGCTGCTTAACTCGAGCCTCGGGCTCGAGGAGTGTTGCCGTCACTCGAGCCTGAGGCTCGAGAAACGAGAGTCTGCCGATATCTTTTAGTATTGTACTTTTTATCATACCATTTTCCGAAGCGTTCGTCACCCGAGCCTCAACAAAGCGACCCAAAGTGACCCCAGAGGTCGAGGTCGACTGAACGCCCACGCAACAAAGCGCCCCCAGAGGTCGACTGCACGCTGCATACAAAAACAGTGCCCGCAGAGAACGCATCCCATACTCTGCGGGCACCATGACCACTCTTTCTTTATATTCTTATTTCAAGATCTTGTCCCTGTTTGCTGCCGTATTCTGATACAGCTTTATGGATGATTTGGTTTTACCTTTCGTCGCACTCTGCAGTTTGCTCATAAAAGTGCTTTTGGAAACCTTATTGCGATTGACGTAATACCTATCCTGCTTTCCGGTAGCAGACTGTCCACGGGCATTCGCGTCATACTTCCAGAACACCATCCTCTGCACCTCTGTCTTGCTCAGCCTATTATAATGGCGATACATCTCTGTACTTCCCCCATAAATATTTTCAAGGAAATACCCTGTTTTATAATAGTATCCGCCAAAATACCCATTACCTCTGGAATTATATGCCCGATACAGCTTCCCATTCTTGAATGTTAATATCCCATATATAACGCTGCTCCCTTGTTTCGTGCTGATGATCAGCTCCGGGATCCCATCATTGTCGAGATAAGCCAATGCAAATTTGACATCGGAAGCATTGCTTGTTGAATATGTGCGTTTTATCTCATCATCGTAATACTGCTGTCCTCTTTGGATCACGCACACCGTTTTCCTGCCCAGCCAGGTCTTATAGGCTTTCATCGCCTGATAGTACTGTGCGCTCCTCGCAGCGCTGCTGTCCATTCTCGGAAAGACCAGTGCGACGCACAGAATGAGGAGCAGGAACGCCTTGAATCTCTTTGTTGTTTTCATGTTACCCTCCATTTCTTTTGAGCGACTCGCTTATTGCACAATTTGTACAATAAGCACTGATGTTATATTACAAATACCATTATAATTTACAGAAATTGTACATACAATACAAATTTCATTACTCGAACCCGAAGCTCAGGGCGCATCTCCTGCACTCAGGCTCGGGGCGCGTCTCCTGCACTCGGGCCCGAGGCTCGGGAAACACAAAAACAGCGCCCGCAGAGAACGAACGCATTCTATTCTCTGCAGGCACTATGACTGAACTTTCTTATGTTCTTATTTCAAGATCCGATTTCTGTTAGCTGCGGTGTTCTGATAAAGTGTCGGGCTGGTCATGTTTTTTCCCTTTGTCGCTCTTTTCAGCTTGCTGACAAAAGTGTTTCTTGAAACATCACTTCCATTAGCCCAATAGCCATTTTCAGATTCATATCTCTTACCCAATCGATAAGACCAATCACTTTTACGATACGCTTCCCTTACTGATGTTTTACTCAGCAACATATAGTTGCGATAGACTAAGGCACCTTCTGTATATCCGGTATCAAGGAAAAACCCGGTTCTATAATAGTACCCGTTGAAAATGTCCCAGCCATCGGAATCAAACACCCTGTAGATCTTTCCGTTCTTATACGTCAATATCCCATACAAAGCGCCTTGCTCGCCTTGTTTTGTACTGATGATCAGTTCCGGTATTCCGTCATTATCGATGTACGCCAGAGCAAACTTTACGTCAGATGCTCTGCTTGTCGAATAGGTCTTTTGCCTAAACGTATTAAAGTCAAAATAGCTTCGGCCCCTCTTGATCACACACACCGTGTTCCTGCCCAGCCAGGTCTTGTAGGCCTTCATCGCCTGATAGTACTGTGCGCTTTTTGCACTGCTGTCGATTCTCGGAAACGCGAGCGTCACACACAGCAGCAGAAGCAGTAATGCTTTGAATCGTTTTGTTGTTGTTCTCATGTTGTCCTCCTCTATATCCCTGAGCGATTCCCGCTTCCGCGCTTCCGCGGTTGTATGTCCCTCGAGCACGAGAATCAGGCAACGCCCCTCCTTGCGCCCGAGGATCGGCAACGCTCCCTCCTTGCGCCCGAGAATCGGGTAACGCCCCCTCCTCAAGCCCGAGGATCGGGAATCCGTTCTTATTTCAGGATCCGATTCCTGTTAGCTGCAGTGTTCTGATAAACCTTCGGGAAAGTCATGGATTTCCCCTTCGTCGCTGTTTTCAGCCGGCTGTTAAAGGTGTTTTTGGAAACATCTTTTCCATTAATACTATAACTGTCACTGTCTGCTAATGACTTCATACGATAAGAACAGTCAAATTTGTAGAATACTCTTCTTACCGATGTCTTGCTCAGAAGCATATAGTCGCGGTTAATGGGAATCCCCTCCGAAATCGAATTATTGAGGAAATATCCGGTTCGGTAATAGTATCCCCCGAACCTGTCCCATCCATCGGCATCGAAGACCCTGTAGATCTTTCCGTTCTTAAATGTCAAAATCCCGTACAGCGTGCAGTTCGAATTGAGCTTTGTGCTGATGATCAGCTCCGGGATCCCGTCATTATCGATATACGCCAGAGCGAACTTGACGTCAGATGCTCTGCTTGTCGAATAGGTTTTTTTCCTAAACGCATTGATGTCATAATAGCTTCGGCCCCTCTTGATCACACACACCGTGTTCCTTCCCAGCCAGGTCTTGTAGGCCTTCATCGCCTGATAGTACTGTGCGCTCTTGGCACTGCTGTCAATTCTCGGAAACGCGAGCGTCACACACAGCAGCAGAAGCATGATTGCTTTGAATCGTTTTGTTGTTGTCTTCATATTGCCCCCCCGTTTCTATTTTGCCAAAACACACCCGCCGTCAAAACACAGCTCAACAGCGATTATTTCAAGAACTTATTCCTGTTCGCCGCAGTATTCTGATGTAATACCAGTGTTGATTTAGCCTTACCTTGTGTTGCGCTTCTTACTCGATTTGTGTACTGGCTTTTGCTAAGCATTCCACTCGTACCGTAATACATATCTAAATCGCCCAGTTTGCGTTTGTATGACTGGTAATACATCGTTTTTATTGAGGTCCCGCTCAACTTGCAATAAAGCGATTTTTTGTAAGCAGGTTCAGATGTGGTCATGTTGAAATAACCGGTTTTGAAAAAGTATCCCCCAAAACTTGTCAAGCCATTCGAACTGTAAACCCTTGTAATTCTTCCGTTTTTATACGTCAAGATTCCAAACAGCGGACGATTGTCTTTCTTTACGCTGATGATCAATTCCGGAATCGAGTCCCCATCAATACTCGCCAGAGCAAATTTGACATCCGAGGCTTTGTCGGGGCTGTACTTCTTTTTAGTGGTAAAATTCGTCAGGTAGTATCCATTTAAAGGACCTTCCGTTCCGATCACACGCACCGTGTTTCTTCCCAGCCAGGTCTTGTAAGCTTTCATCGCCTGCTGCCTCGGTGTGGCAGCAGCGTTGCTGTCGATCCTCGGAATGACCAGCGTCAGGCACAACAGCAGAAGAAAGAATGCTCTGAACCGTTTAGTTGTTGTTTTCATGTTGCCCTCCTTTTCTTATGAACGACTCGCTTATTGTACGATTCGTACAATAAACTCTGATGTTGTATTATAAGTATCATTATAATTTCCAAAATTTGTGCATACAACACATATTTCCTCATGCTCCGGGCTCTAGGTAATTTTTCGCCCCAAGCCCAAGCCTCGGAGGCGACAAACCACCCCAGAGGTCGCTTTCACCTCTCTCGCGGATCACTGCTCCGCCTCAGCTGCCTCGCCGGTCACAGACTGTGCATTTCCGTCTGTGACGGTTGATTCGTAATCATACAGATCCGTATATTTGGCAATCTCCTGATTGAAGATCGCATCGGTCGTGTTGAATCCGCGATAATAAGACGTGTAACTATTAACCTGATGGGGAAACTGTTCCCAAATTTTCTGTTTTTCTCCGCCCACCTCATAGTCAGACAGGTCGCAGGTGCATGTGCCGTTGGGCAGAATTTCCATGTTCTTGAAGCACCAGTAATTATAAAACTCGAAATTGTTGCCGGCCGAAGTTGCCACCTTGATCTTGTAGACCATATAGAGTCTGTAGTCCGACTCCTGATACAGATTGATCTTCTTGGGCGTGCGGTAGTAATACCCGACAAAGTCAACACCCAGCAGCTCAAAATCATTTTCCCACTCCGTCGTCTGCATCTGAGCGATGGACTCTCTTGCTACTTTGTCCATCTTGCTCTTCATGTCATCGGGAATCTCCGAAAGGCTTTCCGGATAGTGAGGCATATCCTTGACCTCGTATGTTTTCTCAGTGGCGGTGACCTTCAGCCCCGTATCCGCCGTAAACTCCGAAAAATCCTGTCCGCCGTTATAACTGACGCTCACAGTCACTGTGTCGCCGATCGCAAGACCGGCATCCTGGCTCGCTGTATAAGTCAGTCCGTCTGTCATCCCGTCCAGTGCCGCCGTGCACATAGGGGAGACACCGCCAAACGTAACCTGCAGACTGCTGAAAGGGTCAAAATCCTGTACCGGCGCAAGCTCCGCCACCTCGAAGGTCTTCTTGCCGCCTGTCAGTTTGACGCCGAGCTTTTTGTATTTTGACGCGTCGTATTCCGTTGTCACTTCAACCTTGTCTCCGTTGCTGAGACCGCTGTCCTTGTCGAGGACCGGCTCATAGAAGGCGCTCAGGAGATCTTCTGCGAGTTCTGCCTTCTTGGAGCCGGGCTCGCTGTCCCAAATGCCCTTCTTGTCGAGGATCTCGTAGACATCATTTTCATATGCCATTCTGTCAAAATAGCACTCCGCTCTTCCCACTGTATCGTATCCGGTCGCCTGGAACTGAAGATAATCGTCCAGATCGATCTTCTTGCCGCCGCCGGCTGCGATGCCGATTCCCAGGATCAAGACCAGCAGGGCGCCTGCAGCTCCCCCTGCGATCATAAGGGGATTCAACGACCGTTTCGTTTTCTTAGGGGCTTCTTCTCTCTGATTTGTATCATAACGGGATATGATCCCGGCATTTCCTTCAATCGGGTTGATCCGCTTCTGCGGCTCGCTCTCACCGATCGGACTCCCGCAATTGGGACAAAAGACTGCTATATCCGATACCGACATTCCACAATTTCTGCATTTTCTGTTTGCCATGATGTTTTCTCCCTTGTTGTATTTATTTGTGGTGACGCGTCTTTTCCTGTGTTCTGAATGCATTATAGATCACGCGATCTGCCGACCTGTAGTTTCTGTGTCAATGCGGGAGACAGGGGACGGTTCTCTGTCTCCTGTCTGAATTGTTGTAAAAGCCTGATATATCCCCGGCGGAGAGCATTAGGTACGTGAGCCTCCGCCGGGGATATATCAGGCCGTTAACTGTATCAATTTGAATAAGGAGACAGAGAACCGTCCCCTGTCTCCTTTCATCCGATCAGATCCTTCACTACTTCTGACGCTATCAGAAGCCCTGCTGCCGACGGCGTAAACGCTGAACTGCCCGGCACATCCTTGCGCCCCGCACCGGGATCCGCTTCGATCCGGCCCAGCGGCTTGATCGGCGTCTCTGTGGAATAAACGACCTTGAGCTTTTTCACGCCTCTCTTTTTCAATTCCCTCCGCATCACTCTTGCAAGAGGATCCACCGAAGTTTCATAGATGTCCGCCGCTCTGAAAGCAGACGGATCCAGCTTATTGCCGGCTCCCATGCTGCTGATCACCGGAACTCCGGCCCTTTGCGCCTGCATGATGATCTCTATTTTGGCTGTGACTGTATCCACCGCATCCACTACATAGTCATACTGTGAGAAGTCAAAATCCTGAGCCGTCTCGGGTAAATAAAAGCACTTGCGCATCACAACTTCCGCCTCCGGATTGATATCGCGGATGCGCTCTGCCATCACTTCAACTTTATCTCTGCCAACGGTCTTCCATGTCGCAATGATCTGCCGATTCAGGTTCGTGATGCTGACCTGATCGCGGTCGATCAGTTCAAAGGCACCGACACCGCTCCTTGCAAGCGCCTCCGCGACATATCCGCCGACACCACCCACGCCGAATACAGCCACCTTGCTGTTCCTCAGCCTTTTCATCGCATCCGCTCCGATCAAAATCTCGGTGCGCTCAAACTGATTCTCCAATCTGATTCCTCCTCCATGCCCCGGACTCAAAGCCCGGAGGCGCAATCCCTCCCACAGCCCAAGGCTATAGTGCGCAATCTCTTCCCGAGCCCGAGGCCCGGGAGTATTATTACCCCGTCATTGTAGCATGTTTTTGTGCACACATGCACGCTGTTATGCTATACTCATAACAGCAAACGGCGGTTTAATCTGACGTGAAACCTGAATGCTTTATTAATCAATATTTCAAGGAGGTTTTACTTTTATGAGAAAACAAGCCGTTATTTTTGTGCTCATTTTTACATTTCTGATCACAGGCATCTGTGCCGGATGCGGCGCCGGCACGCCTTCCGGATCATCTGACAGCTCCGCTTCCCCGTCCGCCGGTTCTGATACCGACACCGACAAACCTTCCGCGGACACCGGCACCCCCGCCGGCGGCACACCTGCAAATGACACCGCCGCAAATGATCAGTCCGACGCTCCAATCCCGGACACGGACGAATCTGCTGTTGACGGCTGGGGCGTCGCCAAAACAGACAACGACGCAAACGACCGTGACACCGGCACAAACACATCCGCCCCGGATGACGGCACCTTCAGCCAGGTCATCGTAGACCGGGAGGATATCTTCTTCGCCATCAAAGAAGTCCGCGCAGACGCTGCTCAAGGCTATACCTGGAAAGTCTACCTGGAGAACCGAACGGACAAGAACCTGATGTTCTCCTTTGAGAAAGTGTCTCTCAATAATATCATGTGCGATCCCTTCTGGGCGGAAGTCATCACCGGCGGCCGCAAAGGCAACTGCGAGATCACCTGGATGCGAGACGCTCTCGAAGAGCGGCAGATCGCAGACGTCAGCGAGGTGTGCTTTACACTGAACGTCTACAACGACGAGGACTATACGGAAGCGCCCCTGATCCATGACTCCTTTACAGTCGATCCGACCGGTGACAGTTCCGACACCAAAACATACCCCGCCTGGGCTCCCTCTGAGAGCGACAAAGTCCTGGTCGACAACGACAAGTGTCTCATCGCGCTGACCGGCTATGATCCCGACAACACCTGGGGCTTTGCCGCCCGCGTTCGCCTGGTCAACAAGTCTGATGAAGACCTGGTCTTCAGCGCCGAGAACACTTCCGTCAACGGCATCATGTGCGATCCTTATTGGGCAGAGATCGTCACAGCGGGCAAATCGGCCATCTCCACCATTCTATGGGACAAATCCTCCCTGAATGAAAACGACATCACGGAAGTCAAGGAGATCACGCTGCCCATTCGCGTCTACTCTGACAAAAACGTGTACGAACCTTATGTGGATGAGACCTTCGAGCTCAAGCCTTAATACATCTGCGCCGCACACGTCCGTCTGAAGCCCCCGGGATTAAGCATTGATCGGGGACTGTCGCCTTAGAGAATAACGCTCCAAAGCGATAGTCCCCCTCATACGATACCTCATACGATCGTCAAAAAGAGGATGCTGCATCAGCTGAAAAGTTCAGCTGATCAACATCCCCTTAAATATAATTAAACGATATTACCTCTCCGGCTGCCTCTCATGGCATTTCCGTTTTATCGATCGTATCTCTCCTGCTGCCTCTCATAGCATTTCGTGCAAAGTCCGTAAGGGTGGTTCCATGGAAGGGGCTTCCCGCAAGATTTGCACCGCCGCTCTTTGAAGCCGCGTGTCTCGAGGACTTTCATGATCCTCCCCGAGCAGATCCTCTTCTTCTCCATGATCAGTTTCAGCGTGCTCTCCAGCGGCTGGAATTTCCTTGCCAGGTTAAAATACAGATCCAGGATCCGGTGCTGCTGCTCCAATATGTCGATGGCATCCGCACTGGACGGCTTTTCCAGCTTCATGGAATCGACAAGATCATAAATACTGTACTCTTCCCCGCGTACTTCCTTCACAAATACCTTATACCAGATGTCGTAGAGGGCGCCGTTGTCCTCCTCGAATGGTATCGTCAAAAAATCATATGCCAGCTTTTTTGGTGCCGCCAGGTCTTTTGTGAACTCTGCCAGACGGCGCATCTGTACGATGGATTCCTTCTGCCACCCCTCTGCAGGTACGACTTCTTCCCATTTCTTGATAAGATCCAGTATGGGGGCATCCACTGTCAGGAGCGTCTCCGGGAAATCGATGACAGCTCTTCCGACAGGGCGAGGGTTGTCAACAATCGCTGTTTTGACCCTCTGATCGCCGTTTGCGGAAGCTGCATACCCTGTGTCGTAGATCCCGTACCGGCCTGCCCTTCCGACGATCTGTCGGATCTCCTCATAGCGCAGCGGCCGCCTCGAAACGCCGTCAAATTTAGTGGTCTCCATCAGGATCACGCGGCGGATCGGAAGGTTCATTCCCATGCCGATCGCATCTGTGGCGACCACCACTTCCGTAGTTCCGGCGGCAAAGAGTTCTGCCTGCTTGTGCCGCACGTCATACGGCAGAGCGCCGTAAATAATGCTGCACGCCACATGCTTCTTTTTGAGCTGCGCAGCGACCGCATGTACGTTGCCCCTGGAAAAGACGATCAGCGCATCCCCCGGCCTGACGTCTTTGGGGAAATGAAAGACCTTCTCTTCATACACCAGCGGCGTCATTCTCCTGTGTCGGACAATCTCGTAATCGTCGCCGCAGTCCCTTATGATCTCGATGATCCGCTTTTCTGCTTCCGGGGCGGCGCACACATGGATCCTTAAGGCGCACACGCCCATGATCGCTGCCGTCCAAGCGCCGCCGCGCTCGCCGTCCGCGATCATCTGCGCCTCGTCGATCACCGCCACGTCGTACCGATTCTTCAGGCTGAGCATCTCGATCGTGGAGGATTGATGCTTTGCCCCGTCGATGATAAACTGTTCCTCTCCGGTGACGAGTGAACACGGGCACCCCGCGCGGTTCATCTTCTCATACTGTTCATAGGCAAGCAGACGCAAAGGTGCGAGATAGATGCCGTTATCCGCATGTATGAGTTCTTCGATCGCGTCATGGGTCTTTCCCGAATTCGTGGGCCCGATGTGGAGCACAAAATGCCTCTTCATGCTTCTTGCTGCCGGATACAGGTCAACATAATTGTCCGGGATCTCCGTGAGCACGAGTCGGAACAATTCCTGGTCCCTGCGTTTGGATTCTTCCTTGGCTCTCTTCTTTTTCTCTTTTCTTTCCATGAACGCATGGAGGTCGTTTCCGGGCAGTACTTTTCCTTTTCCCGCAGCCGCGTTCACAAGGAGCCTGAGGATATCTCTCCTGTTCCGCCGCTCCTCCCCCGCAAAATATCCTTTCAGGTAATCCTCCGCGGTTTTTCCCATAAGCTCCACGCAGTCCAGAATGAGCTCGGGATCTGTCAGGAAGATCCCCGGCTTTTCTGCAATGACCTTGAGAAATTCCTGCTTTTTCCTGTCTGTGAGCCTATGGATGTCGTCCCTGACCGCTCTGAGAGCGAGGTAGTATTCCTGCTCCGTAACCGGGACCTTACGCGGCAGGGGGGTGTTCTGGAGATTTGAAAGAAGCCTCCCCGTCCGTGTAACACTGTAGACATGATAATTTCTGTTCTCGCCATGCACACGGCGCTTGCGCAGTGCGTCATAGCGCTCAAGGGCAAAGATCACATCACTGATCTCTGCTTTCTGCAGCAGCTTAAACTTCCCCGTAAACCTCCCGAATACGTAATCTTCGGAAAGATCCGTTCCCCGCAGGATATTGATGATCTGCGCCTGAGTTAATCGGTTCCTGTTGTCTTCGACCGTATCCAGGACAGCCTGCGCGATGAACGTGCCGTAGACCGGGCACTTCTTCAGGTACTCTTCCCGCTCCTTTTTCTTCCAGGCAGCCCTCTTTTTTGCTGTGCGGTAAGCGGATGACACGATCCTCTTATATGTTTTCCCTACGGTTACCGTTTCTGACTCTTCACCGGTATCAAAAGGAAAGGTGAGCTTAAACTCCCCCTGCCTCCCGCTGTGCAATACGGCGGCCTGAATCCCCTTTTCTCTAAGATACGCCTCGATCTCAGCCTGGATCTCATAGTTCTCCACGACTCTCACCAACTTCCTGCATCTCTGTTTTGCCATGCAAGCATCTTACTCGCCCATCATCACCCGGATACACCCGTAAATGCTGTCTGTTTTCTCAGATTCCATGATCACACCCAAAACCGGCTCCTCAGCTGCCATGCTGCTCTCAGTTGTCATCGCTTTCCAGCGCGCACTGCCGCTCAGCGACAAGCCAAACGGATAATCCCCGGTCGCCAGTTCGCCCATCTCTTCCGCGTCCTCAGCCGCCGCGTCCGATGTGTAAGTGAAGGACATGAGGTCTTTAGCATACGCCTCCTTCATGTCCTGAGGCAGATAGAGGGACAGATCTTTGAAATACCCGTAACCTGCCAGCTCCCCGAACGCCTCCTGTCCTGCAATGACTACATCCACCTTGCCGTCCGATGCCAAAACACTGAGCCTTGCATATTCATTCGTATTAACAGACGTATAACCGCTGTCCACGATGATCTCCGCGTCATCAGAAAGTCCCAGATGCGTCCGGATCTCCTGCGCCAGCTGTGCCTCTGCCTCATCCGACAGCTCTGTATCAAAAACTGCAATGTTCAGCACCGCCTCTTTCTGCGGCATCAGAAACCGGGATACCATAAAGATGATCAGCGCCGCCGCTGCGATAACTGCGAGCGTCCCGCCGAGGTAATAATCTTTGAACTGCTGAAGCTTTTGCTTTGTTGTCATAAATCTCTCCGTTCCGAATCGCTCAGTTTTCTCGCGCTTCCCCTCTCGATGATCCTACCCGCAGCCATCATGACCCCTTCCGGAGGACCGGGGTTCTCGATCTTATGCAGAAGTCTTTTCACCGCCAGCTGCGCCATCACAGATCTGTCCGGCTCATACATGGTAACGCGCGCCAACTCCGCCTCCTGCTCATAGGATATGCAGTCATGAAATCCGACGACGGAGACATCCTCCGGCACACGGCAGCCTTTAGCGGCAAGTTTCCTAAGCAGATGAGCCGCCGCCCGATCATTGCTGCAGCAAAAGGCAGTCGGCATCTCATCCGGCCGTTCAGGCAGCCCGTCAGCACCGCGCTCTCCACTCTTTCCAAATCGCCCTTCGGGCATTCCGTCCTTGAGGATCCAGTCATCCCGCAATCGGATCCCATTTTCCGTGAGCGCCTTGACATATCCATAATATCGCTCATCAGAACCTGCCGCCATAAACGATGTTCCCGCAAATCCGATCTTTGTGTGTCCCAAATTCTGCAGGTATCTTGTCATCATATACCCGCCGCCAAAATAGTCACATACGAAGGCATCCGCAGGTCCCTCTCTCCAGACGGTATCCAGTTCCACGATCGGCATTTTCTGACTGCTGTGGAGCATACCTGTATATTCTCTGCTGAAGTCCCCGATCACGATCAGGCCGTCCGCCCGATCTTCCGCAATGATCTTGGGCATCTCCTTGCAGCGCTCCGCTTCAGAGCCGATCACTTCTAAAACAGAAATTCCTCCGCTCAGGATCATCTGCCTGGAAATTTCATGATAAAGATTCCAATAAAACGCGCCGCCCTTGTCCAAATGCCGCTGCGCGATCACTGCGCCGATCGTCCGCGTCTCGTCCTGCTCTTTCCTTTGCGGCTTCTGATATCCCATCTGCACCGCCGTATTCAGGATCCGTCCGCGCAGCTCCTCACTCACGCCTTTCTGCCCGGAAAGCGCTTTGGACACAGTGACTGTGCTGACCCCCAGTTTCTTCCCGATTTCCGCCATTGTAACGTTCTTACTCATTGCACTTCCCCGCGCTTCGTCAAAATACAGCCCGCACACTGTTTCGGGCCTCCATGTGCGATACTGCGCTCCACACCCGCCGCTCGCCGTTGTATCCCTCGATTCTCTGCATCATAACACGGACCGCTTCCTCTGCCATTGCTCTCATGTCCACCGCATATCTGGTCAGGCCGGCCTCCAAACTCCTGTCCCAAAGATCGTCACCATACCCGGCTGCAGAAATGTCCTCCGGCACTCCAAGGCCGCGCTCCTTTAGGACTCTCAATGTCGATGCCGCTGCAGCATCACTGCTGAAGGCAAATGCCGTCGGCCGCTCGCCGGGGGATGTCAGGATACTGTTTAAAGCCCCTCGATCCTCCTGATCGATGATCCACTCCGGATGCACCGGAAGGTGATAATCCGACATGCACTTCAAGAACCCGCAGAAGCGTTCCCGCATTTTCTCCGAACTTCTGCAGGTCCCCACGAACGCGATCTCTCTGTGTCCGCGCCTGATCAGATACTCGGTGATCTCATACATTCCCATATAGTTATCAGACATGACTGCATCACACCCAAGCGACGGGCTGCAGTAGTCCAAAAGAACCACCGGCATACTGACCTGCCCGATCAGACGGCGGATATACCTGTCCTGCATCTCTCCGACAAGAAAAAGCCCGTCCGGCTTCACTGCAGACATCATGTGCGGCAGGGCTGCATCCGTCTCCTTTCTGCGGGCACTTTCCGAGGCGGCCTGATTTTCCTCCACGCGGGCACTTTCCGAGGCGGCCTGCTCCCCCTCATCGCAAACGATCTCCGGAACAACAAGAACCCCTTCTTTAGCTGCTTCCAGAATCAACTGCTGATACAACATCCGGTAAAATGAGTTATTCTGATCGGCATATCGCTTAGAGATAATCACGCCGACCATAGGGCTGTTGTTCTTCTTTCTGTCATAGCGCGACAGATCAAAATCCAGCTCCCGCGCCTTATCCAGTATCAATGACCGCAGTTTGTCGCTGACGCCCTTTTTCCCGGAAAGGGCATTGGAAACAGACACTTCGCTCACTCCCAGCGGCTCCGCTATATCCTTAAGTCTGGCAGATTCCGGCATAATCTCTCCTATCAGCCTGCTGCTGTTCTCTTAACCACATAACTTTTGCGTGACTTCTGCGGCCTTCAGCGAACTGTATTTCTCGGAGGCGCGATCGAGCCTCCCCTGAAGAAAAGTCCCGTGATCCAATGAACCGTGGGCGTCCCGCATCGGTCCGGCGTATTGCCCGGACAGGGCTCCGGTGTTCCCTCGCATCCGACCGTCACATGACCGTCCGACTGTGTTTTAACCCTGCTGCGCTGTGACAGAGACAGACATTTCCCGGCCATTTGAAAGCCGTCTTCTGCAAAATACGACAAAGCCGGAACTCCCCTCTGCTGTTTCACATCAGGCTCCCCGTATCCCACGATCGAGATGTCCTCCGGAACCCTGATCCCGATCTCGCGGAGTCTGTGAATGGCCTTGCAGGCCAAAGCGGAGTCCTCGCAGATCCATGCCTGCGGCATATCGGACTGCAGCCGGATCCTGCCGGGTTCCGCCCAGAACTCCGCCCACGCGTCGAATGTTTCCCGTCCGATCCTGTCGATCGTTTCCGAGAGTTTCTCCCATGTGATCCTTCTCGTCTTATCCCAATGGATTCCCGCACCGGATCGGCTGATCTCCGTCAGATCATCCTCCATTGCCATACGAAATCCGAGAAAACGGTCCAGACTGGCGCTGTCCTTAAATGTGTCCTCCCAAGTCAGGTAGGCAATACCTCTGTGCCCCAGCGCCTTCAGCTCGCGCACCGGGTATTGAACCGAATGAAATCCATCCTCGGCAACAAAGTCAATGGGAATACTCCTGTCGTAAAATCCGTAGCCGATCACATAAATGCCTGATCGCACCGCATCTATGGCGGCACGAGCACTTTTCCAGGCTTCTCCGGCTTCGCTGCCGCACAGTACGATCGTCGATACTCCCTCGCGTTCGCACAGTGCACTCCCCAGGTCTTTTTCCTCAATCGTCACCAGATCGATCCGGCAGTCCGCCGCGAGGTCTTCCAGTTCAAACGGGCACAGACCAACGATACCGATCCTGTCGATGTACTCTTTCTCTGCTTCCGATGTGCTGTCGAGGTAACCGATCTCCGCCGCCTTCCGGAACACCTTCTCTCGGAGCGCATCGCTGACCCCTTTCCGGCCTGCAAGAGCATTGGAAACGGTCACCACACTGATATTCAATTCTCTGGCCACATCGGCTTGCGTGATACTCTGTTTGGGGCGCACTTTTTTGACTCCCTTGCACAATAATTTAATTTACTTTAACATTCTTTTAGCTAACAGTCAATGAAAGCGTACTAAGTGCCCGTCTGCTGATGATCCTCTTTCGTCTGTCCTGCACTCCGAATCTCGCGCACAGAAGCAGCCGGAAAAATCCTCCCGCGAGTATCGGAAGAACTGATATGTGTGATATGATATTGCCATGTAAATACAGAACTATGATGCGCTCATATATGCGAATAGATCCGCAAAACAGATACGTATCAGAAAGGAAAACCTGAAATGAAGAAGATATTGATCGTGATTGATATGCAGAATGATTTTATTGACGGTGCGCTCGGCACGCCCGAGGCTGCCGCCATTGTCGAGAACGTCAAGGCCAAAATACGCAGCTACCCCAAGGAGAATGTATTTGCTACCAGAGATACCCACACGGATTTTTATCTCGATACCCAGGAAGGCCGTAATCTTCCGGTTCCTCACTGTATCCGCGGCACGCAGGGCTGGGAGATCCGTCCCGACATTGCCGAGCTGATCTTTCCCGATCACATTATGGATAAACCCACATTCGGCAGCACACAGCTTGCCAAACTCATGGAGATCCTGAACCGCCGCGAAGAGGACGGAATCGAAATTGAACTGGTCGGCTTGTGCACAGATATCTGCGTTGTCTCCAATGCCCTGTATCTCAAGGCTGCACTCCCGGAGACTCCGATCTCCTGCGATGCATCCTGCTGCGCCGGCGTGACTCCCTTCAAGCATGAAGCTGCTCTGGAGACCATGCGTTCCTGCCAGATCAAGATCACCGGCTGACCGTTTCTAAGTGATCTGCAGATCCTCAAAACAAAAGACCGGCTGCTTGCTGCCGCCGGTCTCGCCATAGTGAAGAAGACCGGCTGTTTGTCACAGCCGGTCTTCTTCATAGGGGATGTTTAATATTTAGGGGGGTAATTTATGAATGAAGCTTTGTATTGCTTACATGATGTATACTAACATCCCCTCGCAAATTCAAATAGATAATTTTTTGACAAACTTTAGGACTTTTTTGACATTTTGTTATTTTTATGGCAATTCATTCATCTCTTCCCCGCTGTACTCCGTATCCACCCGGCTGCACCGAACCGCACATCGGGTCTGGCCGCCGATGTTGCAGGTAAACAGCGTCATATCCCAGTCCATTGTGGATTCTTTGTTGTTATTTTTATTGTCCACCATCAGATCTACATCCGTCGGCTGCAGCGTCTCGCGGTTTACCACGATGTAGTGGATCGTCAATCCCTCCACATTTATAAAATAGATATCCTCTCCTATATCCATCCATTTAATGGGGCTGAAATGCTTGGAATAGTTATGTCCGCAGATGACCAGATCGTTTGAGTAATACGATCCGGTAAACCGGCAGGGAGCGATCTTCAGCCTGTCATAATCCCATTTGCTCATTACCGGGAGCGTCAGGGATTCGCTGGGAATCTCCAATATGCCGATATATTCATATCCGTCGATCATCTTCGTCGGCATCGGTGTATTGGGGTCTGTATAGGGGAGGACCGTAATGCCGTCCACAAAATCATCGCCGATCTCCTTGATCAGAATATCCGCAATCGCATTCGATTCCTGTGCGGCGCGCTCTGCATCCCACAAATTGTATACAGTGAGCCCTATAGACGCAGCGATCAGGAGTAATCCCAATATGATCAGGATGTTCCCGAACACGCTCCGGCGATTATTTTTTTTCTTATTATCCATCTGCTCCTCTTTTCAAAACACGGCTTATATGCCAAAAAACGCTCAGACTGCCGATCAAATGCCAATCCTCCAAAAAAACGCCCAGACTGCCGATCAAGGCAGTCTGGGAATGGATCAAAGTCTCTACTGGTCTGAACGAATCTGTATCTTAACGGAATCTTTGATCCCTCATAGGATCGATCTCAGTTATTTCAACCCCTCTTCTTGTTCATGATGCCGGACACCAGAAGTATGATTCCGGCAGCAGCGCCGACAAACACAGGCCACCAGAGCTGGCCGGTCTGGGGAAGCTTCGGAGGTCGCTTCGGCGGCGTCTTCTTGGGAGGCGTCTCGTTCGGCTTAATTCCGACCTTGGGTGTTGCGTCCACATCGTAGATCAATGCACCGTCAGAACCCTTGAGCGGAATCGTCACCAGAAATGGATCGATCGTGTAAGCCTCATCGCCTTTTCCGGTGCCGGTCTGAACTACAAGATATAGTCCGACCTCAAGCCCGTCGAAGGATACGACGCCGCTTCCGTCCGGCGTAGCAGAGGATACCGCCGGGCTGATTCCGCGGCTGTCCGCCAATTTGGCAAGCTTAGCAGCCAATTCGGCACTTAGATCCGCATCCTCACTCAGACTGTCGTCTGCTTCCGCAAACTTATCTCGGTAGACGAAGTGAAAACCGTTGTCGACCACCACATCAGCGACCTTATACAAGGCAAAGATGTTCTCTCCGCCGACCGGTTTCCCATTCTTGGGGTTCTTAAATGTAACCGAAATGGAACCGCTGCGGGAGAGGTCCGGCATCTCGGAGTTTTCAGAAGCAAAAGCTCCTGCAGGTGCTGCAAGCGTCAGTACCAGTCCCAAAAGCAAGGCAGCCGCAGGCTTCATATACATTTTCAATGCTTTCCGGAAATTGCTCATTCTCATTCAATGCCCCTCACTTTCTCCGGGAACAGAATGCAATACACGAATTGATTACTCTACATCATAGCACACTTTATTTACATGCGGTCAATAAATATGGAGCAAAAATAAAACACCTAAAAAAAGCGGACGTATCCGAAGATACGCCCGCTTTTCATTTTCATCGAATCAGTTGATCCGATCCGTTAATCTCTACGGATGATCACTGTCTCCGGCCCCTTCTCCTGCGCTCCTCAAGAAGGACCGCAAGTCCGGCTGCTCCGATGCCGAGACCTCCGAACAGGACTCCGAGAGGTGCCTCATCGCCTGTCTTGTCTCTCGTCGTGTTGACAAACTTGATATCCGCTCTGGACTTGTCCATCTTCGCCGTCATCGTTCCGTCTCCGTTATCCGTGACCGTCACAACAACTGTGTGGACTTTCTTGTCATAGATGATATGTCTGTCTGTTCCTTCAACTTCAGAGATTCCGTAAGTGAAGACTTTCTTCTTCTCTCCGCCGAGATCCGACAGCTTGTAAGTGATGGTTCCGAACGTGAAGTCTCCGCTTGCATCGTTCTTCGCCTCGTCGATCTTCTTGCCGTTCTCATCCACAAGCACGAACTTGAACTGACCGGCCTTCAGATTCTGGCCCTTGAGCACCTTCACACCGCCGATCGTGATCGATGTCTCGACGTTCATCTGCTCGTTCACGAACTTCAGCTCGCCGCCGTTGTCGATCTTCTTCGTCACGTTCAGTGTTCCGTCTCCGTTGTCCTCAAGTGTCGCTGTCACTGTGTAAACGGTCTGGTCATACTTCACGCCTTCCTTCGATCCGGCTTTCTCAACCACAGTATATGTGATCGGTGAATTCTTGACGTCTGCCATTGTGTAAGCGATCATGTCGAACGATACATTTCCGGCTGCGTCATTTGTCTTGCTCTGCAGTACGTTGCCATCTGCATCCTTGAGCTCGAATGTGAACTCGCCTCCCTTGAGAGTTGCATTCTTGAATGTCTTCTCAGCATCCAGCTTCAGTGTGCCCTTTGCGTCATAAGCATTCGTGAATACATATCTGCTTTCTGCTGCCGGTTCACTGTCTGTCGGCTCTGTGCCTGCCTCAGCAGCAGGATCCGTGCTGCCCGACTGCGTTCCATCGGCTGCATCCACAACTGTGATCGTTCCGTCTCCGTTGTCCGTGAGGACTACATCGACTGTGTAGACCGTTCCGTCGTAGGTGTATCCCTTGTAATCGTAAGTTCCGTCTCCGTTGTCCTTCGCTCCCTCAGGGATTACTTCGCTGATCGTGTAGGTGTACGTCTTCGTGCCTGCTCCGCTGTATACGCCGGTCTCAGGATCTACATCGTAGACGTCGTCCTGCGTGTACTTGAGTGCGTCGAAGGTCACGCTTCCGTCCGCCGCGTTGGTCTTTGTGTCAATAGTTTCTCCGCCTGCATCCTTGAGCACAAACGTGAACTGGCCCTCTTCGAGTGCCCTCTCTCCGAGCAGTGTCTTCTGGGCATGCAGGACGATCTCGCCCTCTGCCTCATATTCGTTCTTGAATACAAGATCATCAATGTCCTTGTCGGCTTCTGCTGTGATCGCTCCCTTTCCATCATCTGTCAGAGTGACGGTGATCTCTAATTCGCTCTCATCAAACGTGTAGCCGTCCTTTGTCTGAATGATCTCCTTCACCTTGTACGTCTTCGTACCGGTTCCGGTGCCCTTCTCTGCATCCCAGCTGTCGATGTCATCCTGCGTGTAAGAGATCTTGTCGAACTCTACATTGCCAAACGCATCGTTCTTCGCGGTCTGCAGGACATTGCCATCTTCATCCATAAGCTGGAATTCGAATACGCCGTCATCCAGTGCGATATTTCTTCCCTTCAGCTCTTTCTTCACCTTCAGGATGATCTCGCCCTCAGAAGCATATTTGTTGGTGATCTCCAGCTTATCTTTTCCGTCATAGTTGACATTAACTGTGAGTTCATTCGTCTCGTCATCTGCCTTGGATACCGTGACAGTCACTCCGTGAGGCTCGGTGTCATAAGTGATTCCCTCAATTCCGCCGTCCTTCTCGGTGATCGTGTACTGGTATGTTCCGGCCTTAACAAATTCCATATCTCCGAAGACTGCCGTAGGTTCCTCTTTTGTCGCCTTAGCTGTCTTGGCCTTGGGCATAGGTGCACCCTCTGTCACTGCTGCAAGTTCAAATTCAAACTCGTCTGCATTGAACCAGTCGCGGTTTTCCAGAACCTTCGTCGCTTCCACATGGGCAATTGCTGCTGTGAAAGTATTGGTGATGATCAGTTCTTTCTCTCCGTCATAGGTGACCTCTGCACTCAGTTCATTCGTCTGAGCATCCTTGGTCACTACTACAGTGGCGGTGTGAGGTGTTACGTCATAGCTGACACCATCTGCTCCGCCGTTCTGCTCTGTGATCGTGTACTCATATACTCCGGCTTTATCAAACTCCATCTCGCCGAAGACTGCCTTCTTGCCCTCGGTCGCCGTTGCTGTTGTCTCAGCCGGCATCGGTGCACCATCAGTCGCTGCTGCAAGATCGAATGTAAAGCTGTCTGCCTTGCCCCAGTCATTGAACTCCTTGGTCGCTTCGAAGTTTGCCTTCGCTGCTGTGAAGGTGTTCGTGATGATCAGGCTGGACTCGCCGTCATAGGTGACCTTTGCGATCATCTTGTTGTCGGCATCCTTGGTCACAGTGACAACTACCTTGTGTGCGGTCGTGTCATAGGTCACACCGTCCACACCGTCATTGCGCTCTGTGATCGTGTACTCATATTTACCGGTCTTCTCGTACTCAACACTTCCGAATACTGCGGTCTTAGCGCTCTCGGTCGCTGTTGCCACCTTATTCTCAGGCATCGGTGCGCCTTCCGTCACTGCAGCAAGATCGAATGTAAAGCTGTCTGCCTTACCCCAGTCGTCAAATTTCTTTGTCGCCTGGATCGTAGCGCTCGTGCTTGCATAAGTATTCGTGACGATCAGAGTATCCTTTCCGTCATACTTCACAGATGCGCTCAGCTTGTTGGTGCCTTCTTCTTTGCTGACTTCCACAACTACCTTGTGTGCGGTCGTGTCATAGGTTACACCGTCTGCACCGTCATTGCGCTCTGTGATCGTGTACTCATACGTTCCGGCTTTGTCATAAGTGACTTTGCCAAATACCGCGTTGACATTTTCCTTCGTCGCAACTGCTTCCGTATCCTCGGGCATCGGTGCGCCTTCCGTGACTGCTGCCAGGTCAAATGTAAAGCTCTCCGCCTTGCCCCAGTCATTGAAGTCCTTCGTTGCTTCCAAAGTAGCTTCAACTGCTGTAAACGTGTTCGTGATGATCAGGCTGTCTTTGCCATCATACTTCACGGATGCGCTCAGCTTGTTGGTGCCTTCTTCTTTGCTGACGGTCACAACTGCCTTGTGTGCGGTCGTGTCATAGGTGACACCGTCAACACCGTCATTCACTTCCGTGATCTCGTACTCGTAAGTTCCTGCCTTCTCAAATGTGATCTCGCCAAAGACGGCTGTGGGCTCGTCCTCAGTCGCAGCAACTTCTGTCTTTTCAGGCATCGGAGCGTCCTTGGTCACGGCTTTGAGATTAAATGTGAAGCTCTCTGCCTTGCCCCAGTCGTTGAATTCCTTCGTTGCCTCAAGTGTTGCTTTAGTAGCTGCATAAGTGTTTGTAATGATCAGGCTGTCCTTGCCGTCATATTTCACTTCTGCTGTGAGCGCGTTAGTCGCATCGTCAGCTTTCGTGACGACCACCGTGACTTCATGAGGAGTCGTGTCGTATGTCACGCCGTCCATGCCGTCATTAACTTCTGTGATCGTGTACTTGTAAGTACCGGCCTTCTCATAAGTAATCATTCCGAAGGTTGCTTCCGGTGCTGCCTCTGTAGCCTCAGCAGTTGTCTGCTCGGGCATCGGAGCGCCTTCTGTGACTGCTGCCAGCTTGAACGTGAAGCTGTCTGCCTTGCCCCAGTCTGCGAAATCCTTCGTCGCCTTCAGCTCAGCCTCGGTTGCCGCATAAGTATTGGTAATGATCAGGGAATCCTTATCATCATACTTCACTGCTGCGGTCAGCTTGTTGCCATCGCCCTTGGTTACTGTCACAACGACATTGTGAGGAGTCGTGTCATAGCTGACACCATCTGCGCCGCCGTTCTGCTCCGTGATCGTGTACTTGTATTCTCCGGCCTTCTCAAATGCGATCTCGCCGAAGTTTACTTTCTTCTGCGTTTCCG
Organism: uncultured Lachnospiraceae bacterium; assembly: GCA_902801585.1. Next base: position 66,202 of record CADCIU010000016.1, on the reverse strand, counting down.
TAGCAATAGCGGACTTCTTGCCGTTTGTCGAACCCTCCGGCATAGGTGCGCCGTCCACTGCAGCCAGTTCAAAGGTGAAGCTGTCTGCCTTGCCCCAGTCATCAAATGCCTTTTCCGCTTCCAGTTCAGCCTTGGCAGCTTCATAGGTGTTGGTGATGACCAGGTTGTTCTCGCCATCATACTTCACAGTCGCAGTCAGCTTGTTGCCATCACCCTTGACTACCGTTACGACAGCCTTATGAGGAGTCGTGTCATAGGTGACACCGTCCACGCCGTCATCTGTTTCTGTGATCGTGTACTCGTATGTTCCTGCTTTCTCATATGTGACGCTTCCGAATACTGCTGTCTTGGCATTCTCAGTTGCCGCCACAACGGTCTTCTCCGGCATCGGCGCATCCTTGGTCACTGCATCCAGAGTGAATGTAAAGCTGTCTGCCTTGCCCCAGTCTGCAAAATCCTTCATCGCCTGCAGCGTCACGCTTGCGGACGCGAATGTGTTGGTGATGATCAGCAGATCCTTGTCGTCATACTTCACGGAAGGGATCAGTCTGTTGGTTCCATCTTCCTTGGTCACAGTCACAACGACCTGGTGAGGAGTCGTGTCATAAGTGACACCGTCCACGCCGTCATCTGCCTCTGTGATCGTGTACTTATAGGTTCCTGCCTTCTCAAACTCAATGGCTCCGAATACCGCATCCACGCTGTCCTCAGTCGCCACTGCATATGCTACATCACCATCAACTCTTCCTTCGAGAGGCATCGGAGCTCCGTCAACAGCTCTCAGCTCAAATGTAAAGCTCTCTGCCTTGCCCCAGGCATTGAAGTCCTTGGTGGCCTGCAGTCTGGTTCTGACTGCAGAGTAGGTGTTGGTGATCGTCAGGCTGTCTGCGCCGTCATACTTCACGGATGCCGTAAGCTTATTCGTCGCATCATCAGCCTTAGTCACTGTCACAACAACTTTGTGCGCCGTCGTGTCATAGGTAACGCCGTCTGCTCCGCCGTTCTGCTCCGTGATCGTGTACTCGTAGGTTCCTGCCTTCTCGTACTTGATCGTGCCGAAGCTTGCGATCGGTGCATTCTTAGTGGCCGTCGCCGTTGTGCTCGCCGGCATCGGAGCACCCTCGGTCACTGCTGCCAGGTCGAACTTGAACTCATCGGCCTTGCCCCAGTCTGCAAAATCCTTCGTTGCTTCCAGGGTCGCCTCTGTTGCTGCATAAGTATTGGTAATCGTCAGGCTCTCTGCGTCATCATATGTCACAGTTGCTGTGAGCTTATTGGTGGCGTCATTTGCCTTCGTTACTACTACTTTTACTTTGTGCGCAGTTGTGTCATACGTGACACCGTCTGCTCCGCCGTTCTGCTCTGTGATCGTGTACTCGTAGGTTCCTGCCTTCTCATACTCGATTTCGCCGAAGCTTGCCAGCGGGTTCTGCTCTGTTGCTGTTGCTGTCGTCTCAGACGGCATCGGAGCGTTCTCGGTCACTGCCGCAAGATCAAACTTAAATTCTGTTGCCTTGCCCCAGTCCTCAAAGTCCTTGGTCGCCTCGATGGTTGCCTTTGTCGAAGCATATGTGTTCGTGATGGTCAGGCTCTCTGCATCGTCATACTTGACCTCTGCGCTGAGCTTGTTGCCCTCGCCCTTGGTCACTGTCACAACGACACCGTGAGGGGTCGTATCATAGCTGACACCATCTGCGCCGCCGTTCTGCTCTGTGATCGTGTACGCGTATACTCCGGCTTTTTCAAATGTGATCTCGCCGAAGTTCACAACAGGATTCGCACTCGTTGCGATACCGGACTTCTTGCCGTCTGCAGCACCTGCAGGCATGGGTGCATTTTCAAGTGCTTCCAGATCGAAAGTAAAGCTGTCTGCCTTGCCCCAGTATTCGAAGCTCTTGGTCGCTTCCAGAGATGCCTTGGTCGCTTCGTAGGTATTGGTGATGATCAGGTTTTCCTTATCATCGTATTTGGCCACTGCGACCAGCTTGTTGTCGGCGTCCTTTGTGACTGTCACGACAACCTTATGAGGGGTCGTATCGTAAGTCACGCCGTCCTTGCCGTCATCGGTTTCTGTGATGGTATATTCGTAAGTACCTGTTGTCTTGTAAGTGATCTTTCCGAACTTAGCAGTAGGATCTGCCTGGGTAGCTGTTGCTGTCTTTTTGCCGTCACTTGTTCCTTCGGGCATAGGTGCATCCTTGGAAACAGGCTCCAGTGTAAATGTGAAGCTGTCCGCCTTGCCCCAGTCTTCAAACTGTTTCTTCGCCTGAAGCTCAACATTTGAGGATGCGTATCTGTTGGTGATGATCAGGGCATTTCCGCCGTCATATTTCACCGTCGCACTCAGTGCATTGGTTTCCGGATCCTTTGTGACCGTGACTACTGCCGTATGGTCGGTCGTATCATAAGTCACACCGTCAGCATCGCCCGGCTCCTCTGTGATCGTATACTCGTAAGTTCCTTCCTTCTCGTATTCGATCTCGCCAAATTTCGCCAGAGTAGCATTCTCCGTTACATCCACAGACTTCGCACCGTCTTCCGCATCTGCAGGCATAGGTGCATCGCCCTTCGCTTTGAGCGTAAAGGTAAAGCTGTCTGCGGTTCCCCAGTCATCGAGCTGTTTGGTAGCTTCAAGCTCTTTTTTCACAGATGTATATGTGTTGGTGATCGTCAGGCTGTCTGCATCGTCATACTTCACTGTTGCAGTGAGCTTGTTCGTCGCATCCTCTGCCTTGGTCACTGTCACGACGACTTTGTGAGGGGTCGTGTCATATGTAACGCCGTCAGCGCCGCCGTTCTGCTCTGTGATCGTGTACTCGTAGGTTCCTGCCTCCTCATATTCGATCTCGCCGAAGCTTGCCAGCGGTACATCCTTGGTAGCTGTCGCCGTTGTGCTCGTCGGCATAGGTGCCCCTTCGGTCACTGCCGCCAGGTCGAACTTGAACTCATCGGCCTTGCCCCAGTCTGCGAAATCCTTCGTTGCTTCCAGGGTTGCCTTGGTAGAAGCATAGGTATTTGTGATGGTCAGGCTTTCTTCTCCATCGTCATACTCAACGGATGCTGTGAGAGCGTTCGTCTCGGGATCTTTTGACACAGTTACCACAGCAGTATGAGGTGTTGTGTCATAGGAAACGCCGTCTACGCCGCCGTTCTGCTCCGTGATCGTGTATGTGTAGGTTCCGGCCTGGTCATATTTGATCTTGCCAAAGGATGCCGTAGTGGCCGCCTGTGTTGCCTGCGCGGTCATCGAAGCCGGTACGGGAATCGGGCTGATCGCATTGTTCTCATCATCGACAGCGCTCACTGCCGCCAGATTAAATGTAAAGCTTGTCGCCTTGCCCCAGCTGTCGAAATCCTTTGTAGCCTGCAGCTCTGCCTCGACGGCTGCAAATGTGTTGGTGATCGTCAGGTTGCTGCCTTCCGCTTCGCCTTTCCCATAAGTGATCGTTGCCTCGAGGGCATTCGTTGTTTCATTTTTGGTTACACTGACATGCACGGGGTGGGGAGTCGTATCATATGTGACGCCGTCCACATGGTCATTCTTCTCCGTGATCGTGTAGTCATACTCTCCTGTGGTCTTGTATTCGATCTCACCGAATACTGCCTTCATGCTTCCGCCCTTTGTGACTGTAGCGGTGTCGCTTGCAGGCATAGGAGCGCCATTGACAGCTTCAAGTTTGAAGGTGAAGCTGGTCGCCTTGCCCCATTCTTCAATCGCCTTGGTTGCCTCAAGCTGCTTCTTCAGGGAAGTAAACGTGTTAGTGATCGTAAGGCTGTCCTTGTTGGTATCATATTTTGCAGATGCAACCAGATCACCACTTGCATTCTTTGCTACCGTCACTACTACTGTGTGAGGTGTCGTATCGTAAGTGATACCTGCGACATGATCATCAACTTCCGTAATAGTGTAGTTATAGGTTCCTTCCTCCTCGTATTTCACGCTTCCAAACAGAGCAGTCGGGTTTTCCTCAGTAGCTGTAGCTGTATCGGAAGCGGGCATGGGAGATGTTCCCTCCACGCCTTTGACCAGACTCTTGCCGGCCGCCAGCTTGAAGGTAAAGCTTTCTGCATCGCCCCATTCATTGATGGACTTGGTAGCCTGCAGCGCCAGCTCTGTAGATGCATAACTGTTAACGATGGTCAGACTGCTTTCACCGTCATATGTTACATCTGCTACCAGAGCATTGCTGTCAGCTGCCTTGTGAACATCCACAATGACCTCGTGAGGTGTGGTGTCGTATGTGACACCGGGCACACCGTCGTCTGTCTCGGTAATTGTGTACTTATACTGACCAACTTCGCCATACTCGATTGTGCCAAAGACTGCTTCGAGGCTTCCGCCCTTAGTCACAGTCTTTTCCACTGTCGCCGCATCGCCGGGCATCGGAGCGCCTTCGACCGGTGCAAGTGTAAATGTAAAGCTTTCCGCGCTTCCCCAGTTGTTGATCGACTTGGTAGCTTTCAGCGTTGCCTCTACCTTTGTAAAGGTATTGGTAATCGTCAGGCTGCTCTCAGCGTCTTCACCGGTACCATAAGTAACTGTTGCAGAAAGTTCATTCGTATCATTGTCCTGGCTGACCACTACAGTAACAATGTGGTCGCTGGTATCGTATGTGATACCGGGAACATGATCATCCGTCTCTTTGATGACATAGACGTATGTACCGGGAGCCTCATATTTGATGTCTCCGAATACTGCGGTTGTATCATCTTTCGTTGCTGTCGCTGTTCTGCCGCTTGCTGCTGGCATCGGAGCGTCAGAAGGAGTCCGTGCGGTAAGTGTAAATGTGAAGCTCTCCGCAGTTCCCCAGTTTTCAATTTCCTTTGTTGCTTCAAAGTGTGTAGTTACATCTTCGAAGGTGTTGGTGATCTCCTGTGCGTCTGTACCTTTATCATAGGTAACTGTTGCAACGAGATGCTTGTTATTATCCTCATTAACGGCAACTTTGACTGTGTGAGGCGTTGTGTCATATGTTACTCCAGGAAGATTTCCTTTAGTCTCAGTAATCGTGTAATTATAGGTGCCTGCTTCGGTATAAGGAATCGTTCCAAAAGATACCGCAGTCGCATTTCTCGCTGTAACCTTTTTCTGCTTACCAGCTTCTGTAGTCTCTGCATCAGATGGCATCGGCGCATCGCCAACAGGTTTCAGAATAAACTCGAAGCTGTCAGTAGGCTTCCAGTTGCGGCCTGTAAAGTTCTTTTCAGCCTTGAGCTCTGCTTCTGTGTGCTTGACATAGGCATTAGTCACATCAGCGGTAGCTGTCTGTCCGGCCGCTACTGCTACATCACCTGTTCCGCTTGGTGTCCATGTATAACCGGATACAGATGCGTCTTTCTCCTCCACAGTGTATGTACCTGCAGGAAGATTACTCCATGTCTGTTCCTGGTCTTTCGCGAAAGTGACATAGAAAGCGGTTGTTCCCTTGTCAGTTCCATCGGTGCCAAAATAGTGACCTGCGCTGTTCTTAACCGCGATCTCATACTGATCGTTTTTGGCGTTGTCGCCGTTGACGATCTTCTTGACCTTAAGGGATCCATTCTCGAGGGTATTGGCAAAGTCACCGATCTCGTAGACCTTGTCGTCATCGGGTGTGATGGCGTCTGACCAACCTTCGTCACCCATAGTTGAAATAACAAAACTGATGTTACCGCTTCCGTCATCCGTTGCAACAACCTTTACTCGAACCGGATCGGCGTCATACTTAACACCGTCGACTTTGCCGCCTTCAGGCACCTGCTCTTTGATGACGTAGTAGAATGTTCTAGTCTCGCCCTCAGGGACGTCATTATGTGAGAATTTCAGACTGTTGAACTTAAACTCACCTGTGGAATTTGCCGTAACAGTTTCAATAGCATTTGCATCCGGTGCAATTGTTCCGCTTTCGTCACATGCATAAAGCTCAAAGGTAAAGGTCATGGAACTGAACTCGGAATATTCCTTTTCAGCATCGCCTTCCATGATCTTCTTCTGACCGGAAAGAGAGAAGTCGCCTTTGGACTTATAGTGACGTGAGTGACGATAAAAGTGCCACTCTGCATGAGAGTCCACCGTACCTTTTGCAAGTATCCATCCTGCACCATTACTCTGTGTAACTGTTTCAGCCTCCGGAGCAAGGAACAGGGCAGAAGCATTGTTCAAGTCGAGTGTCTTAGCCTGGTAGGCATTAAATGAGATGTGGTCAAAAATGATCTCATCTACTTTTCTGTTCTTTTCACTAGTACCATCATCTCTGGCATCCGTTGTACTTCCGGACTCATCAATCTTTTCCCCGGATTCGTTATATACATTAACGTGGAATTCACCGATTGATACATTCTCCCCCGGAATATTGAAGACAATACTCTGATTGGGAAGCTTGTTAATAATCCATCCGGAAGTTCCAATAATATCCTTGCAGTCTGTGCAGTCAACATATATCGTTTTTCCGTCAGGGAACTGCGTTGTATCAACAGTCTTGTTATTTCCTGACAGTACGGGCTTCATTGTTGATTTCGAAGCCAATGCAGTAGAAGTCTGCTTACCGGACGAAATCAGACCATCGACATAGCTTTCTATTTCCGCATGCGTCATATTGATCTCTGTCAATTTGGGAACACCGGCTATTTCTTCAGGTTCGGTAAACGTACTATCTTTAAGCTCCTGTATATGAGAATGAAGTTTTGAATCCTGGTCGGCAGGAATATACAGGTCGATCGGGCAGAACGTCTGATCTATATCAAGAGAAGGCCCTGTGATATTGGAAACATAAAAAGGCATATAGCCGCTGCCGCTTCCGCAGACATCGGTATTAGCGTTATGATTCAGATTTTTAACAGCATAGTTGGTCTCACTATGGCCAGTCTGACTGTATGTATCTGCTACAATACCAAACTCAGCTGCTTCACCAAGGATGTCGTCAGGTGTTTTAGCATTATCATAAGTAGCCTTGCTAAGCTCATAAATGAACTCATCACGTTGGATATGATGTTCTTCATCTATTTCGGTTTTACGTTCCTTGAACTTATAAAAATAGTCTCCCATCAAATATGACTCGATGTAGTCCCCATCAATGGGTTTATTTCCACCGGGTGTAATCGTCTTACCTGCTTTCGGAGTAATTACAGTCGCAGTAATACTCTGCCAGTTGTTGGAAAACTTCTGATTGCTGGACCAGATCTCGTTTAGCGGAAGATTTACTGTGTCAGTACTGCCATCGGTTTTCACTTCCACTACATTGTAGTAGTGGTTATTCCCGTCTTGGGATACCGCGTCAAACATTACATAGTATTTACCAGCCGGAATCGGTCCCTTATCCGTTGTGGGATTGAATTTGAGTGTTACATCGTGCTCCTGTGTATTTCCCTTTTTGAAGTTGACTTCATAATTGCCCTCAGGTTTCGATCCTGATGCATGGGCACTAGACAGGTCATAGCCATCAAAGCCACCGTTCCAGATTTTTTCAAACTTAGCCTGCTCATAATTTGCCCAGTTCTTCAAATCGCCCAACTTAGGCGCGCTGTCAGTGTGAATAACACGAACTCGCAGATTCTGTTTCTGCTCATCTGTGAGGGAGGAATACGCTACATTGCCACCACCCCAAGCCTGGTTATTGAAAGAATCAACATTAACCGTGAAAGGGCTGCCCGATCCCTTAATTCCATTCATATCAACAACGGCCCAAGGCGTGTTATCAGGCAGGTTTTTAAGCTCAGTATTGCCTCCGGCGTAAACGAACGCATACACGTTGTCTGTGCTGAAATCAGAAGGAAATGGAAGGACAGTCGCATCATCGTAATCATAGAGACTGGTATTTATGGTCAGCGCATTTGCCGCATCCGTCACCTCCACGACAAACTGATCCCCATTGACCATAGTGATCGTGAGGGTCTCTTTTGTCGAAAAGGCCTGGAGGCTGGTGAGCAGCCAGTCGCCGTCTTCCTGCTTCTCTATTTTGATCAGTTCATCATTTGTGAACGCTACATCCGCAACGTCCTCTACGGAGAATGTTTTAGATTCACTTTCTCCATAGAAATTAAGCTTCTGTGCGAGCTCGCTCAGAAGGATGGTGCTGTTTCCGGCGATCGAGAAGGTGAAACCCTCGAACTGGAAATCGACCGTATACAGGACGCCGTAGACTGAGAAGGAAGGTGCATCGAACGCAATCTCATCGACTTTGCTGCCGTCGTTGGTCTCGATATCGAGCACCTTGGGATCCTCGTCCTCTTTCTCAAAGTGGACAGCCTGGACCTCTGCTTCGTCCTCTACCTTGATCGCCTCATCATAAGTAATATTGACTCTGACTTGGCTCTGGGGCTGAATTTCTGTTCCGTTCGCCCAGATCGTGATGTCGAAGAAGCGCGCGTCTGTCACGCTCTTATCGACAGCAGATGCAGCTTCCTCGAAGTAGGACTCATATCGGGGATCATCCTTCCCGATCTCTTCAACTTCGAGCTTTGCATCCGCAGGGATTTCTGCCTTTTCGTCATAAGACAACGTCACTTGATAGTCCTTGCCTTTGAACAAGAGCTCGCCTGCAGAATAAACAGGCTTGTTCTCCTGCTCCGCAGGTATTTCTCCGGCAGGCTCTTCGGAAGCGCCCTCACCGGCGGAAGCATCTTCTGTTGCAGGAGCAGATTCGTCTTCCTTGTTCTCTTCCTCGGGGGCTGTCGTATCCGCAGTTTCTGTTGTACCGTCAGACCCTGCATCCTGATCCGATATTACCTCGCTGTCTTCATTCTCATCATTCAGATCATCAACTTCCTGATCTGCATCATTTTCAGAGGCATTGTTTTCCTCAGCCTCCTCCTGTACCACAGTTTCCTGCGCTACCCCGTTTGCTTCATCCGCAGCCGCTTCCGCAGCAAAAGTAATGCCGTTTGAGCCAAACAACATTGAAGCGGCCAACAGAAATGCAAGGAGTCTCTTCATACTTTTCATGTTTCTCTCCCTCTTGGAACGCAATCCCCATATAGCTGTCAATCCCGGTTGTCTTTTGCAATGCATGTCTGCCACACCCCGTTACAAACTGCATGCGAGAGTCGAATTCCAATCTCAATCTGTTGGTTTAAAGTGACATTGTATATAATAAAAAGGTACGTCTACCTTGAACTGCCTCTTTACAGTATGAGTGTTACATTGCTTTAAAAATGCATAAAACACAGCTGCTCCGTATGGCCAGCTGTTTCTTTTGCCAAATATTACAAATATGCACAATTACTCTATACCCATTTCTTCGAAAAATCAAACGAAATTAACGAAACTTTTTCGAAAACAGCAGGGGTTTTGTGCTTGTTAACCGAGCTTGAAATAATTTTGTAATATATTTAATAATATATTGTTTTCCCTCTCATTTCAAGACTATAAAGCAAATCATGAAATTTTTATTAAAGAAGTAAATCACACTTCAAAGAGCGGGGCCGCCGCATTGATTTCCAATGCAGCAGCCCCGCTCTTTTCATTAAATTTTGAATCTCCCGTCACAGTTTTCTCTCTGCTTCAGCTGATCCCGATTGGTCACCGCTTAACAAAAATCACTGTTTTCGTTCGATCTCTGCTATTAAAGTCACCGATTCCGGCTGATCACTGTCTCCGGTTCCTTCTCCTGCGCTCCTCAAGGAGGACCACAAGTCCGGCCGCTCCGAGGCCGAGACCTCCGAACAGGACTCCGAGAGGTGCCTCATCGCCTGTCTTGTCTCTCGTTGTATTGACAAACTTGATATCCGCTCCGGACTTGTCAGCCTTCGCCGTCATCGTTCCGTCTCCGTTATCCGTGACCGTCACAACGACTTTGTGGACTTTCTTGTCATAGATGATACGTCTGTCTGTTCCTTCAACTTCATAGATATCATAAGTGAAGACTTTCTTCGTCTCTCCACCCAGATCCGACAGCTTGTAGGTGATGCTTCCGAATGTGAAGTCTCCGTCCGCGTCGTTTCTCGCCTCATCGATCTTCTTGCCGTTCTCGTCCACCATCACGAACTTGAACTGGCCATCCTTCAGATTCTGGCCCTTGAGCACCTTCACACCGCCGATCGTGATCGAGGTCTCGACGTTCAGCTGCTCGTTCACGAACTTCAGCACGCCGCCGTTGTCGATCGACTTCGTCACCTTCAGTGTTCCGTCGCCGTTGTCTTCAAGTGTCACTGTTACTGTGTAAACAGTCTCGTCGAACTTGATATCATCTTTGTCGCCGGCCACTTCATTCACAGTATATGTGAACGGGCTGTTTGCGACATCTGCCATCGTGTAATCGATCATGTCGAACGAGACATTTCCGGCTGCGTCATTCTTCTTGCTCTGCAGTACGTTTCCGTCCGCGTCCTTGAGCTCGAATGTGAACTCGCCTCCCTTGAGCGTACCGTTCTTGAATGTCTTCTCCGCATCCATCTTCAGTATGCCCTTCGCGTCATAGGCATTCGTGAATGTATAATCGGTCTCGCCGGCTGCATCCACGGCCGTGATCGTTCCGTCTCCGTTGTCCGTGAGGACTACATCGACTGTGTATACCGTTCCGTCATAAGTATATCCGTTGAAGAAGAAAGTACCGTCTCCGTTGTCTTTTGCTCCCTCAGGGATCACTTCGCTGATGGTGTAGGTGTACGTCTTCGTGCCTGCTCCGCTGTATACACCGGTCTCAGGATCTACATCGTAGACGTCGTCCTGCGTGTATTTGAGTGCGTCGAAGGTCACGCTTCCGTCCGCCGCGTTGGTCTTAGAGTCAATAACGTTTCCGTTTTCATCCTTGAGCACAAACGTGAACTGGCCCTCTTCGAGTGCCCTCTCTCCGAGCAGTGTCTTCCGGGCATGCAGGACGATCTCGCCCTCTGCCTCATAGATGTTGGTAAATGTAAGGTCGAACTTGTCCTTATCTGCCGATGTCTCGATCGTGCCCGCCTTGTCGTCGTGCAGGGTCACATTGATCGTGTAGACTGCCTCGGAATAAGTATATCCCTTGTCGTCCTTCGTCGCTTCCTTGAGCGTGTAGGTCTTCACGGTATCCTTCAGGTCGCCGGAAGTCTCCTTGTCCATGTCATCCTGCGTGTACTCGATCGCATCAAACACCACGCTTCCGTCATTGTCACACTCTGCTGTCTGGATCAGGCTTCCCTCGCTGTCATACAGTTCGAAGCTGAACTGGCCGAATTCGAGCGGTCTTCCCTTGAGGATCTTCTCCGCCTCGATCACGACATCGCCCTTCGCGCTGTACGTGTTGGTGAAGTCATAGCTGTCCTCTGCGGGATCCGCTGTGACCTCGATCGTTCCCTCTCCGTCGTCTGTCAGTGTTACTGTGATCTCATACTCCGTTTCGTCATAGGTCACGCTGCTGTCTTCGCCTGCCTTCTCCACGACCTTGTAGGTCTTGGTGGTCTCGACATAGTATCCGTCAGCATCCTTATCCAGGTCATCTCCGGTGTACTCGATCTTCGTGAAGCTGTAGCTGCCGTCTGCTTTGTTTGTTGTTGTCTCAAGAAGAGTTCCTTCACTGTCATAGAGTTCGAAGCTGAACTCACCTTCTGTGAGCGCTCTGTTCTCCAGAGTCTTCTCACCGCTGAACGTGATCTCGCCCTTCGTGCTGTAGGTATTGGTGAAGTCATAGCTGTCCTCAGCGGGATCCGCTGTGACCTCAATCGTTCCCTTGCCATTATCTGTCAGTGTTACTGTGATCTCATACTCCGTATCGTCATAGGTAACGCTGCCGTCTTCGCCTGCCTTCTCCACAACTCTGTAATTCTTAATGGTCTCGAGATAGTTGCCGGCAGAATCTTTGTCCAGGTCATCTCCGGTGTACTTGATCGTCGTGAAGCTGTAGCTGCCGTCCGCCGCGTTGGTCACGGTCTCAAGCAGTGTGCCATCCTCGTCATACAGTTCGAAGCTGAACTCGCCCTCGGTGAGCTTTCTGTTCTCCAGTGTCTTCTCACCGCTGAGCGTGATCTCGCCCTCGGTCTCATACGTGTTGGTGAAATCATAGGTGTCTTCCTTGGGATCTGCAGAGGTTTCGATCGTTCCCTCTCCGTTGTCCTTCAGAGTCACTGTGATCTCATACTCCGTATTGTCATAGGTAACGCTGCTCTCTTCACCGGCCTTTTCCACGACCTTGTAAGTCTTTGTTGTCTCGATGAAGTTTCCGTCGTCGTCCTTGTCAAGGTCTTCGCCCGTGTATTCGATCTTCGAGAAGCTGTAACTTCCATCGTCTTCATTAAATACGAGATCGATCTGCGTGCCCTCGCTGTCATACAGCTCGAAGGTGAACTCGCCCGCAAAGAGCGCCCTGTTCTCCAGTGTCTTCTTACCGCTGAACGTGATCTCGCCCTTAGTATTATAAGTGTTGGTGAAATCACAAGCTCCGGGTACTTCGTCTGTTGTCACTTCGATCGTATTGTCACCCTTATCAGTAAGTATGCAGGTGATCGTGTAGACCTTATCATCGTACTCTACATTTTCATCTTCACCACTGACTTCACTGACCGTATAAACTTTTTCCGTAGGAATGTACTTTCCTCCGTCCTTATCCAGGTCAGCCAGAGTGTACTTGATCGTTGTGAAGCTGTAGTTTCCGTCTGCATCGTTCGTTACTTTCTCCAGCACGTTCCCCTCAGCATCCTTCAGCTCAAAGCTGAACTCGCCTTCTGTCAGGGCTCTGCCCTCAAGGGTCTTCTTTCCGCCAAAGGTGACCTCACCCTTAGCCTCATATTTGTTTGTAAATGTCTGAGCTGCTGCATCCTCAGGATTCTTGACGACTTCGATGTTTCCGTTTCCGTCATCGGTCAGCGTCAATTCAACTGTATACTCGCTTCCATCATAAGTAATGGTTGTGTCGCTTCCGGCTTTCTCCGCGACCGTATAGGTCTTGGTCGTTTCAATGTAGTTGCCGTCAGCATCTGTATCCAGATCTTCTCCCGTAAATGTGAGCTCTTCGAAGCTGAAGTTTCCGTCAGCATCGTTTGCAGCTGTCTTGACCACGTCGCCGTTCTCATCCTTGAGCTCGAATGTGAACTCGCCATCCTTGAGTTCGCGTCCCTCAAGGACTTTCACGCCGCCGATCACTGTTTTGCCCTTTGTCTCATAGGTGTTGGTGAAATCGTAGGTGTTTTCCTTCGGGTCTGCGACCGCCTTGATGGTTCCCTCTCCGTCGTCGGTCAGGGTCACGGTGATCTCATACTCCTTATCGTCGTATTCGATTCCTGCCGCTTCTCCGGCCTTCTCCACGACCTTGTAGGTCTTGGTGGTCTCAACGTAGTTTCCGTCATCATCCGTATCCAGATCAGATCCGGTGTAACCAATCTTCGTGAAGCTGTAGCTGCCGTCCGCCGCGTTGGTCACTTCCTCGATCAGTGTGCCTTCGCTGTCGTACAGCTCAAATGTGAACATGCCTTCTTCAAGGGTTTTGTTCTCCAGCGTCTTCTTTCCGCTGAATGTGATCTCTCCCTTGGTCTTGTAGGTGTTGGTGAAATCATAGCTGCCTGCATCAGGTGTCGCAGAGGTCTCGATCGTTCCCTCTCCGTCATCCTTCAGAGTCACTGTGATCTCATACTCCGTAGTATCATAGGTCACGCTGCTGTCGTCGCCTGTCTTCTCCACGACCTTGTAGGTCTTTGTGGTCTCGACATAGTTTCCGTCAGCATCCTTATCCAGATCAGATCCGGTGTACCCGATCGCCGTGAAGCTGTAACTTCCGTCTGCCGCGTTGGTCACGGTCTCGATCAGTTCGCCTTCACTGTCATAGAGCTCGAAGCTGAACTCGCCTTCCTCAAGAGCTCTGTTCTTCAGCGTCTTCGTTCCGCTGAATGTGATATCGCCCTTGGTCTCGTACGTGTTGGTGAAATCATAGGTGTTTTCCTTGGGATCTGCAGAGACTTCAATTGTTCCCTCTCCATCATCCTTCAGAGTCACTGTGATCTCATACTCCGTATCATCGTAAGTAATACCTGCTTTGCCTTCGGCCTTTTCCACGACCTTGTAGGTCTTGGTGGTCTCGACGTAGTTTCCGTCGTCATCCGTATCCAGATCAGATCCGGTGTAGCCAATCTTCGTGAAGCTGTAGCTGCCGTCCGCCGCGTTGGTTACGTCCTCGATCAGTGTGCCTTCGCTGTCGTACAGTTCAAATGTGAACATGCCTTCTTCGAGAGCTTTGTTCTCCAGCGTCTTCTTTCCGCTGAATGTGATCTCGCCCTTGGTATTGTAGGTGTTCTTGAAGTTGCAGGCACCGGGTGTCTTATCTGTTTCAACCGACAGATTTCCGCTTCCGTCATCCGAGATCGTTACAGTGATATCGTAAACGGTCTTATCATAGGTGACACCCGCACTGTCTCCCTCGACTTCCTTGACAGTGTAGTACTTATTGGTAGGAATATACTTTCCGTCCGCATCCTTGTTCAGGTCTGCCAAGGTGTATGGGATGGTCTCAAAGCTGAAGTCGCCTTTTGCATCGTTCGTCACTGTCTGGATCGGATCAGTATTTCCTCTCTCGTACAGTTCAAACGTGTAAGCGCCTGCCTCAAGCTTCTGGCCTTCCATGGTCTTGGCGCCGCCGAAGGTCACTTCACCCTTCGCGTCATACTCGTTCGTGAACGCATAGCCGCCTTCAGGATCAGGATTCTTCACCGCGGTGATGGTTCCGTCTCCGTTATCGTTCAGCGTCACTGTGATCTCATACTCCGTATCATCATAAGTGATCGAAGTATCAGTTCCTGCTTTTTCTTTGATCGTATAAGTCTTTACAGTCTCTGCAAACGCGCCTGTCTCTTGGTCTGTATCGAGATCTTCCCCGGAATACTCGATCGTCTCAAAGGCATAGCTTCCGTCCGCATTATTGGTCACGGTCTGGATCGGAGTCTCTTTTCCGCTCTCATAAAGCTCAAATGTGAACTCGTCTTTCTTCAGATCGCGGCCTTCGAGCGTCTTGGTTCCGTTAAATGTGACTTCGCCCGCTGTCTCGTAAGTGTTGTTCATCGTGACCTGCGCGGCCTTGCCGACTTCGATCGTTCCTTCGGTTCCCGTATGCGAACCTTCGATGTAGCCGTCGGGAAGTTCTGTCTCTGTAACGGTGTAGGTCGTGCCTGCGGGCAGGCCTGTGATCTCATAGACCTGGCCGGCTGTCAGTGTGACTGTGACTTTGCCGTCGGTCACTGCTGCGTCATCCGTCTTCTCGCCGTCAAGCGTTGCCGGATAACTGCTGTCAAGTGTTGTGCCTGTAGGTGCAGTCAGTGCGATCTCAAATGTGAATTCCTTATCCGTGGCAGTTGTGCCCGTGACAGTCTTTTCGATCTTGATCGCGCCAATTCCCTCGTTCGTCAAAGTACCTTCAAGCCCCTCAAGTCTGTCAAGTGTAGTGAATTCCAAATCGCCGCTTGTGGTGCTTCCGGTCAGCGCTGTCAGGACTCCGCTGCGACCTTCGCCGTTGAAGTTCAGGTCTGCAGAGGTGTAATCCCACGTAATACCATGTTCCGCGGTTACTGTGAATGTGATCGGGTCGATTGGTTTGTAACCGACAGGTGTAGTGGTCTCTGTAAGCACATATTCGCCATCATCGAGGCCTTTGCCCGTGAAGACGCTGCCGGTCCGGCTCAGACTGATTTCCTGCGTTGTGCCGTCTGCCAGCTTCTTCTCAAGTTTGAACGCTGCTCCTTCCAGTGCCTCGCCATCCTGGTCGACCTTGTTTACGTCGAGCTTGTAAGTGAAGGCAATGACATAGTCCCAAGGCGTATACTCGAAATCAGCTGCATAAGTCGGGTTATTGCTGTAACGCAGACGCGCTGCGTTGACGTTTCCTGCGTTTCCGAGTTTGGCGTTCTCATTCAGCTGCGCCGTGAAGTAGACGTCGACCGTGGCACCGTTGAGCAGTTCACTGATCGGCATACGCTCCGCGCTGTAATTACGTCCCCATCCTGTGCTGACAGTGAATCTCTGCCCGCCGCTCGTCGGCTGGAAGACACTGTCCCACGTGATATCCTGCGTGCTGCCGTCATTCTTGGTCAGGATGACTTTCGAGACGCCTTTAAAGGTGAGTGTATCCTCCATCTCATCTTCGAATACGATGGAGTAACTTCCGTAAGTGCTGACATCATTGGCCAGCGTTGCAGTCAGCTTGTACGGGATCTCGTCGCCGATATCGTAATCGGCGCTGTCCTGCCAGCCGCTGGTATCTCCTGTAGAATCATTGGTGTCCCGGATCTTCTTCTCAAAGGTCGGAGTACCGGGCTTATTGTTGGTAAACTCAGCTGTCGGAATCTCTGCTGTCTCTCCTGCAGTAACAATGACCTCGAGATCATTGTCGGTGACCAGCTGCATTCCCGACGGGTTGCCGCCCGTTTCCTCACTTACGGTATAAGTTCCGGGCAAAAGACCCTTGACCTCTGCCTCACCGGATACACCGTTTGTGATCGTGATGGTCTGCGTTGACACAACTTTTCCTGTTGAATCCTTGACTACAAAGGTGTATTCGCCGTCTGCGCTTGTTCCGGTAGTCGGCTGTCCGTCGACTGTCACGTTCTTTTTGATCTTCAGAGATCCGGTTTCCCGGTTCGTCAAAGTGCCTTCAAGTCCCTCAAGATTATCGAGGGTAGTGAATGTCAGCTCTCCGCTCTCGGTTTCGCCGGTGAGCGATTCCAGAACTTCGCTGCGGCCTTCGATATTGAAATCCAGGTCCGCAGAAGTGTAATCCCACTCTGCACCATGCGTCGCGCTGACTGTGAAAGTGATCGGATCGATCTGCTTGTAGCCCTCAGGTGTCTTGGTCTCTGTGAGCACATATTCGCCGTCATCGAGGCCTTTGCCCGTGAAGACATTGTCTTCGATGCTCAGTTCGATCTCTTTCGTCGTGCCGTCTGCCAGTTTCTTCTCAAGTTTGAACTCTGCACCTGTCAGTGCCTCGCCATCCTGGTCGACCTTGTTCAAGTCGAGCTTATAAGTAAAGGCGATGACATAATCCCAAGGAGTCTTGTCGGACTCATCAACATTATTCGGGTTGTTGCTGTAATGCAGACGCGCCGCGTTGGCGTTTCCTGCGTTTCCGAGTTTGGCGTTCTCGTTCAGCTTGGCCGTGAAGTATACCTCGACCGTCGCGCCGTTGAGCGCTTCCGTGATCTCTGTGCCGTACTTCTCGCCCCAGCCTATACTCACTGTGAAGCTCTGTCCGCCGCTCGCCGGACTGATATCACAATCTGCCGTGATATCTGTGGTGCCCAGGAGGACCTTAGAGACGCCGCTAAAGGTGAGCGTGTCTTCCATAGTGTCCTCGAACATGATGCTGTAACTGCTATAATCGGTAACGTCTTCGGCCAGCGTTGCCGTCAGCTTGAACGGGATCTCGTCGCCGATATCGTAGTCGGCGCTGTCCTGCCAATCGCTCGTCTCACCTGTAGAGTCATTGATATCCTGGATCTTCTTCTCGAATTCCGGCGTGTCGGGTTTGTTGTTGGTGAACTCGGCTGTCGGAACCTCTGCTGTCTCTCCTGCGGTGACTTCGATCTCGATATCATTGTCGGTGGCCAGCGCAATTCCCTGAGGATTGCTGTCTGTGAGCTCACTTACTGTGTAAGTTCCGGGCAGAAGATCTCCGACCACAACTTCGTTGGATGCACCGTTTGTGATCGTAATGGTCTGCGTAGACACGACGTTTCCTTCTGCATCTTTGACTTCAAAGGTGTATACGCCGTCTGCTTCTTTGCCGGTTGTCTCTTCTCCTTTCACTGTCACGTTCTTCTTGATCTTCAGAGAACCGACTTCCACTTTGTTGTTGGTAAACTCAGCTGTCTCGACTTCTGCCGTCTCACCTGCAGTGACTTCAATCTCCTGATCGTTGTCGGTGACCAGCTCCATTCCCTCAGGAATACTGTCTGTGACCTCGCTTACTGTGTAAGTCCCGGGCACAAGATCTTCGACCACGACTTCATTGGATACACCGTTTGTGATCGTAATGATCTGCGTAGACACGACGTTTCCTTCCGAATCTTTGACTACAAAGGTGTATTCGCCGTCTGCGCTTGTTCCGGTTGTCGCTTCGCCGTTCACCGTCACGTTCTTTTTGATCTTCAGAGAACCGAAATCTGTCTTCGTATGCTCGGTCGTAGTTTCCGTCTTGACTTCTTTGACATTTCCGTCCTCATCGTACACACTGTACTTCACGGTTGTCACGAAGCCTTCTGCGTCAACCTCTTCAACCTTATACTTGGTGCCCTTCTCAAAGCCCCAGAACATTTTCTGCTCGCCTGCCTTGAGCCGGAATTCCGCAACGCCGTTTACAAATTGGTCATCGCCGCTCTTCTCATTAAAGTCAGTGTTGACGGACCCGTCATCGTTCAGGACAGAGATTCTGAAGTCATAGTAGGCTTCATAATCTGCTTGATCACTGCTCTCCACCTGCTTCTCAACGACCAGCCCTTCGAGCGGCCAGTTCTTGATCTGCATGGAGTCAGAATAATAGTAGATGTAATGGCCGTAGTCGACCTTCTGCATATCATTGGTCAAGGTGACCAGATAGTCGAAACTTATTGTCCCGTAGTCCTCCGGTGCCTCCACTTCCTGCACATGGTAGACTTCGTCAAAATAGAAAGTATACGCATCTCCGTCGAAAGTGATCTCGCCATTCTCATCCGTTACAAGAATGAGCTCTTTCTGGCCGCCGCCGAAGTCAACATCCGGATTCTCACAGAAGACCTTAAACTTAACACCCTGAAGCTTTTTGTTCGCGTCGTAGCCATCAACCTTTACGATCTTAAAACTTGCCTGGGCGCCTTCACCTTCCGATGCAGAGCCGTAAGACTTCGTATTTTCCACAGTCTCATCCTTGCCGTTGACGCTGACCTTGTTCACGATCGTCTGAGAGCCGTTTCCTCTGACATTGGCGTCATAGGTTATGGTCACCTTGGTCGAATCGGGGATGGTGTATGTCGCTATGGTCGCTCCGTCGTCTCTGCCGCTCAGGCTATAGATGACACTTTGCCCGGCCGGATCTGTCACAATATTGATTGAACTGTAATCAACACTCAGGTTTGCGCTCAGCACATCCGTCATGGTCATATCAGATCCTTCATTCAGTGTCGCCTTTGACGGATTGAACGTGATCTGATACTTGGCTGTTCGACTCGTCCCTCCGAGTTCACCCTCGTTGAGGAGCTGCTTGTCCAGGTAATCGTACTCTACTTTATAAGTAAATTCTGACTCGTGGTCACCCCATTTGACAGTGTTATCCACATCGTACTCGCCGCCGTTCGCAATAGCCAGTGCGTTCAGATCCACACCATCTTTGACTTTCAGGTAATAAACAATTCTATAGTAGGGATAATAGGTTCCATCCGCCTGCATCGGCACGGAATCCGCTGTCAGAATAATGCCGTCGCCGGTGTCAGTGTAGGAAACAGGCATCCTTCCTGCGTCCTGAGACCACTGATTTCCGCCCCAGATCCGCATATGGTCCCACGATGATGCCTTGGAAGTATCCACTTCCAGAACACTTGTGTCAAAAGTATCCAAAACGCTTACAGGTGTTTCGGAGACGCCAACCAAACGGACTGTATACTTCAGTCCCGTTACATTTCCTTGACTGTCTGTCAGTGCCTCGCCCTTCTTCTCGATGCCCGGTTTACCGAATACTACTGAGGCTGTCGCGGTTTTTCCGTTGAAATCAACAGAATTTGTGTGGGTCTGCACATAGCCGCCCATCTCATAGCCCGCCTGCAGCCACTCCTGGTCCACATCGGTAGTCAGCTTGATCGTGATCGTATGTCCGCCCGGCGCCGCCTTGAGTCCCGAAATTCTCTTACCGGGATCCTGAAAGAAGGTGATCTTGACCTGTCCCTGGCCAACGTTTTCCACCGTATAGGACTCCCCGTCAAGTAGACCTGTGATCTGCAGGGAACCGTCCTCAAGAAGATCATAGATGTTCCTGCCACCAAGCCAGATACTCGGGAATGTGTCCGTCACGACCGCCTGTGTCAATCCGTTTTCAGGTACACCGAGGGTGACCGACCAGTTCACTTTCTCTGTGGTAAAGCTGTCCACGCTCTTGGTGACCGAGATCACACTCTCCGGTGTTACGTCCGCGCTGCCGCTGGTGCCGTTAGCATCATTGGTGACAGTAACGGTGTTGCCTGTCCCTTCGACCTTTTCCATGTCGACAACAGTATAATATGTGATCTCATACATATACGGCTGCGAATCACCTTCAGGGATCTTATAAGTCCAGGAAGAATCGCTGTAACTCTGCAGACTGCTGTAAGGAACATTCCTCGTATCAACTATATTGCCGTTCTTGTCAATGACATTGATACTGAGCCCATCGCCGTAATATTTCATATACTCAGTCGAAGCTGCCGCGATCGTGTCTTTGATTGTATCGCCGCCGGCGGAAGCCAGCCTGAGCTCGTTATACGTGATTGTCCACTTATAGATCTTGTCGCCGTCTGCCGTAGTGCCGTCGGGTGTTCCGTTCGACTTATTGGTCGTCTTAAAGGCGATCTCGTGGGAGTACTCGGAACTGTGCGGATCTCCTCCATCAGGCTTGACAGTAGCAGTGTTCTTCGTCTGGTCGACGGTAATCTTTCCGTCCTTGTTATCGTCCTTCGAAAAATCCACGGAGGCACTGTAAGTGATGGTGATTACCTCACCTTCCGCCATAGAAGCGAAGGTATAGTCGAAACCGTTTGTCGCTCCGTTATCCCTGTAAGAACTTGAGTTACCGCTCACCCGCACATCATTGTTAAAGATCAGCGCATTGCCGGAAATCACGTCTTTGACATTGACATTCGTGATATCTCCGGTCGCTTCCACAGTGATCGTATATGTAAATTTACCCGTTTGCTCGTCAAACGTACCGTTCTTTGTTACATATGCCTGCCCCGGCTCCGGTTCTTCAAACACGATATCGCGCTCAATATCCTCTGAAAAATGGATATTCTCCTCTGATCCGTCAAAGGCGCCGTTATATGAGAAACGGAAGCTCACATTCGTTGAGTTTTCCAGATGATGGAAGTCAGGATCATTCTCGTCGAACTTGATCTCAAGGTTGCCGTCTGTACCGAGATCGTAGGTCGCGTCAACCTGATAAGTTCTTCCTTTATATACAATATTGACCTTCAGGTCGCCTGTCTGCCGCGACAGGATCGTTAAACCGTCGGGCATCGTGTATGTCAGGGTCGCACGATTATCAAACTGATGCGCAGAACTCTCTGCAAAACTGAGGATGATGTTGTATTCCGTACCGGCTTCTACCTCATACCTTCCTTCGGAATCCTGCGTCGCGCCGGTGATGACAGCGTTTGTCAGAAAATCTACCAGATTGCTGCTCACCTGCTCATCCGTCACGCCGATCACGAACTTCACGCCATCCTCCATCGTGACGGTCAGGATCTCCTCGCTGCTGAAGGGCGCAAGGCTTATGAGCAGCCAGTCACCATCTGCCTGCTTCTCT
The DNA here is from genome assembly GCA_902801585.1 of uncultured Lachnospiraceae bacterium. The sequence continues at coordinate 44,813 of CADCIU010000016.1, read as the reverse complement.
ATTTTCAGTAAATCATAGTCGGTGAACGTTACATCGCTCACGTTGCTGACGGAGAAGGCTTTGTCATAATCTTTCTCATACAGCCCCAGCTCCTGCGCCAGCTCGCTCAGAAGAATACTGCCTTCTCCGGGCATGGAGAATGTATATCCGTCATATGTAAAATCAACTGTATAAACGATACCGTAAACAGAGAAGGAATTCGCATCAAATGCAACCTCGCTCACTTCGCTTCCGCCGTTTGTGTCCGTATCAAGCACCTCGGCATTCCCGGAGCCGTCTTCGAAGTGCATGGCCGTGACTTCGCCCTCATCTGCCACTTCGATCGCATTATTATAGGAAATGTTCACTCTGACAGCACTTTTTGGCTGGATCTCTTTGTCCTTCGCCCAAATCGTGATGTCAAAAAAGCGTGCCTGAGCCACGCCCTTATCCGAAGCTGCTTCCGCACCCTTCAAATAAGAATCATACTCGGCTGTGCCTTCCTTGATCTCCCGGACCTTCAGCTTCGCATCCGCCGGGATCATGGCATCCGCATCATAGGACATACTGACTGTATAGCCGTTCCCATGATAAGTAAGCTCACCTGCGGTGAACTTCTCCTCCTCAGCGGGCTCAGCGGTCTTTGCTGTGTCCGCCGTTTCAGCCTCTGCCGGGTCTTCCGATGCAGGAACCTCCGTATCGGCAGAAGCTGCTTCTTCCGCAGCAGTCCCGGATTCATCCGCTGCCTCCTGTTCCTCCTCGGAATCTTCTGCCGTCGCTGCAGACTCGGCTGTATCAGCCATTGCAGCTGCGACTGTTGATACTGCTGAGCCGGCCGTTGCCGCGGCCACGGATTCCTCTTCGGATGGTTCAGCAGAATCCGCCTCATTGTCAGACGAATCTTCGACCTCCGCCGCAGCCTGCTGGCCTGCGCCTGCATCGCTGCGTTCATCTTCCTGCTCAGCTTGTGCTGTGCTGTCAGCTGCCGCTTCCGCCGCATAAGTAATACCCGTATTACCGAGCAGCATTGTCGCGGTCAGTATGACTGCAAGAAGTCTTCTCAGTTTCTTCATCTTGCTCTCCTTCCGTTACAGTTGATTGTATCTATTTAAATCACATGGTTACCGTTACATAAATAATTGAAGAGACAAAAAGACAGCATCAGAAGCTCATCAATGATCGTTAACTTCCCCCGCTGTCACAAATCCTTAACGCTATGTCTCTTTTTTAGAATTTTAATACTTTGTAATATTTATATCATGCTACCACAATTCAGTCTCCCAAACAATACTCCTGTGACCGTAAATTATACTCTTTTCAGCTTTTTTTTTGCAATTTTATATTGTCTCCGATTGCTTCTTGCGTTCTAATCTTCCAAGTGATAAATTGATACAAATCAAAGCGAAAGGACGCCCTATGCCTGACAATATTTATATGCAGAATTATGATATACGCGAACGCGGGATCCTCGTGGAGTATAAGACCACGGGCGAGTACACGCCGGCACACTGGCACGATTCCCTGGAGCTCGTCTATATTTTGAACGGAAACGCCAGCTTCTATCTGGAAGGAAACGAACATAAGCTGGTACCCGGCGAGTTTATTGTCATCGACACCAACCAGATCCACGAAGCCCGCTGCACTCACTCCTACATGATGATCGTGCTTCGGATCGACGATGACCTGATCCAGCGGCTGATGGGCAATAAGCGCAATTTCCAGATCATCTGCAGCCGGGCCGAACTGACCGACGAACTGGTGCCGAGATACCTGGAGATCTGCGAGCGCCTCAAGGATCTTGTGACCATGCACGTCAAGCAGCCCAAGGGATATATGATCGCTACGCAGTCCATTGCCCTGGATATCCTTTACCGGCTGATCAGCGATTTTTCAATTCCTTTATATAAAGAAGATCTCCCTGAACCCAGCCGCAATCAGCTCAGGATCAGGGAAATCGTATCCTACATTGACAAACATTATATGGAACCGCTCTCTCTTGAGCAGATCGCTGACGTCTTCAGCCTCAACAGCGACTATTTCAGCCGTATGTTCCGGCAGAATATCGGCATTCCGTTCACGCAGCATGTCAATCACGTGCGCCTCACGCACATCTACCATGACATCTGTTCGACGGACGAGCCGGTGCTGGAGATCCTGGACAAACACGGATTTACCAACTATAAGCTTTTCAGCCGCATGTTCAAGGAAGTATACGGTGATACGCCCCGCGAGATCCGAAGGCGCGCGAAGCTCGAAGCTTAATGCTTTCGTCTTAATTCTCCTGATCAGGTCTTAGTTCTCCTGATCAGAAGTGATACTCTCCGTCGAAAAATCCGTTGAGGAATGCCTGTGCCAGGGATTTATCCCTGATATTCGCGCGGGCTTCCTCTACGCTGAACCACTTCCAGGAGTCGATCTCTGTATTGGGATGCGCCTCTCCCTCTTCCACGATCGCGGTGAAGTTGAGCATCAGTGTGTTAGATGGGGCAAAATAGTGACTCCTGTTGAAATGGCACTCGAGCACCTTCAGATCCATCTCTTCTCTGATCTCACGAATGACGGCATCCTCTGCGTCCTCCCCTTTATTGACATATCCTGCCACCAGTATATAAGAATCCCTTCCATATTGCTTGATCAGAAGGATCTTGTCCAATTCCTTGTTCATAACGATCATACTGACGGCTGTATTATATATAGGAAAGCGGAACTCTCTGCATTGCGGACAATAGGGCACCATTCCCTCTCCCATCAGATACTTTTCATCCAGTTTGTGTCCGCAGTGCATGCAATATCTCATCTCCATGATCATCCTCCTGTGTGACGAGCGATCCTGACCGGGCTGCCGCTTTCATTATAATACAAAGCGCAATTCCTGCTCATAGAAAAAGAGCGCTGAGCGCTCTTTTTCTGTCTTCAGGCCTTTTATTTCCCTGAATGCGATGCCTTGGGAGTAAAATGGTGAAGGAAACTGCCTATAGTCTCAATAGCACCGCCGCGTTTTTGCAGCAGTTTCTTGGAATCAGGCTTCGCCTTCTTCAGGATACTGGCTGTCTTCTTGGCATCGGTCGCAGCAGTCCCCTCGAAACTATAGAGTTCTGTATACATCATGTTACATTTCCTCCGATTGACAGGTACATTTTTGCTGATTCAATCATAACATTTTCGTAACAATTTGTAAATAATTATTAACTACTTTTCAATTAAATTTTAATTTTTCTTTTTTGAGACCGCCGTGCAGAGCGCGAACCGCTCTTCACCGGCAGGCAGTTCATGGATTCTGTTGATCCACCCGTCCGCGATCCTGAGCATCAGTCTGCCGTCTGCGATCCTATAGCCATAGCACAGCATGTGGTGATTCCCGTATACCGGATGATGGTGCACTTCCATATACAGGATCGCGCCCTTGTCAAGCTCGGAGCAGATTCGGCCGGCCGTCGCCGGAAAAGGACCTCTCGCACGGTAACCATTGATCCCGTATGCTTTCAGCGATGCCAGAATAAAGAGCGGCGCGAGAATATCCGACGTGCCGCCGAATACTTTTAAAAAGTCCGCATTCATATAGATCAGCCGTCTTTTTCCGATCCCGGCGATCCTCTTAAATACCTCTTCAGGCTTCTCAGAAACCGGACTGCCCTCTTCCCCGGCCAGCGTATAGACCAGGTTCGTGACAGCCGTCGGTCCGCAATGACGGCGATAGGCTCGATCCAGTTTGGCAAACTGCCCTGTCGTGAAGCTGAACTCTTTTCCTTTCCATAGAGAAGCCCCGCTGTGACCGATCTGCAATAATCTCTCCGCACTGCGCTGCTTTTTACCGAAATTGCGAAATCTGTCTCTGATCTTCTCCATACGCGGTCCTCTCGTGAGGCATCACCATGTCACTGCAATATCCAGCTGATTGGGATTGCCCGCTGCAAATCCTCCCGTGTCCACTACGATACATGTTCCAAGGCTGCATTCCACCAGCGAACCGAACGGGTGCACGCCCAGATTTGCCGCGCACATGATGTAATCGCCGAACATCTTGCATCCGTCATTTCTGACCCATACGTCGTAATAATATCCTCTTCGGTTCATATTGCTGACGCATCCGCTCATATTAAGATTATAATATGTCTCTTTTCCGGAGGGTCCGTAAACAGAGCCCTTGCTCCTGCTCAGGACAGGTCCGTTCCAGCTAAGGCTCCTGGTCTGGTTCGCAAGCTCTTCCCTGCGGCTGTCTTTGAGGGCCTGCGCCCACTCTTCTCTGCCATCGGAGGCCTTCTCCACGATGGTCTCCTCCTGCTCCTTTCTGCTGAGCGCCTCGGTCTCCTCTTTTTCGATGTCCTCCTCTTTTAATGCTTCCACTTCGGAGGCATCTCTGATGATCACCGAGCTGTCCACATATCCGATGCTGCCGCCAACGGTGACCTCCCAATACTGTAAGCTGTTGCTTCCGGTGAGCCTTACAGATGAATACTTCTCCAGTGTGAGCATATCGTCAGCGTCATCCGAGGGCTCCGTCTTTATTACCGCCGCCTCGCTCAGATAAACGACCGCGTCTTCTTTGTCAAACTGATAAGCGTTGTCAAAAGCCGCGCCGATGGTGCTTTTGTTCATATCAACTTCTGTCTCTTCGAGCTCCGCCATCGTATCCGAAGCACCGTTTGCCGCAGACTCGTTGCTGCTCTCCGGATCCGTAGCTTTCTGAAGATCCGTAAGTCCCACATCCGCGCTGTCAATTGCCTGCGCCGTTTCCGGCGAGATCAGCTGTCCTGCCGCATCCGTAGGCATTGCGCTGTCAGCGCCCGTCTCACTGTCAAAATAGGGAGAATCCGGGGCTGCTTCTTCCTGCATAGGTGCTGCGGTCGATCCCTCTCCTGCTGTCTCCGAAGCGTATGCCGCCATAGCCGGTACTGTGAAGGCCAGGACTGCGATCATCGCCGACAGGTAAAGGGATAGTATTCTCTTTTTCATAAATCCTCCAATTTGTTCCGCTTTTCATCAAAAACATTGATATTTTATCATGCGGATCTCAAATGTGTAGGATTTTGTTTTTTCTTAATGGTTTTTTATAAAACTTTTAGATTTAAGCGCTATTTTGCCGCCTTTTCCACGCTGCCGGCAAGGACCGGAGCGCTATTGGCCGCATCGAGATGCACGTCCATCTGAGGATAAGGGATCGAAATGCCCTGTGCATCAAACTGAAGTTTGATCTCCTCCGTGATGGTCCACTTGGCTTTGAGGTAATCGGCACCGGATACCCAGCCGAAGCACTCGATCACTACGGAGCTGTCACCGAGACTGCTCACGTGCACATTGATGTCCTTGTCCGCCAGGACCAGCGGACAATCCCTGTAGACCTGTTCCATGATCTCCTTGGCTTTGCGCAGATCAGATCCGTAGCTGATCCCTGCCGCTATGTCCAGGCGCCTCTCCGGCATGGCCGATGCATCAAAGACCGCTGAATTGGACAGCACGCCGTTGGGGATCGACAGCGTTCGGTTGTCGATCGTCAGCAGTGTCGTGTAGACCAGGCCGATGGACCGCACCGTTCCGTCTCCGAATCCGGTCGATATATAATCTCCCACCTTGAAAGGCTTCATGAGCAGGATCAGAATACCGCCCGCCACGTTCGACAGGCTGCCCTGCAGGGACATACTTATAGCCAGACCGGCTGCGCCGATGATCGTCACAATGGAAGCGGTATTGATGCCGAGCTGTCCGACGATCATGAAGATCAGGAGCAGATAGAGAAGCATTCTGGCCGCCGACACGAGAAAATCCCGAATGCCGGTATCTATTCCCGTGCGGGTCAGGAAATCCTTCAGGATTTTCAGGATCAGCGAGATCACCTTTCGGCCGACCACAAAAATGATGATCGACACGATCAGGTTAAACAGAAGCGTCTGCAGAAAAGGCAGCATACTTTTCGCCATTTCTTCCAGTGCGCTCGGCGTCAGATCCGAAGCTTCGATCGTAGGAACGCCCACATCGTCTGTCCACGCAATTGCTTTCGTCAAAATATACATATAAATACCTGTCTTTCTTAACTTCTGAGTTTATCGTTCCGTCCAGTTTCCCTCATCATCGAACGAAAAACTCAGCTGCTGCTCGAGTTCCTGTCCCTGCATCTCCGCCTCCGGAACGGCTCTGGGCGCCCGGATCGTCTCCTCATGAAGCGGCGTGAAATCTTTCCTGAGATAGATCATGAATTCTTCTTCCGGAATCTCATATTTACCCAGCAGTTTGATGATCATCTTCTTTAAATACCGCGCACTGACATGTGTCTCGACGTACATGTCCGCATCCGGTATTTTGGCAGGCGTATCGAGTCCCGCTCCATCCGTGGAGAAATAGGGCCTCTTTCTTCCCTGCAGATCCGGGTCGTTCTCCAGACTCGCGAAGAGCATGGGATTCATCCGGTTGAGAAGCGCACAGGTCTGCAACAGCATCTGTTTCCAGCTGTCTGCCTCATACTTCTGCCCGTAAAGTGCGAAAGCGGCCGGTTTCTTGTTGGTCAGGACGCTGGCCAGACTGTAAGGTACGGTCTCATCCACGCGGAATGCGTCGTAATCGATCTTCTCCCGAACGCTCTGCTCCCGCTCCGCCCTCATGAGGGTTTGCTCCCGGTCGAACTGGTTCCTGCAGGACTCAGCACTCTCCAGCTCCCGGCGGACACTGCGGTAGATCTTGCGGTAATCCTTGATCTTTTCCGGATCCTTCTCTTTTTTATACTTTTCCTTCTCGATCTCCATCATTACCGCTGCGCCCGTCTCCTCAAGGAGTCCGGCCAGCCTTTCCAGCTCCTTGGAAAGTTTCTCCGCGTTCTTGGGAAAGCTTCGGTAAAGGTCAGAGGCAACTCGCTCAAGCTCCATTCCATCCTCCATATCGACTGGGGCCGATCCGTCACGCCGGGGCCGATCCGCTTGCGTGTTTTTGGCGCATCTCTTTCCCGGCTTTTTCCATTTTACAACAGATCCGGCCCTTAAGAAACACCAAAACTCCCCCGGAACCGCTGTAAAAGGGTCCCGGGGGAGCTGAACAGATCTTATTTAACATTTTTTCTGTTTTATTTTTTCTCTCGCAGAGTCTGCACTGTCTGATTGAGCACTTTGATGCTGAGAGGCTTGGGAATATGTGCATTCATCCCGCACGAGAAGGAGCGCTCGACGTCTTCCTCCATCGTATCCGCTGTCATCGCAATGATCGGAATGGTCTTCGCATCCGCCCTCGTCAGCTTCCTGATCTCTTCCGTTGCACTGTATCCGTCCATAAGAGGCATTCGTATATCCATCAGGATCATATCATAATAGCCGGGTCTGGAATTTCGGAACATGACTACCGCCGCTTTTCCGTTTCCGGCGATCTCGCATCTCGCGCCTTCCACTTCCAGAAGTTCCTTGAGGACATCCGCGTTGATCGCATTGTCCTCTGCGACCAAAAACCGAAGGCTGCCCAAAGGATTGGAGACAGATGTCTCGACACCGGCCCCCTGTCCGCCCCGATCGGTTCCCAGTTCTTCCACGATCTGCCTGAAAGTGGAGAAGAAAAAGGGCTTGGGCATTATGGCGGCGATCCCGGCCTTGTGAACGTTCTGGATAAAGTGTTCCGCTTTGTCCGACATAAGCACGATGGCCGGATCCTGGATCCAGGACATCTCCCGGATCTCCTCCGCGATCTTCCCGTATCCCATATCCTGAATATCGCGGTCTATGAGGAACAGGTCAAAACTCCGATCTTCCACATTGGCCTGCTCGATCAGCTGTAAAGCGCCGTAGCCGCTGGCGGTATATTCCGCTTCCAGTCCCGTATTCCGAAGGAGCTCGCAAATCCTCGCAGCTTCATTCATGTTCTCACACACAACGAGGATGCGGTTCACACCGTGTTCGCTCCAGAACTGATCTGCAATATGGTCCGCGGCCTGCAGCCGAAGGCCGACAAAGAAGGTCGTTCCCTGTCCGAGCGTACTCTGCACGGAGATCGTCCCGCCCATTTCTGCCACATACTTCTTCGACATAGCGATGCCGACCCCTGACCCATACATACCGGGGACGGATTCTGTCCTGCCGACGTTGTCAAACAGCCGCTTTTGAAGCTCACTGCTCATGCCGATCCCGTTGTCGCGGATCTCGAAGGAAAGCTCTTTATATCCCGGATCCGAGTCGGCTCTGCCGATCACGGAGAGCGATATATCTCCGCCTTCCGGCGTGTACTGCACCGCATTGTTCAGGAGATTCATCAGGACTTCCGTGATCCTGATCCTGTCACCGATAAAAATATCGTGCTCAATTCCTGATGTATGCACTTCAAATCTCTGATGCTTCATCTGCGCTTTGCTGCGGATGATGTCCGAGACCTCTTCGATCGTCTTGCCCAGCGCGAACTCCCGTTTATCCGCCTTGACATTGTCTCTGTCGATGCCGCTCAGGTCCATGATCTGATTGATCATGACCAGAAGGTCCTGGCAGGACATGCCGATCCGGTGGGCATATTCCATGACCTTCACGGAATTCTCTTTGTTCTTCATTAAGAGGATCACGAAACCGGCAATGGAATTGAGCGGTGTCCTCAGATCATGAGACATTCCTTTCAGCATCTGCTCGTGCACAGCGATCGCCCCGTTGTAAAGCAGATCATGAAGTCGGCTGTTGTCCGCCGTTCCTTTCTCCGCGTCCAGGTAGACCGTGAGATAGCGATAGGTCCCGCGGATCCCCTCGATCCTGGTGACGCTTCTGTTGTAGGCTCTCGCCTGGCCGGTCCTTCGGTCGATGCATTCCACATCCGCGCGGACGATCTCACTGACCTCTCCGTCCTCTTTCTTCTCTTCGAAAAGATGATCACCGGGTATATCTCCCGACTTGGGCCCCAGCTCGCGAATGTCGCTCATGACGAGCTCTCTGGGAAGACCGAGCACTTCCTCCACATTCGGAGATACATAGACGGCACTCCGGCTTCCTCCGTCACTCAGGATCAGAATGTTGTTCGTACCGGCAACCATAGTGTCGTAAAGTCTGGCTGTCGCATTCAATTCTTCCCTGGCGTCTTCCAGATCTTTCTTCAATATTCTGTTTTCGCGAAGGATATCCTGAATATCATTATCTGTAAACTGCATGCAATACCTCTGCAATGGGAAATGATCAATAATCCATCATATTGTATCCCAAAAAGCATATGAATACAATTCCTATAGCGACGGTTCTGCAAAGAATGTAATGTTTTCGCAAACTCGAAAACCATTTTCGCACTATCACCTCATTTTCTCAAGTGTTTCATTCCCGGTCTCTTCATGTTCTTTTTGATCCGTACTATTATTCTGCTCCGTATTATGATTCATCTCTCTTTGCATCCGCTCCGTAAAAAGAGTGACTGCCGAGGTCATGGCGCTCTCCTTCCCAAACTCTTCTTCGGAGATGCCTCTCATTTTCTCCAGTGTGCGGAGTGCCTCAGCATTCTTTCCCAGCAGGCCCCGGCATAGCGCGATTCTTTCAAGGCAATGGATCCCGTACGTATTGCGGACGCCGATCAGCCGATCCGTTCCTTCATAGAGTTCCCCGAATAAGACTTCCGCCTCCTTAGTTTCTCCCGCATCGAGCTTCGCCTGCGCATACCGGTACAGAATATAGAGATACATCGGCATATAGCTCTCTGACATGGCCTCACGTGCATATTCATACAGTTTGCGGCAGATCTCCCTGTAGGCACTCTTTTGACCGCCGTCCGACAGAGCCGTCACTGCATCCGAGATCTCCTCCACTTCTCTTTCAAATTCGAAAAGGACGACATCCTTCCTGATCCCTTTTTTCTCCCCGCTCCTTGCCTTGCGAATGATCTCATCGACCTCTTCGGATACTTTTATTGCCGAGGGCGCTGCCTCTCTCGAGAGCGCTCTTCTTTTTCTGCTTCCCATATACCGGCAAAAGCGCTCATAGACGTTCATTCCCGGCCTCCTGTTTCTTAATCTGTTTTTTAGTCTGTTTTATTATAACGATAAAAGAAGACTGCAGGATCTTACACCCTGCAGTCTGACAATGCTGTTCATGTCTTCGGGATGATTGAATGCCAAGCTCAGTGCTGAGCTATGTGTTCATCTCTGCTTCTGCAGATCGGAGATCCAGCTTTCCCTGTACTGGATCTCTTTCCGAAGCCTTGCCTGTTCATTTTCAAGGTCGGAAATTCTCTTACAACTCTCCGTCGCCTCTGTGTCGTCAACTTTGACACATCCGCTGGCGACGACGAACGGAAGCTTCTGCTTACGGACCCTGTCCGAGTACTCGATCGTGAGCACTGCATCCTCTTGTTCGCTTACGGTCCCGTGTCCGTACTGCGAATGTTCCACGTTCTTACCCTCAAAATTCGGAAGCACCATTGCTTCCCTCTGTCCGGTGATCTCAGTAAGCTTTTCGCGCAATTCACTGATCTGAAATGTAAGCTTTTCAATCTCTTCTTTTCTGATAATTTCTCTCTGCTGCTTCGTCGCCACTCTTCTTCGTCTTACATTGATGCCACTTGCTCTCTGCGCCATATTACCACCTTTCTCAAAAATCCGCTGCCGTTCATGTGCAGCGCCGGCGCGCTCAAATGCTTCTTTTGATCACTGTTCCTACATTATTATATAATAAATTATATCATAAATATTCTATCACAAAAAATGTTCCCTGGTCAAAAACGAAATTACATCGCATGTTGGAAAAGTAATATTTTCTTAACATTTTCGTTCAATATTGTGATATAATCAAAACAATACTTAACATTTATCAATTTCCGAAAGGACAAGAAAGCCTATGCGTTTGCTTCGATTGGCAGTCACCGCGGTTGCTGCCTTGTACACAATGTCTGTATTGTGTGCCTTTGCCAGCCAGGCAGAAGTCAAAATACCGGCGGAGGATGATTCCGTCCATTATTGCCGGACCCATCTGTCCGATGAAGAGAAGCTCCTGTACGACTCTCTTTTGACATGCGCCCTGTCCGAGGATCCCACGGAGCTCGGAGAAGGGATCGTCGTCAGCTGCGACCCGGGCGGTGATGAATTCAGGACCTCTTTTCACAAGGTCTATAATGCGGTGCTCTTCGACCACCCCGAATTGTTCTGGCTGAGTATGGGCAGCAGCATTTTTCAATACTCCTATCGCAACAATCTCTTCGACGGAGAGAACTACAGTATTTCCTTCAAGATGTCTGAGTCCTACCCCGACAGGCAGGAACAAATGGAAGAACTTGAAGCAGCTGCCGACAGTTTTCTGGAGGACATAGACCTGTCCGGAACAGAGGCCGAGACCGCACTTCTGATCCATGACAAACTGATCGATCTGGTTTCTTATGACAAGGAAGTCGCTGCCGGTACGGGCAAGGACCTCGCTCATACGGCCTACGGGGCACTGGTCGCAAACAGCAGCGGGGAGGCCAACACGGCAGTCTGCGACGGATATTCCTACGCTTACGAATATCTTCTTCAGAAAGCAGGAATCCGCAGCACCATCATCACGGGCTATGCGGGCGACTCGGAAGAGAATGCCGGCAGCCATTCCTGGAACCTCGTAGAACTGGACGGCGAATGGTACGAAGTCGATTCGACCTGGAACGATATCTCTTCAGAAGAGACACTGGATGAGGACGCAGAATACAGCGCGATCGCGGAGGAAGCCATGAACAGCTCATGGTATACCGACAAGCTCACGCACTTCCTCTTCAATGTGACGACTGACGAGATCTCCTATTTCGAGCCTGACGAAGACTACCGCTACACCAACGATCAGGGATGGGTCAGTTTTCTCGGCCGTTCCGTTCACATCCGGCATACGGAAGAGGAATCCGCCTCTACCGGGGATTACATGACTCCGCTGGCTCCGATCGCAGACGGAACACATTATTCATACGATGAACTGTTAAAACGATAAAACAAAGACAGGGCCGCCGGCTTAGCCGGCGGCCCTGATTCATTACTTATGTAAGGTCTGCAGGTTATGCTTCCTGCTCCTCATCCTTTTTTTCTTCTGCTGCTTCTTCCTCAGAGGCTTCTGCGACTGTCTCTTCTACAGCCTCTTCGACAGCCTCGGCTGCCTCTTCCACGATCTCGTCAGCTGCTTCCAGATCATCAGCAGCTTCATCGAGCGCCTCTTCTGCGTCCTCTTCAGCCTTTTTCATCTTCTCTTTGATGAGCTTTTCAACCGCTTCGATCTGCTCTTTGATCTTGGCAAGTTCTTCCTCGGACATCTTGGAAATCTTCTGACTGATCTCGTCGATGTTGATTCCCTTCTTATCCATGGAATCCTTGAAGTTGCGCTGAAGGTCTTTGTTCAGTTCCTTCCCCTGCTCCACTGTGAGCTCGCCCTTCTTGACAAGTTCGCCAATGATCTCAGATCCTTTCTCCGCTGTGATCGCCACTGCGCCGACGCCTGCCAGAAGAATTTTCTTGAGTCCGTCACCAATCTTGTTATCTGCCATATTGCCCTCCTTGATTATATCCTTTTTTAGTTTTGACAAATCCTGACAACACCGATGTCAGTTGTTTGCTGCTTATTTCTGTTTTATTTCTACTATTCTTATTCTATAAGTTATTGTGTCTTTCCTGTGATCACTTAATAAACTTTCACTAAATTCTATAGGCCGCTGACAAGCGAGGAAGCGTCTTCTCCTATTTCGGCACAGCTCCGAGATATTCCTCCAGCGTGATCCCGCTCTCCATGATCTCCTGAGCCGCCTCAGTCCCGACGTATCGGTAGTGCCACGGTTCTCCCTTGACGCCGGTTATGGAGGACTTGTTTCCGGGATATCTTTTAATGAACCCGTAGCGCATGCAGTTCGTATCCATCCACTGCCAGACGGCGTTTGCTGTATCCTTGTCACCTGTCTCGCTTGAGACATCCACGCATATGCCGAGCTCGTGCTCGCTGGTCCCCGGCGCCGGCTCCCACTGCACAGCCAGTTTCGTGGCCTCCTCGCGGGTCTTGCCGTAGCTCATATAGTCCTTGACCTTGTCCTCGAACCGCTTTTCCTGCTCTTTCTCGGTCCTGTACGCCTCTGCGACCCTCGGGCTGAGCCCTTCTTCCCTCATGTCGTTAAACATTTCCTGCAGGTCAGGATAGATTCTGCTGTCCACTTTCTGTCCGTATCTGAGTTCCGTCAGCTCGCCGTCAAACACTTCCTCGATCGGATGATCGGCATTCACCAGGACCAGCCTCCAGTCCGCAGACTGCTCAAAGGCCGCATCCTTCCCCTGTCCGTCGGAGTCACTTCCCATATTGGCTGCTGTTCCGGACGATGACGGGCTGTCCTGCCGGTCAAAACCAAAAAAGAACTTATTGACGCCAAACGCCACACCCACGATCAGGCCGATGATGACCAGCGCTGTCAGCATCTCTATTCTGTATGTTCGGAGATCTCTTCCCCTCCGCATATTCTCCGAGCTGCCTTTCTTTCCTTTTCCTGCCATGAATGATAACCTCTGCGATCAGTGCAGTACCGAATACCCGAAGCTGTTGCAGATCGCATCGATCGGAATGTGTTCCTTGCAGAGTTTGCACTCAGAAGCTGTGTACGAGCGGTAATCCGGTAAATCCGAGATCTTATACAGAGAGTGGATCTGCTGTCCGAAAACCTTAGTGGGCGCCGAGAAGATCGCCGTGATGCCGACAACCGTGCCTCCGTAATAATCGATGCTCTCGCCTGCGCGCAGGATCGTCTGTCCGGTCGTCGCAGAAGCAAGAAGAAGGAGGACATGTTTGCCCTTGATCATCATTTCCGAATTCTCTCTGAAGATCATCTGGCCCCGGTTATCAAACTCCGGCGTATAGATGTAGATCGTCTTGTGCGCGTTCATCGACATGACGCCGGCCTGAGTCAGCTCGTCCGCAAGGTATGCCCCGATCACCTCCATGCCGTCCATGCACACGATCGTGTCGACGATCGTCGTGGCGGAATACGTGCTGGCCATGGCTCTCGCCGCGGCCTTCGCCTCGCTCTGCCTGGTCTTCATCGTCGTCATATCAATATAATAATTAATGTGAGAGTTCGGCGTCACAAAGTGTCCGGGGATGATCTTCATGATCACATCCGGGAACTTTCTCGACCTCATCTTCGTATAAGTCTGCATATACACCTCCGTTCTGCGCTGTCGCCGGACAGCAGTGAAATATGAACCAACTGTCCTTAATCATAGTTGTGATTACAAAGCCATTATACTATGTTTTTGAGTTAATTGCACAAAAAAATGCATGCATCGGCCGAAAATACCGCCAAAATAGTCAAAAATTACTTTCAGTTTTTTTTCGTAAAACTTTATAAGTTTTTCATTCTTTCTAAATAGTTTTATAACATCTTTCGTGTATAGTATTACTTGTAAACAGAGAGAAACATTTCCCCCTCTTTAAAAACTCTCAATGTTTAACAAGATTTACATTTCCCCCTTTCAAGAAAGCCCTTCGCTAAGCGAAGGGCTTTTTCCTTTAACAATCACTCTGTTTCGTAAATCATTCTGCTTGCATTTCGACCGGCGCCTCGAGCGTCAGCTTTCCGCCGATCGTACCGGCATATTTTCCCTTTCTCTTGGCAATATTGACCGTGATCACGCCTCCGGGCTGTTCGAACGCAAAGCTGTGGAAGCCGTCTTCCTTATCTCTGGCCAGATACCAGGCCGCCGCAAGGGAACCGCTTCCGCAAGAGGACTCATTACAGACCGTATCTGTCCGGGCTACGTAGACGACCGGCGTCAGCTTGCTGTCGTTTATGAACAGGACGCCGAACGCACTATAGGATCCCCCGAACTTTTCGATCATCCTGCGGGCGAATGCCTCGTCAAACTCTCTGTCTATGCAGAGCATGTGGGTGATGCCGCGCATGACGACCAGAGGATACAGCGCCTTCGGATCTTCGCCGGCCATTTCCAGTTTCTCCGGCATGGGCATCTGCGCAGCGCTTGTCTCACGGTCCGGGTCGCAGATCACCTCGAGCTGTTCCCTCGTGCCGGACATCTCTATTTTGCAGTGGTCGATCCCCTTCTCGCTGCACAGAAGGTATCCGAATGAACGCGCCGCGTTCCCGCAGAACTCACCTCCTGCCATTTCAAGGCGCCCAAGGCTCCCTCCGTAAAGGGGACGGGTCTCAAATCCCACCTGTTCCGCCTTCAGGACGGGGTCCGCCAGGATCGCCGATGCCACTTTGGCCCGCTCTCCTTTCGGAACACCGCTTCTGACGATCGCGGTCCTGTTGCCTGCCGGGTCTGCCATCACTACTGTCCATTTCATTGCTGTCTTTTCCTCCACTCATATGAACAGGCAGCTTTCGCTGCCTGTCGAATTACCCGTTCTCCGCAAATCTGGCGAGGAATCTCTTCGTGCGCTCTTCCTTGGGATTGGTGATCACGTCCTCGGGTCTTCCCTCTTCCACAATATAGCCTCCGTCCATGAAGATCACGCGGTCCGCCACATCTCTGGCGAACGCCATCTCGTGGGTGACGATCACCATCGTCATGTGCTCCTGTGCCAGCTGGCGGATGACCTTGAGGATCTCGCCGGTCAGCTCCGGATCCAGAGCCGAGGTCGGCTCGTCAAAGAACAGTATGTCCGGGTTCATGCAGAGGGCTCTGGCGATCGCGACTCGCTGCTGCTGTCCTCCGGAAAGCTGCTGCGGATAATACTTCTCCTTGCCCTCAAGCCCCATCTTGTAAAGGAGCTCCATGGCTTCGTTCTCCACCTCCTGCCGGTTTCTCTTCTGCACATGGATCGGTGCATCACAGAGATTCTTCATCACGCTGTAATGGGGGAACAGATTGAACTGCTGGAACACAAGACCGTAGTAACTTTTGATCCGTCTCAGTGTTGCCGGTGATGCGTAGGTTGATCTTCCCATATCATTATTCAAGGCAGCTGCTTCCCCATTATAGAAGAGCTCGCCGCTGTCCATTCTCTCAAGCAGGGTCGCGCAGCGAAGAAGCGTTGATTTTCCGCTCCCGGACGGGCCGATGATCGCGACGACTTCTCCCTCCTCCACGGAGACGGAGATGTCATTGAGAACTTTCAGATCACCGAATGACTTGCTCACGTTTCTGATCTCAAACAGGCTCATTTCTTCCTCCCTCCATCAGTTGTAATAGCTCAGTGCGTGCTCAATGCGGTTCATCGCGATCGTCACCACAAGGTTGAAGAGATAGTAGAATACACCCGCCACGAACAGCGGCATCAGGCTTGACATGGCCGATGACACCTGCTTGGCATAGGTGAACATTTCCTGATACGCGAGAACGAACGCGAGGGATGTATCCTTGACCAGCGTGATGACTTCATTTGTCACCGGCGGGATCGTCCGCTTGACCATCTGAGGGAAAATGATCTTAAGGAAGGTCTGTGTTTTGGTGTATCCCAAAACAGTGGCTGCCTCCGTCTGTCCCACAGGTATGCTCTGGATCCCTGCCCTGAATATCTCCGCAAAATAAGCCGCGTAGTTGATGGAAAATCCGATCAATGTGGCGATCAGTCTCCAGTTTGAAGAGAGCTTGATGCCAAACAGATAGTAAGGTCCATAGAATACCACGATCAGCTGCAGCATGAGCGGCGTCCCTCGCAGAATAGAGATAATGGCCTGGATCAGCAGCGACAGCGGTTTGAATTTGCTCATTCTCCCCAGAGCCACCAGAATACCCAGAGGCATGGAGAATAAAAGAGTGAAAAAGAAAATAATGAGTGTCGATCCGAATCCGGATGCGATCTGTTTCATGACACTGAATAGTTCCATAGATCTCTGGCTCCTTGCAGCTGAATCACTATTTTGATAACAAAGACCGCCTGTGCTCCCACCCGGAGCGCAGGCGATCATCTGATCCGTACTTGACGCTTATTTGGCGCTTAAACTGACATGATCATGCGTGAAAGCGATCACTTCTCTGTGATCAGCATTTCCGGCAGACTGTCGTCAGCATAATTCTGCGCGATCTTCATGACTGTGCCGTCCGCCAGCATTTCGTCATAGGTCTCCTGCACCTGATTCCTGAGCTCTTCGTTGCCCAGCTTGAACGCGATCGCGTACTGCTCTGTCGCAATGGGCTCTTCCAGAATGCGGAACTTGTCAGGGTTATTTCTCATCTGATAGCGCGCTACGCCGATATCGACCGCGATCGCATCCACAGCTCCGGCTTCCATATCCGTGAAGCAGGTATTGTAGCTGGGATTCTGCTCAAGAGAAGCAAATGTGCTGCGCAGCTGTACGAGCTCCGCACTCTCGAGTGCCGTCAGAGCGGAAGAACCGGACTGAGTGATCACGATCTTGCCGGCGAGGTCCTCTGCTGTATTGATATCGGAATCTGCCATCACTGCGATGACGATGTAGTTGTTGACATAGGGATCACTCCAGGTGTAGTCCGCCTCTCGGCCGGTATATGTCATACCGTTCCAGATGCAGTCGATGGAGCCGCTGTCGATCTCTGCGTCCTTGTTGTCCCAGTTGATGGGCTTCTTGACCAGTGTCCATCCGCGGCGGTTGCAGAGCTCTTCTGCCAGCTCAAGGTCGAATCCGGTGTAATCGTTGGTCGCCATATCGAGGTATCCGTAAGGCGGATACTCAGCATCAAAGCCGACGGTAAAGGTCGTGCCGCCTTCGGTCTGTGCTTCTGCTTCCTTCTCCTCCACAGCCACAGTCTCAGCTTCCGCTTCCTCTGTTACTGTCTCTGCTTCTCCCTCAACTGCTGCCTCTGCCTCTCCTTCTGCTGCTGCCTCTGCAGTCTCCTCCGCCTTCTCCTGAGCCGGAGCAGTCGATGCGGAGCCTGAACCGCCGCAAGCTGCAAGTGAAACTGCCATCACGCCTGTGAGAAGCATGGCTGCTAACTTTTTCATCATTTTAGTTTCCTCCCGTATCAAAATCACAATGGTGTTCTTTGCACTGTAGTATATTATCACGTTAAAGTGTGTTTGTAAACACCGTATATATATCGAATCACCCCGGCCAGAGCCAGAAATGCGACTGCCGGCAGGATCCCGCTCCTGTATATATGGACCATCAGATTCGAGCTCACCAGCACCCGGTATCCGTCCTTAAGGTATACGGTGCCTTCCGCCCTGCCGCTGCCGGCGGCGGCCATCATCCCTATGTTGCGGTGACCTGCCTCGTCCTGCGCCTGTGCATGAAGCGTCTGCCAGTCTCCGGCCGCATCGATCCTGACTTTGACAGCGCCCTCCCCGTCTTCGAGGATCTCTCTGAGCGCTTTCTTGTCGATATACTCCTCATGAATGATGCCTCCCCGGTCATCCGTGATCCAAATTCGCAAGTCTGCCAGTTCCATGTTGTCGGCCGGGATCAACTCGACCTTAAGCGCATCCGTCATGAACCGCCTCTGTCCCGCATCTACGCCGGCAAGGCGGATCTCAGGTGCCGTCCGGTCCACCGCCCACTCCGGAGAATAGGGCGCACTCCCTTTCTCTCCTCTTCGGAACCTGCCGGGACTGGCGTTTTGTCCGCCCGCTTCGTCTTCCGACTGCAGGAGCAGGCTGTAACGGCCTTCCCCTCGAAAGCACGACGGCTCGATTCTGTACACGTATTTGATCCCCGTTCTTCTTTTTTCCTCGGTGACAAAAAAGTCCTCCCCTTCCTTCAGTACCGTGGGCGTGCCGTTGCGAAACAGGGTCAGTTCTCTTCCGGTAAGCGCCAGCGCGCTGTACTCTGCGACAACAAAGGGCTTGTCTGATACCGTCGTGTAGGCGCGGCTGATCATATCCGACGTATTCTCGTCCTCCGAGAGATCATAGACGGATCCGTACCGGTTCACGATCAGATTTCTTCTGATGCAGCGCCGGTTTCCGGCGAGGTCGCTCATAGTTCCGACAAGTTCGCAGAATCCGTCGCAGGTCTCATCGCGAGGCGCGTCGCCAAGCTTCAATTCCTCCTCTCCGGCTTCCGCATTCCTGCATGCGATCGTACCGCCGCCAGCCGTGAGATTCTTCCACAGCGCATATAAGGCAGCATCGGAAGGATTCTCCTCCTCCCATACCATCCGGGGGCGGACCTCGTCTCCGTAAACGCCCATTTCCGATACCGCCGTTTCGTCCCAGTGAAGCCTTGGAGGTGTCTGATCTATGACAAACGGCGCCTCTGAAACCGGTACGGCTGCATTCCCGGCCAGATCCACGCATGTGCAGGCAAGTCTCCACTCACCTTCCCGGTCAAACCGCACCTGCGTCTCATAGGTCCGGGCTCCGGTTCCGGCGCTGCCGCGCACAGGTTCTTCGCCTGACGCCGCGAAAGATTCCCCGTTGGACGCTGTGAATTCTCCTGCAAAGGGCACTATTTTGACCCCTCTCTCGTCAAAAGACAGATCGGTGATGCGCACTGACGCGTTCCGCGCTTTGTTATAGTATTTGCCGTTTCTGACGTCATTATTGTCCCAGATGACTTCGATCACGGGAGGGGTCCGGTCAACAACGAAATCCCGCGGCGCCTCCCCCGTATACAGGACCAGCGCGGGATTGCCCGCCGCGTCCGCGCCTCCCACACTGAGCGTGTAGGCGCCGTCCTCTTCAAAGACCGCTTCCATGATCCATTCGTCTGCGCTTTCCCTGCCGTCCCCGTCCGTGCGCCGCTTCCACGGTGTGAGGACCGCGCCGGGCGCTGTGATCTGCAGGGCGGTTTCCGAAAAGTTCCTCTCTCTGACCAAAATGACTGCCTTTCGCTTTCCTGCAAAATACTTCCCGTTCCTGACCTCATTGTTATCGTAAGCAACAGTCACTTCGGGACTTTGACTGTCGATCCCGAAATCAAAAGTCCCTCCGCGCCCGGGATCAGAGCGGTTCCCGGCATTGTCCTGCGCCGTGACGATCACTTCCAGGTCGTTGCTCTCCCACAATCCTCCGGAAGGCACTGTGATCTCACCGGAAAAGGCGTAGACCGGCTCCTTTTCGCTCTCCGGATCCTGCGGCGGCGCATCTGCGCCGAATAAGACTTCGTCCGCTCTCAACAGACGTCCGCCCGCCCACAGGTCATAGCTCACCCGGTTCAGTCCGGAACCGCCGTACTTCCTGTCCGGATCCTGCGCTGTGACTTTCAGCGTCACTGCTCCCGCATACAGGGGCTTGCCGGGGGAATTCTGAGACGTGCTGCCCGTTATGGCTGTGACCCTGACACGCGGCGCATCGATATCAGCTCTGGGAAGGCCGGTGTCCAAATAGAAATTCGCAGTCCTTGCAAGGACCGCCGCCGTGTTGCCGGCCCTGTCCCTGAACACGACATGTTCCGCCCTGAAAATCTGTCCGCCGCGGATTTCCACCCGTTCCCGGCCCCCGTTCCGGAACGTGCTCCCGTCCGGTGCCCTGTCGTTTCTGCTTCCGAATGTGGATAAAAGGCGGCAGGAAACGCTGACCGGAGAGATATCCTGTGCCTGAAAGCACACTGCCGCCTCCTTCTCTCTCCTGTAAGGCATAAAGCTTCCGGAATCGACCGCCCAGCGGCTCCCGTGCGCCGCCAGTCTGCAGTAGGTCTCTTCCAGCCTGTTCTGAATGCGGATCTCCCCTGCAGGCGCTTCGGTGTCGACCACTTTGTGCCCGGTCATATAGCTTCCGCTTTCACTGTCCTCGCAGATCAAGCCAAAGAGCGCATTTTCTGCGCCGCTGCCCTCCTCAGGTCCCGATCCTGCAGATCGCATCCGCAGCGGATTCCCGGCTTTGTCCGTCCCTGTAATTCCAAACCGATATACGCCGTCCCCAAGCTCCGGAGTGCCCGGTCTTCTGATCAGATCAAATCGAAGACATTGTCTGTCTTTTCCATCTCGGACGGCTTGGACCTGTTCCCTCTCTGCGTCCTCCCAGGAGAGCTTCACATCTTCACACGAACTTCCCTCCGGGACTTTCGCATAAGCCGTCCGCAATTCCAGCCGATCCTCACCGGCGTTTTCATCCCTGACTTCGAAGAGAAGGCAGATCGCCGCCTCCCCGCCGGTCTGTCCGTCTTCTCCGTACAGATCCGGATCCGCGCTGTAATAGACGATCTCCTGTTCCCTGTCAATGCCCGCCGGATTGCCCGCCGGCCGGCTGATCGCGGCAGTCAGCACCGGACAAACCGTGTCTCTTACAATTCCTGTTCCGGGCAGGCAAAGATCCGGTCCTGCCTGCTCTCTGCGGATGACAGACGGCGTAAACGGTGCATCTCCTTCCTCAGAACCGCCCTCCATATGGACGTCCGCGTTAAAAGCTTCTCTGACCACAAGGCCGTTCCCCGCCCTGTCTGTTCCGTATGCGCCGTACCACACCTCTTTGTCGCTGCATAGCCGCAGCGTCTGTCCGGCATAGACCTCGGTCCTTTCTGCCCCGGCATCACTGACGGATCCGGCATCACCGTCTGAGCCGGAGGTGCCATCTGAGCCGGAGGCACCGTCTGAGCCGTGATCCCTTCCTCCGCCCTGCCCGCTCCACTGCACGAGCCGGCATCCGCTATCCTCCATGGGCATCTTCATTCCCGCGCAGGTATCAAAGACGCTGAGCGAAGCGTCCACATCAGATGAAAAATAGACTGTCTGCGCGTCTTTCTCCTCGTACACATAGCCATCCGCCCGGCACGAAAAGCATATCTCAGCTTCCGGCGGCGTCCTGTCAAGGATCTTTCTCCTTGTGAGGCGGATCTCCCGATCCTTCTCATAATAGTCTTCCGTGTCCTCGGTGCACCGGCAGTCCTGTGCCGCGCACATTTTGTTCCCCGCCGCATCCTCTCCATAGATTCTGAAGCCGCCGTAAACACCTTCTTCCGATATGGTGATGCTGCCTTCCGCACCTTCTCCCGTCACCTGCTTCTCCTTACAGCCTGCATCGGAACTCTCACTGAGGTCTCCGAACATGAGGTATGAGATCATCCAGCTGACAAGACTCTCATCGGTAATGGCGATCCGCGTCGTAAGAGCATCGTCGCGGTAGTAGAGGTCTCTTTCTTCATATAGGATCCCTCCTTCCGCCTTATAAAGTGCGTCGTCAGAATCCCCGTCTGCCCCGGCATTTACCCTGTATGTCATCATTTCCGTAAGGACAGGGGGACATGTGTCCAGCACAAATCTCTGCACAGCCTCCGCAGTGTTTCCGGCTCCGTCGACAGCTTCTGCACGGACGAGTATCTCCCCGTCTGAGAGCCGCGCCGTCTCCTCCGCTCGGATCTCCTCCTGTACGCAGCGCCTGTTTTCCTCTGCTTCCGCTGTACTCCACTGCCTTGTGATCTCTCTCCCTTCAGAGTCCGTCACCACGATCCTGCAGTCCTTGATCCCTGTATCTGCACTACCGGTTTCCTCCAAAATGACGCAGATGCCCGCGTTGTCTTCCCGGCAGTACAGGGTGCCGTCGCTTCCTCTGTTTGCATCCCGGTCCATCTCGATCCTCACCGACGGCGCCTGTTCATCTGCAGGCTTCTCCTGCTTCTCCGTATGATCAGGTTCCGCCGGGTTTTGAGAGTCCTCCGGGTTTTCCGGATCTGCAGGCTCTTCCGAGGCCGCCTGCTCCCGTGTACTGCCCTCTTCCGCCGCTGCGCTCAGCTGCGTGCTGCCGGTTTCCTCCTCCGCTGCGCTCTGCTTCGTACTGCCCTCTTCCGCCGCTGCGCTCTGCCTCGTACTGCCGGTTTCCTCCTCCGATGCACCTTGCCGTGTACTGCCGGCCTCCGCTGCCGCTGCGCTCTGTCCGATGACCATGATCCAGACGCACACGGCGATCAATGCCAATATGCCCGTTTTGCGATATTTTGCCCCCGCTTCTCCGGCGAGTCTCTCATAGAGCCGTGCTCTCACCAGAAGAATGACAGCCGCTGCCGCACCGGCCAGCGCCGTGATCATAAAAAGCGCTGCCATGATCCCGCAGATCTGTTTCCAATACAGTCCGAATCCCATTCATACTCCTACTCCGCCTCTCCGTCTGCGTTTTGTTTTGTGCCAACTATTTCAGTATTTTTCAAGGTGCATGCTCTCCGCCGCCTCCACAGCAGCCTGCAGCTCCTCCCTCAGTTTCCGGGGCACCTCAAACTCGCCGCGTTCGGCTCTGTCCAGCACCCGTCTTGCATGTTCGACCACCTCCCTGATCTCTCTCTCATCCGTGCCTGATTCCATGTACTTATCTCTGTGCAGTGCGGTTTCTCCTGCCGCCTTCGTGCAGACGGCAGCGGCAAACCACCCGGCTTTTGTTCTGTCTGCTTCCCTCTCGGCTTCACTCATAAGGAAGCGCCAGACCTGCGCCCGGTCCTCCTGCCACCCATCGCCGAGCACGATCAGCATGGCCTGCTCCACACTTGCCGGCCTCCTCTCTCTGCGCCCGCCGGACGGCCTCTGAGCTCCCGCCCGCAGAAATGCCTGTTCTGCCGCCTCACGGCCTCCCTCATAGAAGGCAAAATACCGCTTGCCCACTTCCGTTTCCATCTCCGCATACCTTGCCGGCCGCAGCTGCTTCATTCTCTCCAGGCATCCCTGCGCATAGAAAAAGCTTTCGAGCGCCCGTTTCTCTTCCACCGTGATCACTGCGTCCGCCGAGATTTCACCCAAAAAAGTATGATAGGCTTTCACGTCCGCCGGCCTCACAAGCGCCGCCGTCCGGTACGCGGACGCTTTATCCTGCAGATTCGTCTTCGCGGATGCCTCCGCGATCAGTGCGTCGTACCTGGCCGTCTCGTACCCGGAAGCAGACGCCGCGATGAGGCCTGCCGTCAGTAAACACGCGCCGGCCGCCCGCAGGAGTGCGGCAAATCGGTTCCAGGCGGCCTCCGTATGTTTGTCCAAGGATCGGATCACAGCGCTGAGCGCTCTTTTGAGCTCCGCACAAGACCGGTATCTCCTCGACGGAGAGACGCTGCAGCAGCGGAGCAGTATTTTCTCCATCCTGCTTCCGTGCAGCGCAGGCAAAATATCGCCGATCGGGCACAATCCGGTCTCGAGCGGCGTCCTGCCGGTGATCATGTGATGGAGGACCGCGCCGATCCCGTATACATCCGTGCGGACATCCGACTGCTCCCATCCGCCGTACTGCTCCGGCGCCGCATAACCTTCCGTGCCGAGCGGATGCGTGTCCTTTGCGGCCCCTGTCCTGTATCTTCTCACCGCGCCGAAATCGATGAGCGCATATGTCCCGTCTTTTTTCACCATGATGTTGGAGGGCTTGAGATCTCTGTAAATGAGCGGCGGCTCCTTCGTGTGCAGAACGCCGATGATCCCGCACAGAGCGATTCCCGCTTTCGCCGTCTCCCTCTCGTCGAAGCGCCCCTCCCCGCTGAGTATTTCACGCAGGGATACGCCGTCGACATACTCCATGACATAGCCGCCGCCCTCCAGTTCCCCGTAGAAGGCCGGGATCCCCGAATGCGCAGATACAGCCAGGACAGACGCTTCCTCACGGAGGCTCTTCAGGCAGGACTCATCTCCGTCTTTTGCTGTTTTGATCGCATACAAGCGGCCGGTAGCGGTTTCTCTGGCCAGCCGGACGACGCCGGTCCCGCCGCGGCCCAGTTCCCCAATAAGCTCAAACTGCTCCCTGCGAAAGACCTTTCGGTGCTTATTATTGTCGTTTTCCATATTTGTTTCTGATTACAAGTTTTAATTTACAAGTTTTAATTACAAGATTCTGATTGTGGAAATGATCCGCGAGATGCGGAAGATCAGAATTATAGAATGTGTCTTCGAGGGCTGCTTTAGTTCCTCATGATCCCGGCAGCAGAAATAAGCCGGTCTGATGTGTCCATTATCGAACTGAGATCAAAGAAATGTCAAGGTGGATTTTTCGCTCGCCGTGCCTGATGGCGAAGGAATGCGCCGGCATTGAGGATTTGGCACAGCGGCAATAAAACAATAAAAAAGCGGTAGAGCCCTCTTTAGGAGACAGGGCCCTACCGTCTTGCACCGGATAATTATTATTTCATGAGGAAGCGGAAAGGCTCCTCATCGACGAGAAAATGCATCAACTGATACGCGCACATGATGGCAACTTTCTCCTCTTTCAGGATCCTCTTGATCTCGTCGCGGTCCGCCAGGACGATCTCGAGTTCCTCGCTGCCCTCCAGATACTTATCCGTGATCTTTCCGTCCGCATAGCCATAAACGGTCGCACAGGATTCATCTGTCATACCGACGGTCGTAAAGCGGGGCTCCTCATACATCGGATCTACGTCGAGCGGTGTGAGCGTGAGCCCGGTCTCCTCGTGCATCTCGCGCACTGCGGCTTCGCGGTAATCCTCCCCGATCTCGACAAGGCCCGCCGGGAACTCATAGACATATCCGCCGATGGGATAGCGATACTGGCGGATCAGCACGACTTTGTCCCGCTCGGGGCCGTAAAGGCTGTAGATGATCACACCGTCGGGATGATTCTCACCGGTACGGATCTTGAGTTCATCCTCTGTTTTGGCTCTGGACGCCACATAATAGTGGGATGCCTGACCGTTCCTATGGGTGACGTCGAGGTCATAGAGATTCACAAAGCGGTTATTGGTCTTCTGCGTGATCTTGTTGATTGCTGCCATATCTTCCTCTCCTCACTGTGTATATTCCATATTATGATCATGCCGCCATCTTTTGCACAGCGACTTACTCTGTTTCTTATTTTTTCAAAAGGCTTGTCAGTTCTCCGTCTGCCAGAATGCTCAGTCTTCTGGTCGCCCTCGAGACCGCTGTGTACAGGCGGTGCCTGGACAGAGTCTCATCCGGATAGTGCTCCGCCGATGCATCCGGCAGGATCACACCGTCGAATTCCAGTCCCTTGACCAGATCCAGCGTGATCAGGAACACGCCTTCTCCCGGCAGTGCCTGATTTCTGTGGATCACGGGAACTCTGTCATTTCCCAGGATCTCCCTCACGTTTTCCAGACTCTTTCGGCCGGCGCAGATCACGGCAGTCAGCCCCTCTTCCTCAGCAGATGCGTTGACCAGCGCCCGCAGTCTCTTTTGGTACTCTCTTCTTGTGGCACACGCCATTTTCACCGGCGCTGTTCCGGGGCGCTGAACCGATGCCGTGAAGATCCGCTTCTCCCGCGGCAGAAGTCCCGTGAAGATCTCCGTGATCTCCGGCGATGACCGGTAGCTTGTCAAGAGCGGCAGCTCCTTCGTCTCCCGTCCGTCCGCTCCGAACAGTTCCCGGATCTTGGCAAAATCCACGGTCCCCGTCCGGATCGCCTGGAATTCATCTCCCAGCATCATGAATTTGGCATTGCCAAAATACCGCCTGAGCACCATCAGCTGCGCCGCCGTGTAGTCCTGCACCTCGTCGATCATGACATAGCGGACATTCCTGTCTCCCATGCCGGTGAGCAGTATTTTGAGCCATATCCACTCTGCGGAAGTCAGCCTCTTCCTGTTCAGGATGCGGCACCCGATCTTCTCCACATCGATAAAGGCGAAGTGCTCGATCGCGCTGAACGCGCCGCCGAACTCATTCCTGATGCGGTTCTGTTCCCTGACGCCCGGTTCGCGCTCTTCCTGCTCCTGCTCTTCCGTCTCGTCAGGCTCCCGCTCCATCCTGCGGATCTTAAATCTGGCGATCTCAGTGAGACGGTCCGACATAATGTTCAGAAGTCTCGGCCCGACTTCAATGCCTGAGAGTTCCTCTGCCGCTCTCAAAATCTCCGCACAGCTCAGAACACAGCGTCCCCTCTGCGTGATCGGCCTAAAATCCGTCTCTTTCAGTCTCAGGCTCGCAAGGGCTTTCTCTATTTTGCGAAGGTCAGCTTCCCCGGCAGGCTCATTCGGTCCCTTGTCGGGCGCATTTGCAATGTGGATGAAATCCCTCCATGTGATGGTCCTGGGATTCTCCTCTCCGAGGTCCGGCAGCACCTGATCGATGTACTGACGGAATACAGGGTTGATCGTGAGCAGATAGACCTGTTCCGGCCTGAGCTCCTCGCGCTTTCGGTAGAACAGATAGGCGATCCTCTGCAGCAGTACGGACGTCTTGCCGCTGCCCGCAATGCCGTTCACGAGCAGCACCGGCACATCGCTGCATCGGATAATGGCGTTCTGCTCTTTCTGGATCGTCGCCGTGATCGCCTTCATCTTGTCCGTGCGGCGGCTGGCCAGTGACTGCAGGAGCATGGGATCCTCGATCGCCACCTGCGTGTCAAAAAAGGAATACAGCCTGTCTTCTTCCAGATGGAACTGCCTGCGCAGCTGCAGGTCCACATCCACGCGGGTGCCGTTCACTGTGTAATGCGTCTTCCCGTTTTCCTGGTTGTAGTAGGTCTCCGCGATGGGCGATCTCCAGTCGATCACCAAATGCTCGTACGCGCTCTCCGAAATGCCTGCACTTCCGATATAATAGTCTTCCGGCTCTTCGTCAGGCTCGAACTGCAGCCTGACTCTGGCAAAATAGGGCGCCTTGAGCAGTCTCTTAACTCTCCCCAGCTTTTCCTGCAGGGAGTTCTGCTCAATATTATACTGATCGATCGAGTGGCTCATCGCTTCGAACTCGATGTAAGTCTCCATGGAGTCCGTGTCGCTGTCGAAGTTCAGAGACAAGTTGCTGCGTATGTCCTGCTTTTCTTTTGCAGCTTTCTCTGAGATCTCCTCGCTCCTCGCTTCCAGCGCCTCATTCATTGCACACAGCTTTCCGTATGTCTCGGTCAGATGCGCCTGCTCCTGCTTGTGTATTTGTTCCTGAAGCTTTTCCTGTTCCTTCACTTCGTTCTCCGTTTTTGAATCGCGTGGCTTTTTGGCTTGTAATATACGGTGCCTAGCACCTCATACTTAATTTTTAAGTATACAACAAAATGCCGGGCAATGGAGATGCTTTTTGGTGATGTTTGCATAGACCGGTGAAGGTAAGTATAATTGTACATATCAGACATCATAGCCTTCATGATGGTCACCGGACCTGTCCCCCGGCTCACATTCTACTTTGAGGACGCCGGACCGGAGTATTTAAAGGTAAGCCCGAATGATGTTTCCAGGATAAAACGGCGAGCCGGCAAGCCTGCGTGGTGGTGGCTGCGGTCTGTTTATTATAATTACGGATATTTCAGCAGTGTTTACTACAACGGTCCCGAACAGCTTTCCGGCTATACTGATGGAAATGGCGTAGCAGTTGGCTTCTGTATATAATCGGAAAGTCTTTAATCCGGCGGCCTTCGTGCCGCCCGTGACCGCTCCGCATACCGCACAGCTCCACAATCCTTCCCCAGAAAGGAAATCCCATGCCCCAATACAGCATTGACCGTCAAATAAGGCAGCCCGCCTATCTGCAGCTCTATCGTCAGATCCGCGATGATATTACAAGCGGTCTGTGCCCCTTTGGCATGAAACTTCCTTCGAAGCGGTTCCTTGCCGCCGAAACCGGCACCAGTGTGATCACAGTCCAGCACGCTTACGATCTGCTCGCTGACGAAGGCTACATTCAGTCCAGGGAACGCAGCGGGTATTATGTCAGCTATGAAGAGGGTGAGCTCTCACCGGTCCGTTTTGATCTTGACGGCCTTCCGGCCCGCATCAAACCCGGCAGCTCTCAAGTCCATCCCGGTGACGTCAGCTCTCAAGTCCGTCTCGGCGACGGCGCTCAAGTCCGCCGAGGTCTCATGGATACAGACGAATCAGAGTTCAACGAGATCTCAGACATTCCCGTCCGGGGTCCTATTGTTACGCCGGAACAAGAGCAGTTTCCTTTCTCTGTTTTGGCAAGGACTGCGAGGCGGGTGCTGTCCGATCGAGGTGAGGAGCTGCTGCAGAGGTCGCCCAACAGCGGCACTGCTGTCCTTCGGGAGGCGATCGCGCAGTACCTGGCGCGAAGCAGGCGCATGACGGTCATGCCGGAACAGATCATCATCGGCTCCGGTTCCGAATACCTCTATAACCTGATCGTGCAGATGCTGGGGCGCGAGAGGATCGTTGCGCTGGAGAGTCCATCCTACGAAAAGATCCGAATGGTATACGAAGCGAGCGGTGTCCGATGCGAGATGATGCCGATGGACCGCGAGGGCGTTCGCCTCGGCACGTTGTACAAGTCCGACGCAGACGTACTGCATGTCACACCCTTCAACAGCTATCCGAGCGGCATTACCGCTTCCGCCTCGCGGCGCGCCGGTTACATCCGATGGGCCCTGGGCGGGGATCGCTTTATTGTGGAGGACGATTTTGACTCCGAATTCTCCATGTCGACCAAAGCAGAGGACACCCTGTTCTCGCTGGAGCCGATGCGCAGCGTGATCTATATGAACACATTTACGCGCACGGTCTCGCCCGGTGTCCGCGTGGGCTACATGGTCCTTCCGGCTGAGCGAAGCGCCGCCCTCAGGGAGAAAATTGCCTTCTACTCCTGCACTGTGCCTGTTTTTACCCAGTACACTCTGGCGGAGCTGATTCGGAGCGGCGATTTCGAGCGTCACATCAACAGGGTACGCCGCAAGAGGAGGCTGTACGCATCGTCTAAATAGTGCCCCGAGCAGCCTCAGGCAGCAATGCGCCTTGCATCTAAGTGTGAGATCAGCTGCCTTCCGCGGCAGTCAGACCGTGCATCAAAAAGAAAATCTTCCAAGTCCCGACAACTGTGTTATGATAGGCATCAGCAAATGCCAAACCAAAAATAAGAAAAACAAATACGAGGAAAACAAAATGAGCAGAACCAAAGTTTACATAGACGGACAGGCAGGAACGACCGGCCTTCAGATTTTTGACAGGATCGGAGCGAGGGAGGACCTGGAACTGATGCGGATCGACGAGGACAAGCGCCATGATCCGGATGAGCGGCGCAAATTCCTCAACGCGGCGGACATCGTATTCCTGTGCCTGCCTGATGACGGTGCGCGGGAAGCTGTTTCGCTGATCGACAACCCGAATGTGCGCGTCATCGACGCCTCCACGGCGCACCGCACTGCGGACGGCTGGACCTACGGCTTTCCGGAGCTGAGCGCTGAGCAGCGCGCGGCCATCGCGTCGAGTCACAGGGTCGCCAATCCCGGCTGCCATGCGACCGGATTCATTTCCTGTGCGGCACCGCTGATCCGTATGGGCATTGTCCCGGCATCCTATCCGCTCACCTGCTTCTCACTCACCGGGTATTCCGGCGGCGGCAAGAAGATGATCGCGAATTATGAGTCGCCCGACAAAGCGCAGGCGCTCTATTCGCCCTGCATCTACGGGCTGACCCTGAAGCACAAGCATATCCCCGAGATGGCCAAAGTCTGCGGCCTCGAGGCGCCGCCGGTCTTCCTGCCCGTCGTTGACGACTACTACAAGGGCATGGCGACGACCATCATGCTGCACAATAAGCTGCTGCCCGGCGCGCCCTCCGCGGAAGAGATCCGCGACAGACTTGCAGAGCACTATCAGGGCTCTTATTTTGTCAAAGTGGCGCCCTTCGCGGCTGCACCGTCCAACATATACGCCAACGAGCTGGCCGGCACCAACCATCTGCGGATCATCGTCTGCGGCTACGAGGACCAGACCAGCGTGACGGCGCTCTTCGACAACCTCGGCAAAGGCGCTTCCGGCGCTGCTGTCCAGAACATGAATATCATGCTGGGCATTGATGAGGCGACGGGACTGTAAACGCCGGGGTGTCAGGGGGACGGTTCTTTTGACACTTTTTGCAGGAGTTGTCACAGGGACGGTTCCATTGACATAACATGCATAGAAAAGCCGGACCTATACCCGGCGGAGGCTTACGTTTTAATAATGCCCTCCGCCGGGTATAGATCCGGCTTTTTTCTATGCTCGGGGTGTCAGAAGAACCGTCCCTGTGACAACTCCCGAAAAGTGTCAAAAGAACCGTCCCCCTGACACCTTACAGAATTCCGGTCTTTTCCAGCACTTCCTTGACGTCGCCGACCGGCACGATCGTCAATTTCTCCTTCACTTCCTCCGGCACTTCATCCAGGTCATCCTCATTTTCCTTCGGAATAAAGACTGTCTGAATACCGGCTCTCGACGCCGCCATGAGCTTCTCCGGCAGTCCGCCGATCGGCGTCACCACACCGCGCAGGGAGACTTCACCGGTCATCGCCATCGTAGGCGCCACCATCTTGCCTGATACAAGAGATGCAAGCGCCGTCGTCATGGTAATTCCTGCAGACGGCCCGTCTTTGGGTACGGCGCCCTCCGGCACGTGAATGTGCAGGTCATTTTCCTCGAAGAGGGAGGCCTGATCCGGGAACATCGACTTCACAAGACTCACCGCGATCTGCACAGATTCCTTCATGACATCGCCCAGTTGTCCGGTGACCGTGAACTTGCCGCTTCCCTTGGTGAAAAGTGTCTCGATGAACAGGATCTCTCCGCCTGCAGCTGTCCATGCGAGTCCCGTCACAATGCCGGGCTTCTTCTCCGCCAGGACATGGTCGTGGCGGATCGGTTTGGCGTCGAGCATCTCTCGGAGATTTTCCTCTTTCACCACGATCGGCTCAGGTCCCTGAAGCTGCGCCGGAGCCTGCGCGGGAATCTGCCCGGAAGCCTCCCCGGCTCCCGCTTCTGCCGCCGCCTTCGCTGCAGAGGCTGCAGATGCTTTCGCCGCAGAAACTGCCGCCGCTCCCAGCTTCTTCGACACCTCCACCGCCGCTGACCGGCAGAGCGTATCCAGCCGCTTGCGCAGCCCTCGCACACCGGACTCCATTGTATAATTGTCGATGATCACCCTGATGATGTCATCCGAGATCACCAGCTGCTCCTCTGTGATCCCCATGGCCTTCATGGATTTGGGCAGAAGGTGCCTTCTCGCGATCTGGAATTTGTCGGAAGCCGTGTAGCCGTTGAACCGGATCACCTCCATACGGTTGAGAAGCGGCTCCGGGATCGTGTCGACAGAGTTCGCCGTGCAGATGAACATGATGTCGGAAAGATCGTACGGCACATTCATATAGTGGTCCGTAAACGTGTTGTTCTGCTCCGGATCGAGCACTTCGAGCAGCGCACTCGCAGGATCTCCGTTGTAAGAGACCCCCAGCTTGTCCACTTCGTCGAGCACCATGACCGGATTGGAAACACCGCTCTTCTTGATCCCGTCCATGATCCTGCCGGGCATCGCTCCGATATAAGTCCTGCGGTGGCCGCGGATATCCGCCTCATCCCGCACGCCGCCGAGGCTGACGCGCACATATTTCCTGTGCAGCGCTTTCGCAATGCTCTGTCCGATACTTGTCTTGCCGGTGCCCGGTGCGCCGACAAACAAGAGGATCGAACCCGCCTGCTCTTTTTTGAGATTCATGACCGCGATCTGCTGAATAATACGCTGCTTGACCTTTTTGAGTCCGAAGTGGTCCTCCTCAAGCACCTTCTCCGCCTCCTCGAGATCGATCTCCTGCATCTGCTCTTTTTTCCAGTTCAGCCCGGTGACAAAATCCAGATAATCATAGAGCATGCCCGCCTCCGTGCCGCCGTTCGTCTCCTGCTTGAGCCGGCCCAGCACCTTGAGTGCCTCCGTCTTGGCCGTTTCGTTCATCCCGGACTCTTCGATCTTGAGCTCGAATTTGCGGATATCCGACACCTTCTCGGGGTGCATTTCATCGAGTTCCCTCTGAAGGAGCTCCATCTGCTTTTTGATCGCGGACTCCTTGTAGATCTTCTGATAATCCTCCTGCTGCGCGCTGGCGGCCTTGGTCGTCACTTTGGAGACTTCCATGAACTCATAGACTGCCTTCTCCAGCATTTCCAGTCTCTTCTTGTGACTGTCCTGTGCCAAAATATCGTATTTCTCCGCAGCGCTCATCTTGAACCAGATGGACATGGCGACAGCGATCTCACTGATCGAATGGAACTGTTCCAAATATCCCATCGCCTGCTGGCCCCATTCAAATCCTTCCCAGTTCTCCTTCAGATTTGCCTTGAGCCGCTCGAAATGCGCCTGCTCTACGCCTTCCTCGAGATCTTCGATCTCTTCGCATCGTGATACCGTCAGTTCGATCGTATGATCGGGATTGATCCCGACGATATCGAGATTGACCCTTCCGGTGGTCCGGATGACCACATATCCTTCCGGATTGACTTCATTGACAAAACCGGTCACACCGATCGGGAAAAAGCTGTCCTCCGTCATATCCTTGCGGTGCTGCTCTTTTTTGCATGAGAGCAGAACAACACGGTCATTGACCTCCGCATATCTGCGGGCCAGATGTCTGTACTGATCCGCTTTCAGATAAATATTGGCATCCGGTACCAATAACAGATTATATATAGGAATAACTACCATTTTCTTGTATTGCCCTCCATAGTCGATTATCAGCACTCGTTACTGTCGAGTGCTAAGTCGATAGTAAAAAATATGGCTTCACCGGGAAGCCGTCTCCTTGACACCTGTCAAGGATTTGATATGATAGATACTAACATCAGCCTTTACAGTTGTCAAGTTTGTTCACAGTTTTTTTATATTCACTGTTTTAGTATTTATTTCTATATATAAGCTTTATTTATAAGCTTTATTCAAAGGAGTTCCCATGTACGAAGGATGCAACAAGACCGCTCTGACCTCTCAATCTTCCATAATAGACGCGCTCCTTTTACTCATGAAAGAAAAGCCCTACTCGAAGATCAGCGTGAGCGAGATCTGCAAGAAAGCCGGCGTCTCCAGACAGACTTTCTACTCCCTCTTTGATTCCAAGGAAGACGTGATCGCCTGCGAACTCGAGCGAAAATACTGCTTCCGTCCCGAAGACCATGATTGCTGCAGCTCCTCCATGTCCCTGGAGGATATCTGCCGTGCTTACAGCTTCTACATCACACAGCGTCAGGACATGATCGAAATACTGGTCCGCAACGACATCCTCTATCTGATGCAGGACAGTCTCTACCGCTCTTTTCTCTCCTGCGACTGCTATCTCCCGGGCTGCACTGCGGGGGACCGCGTCTACGCCGCGGATTTCATCGCCGGAGGACTGACCGGCATTGCGCGCAATTACATTCTTCAGGAAAACGTCACTTCGCGCGAACATCTCGAACAGATTCTCTGCGCCCTTTTCAGCGGCGCCCTTTTTCGCTGAAAAGGCCGTTGTTTGAATTGTTTCGTCATTTTCAACAACTTTCTCATATGTTTTTCCTCAGCTTTATAAAAATTTTCCGAAAAAAACGCAACCAATCATTTACGGACAGCCCAAGATGACATACAATAGAATTAGATTTTTGTGACAATGTTTACGCACGCACATTGTCTCGAAATAAGCAATGAAAACTACAGATAAGGGAGGTTCTCTATGAAGCAAATTGAAATGTTAGCTATGATCCTGGCCGGTGGCCGGGGAAGCCGCCTGCTCGACCTTACCAACCATGTGGCAAAGCCGGCTGTCGCTTACGGTGGCAAGTACCGCATCGTCGATTTCCCGCTCAGCAACTGTGCGAACAGCGGTGTTGACGTAGTCGGTGTTTTGACACAGTATGAGTCCGTTCTGCTCAACAGCTATGTGGCAAAGGGCGGTCTGTGGGGACTTGACACCAAGGATAGCGGTGTCTTCGTTCTTACCCCCCGTGAGAAGGCTGATGCAGGCCTTGATGTTTACCGTGGAACAGCAGATGCTATTTCTCAGAACATTGATTTTATCGACACTTATGATCCGGAATATCTCCTGGTTCTTTCCGGCGACCACATCTATAAGATGAATTATGACAAGATGCTGGATTACCACAAAGAGCAGGGCGCGGCAGCAACCATCGCGGTTATGCCCGTTTCTATGGAAGAGGCGTCCCGTTTCGGTATCATGATCACCGATGAGCAGAACAAGATCATCGACTTCGAAGAGAAACCTGCTCATCCCCGCAGCACACTTGCTTCCATGGGTATCTATATCTTCGATTGGAAGAAGCTGCGTGAGATCCTTGTCAAGGATATGGTCGATCCTGATTCCGCACACGATTTCGGAAAGACCATCATTCCTACTCTGATGAACAACGGCGAGAAGCTCGTTGCCTTCAAGTTCGAGGGTTACTGGAAAGATGTCGGAACCATCGATTCTCTTTGGGAAGCCAACATGGATCTTCTCGATGAAAACTGCGACCTCAACCTCGATGATCCCACTTGGAAGATCTATACCGAGGATGCAGTGGCTCTTCCTGCTTATATCGGACCCGATGCTTCGATCGATCGTGCTTACATTACGCAGGGTACGAGCGTAAACGGAACTGTTAAGAATTCTGTAATCTTCACCGGTGCTACCGTAGGCAAGGGTGCTCAGGTTATCGATTCTGTTCTGATGCCCGGCGTATCTGTCGGCGATGGCGCAGTGGTTACCCGCGCACTGGTTGCTGACGATGTCAAGATCGGTGCAGGCGCAGTGGTTGGCAGCGCAGACAGCAAGAACATCACGCTGCAGGCCAGCGATATTTAAGGGGGTGCACAAGAATGGCTAAAGCTTTTGGTATTATCACTTCATCCGTGGAGCACAAGGTAGACGGTCTTCAGAATTACCGTCCTATCGGCGGCTTCTCTTTCCTGGGAAGATATCGTGTCATCGACTTCCCTATTTCGAACCTGAGCAACAGCGGTATCATTAACCAGCAGGTTTATATCGCCAGCAAGCCCCGTTCCATGGTCGCACACATCGGAACAGGCCGTCACTACAACATCAACTCCAAGCGCGGCAGACTCCAGATCCTTCTGCCCACTGAGGAGAGAGTAAATTCCATCTACAACACGAACATCCAGGCACTGTTTGAGAACCTTGAGTATATCAAGAGACAGTCCCAGGAGTACGTTGTGATCGCTCCCAGCTGCATGGTCTTTAAACAGGATTATAACGCCCTTCTGCAGGGCCATGCTGCTTCCGACGCTGATATCACAGCGCTGTATCACACAGTTCACCATGCGAGACAGGGATATGAGACCTGCCATACATTCGACATCGTCGACGGCAAGGTCAATGCGATCTATCGAAACCTGGGCGATGCTGATGTGCGTGCGATCTCCATGGAGTCCTTCGTCATGAAGAAATCTCTCCTGATCAAGCTGATCGGCGATGCAAGAGCGATTTCCTCCATGTATAATCTGTCCGACATCATCAATGCCAAGATCGGCGATCTGAATGTACGCGCCGTTGAGCACTTTGGTTATTTCGGACCGATCACCAGCCTTAAGAGCTACTATGATGCCAACAAGCAGCTTCTGAATCCTGAAAAGGCAGCTGAGCTCTTCACTCCCGACTGGCCGATCTACACAAGAACCAATGATTCCTGCCCCAGCCAGTATTATGACGAGGCAGAGGTCAAGAATTCCCTTATTTCCAACGGCTGTGAGATCCGCGGTACGATCGAGGATTCCGTCATCAGCCGCGGCGTCGTCGTCGGCAAGGGCGCTGTGATCAAGGGCTGCTATGTCAGCGCTTACGCAACCATCGGCGATAACGTTTATCTTGAGAATCAGATCGTAGACAAATATGTCACGATCGATCACGAGAACAAGATCGTTGCTTCTGCAGAAGATCCCGGATACATCAAGTACATGGATAAGCTTTGAAGCAGGTCTGAATCTGTTTGTCCGGCATGCCCGGCTAATAAAGCCGGGCATATGCCATAATTTATATCAAGGAGGAATTTAACATGTTAGTATCTGCAAAAGAAATGACTGCTGCTGCAAGAGCCGGCCACTATGCGATCGGTGCTTTCAACCTCAATAACCTTGAGTGGACCAAGGCAGTTCTGAAAGCTGCTCAGGAAATGAACGCTCCCGTTATCGTTCAGTGCTCCGAAGGCGCAGGCAAGTACATGGCAGGATACAAGATGGTCGTCGACATGGTCAATGACGTCATTGCATCCCAGGGCATCACAGTCCCTGTAGCACTTCATCTTGACCACGGCTCATACGAAGGATGCCTTAAGTGCATCGATGCCGGATTCTCCAGCATCATGTTCGACGGATCCCATTTCCCGATCGAGGAGAACATCGAAAAGACCAAAGAGCTGGTAGCTCTTGCTCACGCTAAGGGCATGTCCATCGAGGCAGAGGTCGGCGGAATCGGCGGCGAAGAAGACGGCGTCGTAAGCCAGGGCGAGTGTGCAGATCCTGACGAGTGCAAGAAGATCGCTGATCTCGGCGTTGACTTCCTTGCATGCGGAATCGGCAACATCCACGGCAAATATCCCGCTAACTGGGCAGGCCTTCGTTTCGACGTCCTCGAGGCGATCAAGGCTAAGGTTGGCGACATGCCTCTCGTTCTTCACGGCGGCTCCGGAATCCCCACTGAGATGGTTCAGAAGGCCATCAAGCTCGGCGTTTCCAAGATCAACGTAAACACTGAGTGCCAGATCGCATTTGCAGAAGCAACCAGAAAGTACATCGAGGAAGGCAAGGATCTTCAGGGCAAGGGCTTTGATCCTCGTAAACTCCTGGCTCCCGGCGCACAGGCAATCACTGACTGTGTCAAGGAGAAGATCGTGATCTTCGGTTCTGACAACAAGGCTTGAATCTGATCACAGAATCTTCATATTCGGCATTGTGTAACGAAACAGGCTGTGCTGTACGCACAGCCTGTTTTATTATTTGCATTCCTATCCGCAACATGTCATAATTGACTCATATTCTTCCAATCCTTAACCAAATCGGAAAGGTCAGTTTTAACAATGGGTAACATGAAAAAGTGCGATCTTTGCGGTACAGTCGTACCCGGAGAAGCCGAAATTTGCGAGAATTGCGGAGGAGTCTCCTTCTCTCCCATATCTGCATCCGGCCATACTGTCAGGAGCATGCCAAATGCCCGTTCTCATATACTGCCGCCCGGGACGATCCTGAACAATAAATATGAGATCAAAAGATTCATTAATCAGGGCGGTTTCGGGATCACATATGAGTGCATCAATCGAAGTCTGGGCGAGAATTCGCGCTTTGCCATCAAGGAGTTTTATCCGAGGGCTTATGCAAACCGCCATACTACCGTATCTAAGAATGTCACGACCGGCAGCCTCGATGAGAGTGAGCAGTTCAAGCAGGAACTGAGCAAGTTTGCGGCTGAAGCCCGCAATATGCTGCTGTTCCAGAGTCTGGAAGGCTTTGTATACGTCAGCGATTACTTTGAAGAGAACGGCACCGGCTATATCGTAATGGAATATATCGACGGTGTTACGATCTCGGAATACATCAAAAAGAACGGTCCCTTCACTTTTGAAGAATGCATGCACTATGTGGATCCGATCATGAATGCTCTGGAGAAGGTCCATGCGAAGGGAATGATCCACAGGGATGTAACGCCCAACAACATCATGATCACAAAGGACCGCCGGGTGAAGCTTCTGGATTTTGGCGCTGCAAGAGTGATCTCCACATCATCGCAGACAATGTCCATAGTACTCAATCCGACCTATGCGCCGATCGAACAGCGAACCAAACACGGGCAGCAAGGACCTTTTACGGACATTTTCGCTCTTTGCGGAACCATGTACACGATGCTGACCGGGCAGGCGCCGCCTGCTCCCAATGAGCGGCTGATCTCAGGTGTCCCTCTGATATCGCTTTCAGACCAAGGCGTGAGGATCCCTCCCCAGCAGGAAGCTGCGATTCTCAAGGGGCTGGAGATCAAGGCTGAGAACAGGATCCAGACCATTGCCGAGCTGCGTGATGCGCTTCACGGCACATACGATCAGACGATCAAGTCATTTACACCTGATCCTTATAACCCGGTTGATCCTTATAATCCGGTTGACCCTTACAATCCGGTTGACCCTTACAATCCGGTTGACCCTTATAACCCGGTTGACCCTTACAATCCGGTAGATCCTTACAATCCGGTAGAGCCTTATAAGCCGATCGATCCTTATCCTCCGGTTGAAGAGTATCCGCCTTACGAGCAGCCTCCCAAGAATTCCAGCGGTGTTCTGATGGCCATGCTCATTGTCGATATACTGCTGGTCGCCGGTGTCATCTTTTTGATGTCGATCTATTTCCGTTGACCAAGGGTGCCGATGTGCCAAAATACTGAAAATGAAGAGCCTGACCGTCTCCGGACTTTTCCGGCAGCGGTCAGGCTCTATATGTTTGATCTCTCTTTTACTTCTCAGTTATTGATCCAATCGTACTCCCACTCACAGATAAAGAGTGAAGTGTTCTGCCGGAACGGGGCATCATTCCACGTGCCGTCATTGATGATGTCATCTTTTCTGCCGTCATAATTGAATTCGGCGACATCTTCATCCCCGCCCCACCCGGATCCGTTATCCGGCTGCTGCTCTCTGTCGTTATAGGTCCAGTGCTCATAGTTATTTGTTCCATATGCCCACACCCATTGGCCTTCCTGCCGTATATCGCTGTAACCGAAAAAGGCTGTATCTGAATAATGACCGGATAACTCTCCGAACAGCTTGTCATTCTCATTTATATCACTGATCACTGCCAGATGGCCGCCCTGCTTTTCGCAGAAAGCTTCCACTGCGTCATAGGAGTCCAGACCACTGTACTTTTTCGCGTTATAGAAACCGTACGAATGGCCATTATAAGAGAATTTGTAATCCGGCGTTTCATCAGGCTTGGGATATGTCTTTTTGTCATCGGACTCCGAATTCTGATCCTGTTTAGGTGTCGGCTTCACAGGCTCGGCAGTCGTATCCCCGCTCGTATTATTGCTCGTGCCCCCGCTCGGATCCTCCGCAGGCTGCGTTTCGGGTGCTGCCGAAATGCCCGTATCGGAATCTTCCCGGGATGTTTCCGCTGTACTCGAATCTTCGCCTTTCCCTTTCTTACTAAAGACCGCCATGGCGAGCGCAATGAATAAAACGACCAGTACTGCCGTGATCGTCACCATGATCCCCACATAGACCGTGTTTCGATCCGGTCTGCCCGAAGCCCCCGAAGAAGGCCCGCCCAATCCGGGCGCTCCCGGCCGCCGGTCGCTTTGTGGGTTTCCGCTAAGGCTCCCCGGACCCCCGTACGAACTTCCGCCTCTTTGCGCGCCGGGATTGGCCGGCCGGTCGTTCTGCAATCGGTCCTGTCCCTTCACAGTGCGGTCCGATGAATTCCTCCCGGGAATCCCCGATGCGGGACCTATATGCACCGTTCTGTCATCCGCACCTTTTCTGTCTGCCGGCCGGTTCGATAACCCGGCCCCGCAAAACTGACAGAAATTTCCTTCGCTATCTCTACCGCAAATTGGACATTTCACAGCAATTCCTCCGGTTTAAGATCCAGTTTAAAGTGTTATAATAATGTCAGGATCATTATTCGGGTACGAGTATATTTTGACCCAATACTATTATTATAATGGTCTTATACAATGATCTGTAATAAAAAAGTTCTGTCTTAGTTCTGTCTTTGTACTATCTTGAAGGAGTCTCTATCCATGAATACGATCCAGTCTCTGATCGACAGCAATACAACCGTTCGCGACTATGAATACACGAAGATGGCGGCGCGCAGCCTGCGGACTGTCATCAGCTCCAGAGATTTTGAAGATCAGAGTCCCGAAGTCATACTCAACTTCCTTTTAGAAAACAAAGAGCAGGTATCCTTCGGCGACCAGCTCCGAAGGTATCTCTTTGGACACTTTGACATGGGTCCATCCTTTTCTTCGATCGGACTCAAAGACTACATACAGCTTATTATAACCTCTTTCAAGAAAAATGGGACACCTTTCTCCATGGAGGCATCCACCCGCGCCCCTTCTGCCTCTGTCAAAAAATGGCTGACCCAGACGTCCGTCCGGCGCTCCGTAGTTTTTCTCCTTGGCTTCGGCCTGCGCATGAGCATCGAGGATGTGGAGACCTTCCTGGTCAAATACCTCAATGAACGGTCCTTCAATCTGGTTGATTTCAAGGAAGCCATCTATCAGTATTGTTATTTCAACGGCTTTGATTATGCCAAAGCACAGTCCCTGATCGATTACTATAACTCCATGGATCCCTCGGACCCGCGCACCCCAGTGCTCACGGGAAGTCCCAAACTCGGAAAGATGCGGTCCGACGAGGAGATCAAGGCCTACCTGTGCCACTTGAAGACCAAGGTCAAGTATGAGAAAAAGAAGGACGCCGCCTACACCAATTTCGACCTGCTGCTGGATACCGTCATCGCTCTGATCGCCGAAGATAAGACGAGGTCCCACTTTGACCATGACAATTCCGACCTGTCCTCGGGATTTACCAGAGACATGTCCTCCTCGGACATCAGCCTGCGCATGGTGGAGGAGACACTGTACAGCTCCACCGATTATTCAGAGGACGGCAATATTCAGAGCATGAAAGACTCTCTTCTGAAAGACAAATTTGCGCGGTACAGGCTTTCCAGACAGAGGATGAACGGACTCCGCAAACAGACTCTTGAAGTGGACCGCTATGACCTCATAACCCTTCTCTTCTTTATCTACTCGCAGGAGAACTGGGAATTCAGGTCGCCGCAGATGCGGAAAAAGCGCTGCATGGAATTCA
Source organism: uncultured Lachnospiraceae bacterium (assembly GCA_902801585.1). Next base: position 3,634 of record CADCIU010000016.1, on the reverse strand, counting down.
TTGACCAGATCAACGAGATCCTGGTCCAGTCCGGCATGATCCGGATGTATCCCGTAAACCCCTATGAATCCTTCATCCTTCTGTGTCTGATGTCGCGCGACCCCTGGGACACGTTCTGTGATGTCTGGTATGAGTCCTATCACAGGAAATGATCAATACGATCAAGTGCGCTTCCACTTCTCGAGCCAGCTGTGAGCCAGCTCGATCCACTGTGAAGATGTCGCGTCATGCATGCGCTTTTCCGACCGGGTCCTCCAGTCCGCCAGGCTCATGCCGTGGACATTTCCGGGAAACAGGTGATACTCGACCGGTTTTCCCGCCTTCACCAGCTCTGTGACAAAATACAGAGAGTTCTCCACAGGGACCGATTCATCGTATGTGGTATGCCAGACAAACGCGGGCGGCACGTCCCTCATATCCTGCTTTTCCAAAGACATCTTCTCCAAAAGAGAGATGTCTTTGACATTCTCTTCCCCTAACAGGTTGACAAAAGACTCTCTGTGCGCGTGCTCCCCGGACGTGATGACCGGATATGCCAGTATCAGCGCATTGGGGCGGATCTCCTCCGCTGTCAGCTTCACGCCGTTGTCGGCGCGAATCTGTGAAAACCACTCTGTGTTCCAGAATACGCCCAGAGACGCCGCCAGATGACCGCCGGCAGAAAAACCCAGGACCGCGATCTTGTCAGGATCGATCTTGTATTCGTCTGCATGGGCGCGCAGATAAGCCACTGCCTTCGTCAGCTCCAGCAGCGAAGTCGGGAACCGGGCAGGCGCGCATGAGTAGCGCAGTACAGCCGTGTGATAGCCCATGGCGCTGAATTGGAGTGCGACGATCTCCGCTTCCCGCTCCGAAGTGAAGTGGTAACCGCCACCCGGGCAGACGAGGACAAGGGGACGCTGCTGCACCATGAACTTCTCTGTCACATTCAGGATGAATGTCTCCAGATACGTGTCCGTGAGGCTGCCGGGCACCCGGATCTCTTTTTTGACAATTTCGTGAAACATATACTCCTCCTTTTCGGATCGAGCGCCTTTACAGCAGATCCCTTGCGCTCCGCAAAATCTCCATGATAAGATTAGAGCGTAGCAGGACCTTATCAGCATTTCAGATGCAGTTGCAGGAAAGGAAAAACTCAATATGGGATTCATAGATAAACTATTCAAAAAAACCGATATCAACGATGGCGTAGAGACTTTCAGGGCAGCGCCGGGCGCTTATCTCGTGGACGTCAGGACCGGCCCCGAATATGAAGCCGGACACATCGAGGGCAGCATCAATGTCCCCCTGCACAGTATCCACCTGATCGTCAACCACATTCGCGATATCCATGCGCCGGTCTTTGTCTATTGTCAGAGCGGCGCGCGCTCCGGTCAGGCCACTTCCATGATCAAGGAGATGGGTTTCACAAACGTGACCAATATAGGGGGCCTGAATCACTATAAAGGCGAACTGGTGCGCTGAAGAAGCGCACTTTTTTGCAGTTCATGCCGCAGGGGCCGGGCAGTCCGGGCGCATCACCCGTTTTCAGGCGGATAGGCCCTGACATAATATCCGGTCCCCGTCTCTTCCTCCTCCTCATAATTTCCGTAGGTCATTCCCTGTAGAGACAGATCCTGAATCTCGCTGTATCCGCACTTTGCAAGGATTTCCCTGTTGAGGGCACTCTGCACCGCATCATTCACCGGCTCGCCGTCCATCTCCGCGATCGGCTTCGACGATACTCCGACAGCCCGGATCCGAATGTTGAGCGCATGATAAAGGATCCTGTGCAGATGGGTCAAAAGATAGCGCGCGATCCCTCTTCGCCGGTACTGCGGGAGAACAAACACGCCTTGCAGGTACCCCGAAAATCCCTGTGTATTCTTCCACTCCTTGGTTCTCACCTGCATCTGTGTGCATTCATTGAACGCTTCCGCCAGAGCGACCTCCTCCGGTCCGAAAGGATCCGCTGCATTCAGTATGTCGAGCGCACTGCCGTACACCAGGAGCTCGTCGTAGAGTTTTCCCCACAGTTTGGCGCACAGTGACCCCCTGCACCACAGGGTCACGTTGAAATTCATGCCTAGATAATCGTTCTCTTCATCATTTTCGTGCGGTGTCAGTTCCAGACGAAAAGTATCGTACTCCGTTCTTGTGGAGTACACTTTCAGCGTGTATATTTCTCTGTCCATTTCACATCCCCCTGCAATTTCATTATAATCGGCTATGCGCTCTTAACAGATGCCGCAATATTTAAAAATCCTGATATAGCACTTCGCTCCGCACTTGTGCTATAATGTCATGGCTTCATTGAGAACAACCCAAATAAAGGAGATAAACCTTGGCATCTAATACTCCCAAAGAAAACAAAATGGGCGTCATGCCCGTCAAAAAACTGCTCATCAGTATGGCGCTGCCGATGATGATCTCCATGCTGGTCCAGGCTCTCTACAATGTCGTGGACAGCGTATTCGTCGCAAGACTGGGCCAGAACGCCCTCTCAGCAGTCACTTACGCCTTTCCCCTCCAGAGCCTGATGATCGCTGTCGGCTCCGGTACCGGCGTCGGCATGAACGCTCTGCTCTCCCGCTCTTTGGGCGAGAAACGGTTCGACAGATCCGACGCGGCCGCCAACATGGGCATATTTCTGACCTTCTGCAGCTTTATCGCATTCCTTTTGTTCGCGATCTTCGGCTCCCACTGGGCCATCGCCGTACAGCTGCGGTCCAGCACAAACAGTGCGGCTGCTGCGGAGATCATCTCCGACGGACACGCTTACCTCTCTACGGTGACAGGCTTCTCTCTCGGCCTCTTCTTCCAGATGACTTTCGAGAGACTCCTTCAGTCCACAGGCCGCACGCAGCTGAGCATGATCAGCCAGACCGCCGGAGCCATCATCAACATTATCTTCGACCCCATCATGATCTTCGGTCTTTTCGGCTTCCCCAAGCTCGGTGTGGCCGGTGCCGCCTATGCGACTGTTCTGGGACAGAGCATAGCCGCGATCCTCGGCCTGATCATGAACCTGAAGTTCAATCCCGACATCCGTCTGAGCTGGAAGAAGATCCTGAAGGTCGACAAAGATGTGATTGGGCAGATCTATTTTGTCGGTGTTCCGTCCATCCTGATGATGTCGATCGGATCGATCATGACCTACGGAATGAATGTGATCCTGACCGCATTCTCCACGACTGCAACAGCCGTCTTCGGTGTGTACTTCAAACTGCAGAGTTTCTTCTTCATGCCGGTATTCGGCCTCAACAACGGACTGATCCCCGTTCTGGCCTACAACTACGGCGCAAGGCGCAGGGACCGCATCGACGAAGCCCTGAAATTCTCTTTCTCCCTGGCTGTCGGCATCATGCTCATCGGAACCCTGATCATGCATGTGTTCCCCGCGCAGCTCCTCGGCCTGTTCAATGCGGACGCGGAAATGCTCAAGATCGGTGTGCCCGCGCAGAGGATCATCAGTCTGTGTTTCCCGCTGGCTGCCTTGGGCATCATATCCGGTTCCATCTTCCAGGCCTTCTCACAGAGTATTTACTCTCTGATCATCTCACTGGGAAGACAGCTGGTCGTCCTGCTGCCCGCGGCCTGGCTTTTGTCCAAGACCGGCAATGTCACCAACGTGTGGTGGGCCTTCCCCATCGCA
>CADCIU010000015.1 GCA_902801585.1 uncultured Lachnospiraceae bacterium | reverse complement strand
AGTACAAGGTAGATAGGCGTGAGGTGTAAGTGTGGCAACACATTCAGCTGACACGTACTAATCGGTCGGAAGCTTATCCTTAAGTTTTTGGCAGGGCCAAAGCCCTTTTCGGTGTTCAGTTTTGAAGGTATTGACACATGTTTCGATTATTGTTATAATACGGGATGTGACAATATCATATTTGGCCCTGTGGTACAGTTGGTTAGCACGCCGCCCTGTCACGGCGGAGGTCGTCGGTTCGAGCCCGATCAGGGTCGCTGGAGCAGCTTGAAAAGCTGCTCTTGCTTTGAAAATTGGGGTCTTAGCTCAGCTGGGAGAGCACCTGCCTTACAAGCAGGGGGTCACAGGTTCGAGCCCTGTAGGCCCCAGTTATATTCTAAACGATGATGATTTGCCGATGTGGCTCAATTGGCAGAGCAGCTGATTTGTAATCAGCAGGTTATCGGTTCGAGTCCGATCATCGGCTTATATGGATGGGTTCCCGAGCGGCCAAAGGGGGCAGACTGTAAATCTGTTGTCAGTGACTTCGGTGGTTCGAATCCACCCCCATCCATTCAATAATTCATTCAGTGAATTATTTATAATACTGAGCGCTGTGATTGGTGCTCTCGATGCCGCGGGGTGGAGCAGTCTGGAAGCTTTCAAATCCTACTCCCGCTATTTCGCCCAGATAGCTCAGTTGGTAGAGCAGAGGACTGAAAATCCTCGTGTCACTGGTTCGATTCCGGTTCTGGGCATTGAAAGAACCGCCGGAAAGGCGGTTCATTTCATATAAGGGAATAAGGGCGATTAGCTCAGTCGGTAGAGCACTTGACTTTTAATCAAGTTGTCGGGGGTTCGATCCCCCCATCGCTCATTTAAAGAACAGGATGCCGCATTTGTCAAATGCGACATCCTGTTCTTTAATCATTGAAGATTCGGCCAAATGACCGGCTGTACCCGTTATGCACAGGAAAGAATAGTCTCTCCCATGAATCAATTCGACAATTTCTATACCAACGAGTCCCTTCAGCTTTTTTTGATGATTCCCGTTTTTTTTATCGCTCTCTATGCCGCTATGCGCATAACCAGCGTCGGCAGAAGCATTCACAGCATACCGCAATCCCGTCCGCGTCTCATCATGTGCATCGCGTTCACCGTACTGGGTGCGGCCTGTCTGGGATATATGTTTCTCAGCCATCTGGAACTTCAGATCCAAAATGCTCCTGTCAATCGCGTTCTGGTCTGGATCTCAGGCTGTTATGCTGCGCTCTTAATATACTTTTTCCCATTGCTGATAGTATCGGATCTTTTCTGTTTCCTGCTGCGCAATTCAGGGAAAAAGGAAATGCTGGCCCGTTTATTTATGACGCTTTCCGTCGGTTTCGCCGTTTTTCTGACGATCTGCGGTGTGATCCATGCCCGCAATGTCCGGACTGTGCATTATGATCTCTCTTCGGAAGGGAAGCTGTCTGTACCTGTGCGCGTGGTGGAAGTGAGCGATCTTCATATGGGATCGGTCATAGGCACCGCCCACGTGCAACGGGTTGTGGACGCTGTAAACGCCAGTCAACCGGATATTGTAGTTTTTTTGGGCGACCAGTTTAATCGCACCAGCGCAGTGGATGTCGTCGACGCAGAGGCGATTTTTAAGATTTTGTCTCAGATTAAAGCACCTCTCGGTGTCTATGCTGTGCTCGGTAATCATGATCCGGATCTTAATACGGAGATTTATCAGCAGTATCTTACGGAGAGCGGAATCACTGCGCTGGATAACGGCGTTCTGGAGATCATACCCGACAGTTCAGGGCAGCTGGCGGAGATCCGCACGTTGGTCAGTGCTTCGTCTGACGGCTCGCTAACCTCCGCCACCCCGGAGATACCGGTTGACGGCGCCCTTCTCCTGGCCGGACGTACCAAACTATCAAGAGATAAGGAGCGCGTGCCGCTGGCGGAACTCCTGAATCGGGCAGGTATCACTCGACCGGATTATTATCTCCTGGTACTGGACCACGACCCAAACGGCATCACGGAAGCTACAGCATGTGACGCGGATCTGGTACTTGCCGGTCATACGCACCGTGGACAGTTTTTTCCTCTTTCGCTGTTGACGCAGTTCTCTTATGAGAAGGGTTATTTTTACGGACTGGCTCAGTCCGTCAATGAGCTCACAGGTCACATCACGACCAGCATTGTCTCCTCCGGTGCGGGCTATTTCCAGACCCCGATCCGTATCGGCACAGACAGCGAGATCGTGTGCGTTGAACTCAGGTAGTGTCGCATGCGCACCTTAACGGCGCCGTTTCTTTCATCAAAAAGCCACTGCAACAGCACTATGTGGCCATTTCGGACTGAGGCGCCGTTAACGGCGCCGTTTCAAGCAAGAGAAAGCCGCCGGAACAGCATCTCGTGCTTACACGAAGCTGCACCCTACGGCCAACAGTCAATCGAATAGCAGGAGTATCCTGCTCGATCTTGACCACTTCGATAGTAATGAAAAGGCAAAACCATGTTATACTAGAAAAAGTACTTTAACCCCAAAATGTGCTTTGACTAAATAAAGAACTTTGACTGAAAAAAGTACTTTGCACATCGGAGACACATGACAGTATCTTTCGCCCTGCGAGGCTGACCGGTCTCGCGAAGCCTTGGCTGACGAAGCCGTCTGTGGGCGCATCATAAGAGGAATGCATAAAATGAGTATGGGATCAAAATCACAAAAGACTGCCAAAGGCAAGACGAAGGAAACGGTAAAGCAAAAGGATAAGAACGGGCTCGGAACATTCGGAAGGCTTCTTATGCTGGTCTGTCTCGCCGCTTTTGCCGTGAGTGCATGCGGAATCATCTTCTCGTTCACGAAGGCGTTTTTCCACTCGGACAGCGCTTTCTACGTGCAGCTTGCAGTCGAGCAGATGAAGTCGGGCAAACTGTTTCCTCCGGGCATGTGTTACAGCACGGTGCTCTTTGTTCGGTCGCCGAATCTGCTGCTGATCCCCATTCTGACGTTTATTAAGGATTGGATCCTTGCAAGGGAGATCATGGTCATTGTCATGTGGATCCTTCTGATCCTGGCGGTTTTCTATATGTTTTCTCCCTCAGAGGACCGGAATATACCGGCAGCCGTTATCACCTGCATGCTCCTGCTCAATCCGTATCAGACGCTGGATGTGGCCAATGAGACGACGGATATGCTGTTCTTTCAGGCGGCGTATGTCACGATCTTTTTCGATGTCGTAGTGGCGCTCGGGATCATGCACAGGATCATTCTGCTCGATAACAGAGCCAAAACCGTGTATAAAGTCATTTTGATGGCGCTGCTCGCCGTTTTCCTGTTCTTCCCTCTTTTGGGCAGCGTCCGGCAGGATATGATCCTTACACTTCCATTGGCGGCAGCAATCCTGGTCTATTATTTTTTGGAAAATAATCAGAGAGTATCCGAAGTGCTCAGGACCAAGCGCTGTCTGGTGACCGTGATCCTGATCGCCGCGGTTGTAGTCGCGGGATTTGCCGCCTACAGATACTTGGGCAGCAGGTATTGGAGCGACAGCAAGGGTTCTTATCTGAAGATGGACAAATACACCGGGCTGTGGTATTCCATCGGCATGTTCGTCAATTCGCTCACGGTGATCTTCGGAAACGTTGAGGGAGCGGTCTTTTTGTCTTTCCCGGGAATGACCAAGTTCATCAACTATTTCTACGCGTTTGCGATCGTGTTCCTGATCCCGACCATCGCACTGATCCGCTACAGGAAGCACACAAACAAATTTACGCGCTTTCTGATCCTTTACACATGGATCAGCAACATTGCGGTCGCGGGCGTGTTCATTTCCTGCAATCAACAGGCGCCGCGGTATCTTTTGACCATCTATCTCGATGATGTGATTCTGTTTGCCGTCCTGTTCTCTGAGTATATGAAGAAGCGGGAGCGCCTGACGGCCATCTTGGCCGGTCTGGTCATTGTCATGTACTGCTCAGTATGCCACCTCTATTTTTGGGGGCATTACAGGGATAAGATCGGTGTCAATCCGAATGCGGAGCTGATCAGTTTCCTGCAGGAAAATGATCTGCATTACGGTTACGCGTCTTTCTGGAACGCCAGTGTCAACACAGTGCTCTCGAACGGGGACGTCCAGGTCCTTCCGCTCTGGGATCACGACGGGAAGACCGGGAGCCGCGAGCCTTACAATCCTTCCGACTTCAGAGACTGGCTCAACAACCGGAACTGGTACGATGTGGAATCCCATCCCGGCCGGTGCTTCGTGCTTCTCAACAACTACACACTGGAGGACGAGAAGGCGAAAAGCAAATGGCTCAAAGAGAAGGGAGACGATCCCGCAAATCCCTGGATCGACGAGACGCCGCCCGAGAGCATTATGCAGGAGTTCTACAGTCTGAACCCGGAGGTGCTCACCTGCGGAGATTACACGATTCTGGTCTTTAAGGACAACAAGGAGATGAGAGGTCTTGGAGATACGCTCAAAGATCCGGACAAAGAGAAGGAGAAGCAGGAGCTGCACCCGGAGCTTCAGTGACCCGCTCCTGTCGGCGGCACTGACGGCGCTCATTATGTGGGGCGTCCTGTTCATAGACCGGTTTGTACCGTACGGGATCAACACGCCGGCGGTGACTGACGCAAAGCTGCAGTATCTGGACCTGTTTGCTTACTGCAGAGATGTGCTGACAGGTCAAAACACAGCGGCATACACGTTCTCCAACACCCTGGGCGGCACTGCAGCCGCCATATGGGCTTATTATCTGGCGTCGCCGTGGAATCTCCTGGTCCTGCTGTTTGAGAAAGAACAGATGAATCTGTTCCTGGAAGTACTGATCCTCGCCAAATGCAGCGCCGCCGCGGCTGCGTTTGCGTGGATGATCGGCAGGCGCTTTGGGGGCCGGATCCCCGCAGGAATCACTCCGGTCCTCTCAGTGGGTTATGGTCTGATGCAGTATACGCTGGCGCAGGGAAGCAATGTGATGTGGCTGGACGGTGTCATATTGCTTCCTTTTATTGTTCTGGGCGTTCACAGGGCGGTCTGCGCGCGCCGCTTTCATCCGGCGGAGCTGGCTTTGCCGGCTGCCGCTTCCGTGATCGCAAACTGGTACACCGGCGGGATCAATTATCTGTTCAGCGCGATATGGCTTTTCTATGAACTGATGAGAAAGCCGCATGACAGCGACAGCTTGGGCAGAACATGTTCATCCTGCTCGGATAGGGAGAAAAAAGTCTGTGAGGTGAAAAAAACGCTCGGGGAGAAAAATGTTCACAGGGAGAAATCGTCGTCTTCTGCGGCTGCGGTCCGGACTGCTGTCTGCCGATATCTGCTCTGTATGGGCATAGGACTTCTCATCGCGTCTTTTCTGTTTGTCCCCAATGTGATCGCCCTCAGGGCGGGTAAGGCGGCGGGATGGAGCCCGGCGGGAGGCGCGTCAACGGGTGCACTGTCCTTCGGCTTTCGCGGAAATCCGCTTTCCGTTCTGCGCAGCTACCGGATCGGTGAGCGCAGTGATATCAGCAGGGTTTCTTTTTTTTGCGGCACGCCGGCATTATTCGGAACCGCGGCGTTTTTCATCTCCGGCAGGATACGGAAGAGAGAAAAAGCGGCCGCAGCAGTGCTTTGGCTTGTCGTCTGGATGTCCTGTTTCTGGAAGCCCCTGTTCTATGTTTTTTCCCTGTTTATGACAAACACGAGTTACTGGTACCGATACGGATACCTCGGATGCTTTGTTCTCTTATATCTGGCTGCCTATTGGGCAGGTTCTCTGCCGCGCGGGGGGAGGTTTCACCGGATGCGGAGCTGGTCTGTAATCCCGAAAGCCGGGGCGGTCGGTCTTTTGCTGATCCTGGTATCACAGAGGATATGGCCTTCGGGCGGGAGCGGCAGCACGAGAACGGCAGCCTTAATGATCGCGGCCTTGACGATCGTTATGGCACTGATCTATATGCCGGCGGATATTACTGCTGAACCGGCGGCACGATATGCTTCCTGCATGAGAAAAGGGACGGGGAAAAAGGTGCTGGCCATCCTCTTGATCCTGCTGTGCCTGTGGGAGTCGTTTCTGGAAACGAGAGCTATGCTCCGGATCTACCACACGGACACGGCGCGCGAATACGAGGTGTACAGCGAAGAGGAGCAGGCACAGATCAGAGGCCTGCATGATTTTGACACAGACGGGTTCTACAGAATATCCCAGACGTCGACGCGGATCACCAATATAGACGGGCTGACGGGGGCCTATTTGGACGCGATGGCATACGGATATGCGTCGATCAGCGGCTACACCTCCTGTCCGGAGAATATACAGCTGGATCTTCTTGACAGGCTGGGATACAGGAAAGAATATGACAGCTTCAACATCGTGAACACTTCGTTCCTGCCGGCGGATTCGCTTATGGGCGTGCGCTATGTGCTGTCCCCTTATGAGATCCCCGGGCTCACGGAGGTTCCGGAACTGGGGGTTCACAACCGAAAGGCGGTCTACAGAAACCCGTACGCACTTCCCATAGCCATGGTCCTGGATCAGGAAGATGCGCACAAAACGGAAACCGCGGACAAGGGAGCGGAGACGTCCGCAGATCTCGAAGGGGAGGAGAATCCCTTCTCCTTCACGGAGAGACTCTATACGCGGCTTGCGGGACATCAAGCGGGCCTTTGGATCCCGGTTCCCGCTGAGAAGCATTACGAGAGAGGCACGACGGAGTGGACGCTGACATTGCCCCGGAGAGCGGGGGCGCAGGAGGAGTCACTGCAAGAACCGGCGCCTCAGAGCGGGGATCAGCAGCCAAAATACTGCCTGTACGGCAATCTGCCTTGGGAAAAACAGGCTTCCTATGCGGATCCGCAGTGGTGGGACGAGGCGCAGGAGCAGGGAAAACTGACGGTGGCCGAGGGCTGGGCTTTTGGCTACGGGGGATGGCTGTCCCCTTCTGTATTCTATATTCCCGCCGACGAGGAGGCCGCCGGATCCGAAAACGCCCAAGAAAGTGGCTGGAAAAAGCACATTGTGCTGCAGACGGCAGGCGAGCCGCAGCTTTTGGACCAACAGTTCTATGCGCTTGACCTGGAACGCATGGCCGTCCTGACTGCGCAGATCCGGGCGCGCTCGAAGGCAGTGCGGGACCTGCGGATCACGAACGGTACGATCTCCTGTGTGGTGGATGCTGAGGAGGGACAATCCCTTCTGTTCTCCGTGCCCGCATCAGACGGATGGACCGCACAGCTGAACGGTCAAAAGACGCAGATCCGCTCGTTTGAGAATGGTCTCATGGAAATACCCCTTGTGCAGGGGGAAAATCATATTACAATGCAATATAGAGTACCCGGACTGATGCCGGGGACAGGGATGTCTCTGGCAGGCCTGTTGATCCTGGCGGTCATGAGCGGCACCCGGACAAAAAGGCATAAAAAGTATAGATTTAAAGATATAGAAAGAGAGGCAGTTGGTTAATGAAGATCGGAATAATCGGCGCAATGGATGTGGAGGTCGCAAACCTCAAGGAAGCCATGAAGACGGAGCGCGAAGTTGTAAGGGCGGGGATGCGCTTTTGTGAGGGGACGATCGGCGGGACGGAAGTTGTCGTCGTGCAGTGCGGGATCGGCAAAGTGAATGCAGGCCTCTGCGTACAGATCCTGTGTGACCTTTATGATGTCACGCATTTGATCAATACCGGTGTTGCCGGATCTTTGGACGAAGAGATCAATGTGGGGGATGTCGTTGTCTCGATCGATGCGATGTATCATGATATGGACGTGACAGGACTGGGTTATGTGCCGGGACAAGTTCCCCAGATGGACGTGCTGTCTTTTGCCGCAGATCCTATGCTGCGCGAGGCTGCAGTAAAGGCATGCAGGGAAGCCGCGCCCGAGATCGGCGTCTTCGAGGGACGTGTTGTGAGCGGAGACCAGTTCATTTGCGACAGGGCAAAAAAGAATGAGATCAAAAAGATCTTCGGCGGACTGTGCACGGAAATGGAGGGTGCTGCGATCGCGCAGGCGGCCTATGTCAACGGAGTCCCGTTTGTGATCGTCCGGGCCATCTCGGACAAAGCGGATGAGAGTGTCATCGTCGCCTATGATGTGTTTGAGGCGCAGGCGGCCAGGCACTGCACGTCGATCATTGAACATATGGTAAAGTCGCTCTCATGATCGATCGGCGCCTCCGCCTCCTGCTCAGAGAAAACACCGGAGACGGATAGGAAGAAGGCGCTGTGATGACACGCTGAAGTGATGCACTGAATTTATGCACTGAATTTATGCACAGAAAAACGGGAACAGGACTTTGGCCCTGTTCCCGTTTTTATTGGCTCATTCGGGATAGATCAGATGCTTTTCATCAATACCGATCAGCGTGTTTGTGAGATAGCGGTCCGCCAGCCAGGCGGCCATACCGGGATTTTGGTCCAGATAGTTGCCGCAATCTCTCGGAGCGGCTCCGGGGATCTCACCGCGAAAGTCACGGATGAATGTGAACATCTCGGTGACCAGCGGGGCAATATCGCGCGAAGAATAATCTCCTGCAAGCAGCATATAGAAACCGGTGCGGCAGCCCATGGGACCGAAATAAACGGTCTTATCCCCATAGACCGCATGATTGCGAAGGAAAGTGGCTCCCAGATGCTCGATCGTATGCATCTCGGCGGTATTCATGACCGGTTCCCTGTTGGGGGCGGTCATCCGCAAGTCGAAAGTGGTGATCACAGCATCGCCGAAGCGATCCTTTCTTGACACATATACGCCCGGCTCAAGGTCGAGATGATTGATGGTAAAGCTTGTGATTTTCTGCATTATAAAGCTCCCGAGGTAGAAAAGGATGTCCGGTCGGTTAACGTTTTACTGTCTTGTATATGCAGCGATCAGCGGCTGCCGGCGATCCGGCCGATGACTACAAGCACGTTGACCACGAGGCCGATCAGGACCCATTTGCGGATCTTCTTGGCATTGATCCATGCCGTCTCCGCATCGCCTGCTGCGATCGCTTCAGTCATAGCTCTATAGGGACCGAACGATAAGATTCCCCAGATGACCCCTAAAAGAAAACCGAGGATCAGAAGAAAAAGATGAAAACCTTTACTGGGCATTTCCTGCTGCATTTTGTGTCTCCTCTCATTTGAAACTGTTGTCTGCCGATGAAGCGGCAGACGATCATATGAACATATCAAAGAATACTATACCACAGTAAGAGGCTTTTTTGTAAATAGAATGACGTATATAAAAAAGCGAAAAAGCAGTAAAACCGCGACATAGCGCTTTAGGCGCGTTTGTGCGATAATAGATAGTGTTGCGGGAACAGGAGGCTTTTATGACGTTCAAACACAGACTGATCATTGCTTTTTCCATTGTGCTGGTCCTTCCGGTGCTGCTCTTCATATTGTCCTTTATCGTCATAGGCAACGTTGTGGCGCGCGGCGAGGAGGGAGACGACGCGGCGCAGTATTTGGGCTATGCGACGCTGACGGATGATTACCGGCAGTACGGTGAACTGCTGGACAGCACCTGCGAGGAAATACAGCGGGAACTGGAGGAAGACCCCGCTGTGATAGAAGATCCCGGTTATCTGCAGTCTCTCTCGGAGCGGGTCAGCGTGAGCAACTCCTATATCGTGGTGAGAAAGGGAGAGGACCTGTACTACACCGGGGACGAGGCGGCAGCGGCACATGATTTCCCGATGCTGCCGGGGTACAGCCATGCGATGCAGAACACGGGAACCGGTTACTACATCGACAATATGGTCAAGATGGTCAAGCAGGTAGATTTTACCTTTGAGGACGGGAGCGAAGGCAGCGTATTTATCATCACGAGAGCCGTCTCCTTAGTGTCCAGGAAATTTCTGGGCGGAATGTTCGCGGCCATGGTCGTGATCCTGCTGTTCACTGCACTTTTATTGACAAGATGGCTGGAGAGCAACTTCTTTAATCCCATCAATAAGCTCAATACGGCGATGAACAACATCCGCGACGGAAATCTGGATTATCGTCTGCAGACCTCCGAGGAGGGGGAGATCGGCAGTCTGTACAAGAATTATGAGGACATGCGTCTGCGGCTCAAGGAGTCACAGGAGGAGAAACTGGAGAGAGAGAGGCAGAACAGGGAACTGATCACCAATATCTCCCACGACCTCAAGACGCCGATCACATCCATCAAGGGATATGTGGAGGGGCTCATGGACGGAGTGGCCAACACACCCGAGAAGCAGGATAAGTATATCCGCACGATCTACAATAAAGCCAACGATATGAACACACTGATCAACGAGCTGACATTGTATTCACAGATCGACAATGATAAAATTCCTTATAATTTCCACAGAATGAACGTCGCGGACTATTTTGGCGACTGTGTGGAAGAGATCGGGATGGACATGGAGTCCCGCGGCATTACATTGAATTACTCCAATATGGTGTCTCCGGATACGCAGATCATCGCCGATCCCGAACAGATGAAGAGAGTGATTAACAATATTATCGGAAATAGTGTAAAATATATGGATAAGCCGGATGGAAAGATCGACATCCGGATCATGGACGAACAGGACTCGATCCGGGTCGAGATCGAGGACAACGGAAAGGGGATCGCTGCAAAGGATCTCCCCAATATTTTCGACAGGTTTTACAGGACGGATGAGTCCCGCAACAGCGCGCAGGGCGGAAGCGGGATCGGGCTGTCCATTGTGAGAAAAGTGATCGAAGACCATGGAGGATACGTGTGGGCGACAAGCCGTGAGGGCGAGGGGACCTGTGTGCACTTTGTGATCCGCAAGTATCATGAGACCTCGGATATGGACGAGTATGTAGAAGAGATCTGAGGCGCGGTCTGTAAAGAACTAAGCGGAGGTAGTACATGAGTAAAATATTGATCATTGAAGATGAAGTGGCGATCGCGGATCTGGAGAAGGATTATCTGGAACTGAGCGGTTTTGACGTGGCGATAGAGAACAGAGGCGACAAAGGCCTTCAGACGGGGCTGAAGGAGGAGTTCGACCTGATCATTCTGGACCTGATGCTGCCCGGCATGGATGGCTTCGAGGTGTGCCGGAAGATCCGCGAGAACAGCAATGTCCCGATCCTGATGGTCTCTGCGAAAAAGGACGACATTGACAAGATCCGCGGCCTTGGCCTGGGAGCGGATGACTATATCACGAAGCCCTTCAGCCCCAGCGAGCTGGTGGCGCGCGTCAAGGCGCACATGGCAAGGTATGAGAGACTTGTGGGAGCGGGTCAAAAGACCAACGACATCATTGAGATCAGAAATCTCAAGATCGACAAGACGGCCAGAAGAGTGTGGATCGACGGTGTGGAGAAGAATTTTACCACCAAGGAGTTCGATCTGCTCACATTCCTCGCGGAGAATCCCAATCACGTGTTCAGCAAGGAGGAGCTTTTCGCCAAGATCTGGAATATGGAGAGCGTCGGCGATATCGCCACGGTCACTGTCCATATCAAGAAGATCAGGGAGAAGATCGAGTACAACACGTCCAAGCCTCAGTATATTGAGACGATCTGGGGCGTGGGATACCGCTTCAAGATTTAAGGTATAAACGGAGAGAAGGATATGCGGCTGGATAAGTACCTTGCCGAGATGGGCGCCGGTACGAGAAAAGAAGTCAGGAAGATGATCCGTGACGGGAGAGTCAGTATTAACGGTCAAAAAGAGAATGATCCCGGGCGCAAAGTCATGGAAGGCGAAGAGGTCCGTGCAGACGGTGCGCCGGTGGTCTACGAGAAATATGTCTACTATATGCTGCACAAACCGGCGGGCGTGATCTCTGCCACGGAGGACGCAAGGGAGCAGACGGTTCTGGACCTGATCGATGAGAAAAAGCGCAAGGGGCTGTTTCCTGTGGGACGGCTGGACAGAGATACGGAGGGGCTTCTTCTGATCACAAACGACGGTGAACTGGCCCACAGGCTGCTGTCGCCGAAGAGACATGTGGACAAGGTCTATTTTGCCAGACTGGACGGCCCGGTAGGCGAGGAGGAGAAAAAACTGTTCGCGCAGGGGCTGAAGGTGGATGATACATTGACGGCGCTACCTGCCGAGCTTGAGATCCTGGACGGGAAGAACGAAGTCCGGGTGACCGTCAGAGAAGGAAAATATCATCAGGTCAAGCGGATGTTCCAAGCGGTCGGAAGAGAAGTCCTTTATCTCAAAAGACTGTCCATGGGGCCGCTCGTTCTCGATGAACAATTGCCGGCAGGTGCTTATCGCAGGCTGACAGGGGAGGAAGAGTCTGCTATAATAAGAATATGATAAAAATATGATCATTCGGGGGAATGTGGAGAGGATACGTGCTTATGCGGAATAGAAAAGGATGGAGCATCCTTATCCCATTCATATTGATTGGAATTATGGCCCTGACAGGGTGTTCGGAAGAAGAGGCTTCGGGCGGCGTCACGGACGTCACCGATGCCTTGTTTTTGTCTGAAAATGTCGACGAGGTCGACAGCAGCGGAGAAGGTGCGGATCAGGAGAGCGTGTCGGGGATCCAGGGAGCGGAGGCGGAAGCCGGCGCCCGGATCATGACGGCGGAAGAATGTTCGGAAATGGAACAGTTTCTGAATGAGACAGGCAATTACGGATTCCTGCTCTCGGTTTACGAGCGCCCGCAGGATCTGGATGCAGAACAGGTCTTTTATATCGGCGCCGGCATCGAACTGATCCGGGTCACCGATGAGGAGCGCGAGGCCTATCTCGATGAGACCGGCAGGGAAGAAGCAGTCAACCTGTTCAAGCTCAGTACGTCACAGATTTCAGATTTTCTCCTGCACAAGACCGGGATCTCCTTCGACCAGCTCACGAAGAGACCGGACTGGGTCTATCTGGAAGAGTATGACTCGTATTATCAGTGTCACGGAGATGAGGATACGAATATCTGCACCTTTGAAGTGACGGACGGCGCTGTCCAGGGCGACTACTGCAGAGTGCATTACAGATTGAAACGATTTGCGGGAGACATGGACGGCTGGCATCTTCCCGTCTACGAAGTGATCCTCAAAAAGAACGGCGACAGCTACAGATTCTGTGCGAACCGCTTCTGGATGGAGAAGGAACTTCTGGTCCGAACGTATATGAAGACGGATCTGACGCCGGGAGGAATCACATCGATCTGCGCCTATAAACCGGAAAAGGGGATCAGCGAGAATGCCGACGTGACCTTTGCATTGGTCCGCGACGGAGACATCGCGTATACTCTGCCCGGCATGACGGATTCCAATATCAGAAAGGACACGATATTCAACAATATAAGAGCAGTCGACTGCGGGGACTATGACGGAGACGGAAAGACAGAGATCCTGACGATCTGCAGATATCAGCTCGGAAGGCGCGCCTTCGGCAGAGGGGACAGCCTGGAAGCCAGGATCTATCGTCTGAGTAATGACGGATCACCGGTACTTGACAAGCCGCTGACGAGCAGGATCAACAGGCATTTGAAGACGCTTTCGATCTCGGAGATCGAAACCTATATCAAGTCCGGAAACAAGCGCGTGAAGTATTCTGATTGGAAAGAAGCGTACGCAGCGGAAGTCTCGGCGCGGGATCCCAAGGATTTCAAGGGCTTTGCGCTGATCTATATCGATGATAACCGGACGCCGGAACTGCTGGAAATGGGGAGCACAGATGATAAAGGCGCGCGGGTCTTCACCTTCCATAACGGTGTTCTGGAGGAAACCAAGATCAGCCGGGACTTTGCGTATCTCCGCAAAGGGAACCTGGTGCTGAGCAGGAACGGCACCGGCAGCTACTTCTCCGAGACACTCTTTATCATTACCGGAAACCGGCTCGGAATCTTCCAGAACGGAAACTACGGCACTATGGACGCGGCGGTGACTTCCTACGACAAAGACGGCAAGCCGAATTACACTTACCTGTGGGATGACACACCGGTCACGGAAGCCGGATACAGGGATGCGCTCGGATTCCTGTTTGACACGTCCAGAGCAGTGGAGGCAGATCAGATCAAACTGATGAGCGCCGGCGAGATCCTCAGGGAACTCAAATGATGCGGGTATGATGAACAAATCCACATAGTGATGCAGCGAGGGGGCTGCCGCACGGAGTGATTTCCGGTGCGGGAGCCCCCCGTTTTGCGAAAGGATGACGGGGCAGTGCTTCCCGAATCCCGAGCGCGGGAAACGGCTCTCTCACCGAGCCCCGAGGCTCAAGTGCCGTACTCCGAGATTGACACCGGCCTCGCAAAAGAAGTATATTATAACTCTGCAAAGGAGGTGATTCTTATGGCAGCTAAGAATGACCGGCGAAAGCCGGGTTCTTCTTTTTCGAAGAAGCTTCGGCATAAAGCCGCTGTCAGAAATACCATGATCATTGCGTCGGCGGTGCTGGTAATGGTCCTGATCTTCGTCTTTGGCATTAACCAATGGCGGATCGAGATCCATCTGAACGGAGAAGACGAGGTGGTCCGCGAGTGCGGAATTCCCTATGAGGATGAAGGTGCCGCCGCAGAACTGACCGGATCGGTCCTGAGCTTTGTCCATCATCCGATTCCTGTGGACATCTCTGCCAAAGGTGTCAATATTCATGAACCCGGAACCTACACCGTTACGTTCAGCGCAAAGTTCCTTGCCCTGAGAGCCGAAGACACGAGGACAGTCAACATTGTAGATACAACACCACCGGCTATTGAACTGAAACATATCGACGACTATTACACACTTCCTCATCATGAGTACGAGGAAGAAGGGTTTACGGCAATCGACAATCATGACGGAGATATCACAGACAAGGTCACCCGCGAGGAGAAGGACGGAACGGTCTATTATTCTGTAACAGACCAGGCCGGGAACACAGCTTTGGCGGAACGAGAGATCTTCTATGATGACCGAAATGCACCCGTATTCCATTTTCCTTCCGGAGAAGAGGCCTTCATTTTCAAAGGTGAGACTTGGGAAGACGATGTCCGGGCCGAAGATGACGCCGACGGAGATGTCTCGGATCGGATCGAGCGCACCGGAGAAGTCAATCTTGCGAAAGCCGGGACCTACACACTCACCTATAAAGTAAGCGATGAATGGGGAAACGAGGCGGAGAAGAGCCGGTATGTCACGGTGAAGAGAAAGGCGCCTGCCATTCCCAAGAAAATGGATCCGACCAAAGTGATCTATCTGACTTTTGACGACGGGCCCGGCCCGTATACCGAGGACCTCTTGAAGATCCTTGCCAAGCACAAAGTAAGGGCAACCTTCTTCGTGACGGCGGCAAATGAAGACTACCGGGATTTGATCCGCGCCGAATACAAAGCGGGTCATACAGTCGCCGTGCACACTGCTACGCATGATTACGAGCAGATCTACTCCAGCTCAGAGGCATATTGGGACGATTTTAACAAAATGCAGGACATTGTCCGAGAGCAGACCGGCTGCAGGACAGACCTGTTCCGATTCCCCGGCGGCAGTTCCAACACGATCA
The DNA here is from genome assembly GCA_902801585.1 of uncultured Lachnospiraceae bacterium. The sequence continues at coordinate 31,038 of CADCIU010000015.1, read as the reverse complement.
GCGCAAACTACTGTGACGGAATTATGACGCAGCTGGCGGAAGAGTCCAAAACGAAAGGGTATACCTACGTGGACTGGAATGTCACGAGCGGCGACGCGGGCGATACCACCGACGGCAGCGTCATGTACCAGAACATGATGAACGGAATTCACACATATGAGAAATCCTTCATTCTCTGCCATGATATCAAAGATTATACCGTCAATATGATGGACCGCTTTATCACGGATGCGCTTAAGGAGGGATATACTTTCCTTCCGATCACCAGCGAAACGCAGACCTGCCATCACGGCATCAATAACTAAGCACTAAAAGGGCAGCACACATGATGTGGCTGCCCTTTTTAATTGGTTTCGGACCGGAAGGGAGCCGGCAAAGAAGCGGGGTTCTTAAAGCCATCGGTCCGGGAAGTCTGCGGGACGGCTTGCGAAGGATGCAGTGATTCGGTAAGATAATCAGCATAAGGGAAAGCGCAGAGAGCGGCGCCTGCGCCGCAATGGAGGTCGCAATGGAACACAAGCCGGATCTGAGAGAGATTACCCGCTATCTGGGATATTACGGGGTCACGCCCGATGAGAGCATGATGCGGGAGATCGATCAGTGCATCAATGAGCTGGAGAAAGTGATCACGCCCAGATTTGTGTATGACCGGTTCGGCCTCCTCCAGAAGGAAGAGGGAGACGGGAGCGTCCTCTCTTTTGGCGGGATCGAGACCGGGAGCAGAGACCTTGCGCGTAATCTGAAGGGATGCACGGAAGTCTATATCATGGCCGTCACATTGGGACCGGGGCCGGACAGACTTGTGCGGCGGGCGAGCGTAGGAAGGATGAGCCGAGCGCTCATCTATCAGGCGGCCGCTGCGGCGATGACGGAAGCCTGGTGCGATGAGATCAATGAGAGGATTCGCAGTGAGGCGGCGAGAGACGGGCTGTACACGAGGCCCAGATTTTCCCCGGGATACGGGGATCTGCCTTTGTCTGTGCAGAAGCAGATCAGCGGACTTCTGAATATGCCCAAGGAGATCGGTGTGAGTCTTACCGAGTCGTTATTGATGACGCCCAGTAAGTCGGTGACGGCGCTGATCGGAGTTTCGCCGGAGCCCGCAAGCCCTGGGCGCGACAGTCCTGAGGCCGGGAAATGCGGCAGCTGTGCCGCTGCAGAGAGCTGCCCTTATGCGGATCATAGTATCGGCATGGAACAAGAGATTTTGATGGATATTCATGAGGAAGAGCGAAGAGAATGAGAAGAGATTTGCGCAAACGTCTTGGTAAAGAATGGCTATTTTGCGACGGCGGGACAGGCACGATCCTGCAGGCCAAGGGGCTGCGGGGAGGAGAGCTGCCTGAGACCTGGAATTTGGAGAGGCCTGAGGAGATCATTGATCTGCACAGCAGATACTTGGAAGCAGGGTGCGATATTTTCAACACAAATACGTTTGGCGCAAATGCACTGAAATTTCCCGAGCGGCTGCAGGAGATCGTCACGGCCGCGGTGGAGCTGGCAAAAGAGGCGAGGCGGAGGACCGGCCGCGAGGACGCGTATATCGCCCTTGACATCGGCCCTACGGGAAAGCTTCTGCAGCCTTTGGGAGACCTTCCGTTTGAGAGGGCAGTGGAGATCTTCGGAGAAGTCGTCCGTTACGGAAGCGCTGCGGGAGCGGATCTGGTCATGATCGAGACCATGTCGGACAGCTACGAGGCCAAGGCGGCGGTCTTAGCCGCAAAGGAGAACTGCGATCTTCCGGTCTGCATTACGACGACCTATGACGGAAAAGGCAAACTTCTGACCGGAGGCGACGTCGACTCGACGGTCGCTCTCTTGGAAGGGCTGCATGTGGATGCGCTCGGCGTCAACTGCGGACTGGGGCCCGAGCAGATGATGCCTGTTGTGCGCCGTCTCACGCAGGTGTGCAGTATTCCGGTGATCGTCAATCCCAATGCAGGACTTCCGCGGACGGAAGGCGGGAAGACGGTCTACAACGTGGGACCGGAAGATTTTGCCCGTCAGATGGAAGAGATCGCGGCCATGGGCGTCCATGTGGTCGGCGGCTGCTGCGGAACAACGCCGGAGCATATCCGTCTCACGGCGCAGAGAGTCAAAAAAGTGCCGTTTCAGGAGCCTGTTCCAAAACACAGAACGGTCGTCAGTTCTTATTCGCAGTGCGTAGAGATCGGAACGCGCCCCGTGATCATCGGCGAGCGCATCAATCCGACCGGCAAGAAGAAATTCAAGCAGGCACTCCGGGACAATAATATCGAGTACATTCTTGAAGAAGGGCTGCGCCAGGAGGACAGCGGCGCGCATATACTGGATGTCAACGTGGGCCTGCCGGAGATCGACGAGCCGGCGATGATGGGAGAAGTGGTCACAAGGCTGCAGAGTGTGCTCGCCCTGCCTCTTCAGATCGATACAAGCGATCCTGAGGCGCTTGAGAGAGGCATGCGCCTCTACAACGGAAAGCCCATGGTCAACTCCGTCAACGGCAAAAGAGAGAGCATAGAAACGGTGTTTCCCCTTGTCCGCAAATACGGCGGCGTCCTGGTCGCGCTCGTTCTGGATGAGGACGGGATTCCCGGAGATGCTGACGGGAGGATCCGCATAGCGAGGAAGATCTACGAGGCAGCTGACCGCTACGGTGTCCCGCGCGAGGACATCGTGATCGACGGACTTGCGATGACGATCTCTTCCGACAGCGCATCGGCGATGGTGACATTGGAGACATTGCGCAGGGTCCGGGATGAGCTGCACGGGCACACGATCCTGGGAGTGTCCAATATATCGTTCGGCCTTCCCAGACGGGCGATCATCAACTCGTTTTTCCTTGCCATGGCGCTCCAGAGCGGACTGTCTGCAGCGATCATGAATCCCGGAAACGAAGAGATGATGGAGGCGTACAGAGCCTTCCTTGCTCTCGCGAATATGGATCCGCAGTGCATGGATTATATAGCGGCGTATGCAGGGACACCGGACAGAAGACCGGCGGAAAGCGGCGCTGCCTCATCGCAAGGCGCTGCAGCAGGCGGATCACAGGCTGCTTCGGCAGCAGGCAGTCCGGCCCTTGGCGGTTCGGAAATGGGGCTCTCAGAGAGCGTGGAGCGCGGCATGGCAGAGAGAGCGGCGGAAGCCGCACGCGCGGCACTAAAGAGCTGCGATCCGCTGGATCTGATCAACAGGGACCTGATCCCCGCACTGGACAAGGTGGGCAAGGGTTTCGAGAGAGGCACGGTCTTTCTTCCGCAGCTTCTGATGAGCGCGGAGGCCGCCAAGGCCGCTTTTGAGGTGGTCAAGGAGTCCCTGCAGGGACAGGAACAGGAAGTGAAAGGAAGGATCATCCTCGCCACGGTCAAGGGGGACATCCACGACATAGGTAAAAATATCGTCAAAGTAATGCTGGAGAACTATGGCTTTGAGGTGCTCGACCTGGGCAAGGACGTGGCGCCGGAGCTCGTGGCGGAGACGGCAGTCAGAGAGAATATCGCGCTGGTGGGGCTGAGCGCCCTGATGACCACGACAGTGGTCAGCATGGAGGAGACGATCCGCATTCTTCACGAGAAAAAGCCGGACACGAAGATCGTCGTGGGCGGCGCGGTCATGACACAGGAATATGCGGACAGCATACACGCGGACTTTTATGCAAAAGATGCGATGGCGACCGTGCACTTCGCGGAAGAAGTGTTCGCGGACCGATAACGAAGCATCGTCTGCCGGCGAAAGAGCCGTTCGCAGAAAGTTTACGGGGAGGCTCAGCCTTCCACGATCAGGTAGCGGCCGTCTCCCACGTCAAATACTTCGGATGCATTAAGAATATCGCCGTCTGTCATGTCGACGCCCGCCTCTTCGAAGTATTTGCGGACCGCCCGTTTTCCCTTGACGACGACGGCGAACATCTCATCAAGAAATTCAGCCGCTTCCTCCGGTGTGGAAGCCACTTCTTCGGGGAAAAGCTGAAGCTGGTTTTTCAGAAAGCAGGCGAGCACTTTTTTGTCATAAACGGACATGGGAAATACCTCCTTGGATTTGATAAGATCATCTCACAGACCGCAGAAAAAAGACAGTAAAAAAGATAACAGTTAAATATAACAGAATAAATATAACAGAATATATAACAGAATATATAACAGAAAGGATGATGAAACGATGGATATCAGCAAACTTACCAGGAAAGATCTGTGCTTCATGTTTGACCACACGAATCTCAAGGCATTTGCATCGAGCGCAGACATTCGCAGGCTCTGTGAAGAGGCCAGACAGTACGGGTTCAGGATGGTCGCGATCAATCCTGTGCACACCGCCATGTGCAAAGAGCTGTTGAAAGGAACGGACGTGCACGTCGGTCCCTGCATCAGCTTTCCTCTGGGACAGAACAGTGTTGAGGATAAGAGCGCGGCTGCGCTGTTTGCCATTTCCCAGGGGGCGGATGAGATCGACTATGTGACCAACCTCACCGCCGTCAAGGACGGCCGCTGGGATTACGTGGAGCGGGAGATGCGCACCATCGCGGATATCTGCCGCGCAGCGGGTGTGCTCTCCAAGGTCATCTTCGAGAACTGCTATCTCGAGAAGAAGGAGATCGAGAAACTGGCCAAAATAGCGCTTCTTGCAAAGCCTGACTTCATAAAGACTTCCACCGGGTTCGGGACCGGCGGAGCGACCGTGGAAGACGTGGCGCTCATGAAACAGACGGTCGGCGACGAGGTGGAAGTCAAGGCGGCGGGAGGCATCCGGGACTGGAAGACCTGCAAGGCAATGATCGAGGCAGGTGCAACGCGCATCGGATGCTCCGCCGGAATACAGATCCTGGAAGAGTTCAGCCGGGTATCATGATCTCAGCTGTATCATGCCGGCAGGCAGCATAATGCCTGCCGGTATTAAATTGTCAGCAGATATTTCTCTGCGCTGGTGACGGCATTGGCGCCGTCCGCGACAGCGGTGACGACCTGGCGCAGCTGTTTGGTGCGCACGTCGCCCGCGGCGAAGACGCCGGGAACACTTGTCGCTCCGGTCTCGTCGGCAATAATGTACCCCTTCTCGTCCATGGAGACATGATTGCGGGCAAATTCACTGCGGGGCGTGATGCCGACGGCGATGAAGACACCGGACACCGGAATAGTGCGCTCGCTCTGGTCGAGTTTATTGACGACTGTCGCGGATTCCACTTTCATGCCGCCGTTCACGGACCTGAGGTTGGAGTTCCAGACCATCTCCACATTGGGAAGGGAGAGAAGACTCTCCTGGAGGATCTTGGCGGCGCGGAGTTCATCTCTGCGGTGCACGACGTAAACTTTATTGCAGCCGCGGGCCAGGAAGATCGCGTCTTCCACAGCGACATCGCCGCCGCCAACCACGAGGACATCCTTGCCGCGGTAGAACGCGCCGTCACAGGTCGCGCAGTAGGAGACGCCCATTCCGGCGAACTGGTTTTCTCCCTGTGCGCCGAGTTTGCTGTGCGTGGCGCCGGAGGCGATGATGACGGCCTTGGCTTCATAGGTGCCCTCGTCCGTCTCCACTTTTTTGACAGGTCCTGTGAGGTCAAGGTTCTGGACGAAACCGTATACAGTTTCCACGCCGAGCTTTTCCGCATGTTCCGCCATTTTCGCGGCGAGGTCCATGCCGGAGATCCCGGGCAGGCCCGGATAATTATCGATCTCGTAGGTGTCGATGATCTGACCGCCGTTTACAAAGTTCTGCTCGATCACGACGGCACTCAGTCTGGCGCGGGATGCGTAAATTGCTGCGGAAAGACCGGCAGGGCCGGCTCCGATGATGATCAGGTCATACATAAGTTAATTCTCCTGTATATTGATATTGCGGCTGCAGAATGACTTCTGCAGCCGCAATTTGTTATGAACTGCTGATCAAAGATTTTTTTCGAAGCGGGACTTCATCTGGGGCTTGGGAATGGCGCCGACAATGCGGTCCACGGGCTGGCCGTTCTTGAAAAAGATCATGTTGGGGATGCTCATGATGCCGTACTTCACGGCCAGATCGTTGTTCTCGTCGACGTTGACCTTGCCGACCTTGATCTTTCCTTCATATTCCGCTGCGAGCTGGTCGATGACGGGACTCATCATCTTGCAGGGACCGCACCAGTCTGCGTAAAAATCAACAAATACAGGGATGCTGCTCAGAAGGACCTCTGCATCGAAATTATTCTCATCAAACTTTTTAACCATGGATAATCTCCTTTCTTAATAATAACCTCTTTTAATAACCGGCGCAAACCACAGCCGGTTTTTTACACTTAAATTGCTTACAAATAGATTTTACACAATTTAAAGTCTGCTGTCAACAGGAATCGATGATGATTTCAGACGATACTTGTTGTATAATATCACTATACGATATTTTGGCGCGAAATCCGAGAGAAATATGCGCCTCTAAAGCGATCAAGGACCAACATGGAAGGGAAGGAGTACGAAAATGAGTTATGCGGAAGAATACAAGCAGAAACTGGTGACGGCCGCACAGGCAGCAGCGGTGATTCAGGACGGCGATTGGGTAGATTACGGCTGGTGCGCGACCACGAACGTCGCAGTGGACAGAGAGCTTGCCAAGAGAATGCCCCAGATGCATGACGTACAGATTTATGGCGGCATCCTGATGCACGCGCCGGAAATCTTTAAAATTGAAAATCCCCAGGAGCACTTCACATGGAACAGCTGGCATATGAACGGTGTCGAGAGAAAGGCGGCTTCGACCGGGCTGAGCTTTTACGGACCGCTGAAGTATTCCGAGCTTCCCCGCTACTATCTGGACAGAGAAGATCCGCTGAACGTGGCGATCATGCAGGTCGGTCCTATGGACAGACACGGGTATTTTAACCTCGGACCCAGCGCCAGCCATGCATATGCTGTCATAGAGAAGGCACAGAAAGTCATTGTGGAAGTCAACGAGAGCATGCCGATCTGTCTGGGTGACAGGACCGCCTATATACACATCAGCGACGTCGATATGATCGTGGAAGGCGACAATACACCCATCGACGCTATGCCTCCGGCAAAGCCCGGCACCGATGTGGATAAGGCTGTTGCGAAACTGGTCGTGGAGAGGATCCCCAACGGCGCCTGCCTGCAGCTGGGAATCGGCGGCATGCCCAATGCGATCGGAAAGATGATCGCGGAGTCTGATCTCAAGGATCTGGGAATTCACACGGAGATGTATGTCGATGCGTTCGTAGATATGGCAGAAGCAGGCAAGATCACCGGCGCGCACAAGAACATCGACAGAGGTCTGCAGACGTACGCATTCGGCGCCGGCACCAAGAAGATGTATGACTATCTGGACGGCAATCCGGAGTGCAAGAGCGCATCCGTCGACTATGTCAACAACGTAAAGCAGATCGGAGCACTGGACAACTTTATCTCCATCAACAATGCCGTGGACTGTGACCTGTTCGGCCAGATCAACGCGGAGAGCGCAGGAACGAAGAACATCTCCGGCGCAGGCGGACAGCTTGACTTTGTCATCGGCGCTTATGCATCCAAAGGCGGCAAGTCCTTCATCTGCATGTCCTCCACATTTACGGATAAGGCAGGCAATCTTGTGAGCCGCATCCGTCCGACACTGGCTAACGGCAGTATCGTCACTGATACGCGCGCAAATTCCATGTACATTGTGACAGAGTACGGAATCGCGATGATGAAGGGACGTACATCCTGGCAGAGAGCCGAGGATCTGATCAACATCGCGCATCCTCAGTTCAGAGACCAGCTGATCGCAGAAGCAGAGAAGATGCACATCTGGAGACGCAGCAACAAGAGATAAGAAACGGATACAAGAAGAGCCGCACTTCTGTGCGGCTCTTCTTATGAAATGGCGTAATTTTATAAAATATACTGAAAATACAGACAATTTGAAGATTCTAAGAAAATAAATTGACAATTATACAAAGTCGAGTATAATGAAATTATCAAATAAATCCAAGGAGGTACGGTCCAAAGTACAATTAAATCTTTATTCAAACAGAATGTAAACTGAAGAATCGGAGGTACAATCCATTGGACAAGAACCACTGAAAAGGGGTGTTGAGCAGACGTTCGGCATCCCTTTTCGCATGGGTGGAATTTGTGGTAGGAATAAGCTATAATAAATAAAGCAGTTGATTTGGAAACGGAAGAAACGAGGTACGGTATTTCAGAGTAGTCTGCAGGGGCATCTTATGAAGGACAAGATATTAGTTATTGAAGACGATCAGGATATCCTGGATGTAATTACTATTTTGCTCAGGAGAGAAGGATACTATACACTGCAGGCATCGACAGGAGCACAGGCCCTTGAACAGATCGATCAGACACCGGATCTGATCATTTTGGATGTCATGCTGCCTGACATGGACGGATTTGAAGTGTGCAGGAGGATCAGGGAGAGATCGCTCGCACCGGTGCTGTTTCTGACAGCGAAGTGCGGTGTGCAGGACAAGACAGAGGGACTTTCGGCAGGCGGAGACGATTACCTGGTCAAGCCGTTCTTTCAGGAGGAGCTGCTGGCAAGGATCCGGGCACTGCTTCGAAGATATGAGAAATACCGGGGCAAGGAACAGACGGAACCGGAAGAAAAATACATGGAAGCCGGGGGGCTGCGGGTCAGCTTGGATTTTAACGAAGTGATGAAAAATGGAGAGAGCATCAACATGACGGACATTGAGTACAAGATCTTAAGGCTCCTCATGCGGCATCACAACAAGATATTCTCCATTCAGAATATTTACGAGAGCGTCTGGGAGAAACCCTATTTTTACGACGCCAACAACACGGTCATGGTTCATATAAGGCGGCTTCGCATGGCGATCGAGGATGACCCCAGGCATCCGTCCTTTATCAAAACCGAATGGGGAAGAGGGTATCGCTTTGTCACCAAATAAATGGACGATCAGGAAAAAACTCAGCGCGCTGATACTGCTGGCATTTGCAGCGGCGGTGAGTTTTTTTTATATTTCTTATTTCTCCAGCAGACACATCATCGAAGAACGTGCCATAAACGGCTTGAGGGACCCGAAAACGGCGGACAGCCTGATACATTATATAGCTGAGAACGAGGTCAATACTTATGACTACGAAAAACTGCAGCGCTGGTGCTCTGCTTACAGCGGTGTGGACATCGAAGTCTTCGTGGATGAGCTGCTGGTCTACAGCTCTGTCGCGAGGGAGAGGAGCTTAGGGATCATCGTCAGAGAGTCGGAACTTGACAAACGATTAGCGATGCCTGTACAGTTCCACGACCGGGAAGCGGAGGTGATCCTCTATAACGGAATTCATCTTTACAACAGAGCGCTGGGAATCGGGATTGTTGAGTCGTGCCTTCTGTTCTTCGTCATTATTATTCTCGGGATCCGCAGCGAAGTGCGCTATATTCGCACTGTGAACGAGGAGATCCATGTGCTCGAGGGGGGAGACCTGTCCAAAGAGATCACGATCCGGGGAAGTGATGAGGTGACAATGCTGGCGGAGAGTGTGGATGAGTTCCGCAAAAGCATGAGAAACCAGCTGAAAACGATCGAGGAGCTGGAAAAGAGCAACCGCATGATGTCTGCCGAAATAGCGCATGACCTCAGAACACCGCTGACATCACTGATCATGTATCTGGATTTTGCCTACGGGGAGATACAAGGGAAGGAACCGCAGGCGGAAGAATACCTGACCAAAGCGAGAGAGAAATCGGTGCGGCTGAGGAACCTCCTGGAAGAAAACTTCAGCTACACGACGATGACGGATTACTTCATGAAAGAGAAGCAGGAGGTCCACGCCTATGAAGTGATGAACGGGTATCTGAACGATATGATCCTGAACCTGGAGACGGAAGGCTTTAACGTGCGCTCGGATATCAGTTTCAGAAAGTGCAGCATCCTGATCCAAAGGGACGCTGTGGCGAGGGTTCTGGGGAACCTGATGACCAATATCCTGAAATATGCAGACAGAGACGGTGAAGTCTGCATATGCGGCAGGGAGAAAGACAAGTATCTCGAGATCCGGATCACAAACGATGTGAGGATCTTCGACGAAGGAAAACCGGAGAGCACGGGATTCGGGGCCAGAATCGTCAAGAGGCTCATCGAAGAGATGGACGGAGAGTATTCTACCTGTGAGAAAGACGGAAAGTATACGACCGTACTGCGTTTTCTGAAAGCCCGGGACCACGAGTCCTTAGAGGACGGTCAGGGAACCGAGAGGGAACAAATAAGCTGAAAAAAAGCGAATGAAAGGGCTTTTTGGCAGACACTTGGCAAAGAGCGGCTGAAATGCTATAATTATGAATGCTATATGACAAAATAGGGACATTTTTGAATGAATCTTGAATGAATCTGAAACATTTTGAATCTGTAAAGTTTTGCGGGGGGACATAATTACAACTCAGAAAATTGGAGGAACCGTGAAAAGACAGCATTTATTAAGAATCATTGGCATTTATATGATATCGGCATCTCTTTGGGCAGGTGCGCTCAGCCCTGCGGTCACAGCATATGCGGCAGAAGGAAATACGGCGGAGAGCGCCCCGGCGGAGGAGCCTTCGGGTGGTGATGAACCTTCCGGCGGAGAAGAGCCTTCCGGCGGCGGTGACGACAGCGGCGCAGGAGAGGATTCCGGCGGCAGTGACGACAGCGGCGCAGGAGAGGACTCCGGCGGCGGAGATGACGGCGGCGCAGGAGAGGATTCCGGAGAAGGCGGCGGAGGCTCGCCGTCTGAGGAAGCAGGCACAGACGACAGCGGCGAAGGGCAGACGGGAACAGATGACGGCTCCGGCAGCACCGGAGAGGGCGCTGCTTTTGGCGACACCACGGCAGCCCCGGTCGAAGAGCCGGCTTTAGAAGGTGCAACCACGGGCGTGACGGCAACGACAGCGGAAAAGGCGAAGGAACTGGATCCCAAGGAACAGCCGGAAGGCTTTCTTGAGGCAGAACAGCACGAGGGGTCCAATGAGGACCTGATCGCGCAGCAGCATATCGTGACGGATATGCCCAAGATCCGCAGAGACTTCCGCTTTACGACGATCGATGCTGTGTACGCTTTCAGCACGGAGAGCACGCAGATCTATGAAGAGCGCAGCGAGGACGCCCAGGTGGTCGGAACGATCGCGAAGAATGGGGTCCTGTATGAACTCGAAGACGAGGATGACGGCTGGATCTATGTGGAATCCGGATCGGTGCGCGGTTTTGTGCATGAGGACAAGATGATCCGGGGAGAGGATGCTCAGAAGCTTCTCGGCATCATGGAGGAGCAGGCGGAGAGGATCACGTCGATCCTTCCCAAGGGAATCTCCAAGGAGGCGTATTTCTTCTATGCGCAGGAGACCGTTCCCTATTATGAGAATGACGCCTATGCTTTCCGCAGGATCACAACGAAGGATACCGTGATCGAGCCGGTCGCCGCTTTGGCGAATACGGATCTTGCGATCATGGAAGAGCGAAGCTCACAGGCACGCGAAGCAGGAAACCTCGAAGCCGGCGGTCTGGCCTATATCATTGAAGAGGCCGGAAACGGCTGGGTCTTTGTGGAATCCGGCAATGTCAGGGGATTCGTACACAACTCGGATCTCGACAGAAGCGGCGCGGCACAGGAGCAGATCGATGAACACGGCGAAGGCTCTCTTGCCAAAGCCAAAGAAGCGCTTGAGCCCGAAGACAATAAGGCGACATATTATACTTTGACATCGGTCAAGGAGGGAACCAAGTACAGCGAGATCAGAGAGAAGCTGCTGGAAAAAGCGCTCTCCTGCGTCGGAAATCCCTATGTGTGGGGCGGAACCAGCCTGACCAACGGGGCAGACTGCTCCGGTTTCGTTCAGACGCTGTATTCCCTCTTCGGATATCATCTGCCCAGAGTGGCGGCAGCGCAGTCGGGATACGGCACACAGATCCCTGTCAGCGATGCGGCGCCCGGCGACCTGATCTTCTTCGCAAGAAACGGATATGTCTATCATGTGGCCATGTACGCGGGGGACGGGAAGACTGTGGAGGCTTACAGCAGCAACTACGGTATCATCACGAAAGAACTTGGTGACCGGGATGCTGTGTGGGCGACAAGAATTATTGAGGATTGATTTATAGCAGTCAGTAAGTGAGCGGCACTGCCGGAAGATTATGAAACTCCCGGTAGTGCCGCTGTTTTGACTACAACGGAGGACATCTATGGCAAAGAACATCTTCCGCACCATCCGTAATACAGAAATTAAACCCGCCGCTGCCGTCGCCAAAATACCCCTGCCGGGGCAGCGGATCATGCGCTCCATTATATCGGTCTGGCTGTGCATGGTCGTTTACGTGCTGCGCGGCATGCGCGGCGAGCCCTTTTATTCGATCATCGCCGCGCTGCAGTGCGTGCAGCCGTACTCATCCAATATGCTCAGCGAAGGAAAGGACCGCATCATCGGTACGCTGATCGGCGCCTTCTGGGGCTCGGCGATCCTGTTCTTTGAGCTTCTGCCGGAGGGAGGGAGCTTCAGGACCACTGTGCTCTTCTACATTTTGCTGGGGATCTTCTCGGGACTGGTGATCTATTCGACCGTCCTTTTGAACATATCGCAGTATGCCCTGTTTGCAACAGTCGTCTTTCTGGGTATCGCGATGTACCACATAGGGGACGCAAATCCATATATTCATGTCTTTTACAGAACGCTTGAGACCATCATCGGTGTCGGTGTCGCTATAGTGGTCAACTCGGTGCACATGCCGAGGGTGCGCGACAAGGAGACGCTCTTTGTCTCCGGCATCGACCATGTCCTCTTTCGCGAGGACCGCGAGCTGTCTCCCTATACCATCGTTGAGCTGAACCGCTTCCTCGACGAAGGTATTCGATTGTCGGTGATGACGAAGCAGACGCCTGCAACGGTGAGGGAGATCATCTCAGAAGTCAATCTCAAACTGCCGATCATCGCGATGGATGGCGCCGTACTCTATGACCTTCATACCATGAAGTATGTCCGGGCTGAGAAGATGGAGCCGGACCTGGTCAAGAACATAACGGATTTTCTGCACAGTGAGGGAATACCGTTCTTTCTCAACACCGTGCAGGACGACCTGCTGGTCATCTATTTCAAGGACTATAAGGACCTGATCCTGGAGGAGGTCAAGGACGCTTATCACGACGGCGCGCCGCACGAGCCCCTGTCCGAACACGTGCTTTCCAAGAGCGCCTACATTTCAATGGCCAGGCTCTACCGCAAAAAGCGCATCTCGCCTTACCGCAACTACGTGAGAACGAATGCGGAGATCACGAAAGATGTCATCTATATTTTGGTCATTGATCACAGTCAAAATATAGACAGCCTTCATGAAAAACTCATGGAGCAGCCCTGGGCTGATCGGTGCCGCACCAATTTTGATACGTTTGACTGTGAGGAGGGGGAGAAGATCCTCCGGATCTATGCAGCGGGAGCCAACCGGGAGGCGATGCTGGAGCAGCTGCGGCAATATGTCGGTGCGCCCCGGATGATCACTTTCGGAAGCGATCCCGGCGAGAGCGATGTCCTGATCGAGGATGCGTCGAAGGGACGCATGGTCAAAGAACTCAAGAAGCGGTATGCGCCCGTGGACCTGAAAGGGTGGAGAAATATCATTCATATGTAGGCGGCATTCGGATGCCGGCTTCGGAGATCAGTGATTTTACGGTATAAAATCAAAAAACTTTACAAAAACACATTGACTTGAAAACAAAGATGATAAATAATTAGTTAAAAGACTTAAGCAAAGTGGTGAGCAAATGACTTTTCGCGGTATTAATCTGGAAAATGTAAAGAACAATAACCGGTCGGCAATCCTTCAACTTCTCAACAATAACGGAGCAATGTCCAGAAAGGATATTGCAGGCAGAACAGGTCTTACGGCGGCAAGCGTGACGCTCATCTGCACGGAGCTCCTCGATGAAGGGATCATTGTAGAGCTCGGCGAGGCGGTCGAAGAGAAGAGGGCGGGAAGGAAGAAGATTCTGGTAGACCTCAATCCTTCGTATAAGTCCATACTCTGTATCGGCATTGAGTCCGATGAGACGTTTATATCCGTTACCGACTGCAAAGGCAATGTCCTTAACAGTGAAATCCTGATCACGGATAAAAAGGCAGGACCTGAAGACTTCCTTGAAAAGATCGCTATGGAGAGCGCAAGGCTTCTCTGGGACAAGGGAATCACCAAGAACGATGTTCTCGGTGCAGCGGTATCGGTTCCCGGAGAAGTGGACAGGGAACACGGGGTCAGTATTAATACCTTCAGCATTTGGAACACGCCGGTCAGGATCGCGGATATTCTGACGAAAAAACTCGGAATTCCGATCGTTGTGGAGAACAACCTCAAGACATCCGCAGAGAGCGAGATGCTGTTCGGAAGCGGAAGAACAGAAGAGAACTTCGTGCTCCTCAAATGGGGACCGGGCGTGGGATCTTCCATTGTGATCGACCGCAAGATCTATCAGGGGGCCGGGGGACTGGCTGCCGAGATCGGACATGTATCCACCGGAAAAGACGGGAAGCTTTGTAATTGTGGGCGCAGAGGCTGTCTCGAGACGGAGATCTCGACGCACGCGATCATAGGGGATATCGAAGAGGAATACCGAAAGGATCCTGAGAGTATGCCCGTGCTGGACAGCTGGTACAGGCAGGGCAATAAGATGACTTATAAGAACACCGGTCAGTGGGCGGCACTCAGGGACGAAAAGATGCAGAAGATCCTGACATCCAAGATCGACAAGCTGGCCTTTGGCATGAGAAATTATAAGTCTCTGCTCGACCCGGGCAAAGTGATCCTCATGGGCTATATGTTCGACGTGCCCGGCTTTTATGAGCGGTTTATCGGGGCAGTCAAGGGATATGACAACCAGATCCCGGATAATTACTTCGTGAGATCGGAGACCTTCACCAGGAGAAAGCACATTGAAACACTGGCGACGGCGATGAACGAATGGTTTTTTTGAAAAGAGAGTGCAGCAGGCTGTAAAGCAAAAGGGCCGGGAGCGGCTCTTTTCTTTGGGATAATTAATTAAAACTTTTAATCAACTAGGAGGGAGCATGAAAACCAAAAAAAGCGCAATTCATATGATCATGGGACCTGCATTGTTCTTGCTGATCTCATATGGACTCGGAAAGACGGGAGTGATCGACTTCACTGCCGCAAAGGGAATCGGAACCGGTGCCTGGATGATCTACTGGTGGGTCACAAGACCTGTGGACATCACAGTGACAGCCCTTTTGCCGGTGGTCATCAATGCACTGTTCGATGTAGTGCCTATGGAAAATGTGATCTCACAGTATTCATCCGGGAGCATCATTCTGATCTTCGGTTCCTGCCTGCTGACAGCGCCCTGGTCTGAGATCGGCCTGGATAAGAGAATTTCACTCAAGGCCCTCTCGCTGATCGGGCCCTCCATGAAATCACAGATCACCGTCTGGCTGCTCGCTGCAGTCGTATTGTCCAATATGATGCCCAACGTTGTTGTAGTCGCTATTTTTACTCCTATCGCTGTGTCTATGCTGCAGGCGGCAGGATATGAAGATATCAGGAAATGCGAAGCGGCGACCCCTATACTGTGCGCGATCGCGTGGGGATCTCAGGTCGGCGGCGCGGGAACGCCTCTGGGAGGCGCAATGAATATTACGGCGATCTCTTTCATCGAGGAGTTCACCGGCAAAGAGTTCATGTATATCGACTGGCTCACAAGGATGCTGCCCTACACAGTGATCGCCACAGCAGCAGTACTCTTGACGATGCTGCTTAAGCCCATGAAGATCACTTCCCTGTCCGGAACAAAGGAGTACTTTGAAAAGTGCTACGCAGAACTCGGCCCTATGAAGAAAGATGAAAAGGTCAGCCTGGTTCTCTTTGTCGCCGCGATGCTCGGATCCTTCATAAGGCCTCTTTACGCCAATCTCATGCCCGGCCTTGTTCCGGCATACCTGTTCCTGCTGCTGGGCTTTGTGAATTTTGTCATTTACTCTGCTGAGAAGAAGGATCTGCTGCTGACATGGGAGACAGCGCAGAAAGAAGTGATGTGGGGCATGCTGCTTCTGTTCGCCGGCGGTCTCGCGCTTGGCCAGATCCTCACAGGCTCCGGCGCCAATGAGACGATCGCAAATCTGATCTCGGCGATCAACCTCAGGGGCGGATTCGGAACCGTACTCATCTTTGTCGTATTCGCCTGCATCATTTCGGAGATGACCAACAGCACTGTTTCGGCGGCTGTCACGCTTCCGATCGTGATCGGCGTCACGCAGAAGATGGGCCTGAACCCCATTCCCTACATATTTACGACTGCGATGGGTATGAATTACGAGTCCCTTCTTCCCGTGAGCGTGCGTGCGATCTCGGTGGGATACGGACTTGACCCCGAAAAGCTTCTGAAAGACGGCTTTTTGGTGACGCTGATCAGAATGCTTGTGGCTGTCATAGCGGGCTATATCATGCTGATCGCCTGGCCGGGGTTCGGCGTGCTGAGCTGACGACATAAGCTGCGCAAAGAGCAGAGAAAGAGCGCGTTGGTAAAAGTATATAAAAATAATTAACGCATTTAAGCAAAATAACGAAATGAAAAGAAAAGGCTTAAATATCATTGACAAACAAGGGAAATTAGACAATAATGCAATTAGTTAAAAGATTTAACCAAATAGGAGGTAGACAAAATGAAATTCTTTTTGGACAGCGCGAAACTCGACGAGATCAAACTCGCTTACAATACTTTCGGAATTGATGGTGTAACCACCAACCCCAGACACATCATGCTGAGCGGCAAGCCCTTCATGACTGCGATCACAGACATCGCAAACTGGATCAAGGAAGAGGGCCTCGAGGGCGTAGACAAGTTCCCGGTATCTGTAGAGATCAATCCTCACTTCGACAATGCAGACGATATGGTCGAGATGGCAAGAAAAGTTTCCAAGCTCAGCCCCAACTTCGTGATCAAGATCCCTGCGATCGAGGCCGGCATCACAGCTGCCAGAAGACTTGAGAAGGAAGGCATCAGAACCAACGTCACTCTGATCTTCTCCCCCTCTCAGGCGATCCTTCCCGCCAAGAACGGCTCCCTGTTCATCTCTCCTTTCATCGGCTGGAAAGAGGCCAACGGTGAGGACTGCAAGGAGTATATCAAGAACATCGTTCAGATCTACAAGAACTACGGCTACTATGGCAAAACACAGATCATCTGTGCAGCACTCAGAACACCCAAGCAGATCGCTGACTGCGCAGTAGCAGGCGCTGACATCGTGACATGCGGCCTCGCGGTTTTCCAGGATTGCATGAAGCACGCATATACAAATCAGGGACTGAAGACATTCTGTGAAGCATGGGACAACACCGTAACTGAGTAATACAGATCGTGCAGACGGAGGAAGAGATCAATGAAAATCGGTTTTATCGGACTTGGCATTATGGGCGAGTCCATGTGTGAAAATATTGTAAAGAAACACGATGATACAGTTTACTGCTTCGATTTCGTAAAAGAGAAGGTCGACCTTCTGGCCTCCAAGGGCGCAGTTCCCTGCGAGAATTCCCTGGAGCTTGCCAAGAAGTCAGACGTGATCGTATCCATGGTACCCAAGAGTGAGCACTCCAGAGCGGTTTACACATCGATCCTGGAAGCCCTGGATTCTTCCAAGACCTGCATCGACATGAGCACCATTGATCCCAGCGTTTCCGTTGAGATCTCCGAGATGGTGAAGAAGACCGGAGCCCGTTTCATCGACGCGCCGGTAGTTAAGTCCAAACCCGCAGCGATCGAGGGAACGCTCGGCATCTACGTGGGCGGCGATGAGAAGACCTATGAGGACATGCTCCCGATCCTCAAGTACATGGGCTGCAACGTCATCAGAATGGGCGGCAACGGCAAGGGCCTCGTCATGAAGATTTGCCACAACGCACTGGTATCCCAGATCCAAAACGGCGTCAACGAGACGATCACACTTGCAAAGGCAAACGGAATCACGATTCCCGCATTTGCTGAGGCAGTTTCATACGGCGGCGCTTCCAACTGGTACCTGGACGGACAGGCTGCGAAGCTTGAGGCTGAGGATTACACGACTGCATTCTCCATTGAGAACATGGCGAAGGACGTCAACATCTGTGTCAACCTGGCCAAAGAGTGCGGCGTCAAGATGCCCGGCGAAGAGAACGCGCTGAACGTGTATCAGACCGCGCTTGACAGAGGCATGGCGAAAGAAGATTTCAGAGCGACGATCAAGGTCGTCAGAGACAGGTGATAGGAGACAGGTGATAGGATTGAAAGGCAAAATGCTGGACAGGTTAAACGAAGTAAATGACGTGAAGATCACATCCGTATTCGACGATGCCTTCAAGACTTACGGAAGAGTCGTGGAAGGATATGACTTTTCCGGAATGATCGGATATATGAAGGGCAGCACGGAGATCCCGGAGAACGGAAATATTTATGTGGCATCGGTACCGGAGATGGAAGCACTTCCTGTCGCTGAAGAAGTGAAGCAGTGCTTGTACGGCGACATGGAGATCGAGGTCGGGTACTGCAACGGCAGAAATACGACCTACAACGGTTTTGAGTACCACAAGGGAAGCGAGATCAATGTGGCAGTTACCGATTTCATGCTGGTACTCGGCCATACATGGGAGATTGCAGCTGACAACACCTATAAGGTCGAAGACGCAAGAGTGTTCTTCGTGCCTGAGGGAACCGCGATCGAAATGTACCAGACGACGCTTCACCTCTCTCCTCTCAGAGTATGTGACGAGGGCTTTAAGGGTATCGTGATCCTGCCCAGAGGAACGAATACGCCTCTTGATCACAAACCTGCAAAAGAGAGCGGCGAGGAGAGGCTCCTGCTCCAGAGGAACAAGTGGGTGATCTCCCATCCGGAGAGAGAACCCCTCATGAAGCAGGGAGCATTCCCCGGCCTGATCGGGGAGAATAAGGAACTCCATTATTGAGACAGAAGTGGAACGTGTTGGGAGAAAAAAATGGTAATTAATGTATCGGGACTTGATTTCAGACTTAAGAACGGAAACGAGACCATTTTGGAGAGCAGCAGTGACCATCCCATGATCTATATCGGTCAGGGAGAGGAAAATGTCCTGATGTACAGAGGCAACTTCAAGATCGACGACTATGTCATCGAGAGAAGACCCCTGGCGATCACCGCTGTCACTGAGACCGCAGAGGGCACACGGCTTGTGTTCGGAGACGATCTGGAAGCAGTCGCATGTGCAGACGGAGACCTTTTCACCATTCGCTTTGAGAAAAAGAATGAAAAGATCAACCGGTTCTGGATCCGTGTGAGTGCAGACAAAGGCGAGCATGTATACGGATGCGGAGAGCAGATGTCCTATTTTGACATGAGAGGCAGGCATTTCCCGCTGTGGACAGGAGAGCCCGGCGTCGGCAGAGATAAGACCACCTACATCACCTGGAAGGGAGATGTGGACGGAATGAGCGGCGGTGATTACTACAACACCAACTTCCCGCAGACGACCTTTGTATCCAGCAAGAAGTACTACTTGCACGTGCAGAGCACGGCCTATGCGGACTTCGACTTCAGAAATGATGAGTTCCATGAGCTTCAACTCTGGGAGGTCCCGGAGTACATCCGAGTAGAAGCGGCAGATGATTTTGTAAGTCTTTTGGAAAAAGAGACAGCCTTTCTTGGACGTCAGGAGGAGCTGCCCGACTGGATCTATAACGGTCTGATCGTCGGCGCGCAGGGCGGAAACGAGCGGTCTTTCGATATTTTGAACAGATCCATAGAGAGCGGGATCAAGGTATCCGGACTGTGGTGCCAGGACTGGTGCGGCAAGAGAGTGACGAGCTTCGGCAAAAGACTCCAGTGGGACTGGCATTTCCACGAGGAAATGTATCCCGATCTCCCTGAAAAGATCGAGGAGCTCCACAAGAGAGGGATCAAGTATCTCGGATATATCAACCCCTACCTTGTGAACGACGGAGCACTGTTTAAGGAAGGACTCGAGAAGGATGTCTTCGCCAAAAAGAGCGACGGATCGGTCTATCTGGTGGATTTCGGCGAATTTGACTGCGGCGTGATCGACCTGACAAAGCCGGAAGCCTATCAGTGGTTCAAGGATGAGGTCATCAAAAAATACTCCATCGACATCGGAATTGACGGCTGGATGGCAGATTTCGGCGAGTACCTGCCCACGGACGATATCGTCCTGGACAGCGGAAAACCTGCGATGATCGAGCACAATCACTGGCCGGCTCTGTGGGCAAAGTGCAATTATGACGCGGTCAAAGAGAGCGGCAAGCTCGGCCAGGTCGTCTACTTCATGAGAGCAGGCGGGATCGGATCGCAGAAATACTGCACACTGCTGTGGGCGGGCGACCAGTCGGTCGACTTCACAAGACATGACGGGCTCTGCACCGTAATATGCGCGGCACTGAGCGCCGGCATGAGCGGCGTCGGCATTACGCACAGCGATATCGGAGGCTATACCTCTCTGTATGACAATCTGCGGACAAAGGAAGTCTTCCTCCGCTGGGCGGAGATGGCTGCCTTCACACCAGTCATGAGAACGCATGAGGGCAATCGTCCGGAGACCAACTTCCAGTACTACGACGACGAGGACTGCATGAAACAGCTGGCAAGGCTGACCTGTATTTACACTATGCTCTCCCCGCTCCTCAAAGAATTGGTGAAGGAGAATTCCGAAAAAGGAACGCCGGTACAGAGACCGCTCTTCATGCACTATCAGGATGAGGAGAGGTGCTTCACGGAGCAGTTCGAGTATTTGCTGGGACCGGATGTGCTGGTGGCGCCTGTCTATACAGGAGGCGTGAACACCAGAGAGGTCTATCTGCCGGCAGACGGTTTTATCCATCTCTGGAGCGGCAAAGAGTACGGGAAAGGCCTGTGCGAGGTCGAAGCAGAGATCGGAGATACCCCGGTATTCTATAAAAAGGATTCGAAATACAGCGGGCTCTTTGAGGAGATCCGCAGAGAATATGCGAGAAAACAGTGAGACAAATACAGGCGCAGGATTTGGAAAAGCGTCTGATTTGAAGATACAAGACCAACAAAAAAGGAGGGCATTATGAAAAAGAGAATACTTAGTGTTGTGATGGCAGCAGTGCTTTCAGCAGCAATGCTGGTCGGATGCGGAGGTTCTTCATCCGGCACGCAGACAGCGGAAGCAGAAGGAAACGCAGAAGAGACAACAGAGGAAGAAGCACCGGCGAACGGCGGCGAGACTGTTAAGATCATCTGCGGTTACGGCGCAGGCGGAACGGCAGACCTGGTAGCCCGTACATATGCAAAGACAGCGAACACACTGCAGAGCGACTACAACTTCGTCGTTGAGAACATGACAGGCGGCGACGGCTTCGCAGCAGCGACCTTCTTCGCAGAAGAAGATCCCACTGCCAAAGATCTTCTGGTATTCGGCTACGGTCTCTGCTACAGACATGACCTTGGCAAGAAGTATCAGACAGAGGAAGTCGACTTCGACAGAACAGCTATGACACCCGTGGGAACCGTCGACGACAGAACATGGATCCTCTACACAACTCCGGATCAGACACTTGCCTCCATCCTTGAGAAGGCCAAGACAGAAGGCATCAAGATGTCCGGCGGCAACCCGCTTTCCGACTGCCATCTGGAGCTGGGTTCCCTGATCGCCCTTGAAGGCGGCAAGGTTATGGTCGTTTCCGGTTATGACGGAGGCGCTGAGCAGAAGCAGGGCCTTGTAAACGGCGAAGTAGATGTATTCGTAGGCACGACACAGGCTGCACAGGACGAGGTCGAGGCAGGAACACTGATTCCGATCCTTGCTTTCTCTGACAAGCCTTTCGAAGGATTCAAGACTCCTGCAGGCGACATCACAGTACCTACTGTAGCAGGCGACGCGAAGGCTCCTGAGCTCGACGCATCCATCGATTTCTCCGGCTGCATCCTTCCCGCAGGCGGCACACTGGCTGTACACACAGGCTGCGATGAGAAATTCCAGAAGGATATGGAAGACATCATGAAGAAAGTATGGGAGTCTGAGGACTACTACGGATGGATCGATTCCGTTCTGCTTAACAACTTCCAGCTTTATGGCAAGGATGCACAGGACTTCATCGACTCTGCATGTGAAAAGGCTCTTGCGGCATACGAGAACCTTAAGCAGTGATGCTCATATAGCTTCAGGTAAAATGTATGGGCGGAGAATCACCTCCGCCCATTCTTTAGAAGAAGGATGATCAAACATGAAATTCAATATCAAAACTAATTTATGGTCCGGAATTATTATGGGATGCCTCAGCCTGATTCTCCTTATTCTTATGCCGAGTCAGGTCAGAGTTCCCGCCTACGATTCCGGTGCCCCCAGCCCCAGAATCATTCCCGGGATCTGCCTTGTAATCATGCTTATTTTTTCCGTCGTGCTCATCGTTGAGAGCGTAGTCTTCAAAAAGGAAAAAATCGTGGTTTTCGACTGGGAGAAAGAGAAGCCGGCGATCTTTCTGATCGCGCTGCTCTGCGTCTATGTGGGGCTCATTCTGGTAATAGGATTTATTCCGGCCTCCATTATCACGTTCTTCATCGTGCTGGCATACTGCGGTGAGAGAAAACCGTTCATCTACATTGTCATTGCGGCAGCAACTGTAGGAATCTACTTCCTGTTCAAATATGTATTCACCGTATCGCTGCCTACGGGAATCTTTTTCTAGAGAGGTGTCTGATCAATGGGAGATATTCAAATGATTTCACAGGCATTCTTTCAGGTGTTCACCGGCACGAATCTGCTGATGATCCTGGTCGGCCTTGTGATCGGAATGATAGTCGGATGTATCCCCGGGCTCAGCGTTATGCTCGGTATCATCCTGATGCTGCCTATCACGTACAGTATTCATGATCCCGCGACTGCGATCATCCTGCTGCTGGCAGTATATGTAGGCGGTATGTACGGAGGCTCGATCAGTGCGATCACACTGAACACCCCCGGAACCAACTCGGCAATCGCCACGACCTTTGACGGTTACCCTCTTGCCAAAAAAGGAAAGGTCAAAAAAGCGCTGGACACATCCCTTTTCGCTTCCGTATGCGGAGGTCTGCTGTCCGCGATCCTGCTCCTGGTGTGCGCTTCGTTTATCACCAAGCTGGTATCGAACTTTACATCCGTTGAGTACTTCTCAATGGGTATCCTCGGAATCTCACTGATCGCAGGTGTTTCAGGTAATTCTCTTCCCAAGAGTATCATTTCCGGTATGATCGGTCTTTTCATGGCCTGCGTGGGAATGGACGCAGTCACCGGCGTTACCAGATATTCCTTCGGAACGGCTACCCTGAAATACGGCATTGACCTTCTGCCTGCCATGATCGCGCTGATCGCTCTGACTCAGGTGGTCATGAAGCTCAGAGACTTCAAACTGGCCGGCGGCAAGCTCGATGACGCCAACAAGATCGACAGGGAAGGCCTCACCAGAAAAGAGATGAAAGGTATCATCCCTGCTATCCTGCGGTCTTCCACAGTTGCCTCCATTTTGGGCGCTATGCCCGGTGTAGGCGGCGGTGTCGCGCAGTTCCTGTGCTATTCGGAAGTCAGACGTACTTCCAAGCACCCCGAAGAATTCGGCAAGGGATCTCTGGAAGGCATCGCTGCGGCAGAGTCTTCCAACAACGCAGTTGTAGGATCAGCCATGATCCCGCTGCTGACACTGGGTATTCCCGGTGACGGCGTTACGGCCCTTCTTTTGGGCGCATTCGTCCTTCACGGGATCAACCCCGGACCGACCATGTTCACCAAACAGGGCGTTATGGCTTACACCATTATTCTGGGCTGCCTGATCGCCAACGTGCTCCTTTTCCCAATCGGACTGGGAATGACGAGAGCGGTCGCCAAGATCGTCCAGGTTCGCTATACATACCTGGCACCGATCATTATCATGTTCTGCTTCGCGGGATCTTTTGCATCGACCGGCAACACCAAAGAGCTGGTCATCTGCGCAGCAGTGCTCATCTTCAGCTATATTTTGACCATTCTTGATATCGACAACACACCGCTGATGCTGGGCATGATCCTGGAAGACATCATGGAGAAAAACTTTGTCACAGCCTCCATGGCTTACAACAGGGACTACACGATCTTCGTGAGACGCCCTATTTCACTGGTGATCCTGGTGCTGACCGTACTGCTTCTGGTCTCGCTCATGAGAATGAACAAGAAGATCGAAGCGCTCAACCAGGCAAATATTGAGGCGATGGCTGCAGAGCACGCTGAGATGGAAAAGGAAGAAGCCGAAAAGAAAGCTGCTGCGGAAAAGGAAGCAGAAGCTGAAAAGGAAGCTGAGACAGATCAGGAAGCAGCTGATGAGAGCGCCGAAGCAGAAAAACCTGCTGAAGAATAAGTATACTGATCAATCATATAGATAAAGGATAGAGTTATGGGAATTCAAGTAGTTTACGTTCCGATCGGAGTCGGGACATATCATATGGAAACAGCTGCAGATCTCTTTACCAGGTCTGCGGCCGCATTAAAGCAAATCTCTGACGACGTAGTTGTCCCTGAGAAGGTCCTTCTGACTGTTGATGAGGCCGCATCCTATCTCACAGGGAAAAATCCCGATCTGGTGATCCTGCAGAATATCACTTTCGCAAACGCGGCTTACGCCAGCGAGGTGCTCAGACGCTTCGACTGCCCGATCACACTGTGGACGCTCAGAGAGCCCGTGATCGACGGCGGAAGACTGCGCAGCAACTCCCTGACCGGAGCTTATTCTGCAGCGAACACGATCGCGGCATTCCGCGGCGCCGGAAAATTCGAGTTTGTATTCGGATCTCCCGAGGAAGAGAACGTTGTGAGCGAGCTGACAGCGATCATCAGCGCCTGCAAGGTAAAGAAGGCACTCAGCACGCTGAAAATGTCTGCGATCGGCCACACTCCTCAGGGTTTTGGCTTTGGCAGAGCGCTTGATGCAGAGATCCTCAAGGTATTCGGCGTCTCACTCGAGGCGATCGAAGCGAGGGAGCTCATCAATAAGGCCAAGGCTTACAGCGATGAGGACTGCGCACAGGATCTCGAGGAAGCAAAACAGAAGGTCGTCGGACTCGAGGCCATGCCCGAGAAGAACATCAAAGATTTCGCAAGACTTTACAAGGCTTACAAGAGCTATATCACAGAAGGCGGTATCGGCGCGGTTTCATCCAGATGCTGGCCTGACTTCTTTACTTCATTCGGTACACCTGTCTGCATGGTCCTTTCTCTCCTCAACGCCATGCAGGTGCCTGCAAGCTGTGAGGCTGATGTGTATGGTGCTCTTTCCATGTACATCGGCACGCAGTTTACAGGACAGTCCACTTTCTTCGGAGATCCTGTGGCGATGGACGAGAAGGAAGGCACGATCACATACTGGCACTGCGGAATGGCTGCCTGCGACCTTGCCCGCTGTGATACCGGCGCGCATGTAGGCGTCCATCCCAACCGCAAGATCGGCCCGGTTATGGACTTTGGATGCAAATCCAGCGAGGAGGCGACTATTTTCAGGATCGGCAGAAAGCCCGACGGAACCTTCCGTTTCATGATCGCTGAGGGCGAAGTCCTCGACAAGCCCAAACAGTTCAACGGCACCTCCATCGTGGTCAAGACAGATACGCCGTCTGACGAGATCGTCCGCAATACGATCAAGAATGGCTGGGAGCCGCATTACGTAGTTGTCTACAAGAGAATAGGCAATGAGCTCGAAAAGCTCGCACATATGCTGGATCTGGAAATCGAGAGATATTAAGATTCTGAATTCAGATACAAAACCGTTTCTACGATTTAGACACTAGACGCAGATACAAAACTGAGATACAGATCTGAGATACGGTTGAGAAATGACAGGGCATGCAGCACCGCGCGAAAGGATGGAATCCTGCGCGCGGGCGGCATGCCCTTTTATTACTATGAATTTTTAAATCAGTGCGGCAGTCCAATACGGCAGCCCATATCATTTACAGGCTGTCCTGCGGTTTATCCCCCAGCGTTCGGAACGCGTTTCGGATCACGACAAAGGCGGCGACCGCGACCAGAAAATCAGCGATCGGTCCGGAACAGAGGACGCCGTCAATGCCCATAAAACGGGGCAGGATGAGCAGAAGGATGATCAGCACCAGCTGTTTGGACAAAGATATGATGATGCCGTTCTTGGGCCGCTTGATGGAGACCATTGTATTCATGGAGACCGGAAGGACACCGGCCAGGACGACCAGCAGCATGAACTCGTGCATGTAGCGCAGGGCAAATTCTTCATATCCGCCGCCGGAGCCGCCTCCGAACAGAGAGAGGATCTGATGGGGGAAGAGCCAGAAACAAGCCGTCTCCGCAGCACCGATGAAAAAGGCGTAACGGAAAATGAGCAGAGACGTCTTTTTGACGCGGTCATAGTTACCGGCACCGAAATTGAACCCCATGATAGGTTGTCCGCCGATGCTGCAGCCGATGATCGTGGAGTAGAAGAGGAAGTTGACTTTGGTGACGACTCCCGCCGCGGCGAGGGCCTCGCTGCCCCCGTAAGGGGAGAGCGCGCCGTAGCGGCTCAGGGAGCTGTTGAGGACCAGATTCATGACAAACATGGCGGCCTGATTGAGACTGCCGGCGGCGCCGATGGAGGCAATCTGGGATATTTTGGCGCCTGTTACGGAGAAATGCCGCCGTTCCAGCTTCCCGGTCTTAAAGCGCACCATGTACCCGGCGACCAGAAGAGCGGACACGATCTGTCCGGTGACCGTTGCCAGTGCGGCGCCCGCGATTCCCATATTAAGGGGAAAAAGGAAGAGATAGTCGAGGACAAAGTTCAGCGCGACACCGGCCATAGAGCAAAACAGCGCATACCGCGGACTCCCGTCGGACCGGATGAGGAGCGTGCCGCCCGAAGTGACGGCGAGAAAGGGAAGACCGGGCGCGATCAGGCGCATGTATGTGAGCGCATAGGGAAAGACCTCCTTTGTCGCACCGAAGAGGTGGACGAAGAAGGGTGTGAACAGAAAGACCAGCGTACCGATGATGATCCCCTGCAGGGCGAGAAGCGTCAGCCCGGCGCCGGCAAAACCGAGGGCTTCATCGGTCTTTTTGCGTCCGTTGCAGACATTGAAGTTGACGGACGACCCGTTGCTGAAGAGGATCGTGAGCGCCCCGCAGAGAAAAGTGAGCGGATAGGCGACGGTGGTGGCGGCGTTGCCCAGAAAACCGATCCTCTGGCCGATGAACATCTGGTCCACCATGTTGTAGAGAGAAGAGATCAGAGTGGCGATGATGCTGGGAACGGCATATTGAAGCAAAAGGCTCCCCACCGGCGCGGTGCCGAGCGGGTTGGGGGCTTTGACGGCAGCTGAGGAATCGGGGGGCGTTTGATTTGCAGACATGAGTGACTCCTTAAATCTTATTTTCCTAGCTTGATTTTTTATCTTGTTTTTTATTGTAAAAAGCCACGGACGACGGGTGTCGTCCGTGGGGGTTATGTCCGGTCTTTTCAGCATAATTATAAAAGATCAAATCACAGCGGGGGATCGTCCTCCCATTTTGTTCCCTTGAACATATCTGTCGTCTCGGCATCTTCTGATACAGACCAGTCACTGACGCCGGTTTCACCAAGGCTTTCCAGAGAGGAACATTCTTGAAACATGTATTTCAAACTGTCGGCATATTTGGAAACATCGGCTTTGCTTTCCGGGATCTTACCGACATTGGAGGGAGTCCAGCTGCTGACATTAATTTCTTTCAGGCTCTTGCAGTCCTGGAACATGGAACGCATAGTGATGACTTTCTCGACTTTAAAATTGCTTACATCCACGGTGGGGAGGGACTCACAAGCGCCGAACATCCATGCCATATTGTCGACGGAGGAAGTATTCCATTTGTCATTCTCATAATTAATACGCAGTTCTTCCAGGTTCTTACAGCCGTAGAACATGGAGTACATATCAGTAACTTTTGAAGTGTCGAAACCGCTTACGTCCAGCGAGGAGAGGGATCCACAATCGAAAAACATGTTGCTCATATCCGTAACTTTTGCAGTGTTAAAACCGCTTACGTCCAGCGAGGAGAGGGATCCACAATCGCAAAACATGTGGCTCATATCCGTAACTTTTGCAGTGTTAAATCCGCTTACGTCCAGCGAGGAGAGGGATCCACAATCGAAAAACATGTGGTTCATATCCGTAACTTTTGCAGTGTTAAAACCGCTTACGTCCAGCGAGGGGAGGGACTCACAAGCGCCGAACATCCATGCCATATTGTCGACGGAGGAAGTATCCCATTTGCCGTCCTCATACGTTATAGGCAAGTTTTTCAGATTTTTACAGTTGTAGAACATAGAGTAGAAGGTTTTTACATTTCCTGTCAAAAATCCGCTTACGTCCAGCGAGGAGAGGGATTCACAATCGCGAAACATGAACGACATATCTTTAACGGAGGAAGTATCCCACTTGGAGACATCCAAGGTTTGCAGGCTTAAGCAGTACGCGAACATGCCTTTCATGCTTTCTGTCATCGAGGTATCCAGAAACTCCGCATTTTCCACAGATTGGACATTTTTCCATTTCGCATAATTGTCATTGCGGGCGTTTTCATCCGAAAACAGATACGAGCAGTCTATTGGCGCCATGATCTTTCTATTGCCTGCGATATACAGCGCATTGCCCTCCGGCCAGGCCAGTACTCCTCTGTCCTGTTCTTCCGAAAAGTCCAGTGCATCTTCCGGCACGTCCTGAAGAGTGTCCAGAAAAACGATTTTTTCAATGCTGTTTCTCCTTGTTGTTTCTGCACAGGCCCATTCCGTCAGTTTGTCCTTACTCAGTGTGCTCTGCGTAAGAGGACTTCGAATAGGAGGATTCTTCTCCCACTTCGTGCCTGCAAACATCTTATACGTCGTGACCTTGTCTGAAAGGGCCCAGTCGGAGACTCCTTTTTCACCGAGACTGGTCAGGGAGGCGCAGTCCATGAACATGAAATTCATCCCGCCGTTATAATCGTCATCCTCCTTTCTGTCCTCCGGTACGTTCCCGACATTGGAGGTATCCCAGCTGCTGACTTCCAGCGATTTCAAACTGCTGCATCCGTAAAACATGGATTTCATATTGACTACGTTTCCGGTTTGGAATCCACTTACATCTAATTCTTCCAGTTTTTTGCAGTTGTAGAACATCCATCCCATATTATCGACATTTTCAGTGTTCCATTCCTTTACATTGTTTTCACCGAGACTTGTCAAGGATTCGCAGCCATAGAACAGGTTCATCATTCCGCCCTGATATGAGGAAAGCTCTTTTTTGTCTTCCGGTATGTTCCCAACATTGGAAGTATCCCAAGTGCTGACGTCTAAAGAGTTCAGGTTTTTACACTGGTGAAACATGTACTGCAGATTGATTACTTTTCCGGTCTGGAAACCGCTGACATTTAATTCTGCCAAAGATTCGCAGCCGCAAAACATACTCATCATATTATCAACGTTTTTAGTGTTCCATTCACTTACATCGAGCGCTGCGAGCTTTTGGCAATTATAGAACAAAGCGCGCATGTCTTCGACTTGAGAGACATCCCAGCCTTTTACATTTGTCTCGCCCAGATCTTCCAGAGAGCTGCAGCGATCAAAGGTACCCTGCAAGTTTTTTACTTGACCGGTTTTCCATTTGGACACGTCTACGCGCTTTAGTGAGCTACAGCAATAGAACATCCAACGCATGTCTTTCGTGTTCGACATGTCTAAGAGCTCTGCTCCGGTGATCTCCTGCAGTTTGCTCCATTGGAGCTCTTCGTTATTGTTTGCTCCTTCGGCCGAGAACAGATAGGAGCAGTCTTCCGGTGCTGTAATCCCTTTATTGCCGGCGAGATAGAGTATATTGCCTTCTTTCCAACCCAATACGCTCCTGTCTCCATTTTCAGACAGATCTACCGCGTTCGCGCCGGCGTCTTTGGTCGTATCCAATATATAGACCTTTTTGATGATTTTATTGAGCCCTTCCTCTGTCACCCATTCATGGAAAGCGTCGGCGCTCAGAGTACCGCCCTTTCCGGGAAAAGGAAAGCTGCTGATAACCGTATACAGGATCACGGCAAGGGCCACAACGGCCGCAGCGATCCCCAGTATCTTAGGATCGACTTTCCTGCGCGGAGTGAGGTACTGCCTGGCCAGCTTATCGACAAACAGATCAAAGAATTCCATAGGTGCCTGTTTCGCAATCTGCTGGGTCCGGAGAAACTCCAGGGACTCGGGCATTTCATCAGGTAAGTCAAAACCCCGAAGCGCGATAGGAACGATATTCTTCCGGCACTCATGGGCATGTTCGATCTCCAGGCGAAACCAGTCTTTCTCCTCTGAGCACCGGTCAAGTGCGTTTTCAGGGAGGACGACCAGAACGTCGTTTACTTCTTCGATCACTTTATAGAGCTGCTTATTAAACGGACCGGACCGCAGAGATTCCACGTCCAAAAAGACCCGATATCCCCTTTTGGACAAAGCTTCCTGCAGGAGCTTTGCAGTCTCCATGCCGCCTTCTCTTCGATATGAAATGAATACATCGTATTTGTGCTTATTCATGGTTTCCAATACCCCCAAAAGGTGCGCATAAGTATGGCCAAAGGATTTGAACCCGGAGCGGAACACCGCTTACGAAGAAAGCTGGGTTTATAGTATTTCGTTGCCTAATAAATGAAAATATATACTGATTGTATTAGATTTTGTAATAGGGGGCAATAAAAAAAGAAGGGGATTTGAGGAAAAATGAACATCTTCCTGATGTTAAAGGGCTGCGCCCTTTGTTGCGCCTGTCCAGCGGCTTTCGCGGCATAACGGGGCTGCAGCCCCGGCCTCCTCCAGAGAGCTGACAGAGATGGGGAAGCCCCTTGTCCATTGGCAATTCCTGCCTTGCAGGCCTTTTTCTGTTTGGCAGGGTCCCACGCTGAATGATCAGTCAGTCCAGCGGTCAGTAGACCCTTCCGCTTTTTTAATATCCAGTTTCCGGATGGGTCTGCCGTCAGATATCAGTCAGTCCAGCGGTCAGTAGACCCCACCACTTTAAAATTTTCTCGTTCTGGCAGGGTCCTATGCTGAATTATCAGTCAGCCCAGAGGTCAGTAGACCCCACCACTTTAAAATTTTCTTGTTCTGGCAGGGTCCTATGCTGAAT
>CADCIU010000014.1 GCA_902801585.1 uncultured Lachnospiraceae bacterium | reverse complement strand
CTGATCATCTCGGGAAACTTGGTCATGGATGCCGGCAGATAGATATTCCTCAGTTCAGGAATAATACCATCACGCAGCGCATCGAGAGGCGACAGTACCGCCTCGTCAAATGCAATGGTCCCCTCCGGGAACAGAGCCGTTCCGTCCGGATCGATCGCAAGACTCTGCACCGTATCGCCCGCCTTGTTCATCAGCGCACCGCCCTCTGCCGTATAATGAAGGTTGTCTTCACTCACCTCAAACCGCACATTCAGGAATTTGTCGAAAGCATGGGCAGCAATGGTCTCCACAGAAGCAGGGATCCTGATCACTTCCGCTTCGGCAGGAATGCTCTCATTGGGTACTGAATAATCATCCGCACTGAAAGCATGCATGCCGATCTTTTTTAGTCCCTCATGAAAAACAGGTGCCTTCAGAGCAGCGCAGTTATAAAATGCGTAATTGCCGATCTCTGTGAGGCTCTCAGGAAGGATCACTTCATTCAGAGACGCCCCCTCGAAAGCACCGTATGCGATCGTTTTCGTTCCCTCTTTGACCGTAAAGCTTTCCGCAGCTGCTCCGGGATATGCTAAAAGCACGGTTCCGTCCGCCGTGTAGACCGCCCCGTCTGCATCGAGGACCGGGGTGTCTTCCGAAGCTGTGCCGCTGTCCGGGCTTCCCGTGAACGCTTTCAGGCTGCTGCAGTTCAAAAAAGCACCTGTCCCCATCTTTTTGAGGCCTTTGGGGATCCGGAACTTAGTGAGGGAGCTGCAGCCTGCGAAAGTTCCTTTCCCGATGCTCTCCACGCCGTCCGGCAGGTCTGCCGTTTTTAATGATCCGCAGTCCAGAAAAGCTCCGTCTCCGATCGTTTTAAGGCCGGCGGGAAAATTGATCTTCTCCAGTTTAAAACAATATCTGAACGCGCCCTCTCCAATTTCGGTGATCGAATCCGGGAGAGTGATCTGCGTGACCGGATCATATCCTTCCGCATCAAATACAGAAAACCATGAGAACGCGCCGCCCTGAATGCAGGTGACCGGGAGCCCGCTCACTGTTTCGGGAACAGTGATGACCGAATCCCTTCCGTTGTAATCACTCAGCTCCGCATGATCCTCATAGAGAGTAAACCACATCCTGCCGGTTTTGGTGTCGATTTCTGCTGTCTCCCGGCCGGTCCCCGCGACCGGCACCAGCTCTGACCCGTACCTCTCGCCGTTGATATCCTCGATCTGGATCTGGCATACGATATCGCTGCCCATTTCACTTATATCCACCAGATCGATCCCGACTTCATTATCGACCGTATTGAACGACCAGGTCGTTGTCCCGGTTCTGATCCACTCTCTGAAAGGGCGCAGTCTCCCGGCCCCGTCTCTTGCAGGTATGAAAAAATCAGCGCCGGCAAGACAGGCAATTCCTTCCCAGTCCGCGATATCGATGGAAGTCTTGCCTCCGCTGATCCCGGAAACACCGTCATCAAGTACTATGTCCTGGATCTCGATCTCACCGCTCTTTTTATTCTTCATGAACTTGATCGTCGCATCCGCCGCTTCCAGGTCCTCAATATGTTCGTTGTACAAGAGATCGCTCCAGAGGCTGATGCCCTGCGTTGCATAGACCGCACGCTTTTTGTCCGATTCCACTTCTTTGGCCCGGATCGGTTTGATAGCGGAACCCTTTCGGATGACAGCCAGCTGCATGTTCTTTTTCAGGTGAAGGACTCCCTCTTTATCCGGCTCTATTTTACAGTTCTCCATGTAAGGCACATAGCCGCCGAAAGTGTTATCCTTCCGAAGGATCGTGTAACTGGCTTCGGACAGATCATTGATCTGATCGTCAGTAAGCTGCAGCGTATACTCATCGCCGCTGTCTACCGGTTCTCCCAGGCTCCAGTCCCTGGATTTGCTGCGCAGCCACTCATCGCCGGTGCTGGACAGGTATCTCGCGTATCCGCCTTCCTTCTGCAGCTCTGCGTAGTAGGCATTCATTTCCGAGAACTGCCCCTTGTTCTTGCAGGGGTAATACAGTGTCATCCCGCCTGCGCCGTCGACATTGGCATACAGACCTTCCACTGCGCCCTGCACTTTTTCGATCAGGGCGGCAGATTCTTCCGGATACTGGTCTTTCATATGCTCTGCCAGGTCCGCGACATCGACCAGGTCATAATAAAACGACACCTCTCCTTTTGTGTTCTGAGTCATACCAAAGCTCTTGGAGTCAGAGCGGTCGCGGACCATCTCGGCATATTTGCCGGTCTCAACGCCGTCGATCATCTTGTCCCCGAGCGCATCCATCGCTGTATTCACTTCGCCGACCCTGCTGAGGTCGACACAGGATAAAGTCAGGTCCGGATTGTAAGTGGCAGACTTTTTGCCTGCATAATATTCCTCAAAACGGCTCAGTATGCTTTCCGTCAGGGCGCCCGCCTCAGGTGAATCCTCGAGTGCCTGCAGGAACTTATAGTTCCATCCGTCTCCGGGTTCCAGTTCCTCGGAGCCCACGTAATAGTCCGCATAATCGCTCCAGATCGTCATGCTCTCAAGGCTGGCCATAAGGCAGGCGTCAAAGCCGACCAGGTCGAGCTTTCTGCCGCCCGAAAAGGGCGACGCATCCATGGCGCTCCGCATCTCCGTGAGCATGAGAGAGTCCCCGTCATAGAGCTCATCATTGCCGTATCCCCACAAAGGCCCGCCGCCGTGATCCCAAAGGATCAGTGCGTTGTGCTCTGCAGGGTAGTTCTCATCACAAAAAGTCAGAAAAGCGCTTAGAGTCTCAGGGAGACCCATATTTGCGTTTCCCCTGGTCGCCGCTACGATCCTCTCATCGCCCTCAAGAGACATATCCAGCACACTGTTCTGATTACAGGGCACGTTGCCAATCCAGCGCGCAGCTCCTCCGGTGTAGGCCACGACATTGAAATCCTCGAAGCTCAGGCCCGCCTTATCGATCTCCTCAAGGTCCTTGGTGGCATTGCCCTGCCTGCTCTCCAGATTTGATCCGATCATATAGATCATGACCGTCCAGGATTTGCGGGATGGTCCTCTCTCCGGATCGGTCTTCACGATCTCGGGATCCGAATCCTCCGAGGACTGCGATCTCTGCGCCATCGCCCTCGAATAGTCGACGCCGTCATCTTTATAGCCTTTGCCGTCAGTTCCGGATTCTGCACCGGAATTGTCGCCGGACTCCTCGCCCGACTTCTCACCCGACTCCTCGCCCGACTCCTCGCCCGACTCCTCGCCCGACGCCGTATCGCCGGCGGTCCCGCTGCCTTGACCGGAGCAGCCGGACATAACAAGCGCTGCTGAGAGCAGAACAGCGATCACAGATTGAAGCCATCCGCGGAAAACTCTTTTTTTCATGGGTGTCCTCCATTTCTAATCAGGTGATGTACCCGCGGACGACTTCGTCGGCCGGGGTTTTACGCGCCATTCGATAATTGTGAAAGACCGGTGTCTCAATGTTTTAATAATTTGTCTGCTCTTACCAGCTGAGCACCCTCTTCTTCATACCCTCTACGTCCAGTACACCGTAGGCAAAGCCTTTGCGCACCAGATCCTCCGGCACGAACTCGTCGTATTTTTCGAAGACCGGGACTTCGCCCGGATAGACCAGTTCCAGCGGATCGAACTCCGCCGCGGCCTCCTCCGATGTGATCTGATAGAACTCTTTCTCTGACACCTTCATCGTAAACTGCATGTAGTAGGGACGGGAAGAATTCAGGCCTTTGAGTCCCAGCCTCTTTCCGCAGCGGATCTTTAAAAACCGCTCCAGTGCCAGGAACGCATAGCTCCCCAACCATGGGAACAAAGCCCACATCTTTCCTCCCAGATGGATCAGATACTTATTCTCCATACCTGCATTATAGAAAGTATTCCGCGCTTCCTTAAATCTCCCTGCCGCATGGCTCATCAGATACGGGTAAGACTTTTCTTCGCTGAGCACACCGAACATGCGCTCCAGAATGCGCGTGTGGATGTCTCCCGCCACATCGCCGAAATAAGCGGGAATATTGCCTTTGACCAGGCTGCAGTACACTTCCCGTCTCTTGTGGTCCACTTCCTCCACGACCCAAACCCTGCCCGCGATCGCGATCTTGTCGCCGATCGGCGGCGGTTTCACGATCGTGCCCAGCTCCTGGGAGCCGTTGTGGACTCTGTACTCTATGTTCTCGCGAAACACTGCGTAAAACTTGTAGTTGTTGGTGATCCTCTCCCCGCTGATCCCGACGATCAGCCCGCCGTTTTCCGTGCGGTTAATGTGATCGATCTCAAGAAGGTGCCGCAAAAGCAGCCGGTAGTCCTCTGTCGTGACCCTGCTGAAACAATTGAGCGGCAGCACTCTTGATGCCAGTTCACCCGGCGTCATCTCGCCGCAGGACGCCAGCGTGCTCATCGTCTGATGATACAGGAGGCTGTAAGGCAGGCGGTCTGTCGCGGGAGGTTCCACAAACCTCTCTTCGATGTAGAGCTGGATGAGCGCGATTCCCTGGATCATATACCACGGGATCAGATCCGGCAGCATAGCCCTTGCCTCCGGATGGTTTTCACGCATCACGAACCACATCTCGGACGGTTCTCCCCTTCGTCCGGTGCGGCCCAGTCTCTGCAAAAATCCTGACACTGTGAACGGCGCATCGATATGGAAGGCTCTCTCCAGCTTTCCGATGTCGATCCCCAATTCAAGCGTCGCTGTGGCGCATACGGACAGAAGCGAATCATCGTCTTTCATCTCCTCCTCCGCGCTCTCGCGGTAGGAAGCAGAGAGATTGCCGTGATGGATGAGAAATCGCTCCGGCTCATGATTGGCCTCACAGTACTGCCGAAGGACCTGGCAGACCGACTCGCACTCCTCCCTCGAATTGGTGAAGATCAGGCATTTTTTGCCCCTCGTGTGTTCAAAGATATAGCCAAGTCCCGGATCTGCCGCCTTAGGTGCTGTGTCTGTCGCAGGCTCTGTGATCGGCATGTCCTCGGGAAGAACCGCATGTTCCTCGCTATCGTTAGTTTCCTCCGTCTGAGGATCCTCACATAATTCATCCGCCCGCGGATCTGTATACAATTCATCCGCCTGCGGATCTGTGTTAAAAAAGTGCTCCATGGACAGGCGCCACACTTCTTTGCCGCCGTCAAAACGCGGAATGACGGTCGGACGCCCGCTGCCGGCTGCCAGAAACTTTCCCGCCTCTTCCGGATTTCCGATCGTCGCGGACAGCCCGATCCGGCGCGGATCACAGCCGGCCAGCCTGCACATGCGCTCGATGAGGCAGAAAGTCTGCATCCCGCGGTCCCCGCGCAGAAGGGAATGGATCTCGTCGATCACGATAAATCGCAGGTCTCCGAACAGCGAAGGAATCTCCATGTGCTTGTTGATCATCAGAGACTCCAGCGACTCCGGCGTGATCTGCAGAATTCCCGACGGCTTTCGCAGAAGCTTCCTCTTGTGTGACTGGGAGACGTCCCCGTGCCATCTGTAGACAGGAATCCCGGCCTCCTCGCACAGTTCGTTCAGCCTCCCGAACTGGTCGTTGATAAGTGCCTTCAGGGGAGCGATATAGAGTACGCCCACGCTCTGTGAGGGCTCCTCATCCAGCAGTGTCAAAATAGGGAAAAAGGCCGCCTCGGTCTTTCCCGATGCAGTGGACGCCGTCAACAGGACATTGTCCTTCGTGTTAAAGATCGCATCGCCTGCTGCATTCTGAACGCCGCGCAGCGTCTTCCAGCCGGAGCGG
This sequence comes from uncultured Lachnospiraceae bacterium, assembly GCA_902801585.1. Next base: position 46,350 of record CADCIU010000014.1, on the reverse strand, counting down.
AAGATATAATCCTGTATGAAGGGGGCGTATCTGTAGAATACTTCCATATGTCGAATTCCTCATATCGGCAGGAACTTTTGTGTATCAAATCTCAAATTCCGCATAGTTCTTCTCCGTCAGGTCGGAGACCGCCTCCGACTTCGCATAACTGAATGACTCCGACTGCAGCAGATCCTCTATGCGCGTATCCGGGTTCTGGTACATGATGTCCAAAAGCTCTATGAAATCGCGGATGACTTCGCGGGGCGTGATATTTTGATCCGCTCCGATCCGCCCGTATTCAATCTTTATGAACGGGACCAGATCCTCTGTGATCAGTTTCCTCTGATAACCGTAGAGATCAGCATGCATATCGGCCAGCTTCTCGCAGAGCACCAGCATCTCCTCCGCGGTCAATGGCTCAAGCCTTATGACCGGGGCCAGAAGATCCCTCGCACCGGGCCTTGAAAACTTTCCCTCCGCGAGACGCGAGCGAAGTGCCTCGTAACTGTAGATGCCTCGCCGCCTGTCCTCCAGCGCCTGGGGCGTTGCACCCATGATGATGCCTAGATAGCGTGCCTTGCCCTGCAGCGTATCGTTGTACATGGTCAGCATTTTCTCGTAATTGTACTGCCTTGTGATGGAGTTGGGGATCTTATAAATATTGACCAGCTCATCGATCATGATCATCAGTCCGGCATATCCCGCCAGACGGAAAAAGGCGGCGAAGATCTTGAGATAGTCGTACCAGTCGTCGTCACCGATGATCATGTTGATCCCGAGTTCTTCTTTGGCCTCGCGTTTTGTCGCGTATTCGGCGCGGAACCAGCGCACCACTTTCATCTTCGTGTCGTCGTCGGCCTCAACATAGGCATGATAATAAGTCGACAGGAGCCGGGCAAATTCAAAGCCGTGCACCATCTCGCTGACCGCCGCCGTGACCGCATAGATCTTCTGATCCACCGCCCTGGTCAGCATGGGGTCTCCGGGCATTAGTCCCGTCTCCTGCGCCGCCTCCATCTGCACATTGCTGATCCAGCGGTCCAGCACCAGCGTCAGGGCGCCGCCCTCCGGCTTCGTCTTCGTGGACAGATTGCTGATCAGTTCCCTGTATGTGGCAAGTCCCTGTCCCTTTGTGCCCATCAGGCGCCTCTCCGGCGACAGATCCGCGTCCACAACGATAAATCCCCTGTCCATCACATAGTTGCGGATCGTCTGGATGAGGAAGCTCTTGCCGGAACCGTACCTGCCGACAATGAATCGAAACGATGCGCCTCCCTCCGTAATGATATCCACGTCATGAAGCAGTGCCTCGATCTCGTTTTTTCTTCCAACGGTGATATAGGGAAGGCCGATCCGCGGGACGACGCCGCCCTTAAGCGACCCGATCACTGTCTGCGCGATCCGCCTGGGAACTCTTTTCCTGATTTCTGTCATGAATACCTCCATGTTGGAGCGCTTTGCGTGAAGACGTCCGAGGGAAAAGCCGCGAATGCGGTTTCTCCGATGGGATCTGCAAGGTTTGGGGCGCTCCGACTCCAACCTTGTGAGTAAAAAAAGCTCTTCAGAGTGATTTTCCACTTCAACCTCCTGCGAGGAACTCCACATCTTCTCTGTAATCCTCCACAAATGAGATCTCATCCCCCTCGCATTCGAGAACGTTGTCGCCGATCTCGTCAAACAGCGCCTCATTGATGGCGTCTGTGACCACAGAAGGCATAAGATGATGCTGCCGGATCCTCTCCGCGACCGACTCCCCGCGCATGACTGCCAGAAGGATCTGTGTATGAGCAGGATCCAGTGAGGGGATTCTTATTTCAGATTCCGCCGCATACTGATTCTCTTCGCGTGGCTCCGTCCGGTCGAAATTCTCTTCACGAGGCTGCGGCTGTCCGAACTTCTCTTCACGAGGCTGCGGCTGTTCGAATTTCTCCTCCTGCAGCTGCGGCTGTTCGAGTTTCTCCTCCTGCGGCTCCATCTGTTCGCGCTTCTCCTCCTCCGTGAGCAGGCTGTTCTGTGTGATCATTGCGTCGCGCCGGATCTTGTCCAGTCCCGACAGGTCGATCGCGATCTTGGGCTTTGCCGCCTCGATGGCAGCCGCCCGATCCGCCTCTATGACCGCCTCCACATACGGCGTGACCCACTCTTCGCCTTGTTTGGCGCGCAGGTAGCTGCCCGTCTTCAGATATCTCCGCAGCTGTCTGTCCGCTTCATGCAGGAGCGCATGGATCCTGTATCTGTCAAAATACAGATCGTCGTACCTGCACTCAGACCACTTCCCGTCTTTATATTGATATTTCCTGCATTCATTGATGGTATAGACCGTCTCTTTCCTGTCCTGTACATCCAGATAGACCGCATTGGCAAGCGGATGCCACGGGAACTGCCTGAGCTTTCCGAAACAGGCCGTAAAGATGTCCCATCCGTCACGAATGTAATTTGCTGCCATATAGCGCCATACCTCGGCGAAGAGATGTTTTCCCCTCACCGGGTCTTTTTTGATCACCGGAGACTTCTCGATTTTGCCGTCGCTGAGCCCGCACAGCGCACCGCAGACTTCTTCATCCGATGCGCCGTCCGCATGTTTAAGGATCATTAAAAAGCGGTCTCTCTCAAGCAGCGCATCGTCCAGAAACGGCAGGACTTCCTCCGCGGAAGATCCGTGCATCACGGCGAACTCCATCCTCCACCGGCGCAGGTTCTCCCGCATGGACGGATCTCCGATGCCGGAGTCCAGATAGCCGGATTCAAACTCTTTCATAAGGCGAAGGCTGTCCTCGGGGGAAGCTACTCCGATCCCGCCCAGAAGTTCATAGATATACATATAGGCCAGCGATGTGGTGATCCTGTGATATTCCCCTTTCCGGATGCGGCTCCTCCAGGAGAAATACCCCCGGAGCAGATTCAGGTTCAAGTCGTGGTATGTCGTAAAGTATCGCTTGAATTCTCCTCCCCAGGACACATTGTCTTCATAATCTTCCATAAAGCGGCCCTGCCGCAGAAAATTCCTGCATTTGTTCTCAAAGGAGCCGTCCCTGAATTCATAGAGCTGCATCATCTCAAGAATGCGAGGCGGGATCTCCGCTCCGGAACTGCGCCCTGCGGTGCGCTGCGATGCTGCACTCTGTGCCGAAGTATGCGCGCCGGAGTTCCTTCCTGCCGTTCGCTGCGCCGCATTATTGGCTGGTCCTTTTCGGTAATTGCCTCGAAGTGCCTCGAGCGGGAGCAATGTATCATGGTATTTCCTGCCGCCCGAATAGGTTCTGCCGTTCGAATAGTCTCTGCCGTCCGCTCCGGGTCTCTCCTCCAATACAACTGTATATCCCTGCTCCCCGGCGCGCACAGCTCTGTCGAACAGTGCGAACACAGTCTCCGGATCCGTGCCGTTGTCGACCCGGATACCGACCCACTTGGGCCCCTTCATCCGAAATGCCCCGGTAAGATAAGGCGCTTTGGACTCTGTAAGGCACTCCCGGCCGCATTTGATATCACATCTCTGGAGTTCTGTCCCGGTCTCATAATCCCACTGGCGCATCAAAAGAGCGACCCACTTGTCAGTGCGCGGATCGGTCAAAACAGAGAAGCCCGGAAATGCAGCCCATTTGTGCTCCTCCTTCATGTGATACTTTTCTTCAGCGTATGCCGCCAGTTCAGATAATTCCAATTATTACCTCTTTTTGTCTTCCGAAGATGCAGCAGACGGTGCCTCCTCACGGATCTTCCTGCGTGTCCACTCGTCCACAGCCGCCCTGAACTCTTTGAGATATTCAGAAAACTGCATGTTCTCCTGCCCGTAAGTCAGCTGCAGGTCATACTCGAGCGGAAGCCAGGTGCTGATCTCCGACTCGTTGTGGGAGATAAGAGCTTCCAGTTTGTCCAAGGCCTTATACAGTCTGGCTTCCCTCGTCTCAAGTGCTTCCATCTCCGTCAGAAGTTCAGTCCACTCAGTGCGCTGCGGCTCCGGGAAAGAATCCACCCATCTGTGGAAGAGATCATCCTCTTCACCTGCGTCGGCAGCTGTCTTTTCAAAAGTCGGGATATCTCCGGTAAAAGACTCCCCCAGATCGTGGATCAGGCACATCCGTATGACTCTGTCCATATTAAGGGCATGGAATTCCTCCACGCCGGTCATCAGCATCGCCATGAGCGCGATCCGCCAGCTGTGGTCCGCAACGCTTTCTTTACGGTCTGCTTCCGTATAGCAATGGCGCATAGTCGTTTTCAGCCGCGCCGCCTGAGACAGTATCCTTAACAGTTCTTCCGGACTCATCTTCCCACATTTCTCCTCTGTCAGGTTTTTCTCATTATACCATCTGACATACACGTGCGATTAGAAAAATGTAATCAAAAATGGCCGGCTGAAAAAAGCCGGCCCGCAATGAGTAAGTACTCCTCGGTCAAATAATCCGCGATCATTTACTTCGCACTGTCTCTGACGAACTCCATGAAATCGTCTTCTTCGTTTTCTCTCAGATAAAGGGAATCTCCCTCCACATTGTACTCGTAGATCTGTTCACCTGTCTCAGCGCTGAGCACGACACCGTCCCTGCTGTACCATATGACCTGCACATCATCCTGCATATGGATCACGCCGGTGTGGTCCTCATTGAATTGGACGTAATATTCCGCACTGACTTCCTCGCCCTCGATCTCATCCGTCACATTGGCAATATACTTTCCGGGAACGCCGCTGCCATAGGTCTGAGGCTGCTGATCCGCCAGTTCAAAGGAATCCACGACGGCCGCGAGTGCATCGGAGACTGCGATCCCTTTGCCTTCATCGGCCTGTTCAGACGTTGTGATCTGAATGAGGAGGGTACCTCCGTTGCGCTCAACTGCAATGAAATCTTCCGTTGCTCCCTTGACCGTATTGGAAGCCATGCTGGTCCTCATTGACCACACGTCTGTCCTTCCGGCAAAATAGTCCTCGCTCCTTTTGTGCTCCGGCAGTCCGTTCTCACCCGCCATCACATTGTACAAGACTTCGTCTGGCATCTCGCCTTCATAATAATTCACATGGACCCGGTTGACCCCCTCAGCGTCGCCTTTATAGGAAAAAACGACACCGTCATCCTCGGTCACTTCGATCAAACTGCTGTCGTAGGAGGTGCTCCATCCGTCTTTGCTCTCGTATTTGACCATGCCTGCAGACTCTGTCTGTGTCCCCGCGGTCTGTTCCTGCGCGGGCTCTGCAGCCTGCTCTGTTTCTGTCGTCTGCTCCGCTTCTGCCGGCTGCTCAGTTTCTGCCGCCTGTTCCTGCGCGGGCTCTGCCTGTGTATTCCCTGCTGTCTGGTTTGCACAGCCGGCAATTGCCAGCGCTGCGATCAGTCCCAATGTCACAATGATTCTCTTTTTCATTCCGGTCTCCTTTATATATTGATCTAAGTTTCATATCTTGACTGCTCACTTATAAAGCTCCAAGAACTCCTCCAGCGTCAAGTCATTCTCCATTATATACGTCGCTGCCTCGATTCCTACATACCTAAAATGCCAAGGTTCGTAAATAATTCCGGTCACATCCTCTTTTCCCTTGGGAAATCGGACGATGAAGCCGTATTCCTGGCAATGGGCACTCATCCACTGATAGAGTTCCGTGTCCTCAAGACTCTCGCCCTTCATCTCATAATACCGGTCTGTAATATCGCAGCACAATCCCGTCTGGTGCTCGCTGGTCCCCGGCCTTGCGACGATCGTCTGCGCCACCTCCTCGCCGTACTCCTCGGCTTTCCTGCGGAACAGGTACATCTGCGTGTCATAGCTCCGATACCCGGAAGAGAGGAAGACGCTCAGCCCTTCGGCTCTTGCCGCCCCTGCGAAGGCCTCCATGTCGTCCACGATCCGCTCGTCGAACTGCTGTCCTTCCAGTGATGCCAGTTCCGGTGTATAATCACCGATCTCATTCCACGGATTTGCCAAAATATACATCCAGTCATCAGGGTCGATATCCGGGCGGTCTCTGTAGGGATCCGCAGCGGCCTCAGAGATGACCTTGGTGATCTCCTCAGCTTCCTCGACAATACACTCCGCCGCATATGCGGCTTCTCTGCGAATGATCTGTTCCCGCCCCTGCGTGCGCTCCGTTTCAGCTGCTGCTGCGTGCGCGCTGCCTACTGCCGCCGCGAGCATGAGAGCCTGCAGACACAGAAATATCTTCCCGGCTGCCGACCGCTTCGACGGACCTTTATATCGGTTGATGATGCCTGATCGTCCCATATTCCTCCCGGTTTCGCTCTCGAGCTTCGGGCTCGGGAGCTGATCTTCTCCCCGTTTTGCTCTCGAGCGCCGGGCTCGGGAGCTGTTTATGCTCCCAGGGCCAAAGGCTCGGGTCTGCCATTTCAGTGGCACTCCGTATTATTATAGTACAACTGCACAAATGAAAAAAGACCGCCGCACCGGTCAATTTTCCGGTGCGGCGGTCTGTATTTCATTGATCAGATCAAGATTCGATCCGGATCCTCCTTGTCAGCGCGATCAGCGGCCGAACTGGCAGTCGTTGTTGCCGGACTGAGAGGTCCACATCTCAAGCATGTTGATCGGGTCGTTGAAGTCTGCGAGCCAGCCTTCACGTGCGAAGTCGAAGTTACCCTGTTTTCTCTCATCCAGGAATACGTTCCACTCACGAGTGTCGATTTCCATCTTGATGCCGATCTCAGCGAAATCCTGCTGCATGATCTGGGCAACACCAATGTGGCCTGTGCCGTCATTGGTCAGATATGTGATATTGATGGGAGTCTCAGCGGAAAGCATTCCGTTGTCATCAAACTTGTAACCTGCATACTCGAGAAGAGCGATTGCCTCGTCGATCGCGTTGTCCTGTACTTCTTCCGGATAATAACCGTCTCCGACAGGGAATGTATAAGCTGCGCCGTTCTCCTTGAAGACGCCGCCGTTGCCGTCTGCCATTCCTGCAGGGATGTAGGATGTAGCGACCTTCTGGCCGGTCTGGCCGACAGTCTCAACGATGTAAGGACGATCGATCAGGATCGCGAATGCTTTTCTCATAGCGATCGCCTGGTCAACAGTCTTGCCGTCGAAGATAGGGCTCTTTACGTTGAATGCTGCATAGTATGTTCCAAGGTTGTCGATGACGTGGAAGTCAGGGCTGTCCTTGAGGGAAGCGATCTCGTTTGTCGGAACTGTGTCTGCAAAGTCAAGGTCGCCTGCGTTGTATGCAGACAGGATAGCTGTGTCATCAGCGGAAAGCATAAGGTCGATCTCAGGGATGGTGACCTCGTCAGCTCTGTAGTAATTGTCATTCTTTGTCAGAACGATAGACTCCTCGTGAGTCCATGCTGTCATGGTGTAAGCACCGTTGGTCACGAAACCTGCCTCGGATGCCCATGCGCCGGGGTTGGTCTCCCAGCCGTCAGCAGCTTCGACCTGTGCCTGGGGAACAGGAAGGTATGCCGGGAATGCAGCGAGGTCAAGGAAATATGCGCAGGGAGCGACCAGGTTTACAGTCAGGGTCTTGCCGTCTTCAGATGCTGTGACATCCAGAGCGCCGTCATCTGTCTTTGCGATCGCATCGAACATGTAGCCGTAGTCAGCAGCGGTCTCGGGAGCAGCTGCTCTCTTCCATGCATACTCGAAATCCTTCGCTGTCAGATCCGTGCCGTCGGACCACTTAAGGCCGTCACGAAGTGTGAAGGTGTAGGTCAGGCCGTCCTCGGAAACCTCGGTGTTCTCAGCCAGAGCGGGAACAAGCTGTCCCTGTGAGTCATAGGTGTAGAGACCCTCGAACATGTTGACTGCAAGGCATGCACCGTCAACGGAAGAGTTCAACGCGGGATCTACCTTCGCGGGCTCGGAAGCCAGGTTGATCTTCAGGACATCTCTGGGAAGAGTAGCGAACTGGAAATATTTAAATCCAAACAGGTTGGAATAAATGCCTTCCACGTCTTCCTTCTGCAGATACAGATCATTGTAATAATAGATCGGGATGACTGCAGCGGTCTCCATCAGGATATCTTCAGCCTTGTGCATCAGGGCGACACGGTTCTCAACATCCGTTGTGGTCTTGATCTCGGTGATCAGAGCTTCGTACTCGGACCAATCGGGAGCAGAACTTCCCTCTGCCATTGCCTTAATGGTAACACCTTCGGGTGTGGGATAAATGGTGGACTGCACAGCCTCACCGGGAGCTTCTGCCGTCGCTTCGCCGGCACCTGCAGCATCTTCTGTACCTTCTTCTGCAGTTTCCTCAGTCTGCTCTTCTGCCGCATCATTGCTGGATGATGCGCTTGTGCTTCCGCCGCCGCAGGCAGTCAGCAGTGTAAGAGCAGTAGCAACGGAAAGGATCAATGCTAATGCGCGTTTTTTCATAAACTTCCTCCTTTTGTTTTTTGCAGCGGGCCCGGCAGGATCCCGCGGCCGCTGCTGTTTGTTATTATTTATGTATCAGCCGCCTGCCCCGTACTGCCTCTTCTGCCTGAAAGAGCTTTTCGGGTGCTGCGGTAAACACATCTCAACTATTATACTACGTTCCCCTGTGATTTTCGCCTGTATTTTGCAAAAAGCGATAATTCATGCATTCCAGCAGGCGACCATATGTCCGTTTCCTCTGTCCGTCAGAGGAGGGCATTCCTGCGCGCACTTTTCCGTCGCAAAACGGCATCTCGTGCGGAACGCACAGCCCGAAGGCATTTTCAGCGGGCTCGGCACATCTCCCTCGAGAATGATTCTCTGGGAGCTCTTCGCGATCGTGGGATCCGGGATCGGCACTGCGGACAGCAGCGAACGGGTGTAGGGATGAATGGGGCTTTCATAGAGTTCATCCGAATCCGCCGTTTCCACCACTCTTCCCAGATACATAACGGCAACTCTGTCCGAAATATGCCTTACGACCAGCAGATCGTGGGCGATAAAGAGATAGGCCACTCCCAGCTTCTCCTGCAGCTCCTCAAACATGTTGATGACCTGCGCCTGGATGGAGACATCCAGCGCGGAGACCGCTTCGTCGCAGACGATGAACTTAGGATCCACTGCCAGCGCTCTTGCAATACCGATACGCTGCCTCTGGCCTCCGGAGAATTCGTGGACGTAACGGGTCGCATGCTCTGCGTTAAGTCCTACCAGCTCCATGAGTCCGAGGATCTTTTCTCTTCGCTCTGCCTTATTGGAATAGAGTTTGTGCACATCCAGCGGCTCTCCGATGATCTCCTCGACAGTCATACGGGGATCCAGGGATGAATAGGGGTCCTGGAATACCATCTGCATTTTGGGGCGGTACTGGATCATGTTCTGATCTGTGATCAGATTTCCGTCATAGTAGATCTCGCCGCCGGTCGGCTTATAAAGGCGAAGGAGCGTACGGCCGACCGTCGTTTTGCCGCAGCCCGACTCTCCGACAAGACCCAACGTCTCGCCGGGTTTGATGCTGAAATTGACACCGTCGACAGCCTTCAGAAGTGTCGTCTTCATGAAGCCTGTGCGAATGGGGAAATACTGTTTCAGATCCTTGACTTCCACTAAGTATTCGCTGCTCATGCGTTCACCTCCGCTTTCTCTTCATGAAGATATTTGTTGTCTCTGATATTGATCCAGCAGGAAGCCAGATGCGTCTTATCGATCCGGACCTCCTCGGGGACCTGTGTCAGACAGATCTTCATGGCATTGTCACAACGGGAACAGAAAGCGCATCCTTTAGGCATATTGAGGAGGTTGATCGGTGTTCCGGCGATCGGGATCAGTTTCTTCTTCATATTGCTGATGGAAGGGATCGAACGCAGAAGCCCTTTCGTGTATTCATGGCAAGGGTTGTAGAATATATCTTCCGCTGTGCCGCGCTCGCAGATCCGGCCGCCGTACATGACGACGATCTCATCCGACATTTGGGCGATGACACCCAGGTCATGTGTAACGATGATGATGGCCATTCCCAGTTTCTTCTGAAGCTCCATCATCAGTTCCAGGATCTGTGCCTGGATCGTGACGTCCAAAGCCGTGGTGGGCTCATCTGCGATCAGGATGGAAGGCTCCGATACCAGCGCCATAGCGATCATGACACGCTGGCGCATACCGCCGGACAGTTCGTGCGGATACTGTTTGAGACGGCGGGGCGCATCATTGATGCCGACCAGCTCCAGCATTTCCTGCGCCTTTTTCCTGGCCTCTTCCTTGCTGACGTTGTTATGTGTAGTGATCGCTTCCATGATCTGGTTGCCGACCGTATAGACGGGGTTCAGCGACGTCATGGGATCCTGGAAGATCATAGCGCAGTGCCTGCCGCGGAAATCTTCCATCTGCTTGGGTGTGTATTTGGTGATATCCTCACCCTTGAACAGCACCTTTCCCTGTGTGATATGGCCGTTTCCGTCCAGGATCTGCATGATCGAATAGGCGGAGACGGATTTACCGGAACCGGATTCTCCGACAATACCAAGGCTTTTTCCCGCTTCCAGTGTATATGTAACACCGTTGACCGCCTTCACTTCGCCCTTGTCGGTCTTGAAGGAAGTATGAAGGTCAATGACCTGGAGCAGCGGTGTATGATTCTCTGTATTTGCACTCATAATTACCTGCTTTCCTCTCTTCTACTTGATAACCGTCTACTGTAAACACTCTTTTCATCAATCGCCTTGTACTTATTTGCTTCTGAGCTTGGGATCGAACGCATCGCGCAGACCGTCGCCGAGAAGGTTGAAGGACAGAACGATCAGGATGATCAGGACTGCAGGGTAGACCAGCTGCATAGGGTAGGTCTGAAGACCTTCACGGGCAGAGTTTGCAAGAGATCCCAGAGAAGGCATGGGGGCATTGACACCCATACCGATGAAGGACAGGAAACTCTCCGTAAAGATCGCGGAAGGGATCTGCAGGGCTGTCGTAATAATGATGACAGAAATACAGTTGGGAATAATATGCTTGCGGATGATATGGGCGGGCTTGGCGCCAATGGACCTTGCCGCAAGGATATACTCATTGTTCTTGATCGTCAGGATCTGGCCTCTTACAAGTCTCGCCATACCGACCCAGTAGAGCAGGCCGAATACGATGAATATACAGATCATATTGGTTCCCAGTGCGCTGACGATCGGATTGCTGCTGTTTTCTAGGATCGGCTGCAGGACCGTGGACAGGAGGATGATGATCAGCATGTCAGGCAGTGAATATATAATATCCACGATCCTCATCATGATCAGGTCCGTTCGCCCTCCCGTGTACCCGGCAATGGACCCGTATATGACGCCTATGATCAGGACCAGGATACTCGCGAACAGGCCGACGATCAGAGAGATCCTCGCGCCGTAGACCACACGGATGAAGTAGTCACGTCCCAGGGAGTCCGTGCCCAGAATATGGGGAAATACCTTTCCGCCCTCGTCTATATACTTCTGCTCCATTTCCGAATACTCGAATGCGGAAAGGTTCTTATTGGTCCTGTCGCGCTTGCCGTTGACCTTGATGATGTCCGAATAGGAATAAGGGACGACCAGCGGCGCTACTGTGATCGTGATCACGATCAATATAAGTACAATGATGGAACCTACTGCCAGAGGGTTCTTCATGAGCTTTCTCATACCGTCCTTGAAAAAGGTGGTAGATTCGCTCATGACGTCCGCCTGACGCTTTTCATCTTCTGTTGCAGCTTCGAACAGCGCAGGATCGATCTGCATGCTTAAGGGATTTTTCTTTGTTTCCATATCTACCTGCCTTCCTTAGTCCAAAGTGATGCGAGGGTCGACAACCTTGTAAGCGATATCACTTAACAGGTTGCAGATGACCATGACGACTGCCAGAAAGATCGTGGTAGCCATGATCATCGGATAATCGCGGTTATTGATGGACTTGACGAACTGCTGTCCGAGACCGCCGATGGTAAAGATATTCTCGACGACCAGGGATCCCGTCAGGATATATGCGAGCATGGGACCGACATACGTGATCACGGGGATCAGCGCATTGCGGAGCGCATGCTTGAAGATCACCTTGGTCATGGGAACACCCTTGGCGCGGGCCGTGCGGATATAGTCCTGGCCAAGGGAATCCAGCATGGAAGTCTTGGTCAGTCTTGTGACGTACGCCATAGGATATGCCATCAGCGCGATCACGGGAAGGATGAGCGATTTGCTCGAGGCATCCCAGACCGGCAGGATCTTTAATTTGATACAGAAGACCAGCATCAGGAATGTCGCGAAAACGAAGGACGGCATTGCCGTGAAAAGCGTTGTAAAGAATACGATGATCCGGTCGATCAGGCCGTTGCGGTACAGAGCCGCCAAAGACCCGAGAATAATACCGAAGAACACCGCAAGTACCGCTGCGGAAAGACCCAGCCTCGCAGACACCTTGAAACATGACATGAGCGTGCCGCCGATGTCACGTCCTGTTTTCAGCGAAACGCCGAAATCTCCGCGCAAAAGATTGCGCAGATACAGAATAAACTGTACCGGGACAGGTTTATCCAAATTGTAGCGCTGCTCCAGAACCTGTCTGGTGGCCTCCGAAAGTGCCTTTTCTGAGTTGAAGGGTCCTCCGGGTATTGCATTCATTGCAAAGAATGTGATCGCGCAGATGATAAATATACTGGCGATCGCCAGAAGGACTCTCTTGACAATGTACCGTGCCATGAAAATTTCCCCTTTCCGGTTAATATTTTTAAGCAAATACTGCTTAAAGCAGATACAGGTCATCCGACAAAATTTATGCCTGTACCATTTTACTAGACTAAATTATAATCAGCTTGCCTTGTAAATACAAGTTAAACGCCTATGTTCGCAAGCTTTTTGCACGAATCTTTATCCTATTTACGCATTCTTTTGTTCAAAACACCCAAACGCATAAGCAGCACGCCTATGCGTTCAAATCTCATATGGACTCAAAGGAGACCGGCCTCCCTTCCCTATAGCTGATCCTGTACCCTCTGCCGCAGGCCGGCTGCCACTCATATCGGTTCCTTGAGAGATGAGTAAAGCCGTTTCCCATGATCGCAGCGATCGGGCCCGCGTGTGTCACGATCAGGACCGTTTCTTCACTGCACCGCCCTGCATCTGCCAAAATATCGCCGTAAGCCCTCAGCACCCGCTCCTGCATCTGTAATCCGCTCTCACCTCCCGGACACCGGTTTCTCTCATTGTCTCCCCTTATCCAGTCCTGATAAGCCGGCGTGCCCCTGAGCATCTCATATGTCTTCCCCTCGAATGCGCCGAAATCGATCTCACACAGCTCCGGGCAGATCTCATGACGCGCATCGGCGCCCGCAAGGATTGCCAGTGTCTCTTCTGTCCGCATCATTCCGGTTGTATAGATCCGCGCACTGCCGGTCCTTCCTTCGATCGCACTGTATACGCCTGCTCTCTTATAATCCATAAGCTCCCGCCTGCCTTCCGCGGACAGCGCCGGATCGCTGCCTCTGCCGCTGTACCTGTGCTCCTCGTTATCTCTTGTCTTTCCGTGCCTGATCAGGAACACTGTCAGCTCCGTATTTGTTATCCCGGTATTTGTTATCCTGGTATTTGTGATCATAATATTTGCGTCTGTATTCACAAAGGTCCTCCCCTGAGCCCTTCAGGAACTGCGGCAGTCCGCACGACACCCGGATCACCAGATCGGCCCGTTCTGCCAGAAGACGGCTCAGAATTCCGGCTGCCTCTCTGTTTTGACGCTCCACCCGATCGACCGGGATAACGCCGGCTCCGGTCTCCGTCGAGAGGATCACCTCCGCGCGGGAGAGTTCATCGGCAAGCAGCTGCAGGCGTTTCATCCGCTCTTCGTGATCCTCGGGCTCTTCCCCGCCCGCCGGGGCGGCTGCCAGTTCCTGTACATCACGGATGCCTCTTTCCTCAAATTCCTCTTCGGTCCATCCCAGCGCATCCTGAATATATGTCTGTTTTCCTGCAAATAGCGGTCCCGTCACAAGGATCATTGCGCACCTCCGTGCCTTTCTTGGTCCGGCTGTTCATATCATCAGATCCGTTCCGCCGTTTCACTTCGTCTGTTTGAATATATTGGGGATCCCGCACACGATCTCTGCCACCCGGTCCGCGCGCGCCGCAATATGCCGATTCATCGCCGCGAGCTCCCGCATATAATAAAGCGTCTCCTCCGTGCAGTCTGTTCCCCCGCTGAAGATCTCATTGGTCACGATCGTCAAATGGGCACATGCCGGTATGAGCGCCTCGATCCCGTTTCTGACTGCCTCCGGGCCTTTGCCGGCAGGGCTGAAGATCTCATTGGCCATAAGATTTCCCAAATCCTCCAAAAGCACATTGCTGCCGGGAGGGACCCGCACGTCTTTCAGTCCGGTATAGCACTCGATCGTCTCAAATCCTTTGTTCTTTCGCATCTGCCTGTGCTTTGAGATGCGGTCTGCTGCCTCTTTCCCGAACGGCTCCATCGTCGCGATGTAGATCCGAGCGCCATTAAGCGACATCACGTGCTGCTCCGCATATTCACTTTTTCCGCTGGCACTTCCGCCGATCACCAATGTCAACATGCCGGACCTCACTATCATACTCTCACAGCCGATCACCATAAAATGCGCGACATCACGACGACCGCTCCCGCTGCCGCCAGCTCACACACCTGTGTGAACCAGCCCGCCAGGTCTCCGGTCGTCCCGCCGAACTGCCGGTCAGACATTCTGCGGTAATACATGAGTACGACAATCGCCGTGAGCACTGACGCCGCAGCACAGATGCGACCCGCATATACCATCGCAGCGCCGGTCAGCACACTGACGATCGCCATCGCCGTGGACGCACCCTTTGCTGCCGGGTCCGTCTCTCCCCGCAGCATCCCGTCCTTTCTGGCTTTGGGGAATGTGAGCGCCGCAAATGCGCTCATAGCCCGTGAGAGGACAAAGACCAGACACATCGGGATCATCTCCCGCTCTCCCGCTTCCGCCCATACACCGAACCAGAGGACAAACCAGACGATCCCGCCGATCAGGGCGAAAGCGCCCACATGGGGATCTTTTAAGATCTCCAGGCGCTTTTCCCTGCTTCCGTAAGAATGGATCGCGTCGCACGTGTCCAGAAAGCCGTCGAGATGAATGCCGCCCGTGATCAGGACCGGCAGGACCGACAAAACGGCTGCCCTGAATACATCGCCAAAAGACAGCATGCTCAAAAGCTTGAAAGCCAGATACTGCACTGCAGCGATCACACCGCCGATCAGCGGCAGAAAGCAGATACAGTATTTCATGCTCTTTTCATTCCACTGAGCATGCGGGACCGGAATTATGGAGTACAGAGAAAATGCCATCCGCAGAGAATCCAGCATGATCGTCACTCTTTCCTGAAATGAAACTTATAACCGTTGCATCTGTTATGCGCCGCTAAAGCGCTGTCCTTTTAATAAACCATTTATAATACAGCGAATATGTGACAGCCGTCACGCTCCACGACACGGGAAAGCAGGTCAGCAGCGCTTCGATCGAGGGAAACCTCGGAAATACCAAGAGCACCCACAGGATCCGCAGCACGCATACGCCGAAAAACGTGATCAGTGTCGGCCTGAGCGAATCTCCCAGACCGCGCAGTGTCGAGAAGAACACACCGTTAGGGATATACAGTATATAAAAGGGCAGAAGGAACCGCATCATCGAGACGCCGATCCTGAGCACGTCTGGATCTGTCGTAAACAGGCCCAGCCACACAGGGCAGCCCGTATACATAATCACGATCGCCGATCCCATGAAGATATACATTAGTACGGCGCCCTGTCTGGACACGCTCCGGACCCGGTCTTTAAAGCCTGCGCCAATATTTTGACCGACAAAGGTCGTGATCGAGACGGCAAAAGCCTGTTCCAGCATCCAGTAGAAGGATTCTATGCGCACAAATCCTGCATAAGCCGCGACCGTATCGGTACCGAACGTGTTGACGGCCGAGGTCAGCACCACACAGGAGAAGGTGTACATCAGTGTCTCCATCCCGAGCGGTATTCCCAGGCGGAGCATTTTGAGCGCAACATTCTTCTGAAGGCGCAGGCTGCGGAGGTCAAGTCCGGGCATAAGAGGGTCGCGTCCTACCGTTCTCATCAGCGTCCGCAGGACCAGAGCCGCACTCAGTGTCTGCGTCATGACCGTTGCCAGCGCGGCGCCCCCGATGCCCATCCGCAGCACGGCTACGAAGATCAGGTCCAGCACAATATTGAGACCGCTGCTGATCATCAGGAACCGCAGCGGTCTTTTGGCATCTCCGACAGCGCGCAGCACGCCGGCGCCCATGTTATAGAGTGCATTGGGAATCAGGCCTGCGAAGGCGATCCTGAGATAGAGGATCGAACCCGCCATCGTCTCGGCCGGTGCGCCCGCTGCCCTCAGTGCCGTGCCTGCCAGCGCGATCCCTGCGGCGGTGAACAATCCGCCCATTACCAGAGCCAGTGCGGCCGCATTGTGAAGGCCGTCATCCAGAATCTTCCTGTTTCGGGCGCCATAGGCCTGGGAAAGGATCACACAGGCGCCGCCCGACGCGCCGATCACAAATTCCGTGACCATCGCATAGATCTGGCCCGCAGAACCGCCCACGGCCGTCAGTGCGATCTTGCCCACAAAACGGCCCACTATGATCGTGTCCGCCGTGTTGTAGAGAAGCTGGAGACACGAGGACGCCAGTAGCGGGGCAAAATAGAGAAGCAGCTGCTTCCAGATCACCCCGTGCGTGATCTGGTTGGCCGCCTTTACCGGGGAATCGTTTCGTTCTTGATCAAATCTTCTCACTGAGCACTTCCATCTCTTCGATCACGCCCCGGAAGACTTCCAGCGCCTCGTCCACAGGCCCTGAAGTCGACAGGTCCACGCCCGCGATCTTCAGAAGACTCACGGGATCCTGCGTGCATCCGCTCTTTAAGAACTCCAGATACGGTCCCACGGCCTTCTCACCATGTTCCAAAATGCGGTGCGCGATCGCGACGGATGCCGCGAAGCTCGTGGCGTACTGGTACACATAGAAGTTGTAGTAGAAATGCGGGATCCTGCACCACTCGTAAGCGATCAGCGGATCCGACACCATATCACTGCCAAAATACTCCTTGTTCAGGTTCAAATAGAGATCGCACAAGACATCGGACGTCAGAGGCGTTCCCTCCTCCGCCATTGCGTTGGTCCTGCGTTCAAATTCCTCGAACATGCTCTGGCGGTAGACTGTCCCTTTAAAGCACTCGAGATAATGATTGAGAAGATAGGCTCTCTCTGCCGGGTCTTCCGCACGAGCAAGCAGATACTCCAAAAGGAGGATCTCATTGGTGGTAGAGGCGACTTCCGCCACGAAGATCCTGTACTTGGAATTCAGATGTGACTGGGCATGGTCGGAATACCAGGTATGCATAGAGTGCCCCATCTCATGGACCAGAGTAAAAACATCGTCCAGCGTATCCGTATAATTGAGCAGCATGTACGGGTGCACGCCGTAAACGCCCGAAGAATACGCTCCCGACCGCTTTCCCACATTCTCATACACGTCGATCCAGCGCTCCTCATATGCCTTTCTCACGACAGAAAGGTATTCTTCACCGAGAGGCGCCAGTGCCTTCAGAGAGATTGCCTTGGCCTCCTCATAGGTAAATTTCCTGTCATACCCGGCGACGATCGGCACGTATACGTCATACATGTGCAGTTCATCCACGCCCAGCATCTTCCTGCGCAGGGAAACATAGCGGTGCATGTACGATATTTTGCCGCGGATGCTGTCGATCAGGCGGTCGCAGACGGACGGATCCACATTGTTACCGTCGACGGCGGCCTCAAACGTGGACGAATACTTCCTTGCGCGTGCGTAAAAAATCTGCTGCTTCACCTGTCCGTCATACAGCGCTGCCCAGGTATTCTTGAACTCGCTGTACCTCGTGTAGTATTTCTCAAAAGAAGCCTTGCGCAGTGCTCTGTCCGAAGACATCTGCAGCGGCACGAAGCGGCCGTTCGAGAGCTCGATCTCGCTGCCGCCGGCATCGGTGACCGACGGGAATTTCAGGTCCGCGTTGGCGAGCATGCCGAAGCCGTTCGATGCGGCCATTGCCATTTCACCCGCAGAGGCCAGAAGCGCTTCCATCTCCTTCCCCAGCGTGTGGTCTCTGCGCCTTCTGATCTCCCGGATCGTCACTTCATAATCCCGGATCCCCGGCTCCTCCTCATAGAACTGCTCGATCACATCGTCCTCGATCATGAGGATCTCAGGCTCCAAAAAGGCCAGTTCTTCGCTGATCCTGACAGAGGCGCTCTGCGACTTCAGCTCCATCCCCTGATAGCGGGAATTGCCTGCATCCTGGTCGCGGCGCATGAAGGCATAACCGCCCACGCGGTCGAGCTTTAATGCGCACGCATCATATAATCTCAGTGCCTCATACAGGTTCCCCGCGCTCTCTGAAAGCCGTCCCTCATACGATCTGACTCTTCCTGCCAGCTCTTTGGCATCTCCCAGTTCCTGTTCCCAAAGAGCCTCGTCCGGATAAATGTCCTCCAGACGCCATGTCATTTCCGCTTGTACTTCTTCTCTGGCCGGTAATTTCTGATTCATCTTGTCCTTTTTATCTGTCCTTTCATCCCGCCTCCGAAAATTCTGTTTTGCGGAGACTTCGTATAATGGAACTCTGTTTTCATAAACTCTGTTTTGCAAAGATCTGTCTCCGGTTCCCCGGCTCATCGTAGTTCTCAGAGAATCCGTCGTCATGATAGTACTCATAAACTGCGTCATCACCGAACGAGATGACACGCAGGTTCTCAAAGTCGATCTCCTCCACACACTGTCCGCCGTCTGCGACGGGTATGCATTTTCCCTCGCGCAGGAAGAACACCACGTCCGAGAGCGGAACTTCGATATAGTGATCGCCTTTTTCCAGGATCTTCTCCTCGATCTTCCCTTCTCTGGTATGACGCAGCATCTTCATTCTCTCGGGAAGATATACATATCGGCCGGCCGCATTCTGCTCATATACCGGCGCGATCATCAGCTCCTCTCCCAGATACAGCTGGTCCTCGACGGTCCTGCAGCGCACATCGTCCGGGTGGTCCAGCGCCAGCGGCCGGAACATCATGTCCCCGCCCAGTGCGGCTTTCATATACTCACTGTACAGATACGGGATCAGTTTATAGCGAAGCTGTATAATCTCCCTGAAACCGTCCACATCACTGAAGCGGTACACCTCCTGCAGGCGCGTTCCCATCTCCGAATGGTTGCGCATCAGCGGTGTAAAAATACCGAGCGCATACCAGCGCATCACCAGATCTTCTGTCGTGTCGCTCCCGAATCCGCCCAGATCCGCCCCGGTATACAGAAATCCGCACATATTCAGAGACGGCAGCATTTTCAGGTTCATCAAAAGGTGCTGCCAGTAGGACTTGTTGTCTCCCTGCCAGATCCCTCCGTAGCGGTGCATGCCGATGCAGGAAGCCCTCGAGAACAGGAGGATTCTTTTGCCGGGCGCAAGGCGCCCAAACGCTTCGCCGGCCGCACGCGTCATATTATAGCCGTAAAGGTTGTGCACCTGATCATGCCTTACCCTGACGCCGTCCATGTTGTGATAGAACTTTCTGTAGTCGTCGGGGTTTCCCGACAGGCCGCCCACCAGGTCCTTAAAATGATTGAAGGCATCCAGGTCCAGATTCTGCCCCTCGTCCTTCATCTTCGCGATCTCTTCCAGCGTCTGCGCCAGCCTGCCCTCCTCATAGAAAACAGAGGGTTCATTCATATCGTTCCAGAACCCCTCGATTCCCTGGTCGATGAGTACTTTGTACTGATCGCCGAACCAGGCTCTCGCCTTGGAGTTGAGCATGTCGGTAAAAAGAGAGCGGCCCGGCCAGACGGCTCCTATGAACGGCCTTCCGTCCTCGCCGGTGCAGAAATACCCTTCACGGATCCCCTCATCGTAGACGGAATATCCCTCTTCTTCTTTGATCGCCGCATCAATGATCGGCACGATGCGGATGTTCTCCGCCTTCATCTCCTCCACGAACCCGGCAAAATCAGGAAAGCGCTCCTTATTCACCGTGAAATCTTTGTAGCGCTCCATATAGTCAATGTCCAGATACACCATATCCAGCGGGATTCCCGCTTTGCGATGCTCTCTGACCACTTCGCGCACATCCTCGGCGTTCTTGTATCCCCAGCGGCTCTGCCCGTTGCCGAAGGCCCACAGGGGCGGAATATAGCTCCTTCCGATCAGGCCGCGGAACTGCCTGACAATGTCGCGGACACTGCTGCCCTCGATCACATAGACGTCCAGGTTCCAATCCGACGCCGTGATCGTTAATGTCGACAGGTCGGTATAGCCCACGTCAAAAGTCAGTATTCCCGGATAATCGATGAATAGACCGAAACGGCGGGCTTTACCATCGAGAACGATAAAGTTGTGCGCGGCGTAAAGCGAGCGCCGATCCTCCAAATGCTTGGACTCGTCATTGCAGCGGCTCTCGTAGATCCATCCCCGCTTGTTGATCCCGCGGACATTCTCGCCCAGTCCATAAACAATATCCCCGGGCTCCATCGTGCAGGACAGTGACATCTCCTTTTCATTGACTTTCAGATACGGCAAGTCATCCTTCTGCGCTTTCATCACGGCGACGACCGAGTCGGTCCTGAATACCTTCCCAAAGCTGTATTTTCTGATCATAATTACCTCCATGTCGAAGCGCTTTGCGCGAAGACACCCGAGGAGTAAGCCGCGAATGCGGTTTCTCCGATGGGATCTGCAAGGTTTGATGCGCTCCGAATCAAACCTTGTCTATACCTGTCTGCGTTTTCCTAAAGCTTTCCTGTGCCCTCATCGGACAACAGCCGCTCCGGGTTCGTCACGATCATCATCCGCAACTCCTCCTTAGTCACGCCCGCGCGCAGCAGTTTGTCCGCGTATTCCTCCAGTGCCTCTGCGGGCGCCGGATTATGGGCCTGCCCGAGATCCGTGGACAAGACCATGTGCTCTGCTCCGATCTCATGAATCTGGTCGACCAGGTCACTGATCGTGAGATCCCCGCCGATCAGATTGATGACGCAGTGCTCCAGCAAGGCACCGCACTCTGTAAATCGGCGCTGCATAGAGACACTGGCCCTTGTGGGCCTCCACTCCACATGCGTGGCGAGCATCTTGCGGATCCCTTTCTCCCCGGCCCTCTCGAAAAGCGCCAGCGTCTCTTCCGGTGCAATGTGGCCGGAGCAGAGAACCATATCATAGTCTCTGACTATATCCAGGATCTCGTCGATCGCGGGATCGAGCCCGCCATCTGCGAGTATGCGAATCGCACCGCTCATGTGAGACATGTTAAATGCATCCACGGTCGGCATATAAACTACCTCTGCTCCATATTTTGCCGCCATGCGGACAGCCTCAGGATTGAGTCCGCCGACAGAGCGGTTGAGGACGATCGCGCCGACAGCGCGGAGCCCGGGAAAGAGCCTGCGGATCAGATAAGCCCTCCCTGCAGTATCAAAATAGTGCGATTTGATCACAAATCCTTTCATACCTGCCGCCTTGTATGCAGCGGCCAGATCCAGATCGTCCATCCTGCGGTCAATTACATCGGGAGCAGTGTGGACATGCATGTCATAGGCGCCTTCGAGAATAGGGTTCATCGGATCCTCCTTCATGGATATATGCTTTATCATACACTATTTTGAACGCCGGGTGATACACAAAAAGAACGCCTGCAGGTCTTTGAACCTGCGGCGTTCTTTTATCGTCTGTTGGGTACCGTCTTTAAGTTATATCAAGATTTGCGGATCATTATCTCAAGTACGCATTCCGATTTGCCTGTGTATCTTTGTAAAATCTCACATACGTTATCTTTTTTGATCCGGTCACGCTTTTGTAGGCACTTAAAAATGCAGATCCACTGATCTTAACCTTCCTGCTGCTCACAAATTTGTAATACTCAGTTGGCCAAAGACCATATGCATTGCTGGATTTCCACAATCTTGCCTGGTAATTTCCGTTTTTCAAAGTATAGAAATACTCTTCTTTATAACCGCCCTCATCGAGCTGTGTCCACTTAAAGCATCCTGTCTTATAATAATACCCGTTAAACTGGGCATAATCATTATTCAGCGATTTTACACGTTTTATTCTTCCGTTTACATAAGTAAAAATTGCTGTGACCTTATGCGACCCGCTGCTGTAATCATTGTCTGTTTTCAAAATCAGTTCCGGAATGTTGTCATTGTCTATATATGCGAGTCCGAATGACACCAGAGAAGCCCTGGTCGGTGTGTATTTATAGGGCCTGCCGCATTCAAGACATCTCTGTCCGGGAGCCAGGACCGACACGTTGGACTTTGCAAGAAACTGTTTATAAGCATTCAGAGCCCTTTGTTTTTGTGTCAAGGCATAGCCGTTTGTTTTTGGAATGACCAGCGCTGCGACCATGATCAGCAGTAATAATGCTTTCCACCCTTTTACCTTCTTTTTCATAGATATTCTCCCCCTTTAATAACTAGTTCTACTCGTTGATTTGGAACATCTTGTGGGTTAAGGATATCAAACATCTATATATCGTTCAAGAAAAAAGCTGGTTAAATAGCTTCGATGTTCAAAGCTTTTCACTTCTTTTCACTTCATTTTCCCCATTTCTGAAGGGCTCTCTGAAAGGCTCTCCCTGATCACATATTCAAACAGGTCCAGTCCGGTCACACCGATTTTCTTAAGCTTTTCCGCGCTGTTCTCCTGATCCGCTTTGGTATTGTATTCGGGGATCAGAGGGACCCGCACGATGACCTTTTCCGGGCCGACTCTCTCCAGAAGGAACTTCAGGTTTTCTTCCATGACAGCACAGTCGCCGCCGGTATATTCTGCATATATCTCTGCGTTCATATCCTTGCAGTCCACGATGAACAGGTCAACGCAATCCGTGATCGCGGCGAGATAATTGCGCGGGACATAAAGGCTGGTCTCCGCGTTGATCTTCCACTGCGAAGGGCAGATATTTCGAAACTCTCTGATGAAGTCGGCGTGAAGCAGCGATTCCCCTCCGCCGAAAGTGATCCCGCCGCCCGAAGCGCGAAAGTACAGGTCGTCTATCATGACAAGATCGAGCAGTTCCTGCGGCGTTGTCTCTTTTGACGGCGCATCCTGCAGCAATTGTCTGTTGATGCACCACTTGCAATGCAAAGGACAGCCGGCTCCGGCAACCAGTGTGGTGATCCCGGTGCCATCTGTGCCCATTCTGTGCCTTGCAATGCTCAGAAGAGGGTATGTGCTGCTGTTCTTTTGCAATTGCGTCATTTGGAATTGCTCTCCTCTACGTAGACCACATCGCCCGAAAGCTCGGGTTCTTCTATATCATACGAGGGGGCGGCCTCACCTGTCGTCACCTCGACGTCATCTCCACCTTCGTCCGGTTCTTCCAGCGCACCGGTCAAGTCATCCTGTTCGCTTTGTGTCCTGGTCGAAAAAGGCGACGCGCATCCTGCCATACTGAATGTCATACCTGCACAGAGCGCTGCGATCGCGATCCTCTTCCCGGCCGCGGCGCGTGCGGCCAGCTGCTTTTCCAGATACCGGAGCTCGCTCTCACATCTGGGACATGTTCCGCTGCACTCGCCCTGAAACTTGCATTCATGTGTCACATAGGGAATATCGTTCTCATCCGCGATCTTTTGACGGATTTCTTTCAGAATTTTGCATTTGCTTTTTCCTAACATAGCTTCCTCCCATCCCGGCATATCTCGTCCGTTTACTGAGATGCCTTCACGGTATAAGACGAGAAGATCGGGATGACATTACTCGAGGCTCGGGCTCGGGTTATCGTTTCGCTTTCAGCTCGCTCACCCAACGAAGTTTATACCTTCCTCACCTTGCGGTCATAGGTCAAAAGACCGTTCGTCTCCTCTTCTATATCAGAAACCTGCGTGTACACTGCGCCGCAAAGTCCCTCTTCTTCCAGACTGCGGATCTTCTCCATCGTCTCATGGAAAGACTGCGGGAATTCTTCCTGTGTCACATTCCGGTAACCATATACTTCTCCGCTCATGGAATGTTCCGCGATCTGGCAGTTGGCGCCGCCGTACTCCGATATCACGAAGGCCCTGCTGTCCTTCTCCACGGTCAGCGGCCTGAAATAGTTGTGCACACTGCGCACGTCGCCGCCACCCTGATCGAACCACCCGCTCGCATGGTCGACAGGTCTCGTGAGATCTGCAACCCGAACAATTTCCGTGATCCTCAGTGCGTCGAACTGTCCCCATCCCTCGTTAAACGGGACCCACAGCCCTATGCTCGGGGAGTTATACAGCTGTCTGATCATGCTCACCAGATCTCTCTCAAACATCCGGCGCGCTCTCTTGTTCTCCCTGGCAAACAGCTTGTAATGATCATCGCGCAGACGCTTTCCGACCGCCGGGAAAACTGTCGGCAGATACGTCTCCAGCAGCTTCTGCACGGGTCCACCGCCGTTCACCATGTCCTGCCAGACCACCATTCCCAGCCGGTCGCAGTGATAATACCAGCGGGCGGGCTCAATTTTGACATGCTTGCGCAGCATGTTAAAGCCGAGAGCTATCATCTGTTCGATGTCATAGACCATCGCTTCGTCCGCGGGCGGCGTCATCAGGCTCTCCGGCCAATATCCCTGATCCAGGATTCCGTTGAAAAAGTACGGTTTGCCGTTGAGAAGCAGTCTCGGAATCCCGTTCTCGTCGGGTCCCGTACCGAACGACCTCATGGCAAAATAGCAATCCACCGCATCCTCTCCCGCCTCGATGCGAAGTGAATACAGTGCGGGATGTTCGGGGCTCCAGAGCCACGGGTTCGGGACAGGAATGCGCACTTTCATGCGGGGCTCCTGCAGGAAAGTGGATATCATAGGCTCCGTTTCTTCATAATCGAAGGTTTCTTCAATATCGGAATCATCTGCAGGATTGCAGACCGTGATACTGACTTCTCTTCCGGTATTTACATCGCCCGGATCTCCGGCAAATTCCAATTCCAATTCCACCGCTTCCTCGTTGATCAGCGGCGTGATCTTCAGGTTTTCAAGATAGTTCTGCGGAACTTCCTCCATCCATACAGTCTGCCAGATCCCGCTCTGCGCATGATAGAACATGCCGCCCGGGTTCAGGGTCTGCTTCCCGCGGCACTCATTTCCTTCGTCCGTGTCGTCCCGGACAAAGACTTTGAGCTCATTGATGCCCAGCCGCACGAAAGGCGTGACGTCAAATTGGAAGGCCAGATAACCGTTGCGGTGGCTTCCGACCTTGTGCCCGTTCCAGTAGACGGCGCAGCGCTCATCCACGGCGCCAAAATGCAGTATGAGACGTCTTCCATCAGACAGCCCCGGCATTTCGATCGATCTTCTGTACCATAACGTCTCTCCCGGCTGCAGAGTGCGGCCGACACCGGACCGCCTTGTTTCGGGAGAAAAGGGGACCAGTATTTTGCCGTCTGCGACTTTACAGGAGGCTTTGCCTGCCTCTGCGGCGGGACAGATCCCGTACTCCCACCAGCCGTTCAGGCAGGTCCAGCTGCTGCGGCGCATCTGCGGCCTCGGATACTCTGAAAGAGGTACGGCCTGCGGGCCGTCATCTGCCTGTTCGCTCCAGACGGTGCTCAATTCCTGAATAACTGTCTGCTTTTTCCTGCCAATCTGCAGGGATGTGATCGCATCTTTTAATCTCATAGATAGTCACCTCACTACTCGAGCCTCAGAATCGAGGGATATGCTCCTATCGCCCGAGGCCTTGATATATCACCGCTCCCCGAGCCCGAGGCCCGAGGAGCAGCCCGAGGCTCAAGGATCAGCGGCGATGTCTCTTCAAAAAATCTCTCCGGATCGGTTCCAGCATCTCGTCACTGTCAAACATCTCGTTCATGTCCTCCGCGCTGGCTGCTCTTCTCGCAGATCCGACCACATCAGACATGACTTTGTAATTCAGCTGTGTGCCGACACTGTCGTGCTCATAATTAACTGCGCGGGTTGCGCCGATCCCGAACTTTGACGCTTCTTTGACCGCATCGATGTTGGCGCCCAGGAAGAGGAATTCCCAATGATACTTTTCTTTCTGCCGCTCGATCATACTGCGGACTTTCTCATACGTATATCGGCGGCTTGCATTCTCCATGCCGTCCGTAGTGATGATAAAGATCGTCTTCTCCGGGACGTCTTCCTCTCTGGCATACTTGTGCACATTCCCGATGTGATGGATCGCGCCGCCGACCGCATCCAGCAGCGCTGTGCATCCTCTGACATAATACTGCGCATCCGTCATCGGCTCGACTTTACCAATGTCCGTCCGGTCGTAGATCACTTCCTCCCGGTCATCGAAGAGGACCACTGAAACGAACGCCTCCCCTTCTTCCTTTTTCTGCTTCTCGATCATGCTGTTGAATCCGCCGATCGTATCTGCCTCCAGCCCTCTCATGGAACCGCTTCTGTCCAGGATCATGACCAATTCTGTTAAACCTTTTCTCATCTTCAAATCCTCCTTCAGCATAATAAAATGTCCTTGTTCTTATGCTGTGAGGATATCAAAAAAGAGAAAACCGGTGGTCGCATGCCAAGCGACATCTGTTTTTTGACCTGCGTCAAAACAGCGCCGGTCATCCGAGTGTCTGCTGATTATAGTTAAACAGCAGCGCATCAATTTGGAAAATATCGTAAATATGGTTGACAATGCAATACTCTACGATCAAATCCGCTTTGCTGCTCGGCGACAGGGCAAGCCCTGCTCTTCGCAGCAGATCGATCGTCTCATCCAGATTCAGCTGCAGGGCGATCGCCAGCGCCAGCGCCGTCCTCTTGGTGGGGTTATAGAATGTGTTGCAGCGAATCTTCGAAAAGAGCTTGCGGTCCACATTTGCCTTCTTGTACACTTCCGCGTCTGTAACTCCGCGCTCATCGATCAGCCGCAGCAGGCACTCCTGAAATGTCTCCCCGACATGATTCATGAGATCATCCAGGCTCCGCCCGGATACATCGTAGCTCGCAGAAGGTGCTGACATGAAAGAATTGTTCTCACGCCTGTTCTCCTTCCGATTCGCCCAAGGACCGGCATCCGCATAGCTGTCGGCCTCTGCATAGCTGTCGGAATCCTCAAAGACAGCGGCATCCGCATAGCTGTCGGAATTCTCATAGCTGACTGCATCCTCATAGCTGTCATCGAGGTCGCCGCGCGATTCCTCCGTGACCTTATGGGTCGCCTTCTCCCACAGGTCTTTCACAAGAGGTCGTTTTGAAGGAGCCGAGGCGCCGGTTTCCACATCTCGGTAGTATTGGGCTGCGCGCCAGCCATCACCGGGACTCGGGGCCCCCTCCCTCATGTCACCCGGACGCCGGTAGCCGGCGCTTTGGAATCCTTGGTTCGATCCCCCGTACATATACTGCTGCCGGCGGCTTTCCACATATCGCTCATCAATAAACTCTTCAACGCCGGCAGTCAGCGCCTTGGATAGAACAAACGATTTCTGGTCGAAAACGACCAGCGTCACATCCATCTCATTCTCATCAAGGAATTCCCTGATCCGGTCAATGGCAATCCTGAGGGCTTCGTCCTTAGGAAAACCGTAAGTTCCTGTCGAGATCAGCGGGAAAGCAATGCTCTTGCAATGCAGCTGACGTGCAAGCATAAGGGAATTTGTGTAACAGGAGGAAAGAATGTCAAACTCTCCATGCGTCCCGTCGATCCACTTGGGTCCGACGGTGTGAATGATGAATCTTGACGGAAGGTGAAAAGCATATGTAACTGCCACTTCTCCCGGACGGATCGGACCGATCTTTCTACGCTCTGCCAGCAGTTTTTTGACTCCGGCTGCTTCATAGATCGCCTGATCAGTACCTGCGCCGTAGGCCGCCTCCGGGTTAGCCGTGTTGACGATCGCATCTACGCGCATTTTAGTTATGTCATTACGTATAATTCTAAACGGCATATCGTATTATTTCTCCTTCCGTGTGCTCCCGCGCGTTCCCGAGTTCCGGTCCGGTGCTCCCGAACATCGTTCTCGGAGAAACCGGCCTCTCGTGCTCGGGAATCAGCTGCGGTCATCCGCAGACATCTACCCAGCCTCGCGCTCCGCTGAGTTTTTGCAGCTCATCCGGAGTCAGCCGGACCGCGCTGTGATCATTCCCTGCCGCAGGATATACAGTGTCCCACCGGCGCAGACTCTCGTCCATATACACCGCAACATTCTCACTCAGGCCGAACGGACAGACACCGCCGGCTTCGTGGCCGATATACTCCTCCACCTGATCACGCGGGATCATTTTAGCCTTTTTGCCGAACTGTGCCTTATATTTCTTGTTGTTCACCCTTGCCATCCCTTCGGCCAGGATCAGGATCGCCTGATCATCGATCAGAAATGACAGGGATTTGCAGATGCGTCCGGGCTCGACCCCCACTGCTGCAGCGGCGAGTTCTACCGTTGCCGTTGACACTTCCGGCTCGATCACACGGTCTAAATAGCCTTTTTCCTTCAGATACTTCTTTGCTTTTTCAATTGACATTTCACTTCTCCACACACTCTCCGAGTCTCTGGCCCTTGGAGCGAAAACAATTCCCGAGCCTCAAGGCTCGGGAAGAAATCAGAATCCCATGTCTCTGAGCCCGCTCACAAGCTGCACATAAAACTCACGAACATCAAACCCTTTAATATTTGCGCGGTTCAGGTCGATCATGTCGCCGTGCGAAATTCCCCTCTTCGAACCGCTGCTGCGGAGCATCTGAAACGACGCCCCCCACTTAAATGACCTGTCACCCACAAGCCCGTCATTCTCCCCATCGAAATATTTGACAAGGTTATACGTGAAATTGAGCGGGAACTGTCCCGATGCCGCCCCTTTCAGGACCGACCCCACGGACTGATAATAGACACGCGGATCATCATGCACGACCTCGTTGCGCTCCAGGCATTTCTGCGAAGTGAGATCATAGACGGCCGCCAGAAAATCCGGATCCTTGTCGCCCAGTTTTGCGGCGAGGAGATTATACTTGTCCGCGATCATCTGCTGCTGTTTTTCCGGAATCTCCGTCAACAGATAGTCGGCGAACTCACACCCTCTGTGCGGAGTATTGATCGTCGTCAGGGATGCGACGTACTCACCGGCTGAAGTCATGGCGATCGCCGCGCGCGAATCCAGTCCGCCCTTAGAATGCGCAATGATGTTGACCTTGCCGCATCCTGTCTGCCGGACGATCTCCAAAATGCGCTTTTCCAGTTCCCTGGCACTGTCAGCCACGGCTGCCGCGCTGTTGTGCTCACCGTAATAGATCTCCGCGCCGTTTTTCTTCAGTTCCTCCGGAATCCTTCCCCAATAGTTAAAATGTTCGAAATCCCGGAAAAACACACCATGTACCAACAGGATCGGGTAGCGCGTTCTGCACAGCTGCTGACCTTTTCTGCTGATATCCCGTGCAAGAAGCTGACGCTCCACCGCCACTTCTTCACTGCAGATCCTGATGATCTTCATGAGCGCAAACAGATTCACAAAAGGAATCCATCCGCAGACGATCCCCAGCACCCTCGTTTTGACTCCCAGCTGCAGAGATGATACATAGACCATAATGATCCCGATCCAAAACATTACGAGCTCGAGCAAAAACAAAATGATCCCAATCGCGATCCATCGGAACGGATTTGCGCCGAAATTCCATGTTTTCGTGATCAGTCCGAACCAGATCAGGCTCAACACGATCGCGGTTGACGTCACAAGAAAGAATTTCAGTATTTTGACACCGACGTCACAAAGCCGAATATTACGAGGCATCTGCCACCCTCCACTCACGTTCCCGAGCCTCGGGCTTAAGGAGCGATAACTGTTCCTGAGCCCGAGGCTCGAGCATCAGAATCCGAGATTATCATTTACCAGGATCACATGTATTCTGTCTGCATGTCTGGAAAACCGTGTGATCAGAAATTGGCAGCAGATCGTATCGGGAGATTTGCAATTCATGCACGCGCCCGTCTTCGTACAAGGCGTTTTAAGCCCGAATCTCTGCGCATTGATCGGCGCCGCCACATTTCTTGCTCTCTTCATCGCACCGTCCACATCATCACAGACCTTATTCATACCGGCGATCACGATGACCTTGCGCGGTCCCTGCGCCAGCGCGGAGACCCTGTTCGCATTTCCGTCGATGTTGACAAGAATGCCGTCCTCTGTCATGGCATTGGCACTCATCAGGAAAAAGTCCGCATCATACGCTGCCAGCATCGCCGCGCGCTTGTCTTCCACTTCATCCCTGTCGATGAATGCATAATTTCCCTCTTTGAGCGCCTTCACCAGTCCAATCTCATGCACGCTCATACCGCCGCCCATGGTCACAGTGCTTTCCTCGGGGATCAGGGCCAGCGCCTGCTTCAGCGCCTCTTCCTTATTTGACGCAAAATATCCCTTCATATTGCGGGACTCCAGCCCCTTGATCACCTTCTGTGCCAAAAGCGCGTTTCTCTTTGTGATATTCTCGTTCATAAATACCTCCTGTTCCTGATCATCTCCTCATTTTCCAACTTTATAGATCTCCGTGTAAACCGTTTTGCCGTTCTTATTCTCTGACTTCATCAGGGAAATGCTGCGCACCATCATATCCCCTTTTGGTCCCTGAAATCCCTTGGGCAGCGTCCCGCCCATTCTTCGCACCAGCGTTATATGAGGCACGAAATCCTTTTGATCATAGGAGATCCCGGAAGCATCGAGCTGGGCGCGCACTTCTTTGGCAAGGCTCTTAAGGCCCTGATTTCCCTTGACGCCGGCCCACAGTATATCACCGAAAGTACCGGTCTCCCGCACGGCAAGCTTAAAAGGGGAGAAGGAGATGCGGTCCATCGCTCTTTTGACCTCGTCCTTTTCGCGGGTCTCTCCGATAAAAGCCAGCGTCAGGTGCAGATTGTCACCGGCCGTATAGCTGCCCTTGATCCCCTTCTGCTTGAGGTCGTGCATCGTGCCCAGGAGGGCTTTTTTGACTTCATCCGTAAACCGGATC
Organism: uncultured Lachnospiraceae bacterium; assembly: GCA_902801585.1. The sequence goes on along the minus strand of CADCIU010000014.1, from coordinate 15,535 downwards.
GCTATGAATAAACGCATTCCTATGACCTCCTCTCTATATATGCGATCACCTTGGGCGCGCAGATGAGAAACCAGCTGGAGAACATCTCCGGCGTCTTCATCAGCTGCTCTTTGAGTTCTCCCAGAGCGATCCACCTGATCTGAGATGCTTCCTGCGGATCCACCCGGACATTGCCGCTGTACTGCCCGACGAAAACATGATCAAACTCATACTCGATCAAATCTTCTCTGAACTGCGTCCTGTACACAAAGTCGAACTTCTCTTCGAGCGCACAGTCGAACCCCAGCTCCTCCTCCATGCGCCTGTGCACGGAGTCCTCAAGCTCCTCCCCCTTTCGCTGGTGAGAGCAGCACGCGTTGCTCCACAGCCCGCCGGAATGATACTTGTCCGGGTTCCGCATCTGGATCAGCATCTTCCCCTCATCCACGATGAAAACAGAAAATGCCCGGTGAAGGAGCCCTTTCCGGTGCACCTCCTCCTTGGTCTCATATCCGATGATGCGGTCATCTAAATCTACTAAAGCGATCAAATCTGCCATTGAATAATCCTTTACATCGTTTTTGTTCTAATAATAGCACACCATCTTCCATCCATGATATAATCATAACTTGAAATCTTTGCAAACAGAATTATATAAGCATCAGGAGGTCTCCCCTCAAATGAAGATCACAGATAAACTAAATGACAAGCGCATCCTGCTCTGGGGCTACGGTCTCGAGGGCAAATCCACGGAGAAGTTCATAAACAAATACTGTAAGGTCCGCTCTCTGACGGTCTTTCAGGGCAAGCGCGAGGACATCGACGAGGACGCGTATGACCTGATCATCAAGAGCCCCGGCATTGTCGCCGAGAATCTGAGCGACAAGTATTCTTCCATGACCGACCTCTTTCTGGAGCAGTTCTCCAGCCAGGTCATCGGCATCACCGGGACCAAGGGCAAGAGCACAACGTCGTCCCTGATGTATTCCGTGCTCAGGCAGTGCACGGACCGGCCGGTCCTGCTCGTGGGCAACATCGGCCTTCCGGCGCTGGATTATTTTGGCGAGATCACACCGGACACGATCATCGTCTTCGAGATGTCCTGCCACCAGCTTGCACACGCCAAAATATCGCCCCACATTGCCCTTTTCCTCAATCTCTACGAGGAGCACCTCGACTATTACGGCACGATGGACAAGTATTTCCACGCGAAGGCGGGCATCACGGCTCACCAGACGGCAGACGACTACCTGTTCGTCGGCAATAACGTGCCGCCGCTGGAAACTGCCGCGGCAAGGACCGTGATCTCCTACGATGATCCGATGCGGTTCGAAATGAAGCTCAAGGGCGACCACAATCAGTTCAATGCCCGGTTTGTCTACGCAGTCAGCACGCAGCTGTTCGGCTGCGATCCCGAGAAGGTCCGCGAGGCCGTTTCGGAGTTCACAGGACTGCGCCACCGCATGCAGTTTGTGGGAAATTACGGCGGGATCGATTATTACGATGACTCCATCTCCACGATCCCGGAGGCGGCGATCGCTGCGATCAGGAGCATTCCCAATGCCGGGACGATCCTGCTTGGCGGAATGGACCGGAATATTGACTATGATATCCTGATCGACTTCATCCGTGAACACGATTCCTACAACTACATTCTCATGTATAAGTCCGGCGAGCGCATCTACAAAGAAGTGGCTGACCTGCCCTGCTGTTATTATCGCGATGACCTGGCAGGCGCTGTTTCTCTTGCAAAGGAGCTTACACCGGCCGGCAAGGCGTGCATCCTGTCACCTGCTGCGGCATCCTACGGATACTTCAAGAACTTCGAGGAACGCGGGGATGTATTCCAGCAGCTGGTTTCCGCATGACCACTTATGCCTCGGGCTCAGGGAATGAAATTGCTCCCCGCGCCCGGAGCTCGGGAATATAGAAAGGACCTCCATGAAATCAACCACCACTCTCGCCTTCACCGGCGACATCGGCTTCGACCACTATATGCAGAACAAATGGGAAGACGAGCAACTGATCGACCCCGAATTGGTCCGAATACTGACCGGATCAGATCACGTCATCGCCAACGTCGAGGGCCCTTTGGTCGGAGACAAGCTCGCCAAAGTCAAGGCCGCCGAAATGCGCCTCATGCACACGATCAATCCCAAGGCCACTGTTGTGCTCGAAAAGATCCACGCCGATATATGGAATCTTGCCAATAACCACATCATGGACGCCGGGCCGGAAGGGCTTGCGATGACCCTCGACGAAGCCTCAAAATTCGGCGCCCTTACCATCGGCGCGGAAATGGATCTTGAGAGAGCAAAACGCCCCGTCATACTGGACGAGGCGGGCGGCATCGGTATTTTCGGCGTCGGCTACCAAAGAGGCTGCAAGCCCGCAGGCCCCGACAAAGCGGGGTGCCTGAGCTGGAGCGACATGGATTCGATCGGGGAAGTCATCACGAATATTAAGAAAAAATGCCGCTGGTGCGTCGTTGTCGCCCACGGCGGAGAAGAGTTTACGGCCATCCCTTCTCCCTATACGAGGGACCGCTACCTGAAGTATCTCGAGATGGGCGCCGATGTCGTCGTCTCCCACCATCCGCATGTTCCCATGAACTACGAGACCGTCGGAGAGAAAGCGATCTTTTACTCCCTCGGCAATTTCATATTTGACACAGACTACCAGCGCGCCCAGTTCAACACCGAAAAGGGCATCGTCCTGCAGCTGTACTTCACGCCGGACCGCTTCACTTTTAAGGCACACGGCCTTAAGATCGACCGCACGACGGAACATGTCGTCTCGAGCGAGCTGCCCAAGATCTTCGTCGACATTCAGGAGGATGAGTACAACAAGCTCATTCCGCTCGCCAGCAAGATGTTCATCGCCGCGACCAAGCGCCAGCAGATTTTCCTCTATCCGGACAAATACACGAACGCTACCGAAGCCGAGTGGGAGGAAAACCTCATGAATCCCAAACGCAGCGGCCGCGTCATCGGTGAGGGACTTGATTTCCACATCATCTGTCCGATCGCCGCGCAGGCCGGGAACGGTGCCTGGAAAGAAAGTAAACTCGAGTCTGTCAAGGAATACATTCTCGAACAAATGTGATCTTACTCAAAACAGTGCAGGCGCTGCATCCATTGCAAACGCCTGCACTGTTTATAATTCTTTACTGCCGTCCATGTTTTAACCGGCGATCACCAGTTTCGCATTCGTCTCTTTTACGACCCATTCCACAGCTTCTTCCTGGCTGCTGAATACTTTCGGCTCCGAGTATCCGCAGAAGCGCCCGTTTTCCACCTTGTATGTGCGGACCGTATTGCCCTGCACTTCCGCAAACAGGCCGTCCTGCTTGACATCCGGCGTCTCCCGCTCCTGTATTTCCTTTTCGATCAGATATCCCGTGACCACAAGGCCGACCGCGATGCCTGCTGCCAAAAAGCCAAGTCTCTTGATCATGCCGTCTGCCTCCTTTTCAAACAGTTCCTAAAACAGTACCTAAAACAGATCAATACATTTCAATCTCTCTGTCAAAAAAGTCAAGATTTGCCACGACCTCCGAAGTCATTACCAGCACAGCCTCACCGGAAATCGCGATCTTATTGTCATCGACCAGCTTGCAAGTTAAAAAGCCTCCGCGCTTGGACGCCTGATAAGCAGTGATCTCATTGTCAAACAGTTCCACTGCCCAGTATTCCGCGATCTGAATGTGCGCGGAACCGCAGACCGGATCCTCTGCAATGCCCAGCTTCGGCGCGAAGCTTCTGGATACGCATTCTGCAGTCACTCCGCGGGCTGTCGCATTCTGGATTCGTCCGTCAAGATTTGCCAGAAGCTTCTGATTCGGCGTGAGCTTCCTGACCTGTTCTTCGTTCTCAAATACGCAGACAAGGTCCAGCCCCAGCAGTGCTTTGACAGGGCGGGCGCCGAAGGCTTTTTCCATCTCGTCCGTCACCGGGACCTCGTGCTGCTTGACACGGGGCAGATACATCTCATAGCGATTATCCGTCTTTTTCACGGTCAGTACGCCGCTCTTGGTATTGAACTTCACTGCGTTCGCACTCGGGTCAAAAAAGCGCAGGATGACTGCTGCCGCTGCAATTGTGGCGTGCCCGCAGAGGTCCACTTCCTTCACAGGCGTGAACCAGCGGAGAGAATAGCCGTCTTCCCCGTTCACAACGAACGCGGTCTCGGAAAGGTTGCATTCCATGGCGACCATTTTCATCAGATCATCTGAGATCCATTTATCCATAACACAAACTGCTGCCGGATTACCGCTAAACGGTATACTGGTAAATGCGTCCACTATAAACAGCTTCATCTCTTCCCTCCTCCACATTTTCTCCAGAGCCTCGGGCTCGAGTCAACATTGTTCTCCTCGAGCCCAGGGCTCGGGGATCATTTTCTTTACTATACCACAGGCACCTTACATGTGCTACAGAAACCCTCACTGTCCCGATTTTGGCACTGTGCATTTCCACAGAAAAACTGTATAATTTTTTATAGTATACACTCCCCGAGCCCGAGGTTCGGGTACCAATCTACTCCCCGAGCCTAAGGCTCGTGTAACAGGAGGATGCTATGATCAAATTAATCGCAAGTGACATCGACGGCACGCTTGTCAGCGAGGGATCCCACGAGATCAGCCCCGAATACTTCAAAGTCATACGTGACCTCAAGGAGGTCGGTATCCGTTTCTGCGCCTGCAGCGGCAGGCAGTATCACAGCATGCTCGACCTCTTCGAGCCGGTCGCAGACGACATCTATTTCATCTCCGCGAACGGCACAGTGGTCCGCACCAAAGAAAAAGTCCTCCACTTCTGGAAACTCGAGGAGGATCTGATCCTGCCGATCATTGAAACTGTTCGTCAGATCGAGGGCGCCAGCCTCTGCGTCGAATCAGCCGACTGGTGTTACATCGAGGAAGACGAGGACAGTGCATTCATGCGTCTGATGCGTGACAACTATCACTATGCCATCAAGAAAGTCGATGATCTGGCCAAGGTCCCTACTGACAATATTATCAAAATATCGATCCTCCATCCCTCGATCGAGGAAGTCACCAAGGATCTCCGCAGTGACCCTAAATACGCGCACCTGAGCATGACGGTTTCGGGTGCAAAGTGGCTCGATATCACAGCCAGAGAAGCCGGCAAGGGCGAAGCATATGCCCTTCTGCAGGAATATCTGGGGATCGGTCAGGCGGAGACCGTTTACTTCGGCGACAATCTGAACGACCTCTCTGCATTTCATGAGACAGGCGTAGCCGTCACCGTTGCCAACGCGCGCAGCGAACTGAAGGAAGCTGCCGACGTCATTGAGCGGTCCTACAGCAAAATGGGCGTCCTTCGCGAGCTCCGCAACATTCTCGGCCATGCGCGCGACTACATCGCCGCCAACGAAGAATAGATCCTGATTTGGCTTTAACAAGCATGAAAAAGGGTGTCACTCCAACCGGCGTGACACCCTTTTAAAGTCTCCAATAAGCTGTTCTCACTTCTCGTCATGTACGAACGCGATAAACTCATTAACTTCTTTGAGCGTCTTGAGCTTGACCGTATACATGACGCGCCCCATCTGAGGCCAGTTCACAGGCGGCATTTCCTCCTGCATGACCATGGCAGAACCGTATTTCGACATGATCTCTTCATGGGTATGAACATAATCATGTCCATCCTTGCGCCCGGCATAGACACAGTAATACTTGTCTTCGGACTCCGGCAGATGCCTCTCGTTATAGGCCACCATGTCCGCATAGATCTGGTATACGTCCGTAGAATGGGCAAAATTCATCATATCCGGCGTATAGCCTCCCGGCGGCCGCATATTGACTTCCAGGCCTGCGTACTCACCCTTCTTTCCGAGTCCCTTGCGGTCTTTGGTCAGGCGGAAGAACTCGAGGTGCACAAAACGGCGGTCGACGCCGAAGGCCTTGGAAGTGATCCTCCCGATCTTGCGGAGCTTCTCGGGCACATCGGGGTTCGTATAGTACTTCAGGTTCAGGTCTTCATTCACGATCTCCATGATCGGAGTCGGCCACGTCGTCATGTTCTCGAACAGCGGCTCAAATTCCGAATTCAGGATCGCTTCATAGGAGATCAGGTCGCCGACGATGAACTCCTCCATGACGTAAGGGACGCTCGGCAGATTGTCATAGAATGTGTCGAACTGCTCATCATTGTTCAGCTTCCATGTATCATTTGCACCGACGCCGATATCCGGCTTGACGATCACGGGATACCCGCCGATCTCTTCAATAAAAGCGCGTCCCGCCTCGCGCGTCGTCACTTTGCTCTGGCGCGCAGTGGGGATCCCTGCCTCCTGATACAGCTTCTTCATCAGGGATTTCTCCTTAATGAAGCTGATGCGGTCACTCTGAATGCCCGTCGTCACATTGAAATCCGTGCGCAGCTGTGCATCCTGCTCCAGCCAGTACTCGTTCAGCGACTCGATCCAGTCGATCTTGCCGTATTTGAACGAGAAGAAAGCGACCGCCCTGAATACCTGGTCGTAATTCTCGAGGGAATCGACCTTGTAATACTCGGTCAGCGCGCCCTTCAGGCCGTCCTCCAGACCGTCATACGGCGCATCGCCGATGCCCAGAACGTTTACGCCGTTCCTTTTCAGGCGGTCGCAGAAGTTCCAGTACGTATGGGGGAAGTTGGGCGAAATGAAAATAAAGTTCATAATTGGCACCTTCCTTATCTTAATTTATTATCTCAGCCAAAACACTGCCGCTTTAACGGCTTCGCCGCGCCGCGCAGGATCACAGGCCCCATCTCTCCAGAATGAACGGAATGAAATAGCGCATCTGCTTGAACCACCAGGGCCAGTCGTGGTTTACATCATATCCCCAGAAATCGCACCACGCGTTGATTCCCTTCTCGTGGAAGACGCTGTCCAAAAATCTCAGGGAGCGGATGCCCTCATCCTCCCAGGCGCCCTGACCGACACAGATGATGATCTGCTTCTGGTTATACAGATCAATGTAAGGGTGATCCTTGGGCATATTGGGCAGGAAGCACTCGGGCGAATTGTCATATAATGTGTCGTTCATCCAACCCTGGAAGAAGGCATTGCTGTCATACAATCCCGACAGCGCCACACATCCTGAGAACAGGTCCGGTCTGCGCAGCATGGTCAGCAGTGCGTGATTGGCACCCAGACTGCATCCGGTCGTCATGGGCAGCTTTCCGCCCGTTCTCTCCAGAATGAACGGCACGACCTCGTCCACGATATAGTGGAAATATAGCTCCTGCTTCCATGCTCTGCGGCCCTTGTCAAAATCTCCCTCCGACCAGCTCTCCTTGTCGATCGTATCCACGACAAAATACTGTATTTTGCCATCTTCAAGATAATCGCTCAGCTCGCGGATCATCCCGAAATCCTCATAGTTGCGGCACTTGGAATCCTGTGTCGGGAATGCCAAAAAAGGAACTCCGTCGTGTCCGTAGATCATTATGTGCATATCTCTGTCAAGGCACTGGCTGTGCCAGGTGATCTCTTCTGTATACATTTTGAATCAACTCCTTCCAAATCAAATAATAAACTCAACGATAAGTATACCATAATTCCTGTGCTTTATTCCGAACATTATTATAAATTGATTTTTTCTGTATTTGTGGTAAAGTAATGCGTCGAACAAAAGAATTAAATATCAGGAGAAAACAAATCAATGGTCATCAAAGAAAGCATTTGGTACGCACCTGCAGGAGAACCCCGCACACTTCATATTTATCTGCCGGATCAGTACGACTCCACGGATGAAAGATACCCGGTCATGTACTATTTTGACGGGCACAACCTGTTCTGGGACACAGACGCCACATACGGCAAGTCGTGGGGACTTCGGGAGTTTTTGGATGGCTGGAACAAAGATATGATCGTAGTCGGCATTGAATGCTCCCACGAGGGCAATCACCGCCTCGACGAGTACTGCCCTTATGACTGCAAATTGCTGGGCATCCCGATCCACGGAGAGGGACGCGAGACGCTGGAGTGGATCACCAAGTCCCTCAAGCACTACATCGACAGCCGGTTCCGCACCTATCCGTCCCGAGAGGCTACGGCTATCGGCGGCTCCTCCATGGGCGGCCTGATGTCGCTCTATGCGGTCACGGTGTACAACGATGTCTTTTCTAAAGCGGCATGCCTGTCGTCTTCCATTTTTATGGTGATGCAGCCGCTCATGAATGATATATATGCCTCACATATCGATGCGGATACCAGGGTTTACCTGTCCTGGGGAGAGAAAGAAGGCGGGACCGACCCCGATTCCGGCTTCTGTAAATTCCTCACACATTCGAATCAGAGTGTCGCGAACCTTCTGGAAAAGAAAGGTGCCGGGACGCGCCTGTTCTGCCAGAAAGACGGCGGACACAGTGAGGCATATTGGGAAAAACAAATACCTTCCTTCATGGATTATCTGTGGATGGAGGGCTGACTTCCCGAGCCCGGGGTTCGGGGATTTGCTCCCTAGCCCGGGGGCGGGAAACGATGACTGCTACTAGCCCGGGGGCGAGAAAGGATGACTGTTCCTAGCCCGGGTGCGAGGATTTGCTCCCGAGCCCGAGGTTCGGGAAATGATGACTGCTCCCGAGCACAAGGTTCGGGAAACGAGGGCCGACGACTTTGGACACAATTAATGAGCGATCACCTAATCATTATATAGATATTTTTCTTGCAGATATCCGGACGAATGATGTCGGAGCAGCCCCTGCCGCCGCCCGCAAGATCCGTAGTGAAGAATCCTCCGCTGCGCGCCGTCTCGTCGCCGCTGCACTGGAGCTCTATCTAGGTTCACGAACTTCTGCCGAAAAATCGCAGTCTGATAAACCGCAGTCTGATACATCGCAGACTGATACATCGCAGACTGATAAATTGCAGCTTGATAGATCGCAACCTGATAAATCGCAGCCTGAAGCTGAGCTTCACGCCGGATCGGAAACCCTGGCTGAAGTTCTCGCAAGGGAAGTTCGCCCCGAAAACGGGAAGCCTTATCTCCCCGATTACCCGGATTTCCACTACAACATCTCGCATTCAGGCGGCATTGTCGCCTGCGCCGCCTCAGACAGCCCGGTCGGGATTGACATCCAGCAAATCTCAGACGACCCTGTCAGAATACTGAAAATAGCTGCTCACTTCTTCTCACAAGAGGAGCAGCAGGAGCTGAGCCTCCGCCATCAAGAGAAGAATCCCAATACCGGAGCTGCCGGTAATTCCTGTAGTAACGACGGGCAAGACCTCTGTCACCTCTTCTGCCGCTTTTGGACTGCAAGAGAGAGCTACATCAAGCTGACGGGACGAGGCCTCGCGGAACCTTTCTCCGAATTCAGGCCGGACCTCGCTGCAGGCAGGATCATCACTGCTTCACCGTCTGTCGACAATTATTATCTGACAGAATGCCCCGCGCCTGAAGGATACTGCATGACAGTATGCAGTACTGAACCCATTGACGTTTCCCGCATCACAATACATACATGATCCCGGCTTCGAGCCTGGGGAGCAATTAAGCAACTCGAGGGGGTGTCGCATTTAAATAATTCGACGCCCCTTTAACAGGTATTAAAATCCGGCCAGATGGCCGGATTTTTGCATTTTCTGCAGGATTTAGGCGGTGGGCCTTAATAGACGGCAGGGCCCATCCGGAAGCTGGAAATTAGAAAGTGGAGGGGTCTTCTGACTTCAGGGTCTGATGGGATTTGACGAGAGGACCCATCCGGATGCTGGAAATTAGAAAGTGGAGGGGTCCTCTGACTTCAGGGTATGGTTGGATCTGACGGCAGGACCCATCCGGATGCTGGAAATTAAAAAGTGGAGGGTTCCTCTGCTTTCAGGGACTGGTGGGATCTGACGGCAGGACCCATCCGGAAGCTGGAAATTAAAAAGTGGAGGGGTCCTCTAACTTCAGGGTCTGATGGGATTTGACGAGAGGACCCATCCGGAAACTGGAAATTAGAAAGTGGAGGGGTCCTCTGACTTCAGGGGCTGGTAGGATTTGACGGCAGGACCCATCCGGAAACTGGAAATTAGAAAGTGGAGGGGTCCTCTGACTTCAGGGTCTGATGGGATTTGACGGCAAGACCCTGGGGTTCTGGTGATTCTGCCCTTTTCATGCCCTTACGGTACTCCTTAAGGGCACTTCCGGGGCAGCCGGCTTGAGAAAGGTGTCACGGGGACGGTTCTTCTGACATAGCGACTCAGAAAAAGGGGTGTCACAGGAGCTTCTTCGGTGTCATGGGGACGGTTCTTCTGACAACTTTTAATAAAAAGTTGTCAGAAGAACCGTCCCCATGACACCGAAGAACTGAACCGTCCCTGTGACACCCCTTGACTCTCAAGTCATATAATTACATATCTTCTCCGAGATCAAACTCGTCAGTCACGATCTCCTCATCGGTATCGCCCGTATCAGGAACCTCGATGATGAACTCGCTCAGATACGCTTCCTCAGGCATTCCTGCCATCAGAGCCGGAACATTGATGGTAATTCCGTCCATGTTATACGGAATACTCATGTTCACCTTGTGCGCATGGGGGCTTGCGCCCTCCGAGTCCGTGATCTCCACCGTCATGGACAGCTTCTGTCCCATGACTTCGCCCATGCCTCTGTCGCCCGCGGAGAGCTTGGCAGGTTTCTGGTCGCCAACCGTGACAACCACCTTGTAGAAGGGCTCCACGGCCTGTCCGTTGTAGGAGGTCTCTTTGTTGTCAAAATAGATCGTATGCCCGCGTCCGATCACAAACATGACTGCTGCGACAGCTAAAATGATCACGATCGCCGCTGTCCGGAATAAAAGTCTGCGTTTGTTCTTCATGCTTACTCCTTTCCGGCCTTATCAGCCGCGTCAGCTCCGGTTTTAGCTGCGTTACCGGCAGAAACGGACTCTTCCGCTTTCTGCGCTTCCGCGAGCTGCTGCCCTGCTGTCCTCTTTGCCCTGCGCTTGTTTGTCTCGTACATGATCAGCGCCAGCGTGATGACGGCATAGGAAACGAATACACGGAAGTACTCACCGATCATGGAGTCGCCCGTGATCGCAGCGCCTGCTTTCGGTGCCACGATGAACATTGTGTGGAACAGGATAACGCCCAGGAACACGTTTCCGATGGAAGCGCGGTCGACCGAAGCGCCGCCGACCAGAAGCGCCGCGATACAGAACATACCGATCTGGCTGTGCGCGCTGTAAGTGGCAATGTTTCCCATATTCTGCAAATAGATGATCATACCGAATCCGGCGAGGACCGTCGACATGACGATCGAGATGATCCTCGTGCGCTCCACGTTGATACCTGCGTCGCGCGCCACTTCCATATCCTGTCCGACTGCGCGCATGTCCTGTCCGAGCTTGGTCTTGCTGAACCAGACGATGAACAGGCACAGAAGGGCGATGATAATGAAAGTCAGTACCGGTATTTTGACGCCGCCGACATGGATGGCGAGCAAGTTGTCCAGCTTCTGGCGCATGCTCAGAAGGGAGACCGTGTTGCGGATGCCGTATCCTCTCGGCAGCTTGATCGCGCCGTGCTTGATCGGGATAATGCTGCCCATCAGATACAGAACGACCAGCTGATAAATACCGTTGACGAAGAAACTCATGATATAGCTGGTGATCATCTCGCGGCCTTTGGCCTCATTGAGGATCTTTCCGCAGAAAACACCCAGCAGCGCGGAGATCGGCACAGAGACGATGGCCGCAAGGACCATGCCGGGAATGCCGACGATCTGCCAGTCCGATACGAAGATCAGAGCGATCTCCGCCGCCATAGCGCCCAGCGTCATACCGAAATTCAGGCCCATGCCCGCCATGATCGGGATCAGAAGACTCAGGATCAGGAAAGCATTTCTTCCCATACGAGTGATGATCTCATTGATCAGCATATTGGCTGACAGTCCCGACAGAGGAATGCAGATCGCGCAGATGATGATGAACATGAGCGGAACAGAAAACTTCTGCGCCAAAAGAAACAGATCCGGAGAACCTTTTGTCGTATTATTCTTATTCATTTCGACGCCTCCGTTTTTCTTGTCAGTGCAAACAGGATCATGCCCATCGAAGCGATGATACGGATGACTTCCGACATATCCATATGAATCAGGTTGTTCATGACAGTAGGTGTCATTGTGACAATGCCCTGGAACAGGATCGTTCCCACAATGACGTTCATGATTGTCGCCTTATTGACCGATGCGCCGCCGATCAGGATCGCCGACACGGCGGGAAGCGCCATGTAGAACGGTGCCATATAGAGCTGGATAAAACCGAATCCCTGCTCATAGACCAGTATTCCGACCGCAGCCAGCCAGGTCGACATAATGACGGACAGCATGCGGATCTTGTCCACATTGATGCCTGCTGCCTTCGCGAATTCCGGGTTGGATCCGACAGCCGTCATGGCCGTTCCTGTTTTGGTGTGCAGGAATGCCCAGATCGCAAATGCAAGAAGGGCAAAAAACAGCAGCGTGCCGGTCGGGATCGAAATAGCGCCGATATTGATCTGAAGGAAATTGGCGAGCGCGCCGATGTAATATCCCTCCAGAGAGATCGTGGTACGAAGGCCCTTGCCGGACAGACCCCAGACCATGTTGGGGCTGTGGTAGGGAAGGATCAGCCACATCATACACATAAAGGATACGGATGAGAATCCGACATAAGTGGCGATCATCATCTCGCCGCCCTTGATCTTATTGAGCAGCCATCCGTACAGCGTGCCGAGGATCAGCGCGAAAGGGGTCGCGATCAGGATCGCGGCCAGAAAGGAAAGTGCGCCGGTGAAGCCCAGCTCAATGGACAGCGTCGCGCCCAGAAGGCCCGAAATGATCCCCAGCGGAAGGCCAAAGTTCAGGCCGCAGCCGGAATGGACCATGGGCACCATTGCCAGGACCAGAATGCCGTTCCAGCTGAAACGGTTGATAATGTTGGATACCTGTGTCGGCAGGTCTGCGCCGACGAAAGGCGCCATGATCAGCAAAAGGAGCAGGAATCCCGCGATGATCAGACGCGGAAGGCCGAAATTCTTGAGAGCGGCCTTGATTTTTTCACTTGTCATCTCTTCCTCCTTCCTCAAATGACATTGCTGAGCATCAGCATACCGAAATCTTCGACGGAGGTTGATGCGGGAAGAATTCCCGAGATCCTGCCGCCGGAGACGATCGCGATGCGGTCGCAGGTCTGGCGAAGCTCCTCCAGCTCAGAGGAGATCATAACAACAGTTACGCCGTTCTCCCGGTTGAACTTCTTGAGTGACTCAAGGACCAGTGCCTTGGCACCGACGTCAATTCCGCGGGTCGGTTCAGAAACAAAAAGCATCTTGGGTTCAAGCGCAAACGCCTTGGCCAGACAGACCTTCTGCTGGTTTCCGCCCGACAGCTCTCTCGCGTTCTGTTTGGAGCTCGTACATTTGATCTTGAGCTCGTCTATATATTTCTCGGTGATCTCGCGGATCGCCTTTTCATCTCTCCACTTGACAATGCCGCCCAGATAGTTCTTGAGGAACTTATTCTGGATCTGCATGGCCGGGAAAGCAACATTCCACTCCAGGGATTCATCCAGCAGAAGGCCAACGCCTCTTCTGTCCTCCGAAACGAAGGCAAAGGAAGAATCCAGACACTTTCTGGGACTGTTCAGCGGGATCTCTTTTCCGTCAAAAGTCACCTTGCCGCCGGCTTCATACAAGCCCATGATTCCGTTGGGAATTCCCAGTTTGCCCTGTCCGGCCAGTCCGCCGATTCCCAGGATCTCGCCCTCTTTGACTTCAAGATTGACATTGCGGACCGTCTCACCGGGCATATCCACCCAAAGCTTCTCTATTTTGAGAATGGTCTTGGCATCCTCATTGATGCGGGAAGTGACAGCGGTCTCTCCGCCCTTCACGCTGCGGCCTACCATCCAGTGCGTGATATCCTCGACAGTTGCCTCCTTCGCAGGAACTTCCTTGACCAGGACACCGTCGCGCATGACGGCTACCTTATTGCATACCGACAGGATCTCCTGCAGTCTGTGTGTGATGAAAATAACCGTGATGCCTCTCGCTGACATTCCGCGGATCGATGCCAGAAGCGCTTCTGCCTCCCTCTCCGTCAGAACAGCCGTGGGCTCATCCAGGATCAGAATTCTGAGCTGATCCTTGGACAGCTCTCTCGCGATCTCGGTGAACTGCTTGTGACCGACAGGCATGTTGTTGATCATCATGTGCTGATCGATCGAGACGCCCATGATCTCAATAGCTTTTCGGGCCTTCTCGTCCATCTCCTTGCGGTCGAGTGTGTTCAGTCTGTCCCCGAATACTTCAGAGACCAAATTTCCTTTTTTCGGCTCACGGTTGAGAAGAATGTTTTCCGTCGCGTCAAAGCCGGGAATCAGGGAAAACTCCTGATGTACCATGCCGATACCGGCTTCGATCGCTTCGAAGGGCGACGAGAATGACACTTTCTTGCCGTCGATCAAAATATCGCCGCCATATCCGCCCGTCGACAAGATATCCGAAGCGCCGAACAGGATCTTCATCAGCGTTGACTTTCCGGCTCCGTTCTCACCGCACAGTCCCAGGACATCGCCTTCATCCAGCTTGAGGTTGATGTCCGTCAGAACCTGATTGCCAAAAAAGTCTTTCTTGATATTCCGCATCTCCAGAAGCGGGACTTTTTCATTGTTCATTGACTCCAATGCCTTCCTACTTGCATTACTACAGTTACTTTGGTTTTATCTGTTCAGCTCCTAGAGGCGCCGGACAAATAATACAAAGATGAGGAGGAACAGGGCTCCTCCTCATCTCACCGATTCATTCAGTTCCGGCCGTTTGGAAACCTTCCTGGATTGGAAATTTCTCACTTGCCGGTAATGACAGCCGCCCGATCGTTCAATTATTTCACAGTGAAATACTTCTCGGGAACTTCAACCTTTGTGGACTCCATGTAGTATCCGGGATCACCCATGATGTAAGTATCCTGATAAATAAGGAAAATATTGTCAGCCTTCACACCTGTGTCTACATTGGTGTAGTTGGAGCCGTTCCACTCAGCACCGGGTGAGAATACGCCGTAAGCTGCGGAGATCGCATCGATGTCATTGAGCTCGCTTGTGCCCATGATGACGTTTCTGGCATGCTCAGCAAGACCTGCGGAAACAGTGTAGCCATAGGAATATGCCCATGTTCCGAATCTGCCTGCGCCGCCCTTCTCAACGACTGCTGCCTCGACCTTGGAGAGGATCTTCTGGAAATCGCCTGCCTCAGCGGTCAGATCGATACCGAGAGCTCCGGGATAGCCCATCAGAGGGGACGGAAGGTCAGCTTCGATGAAGTATCCGCCGTGCTCAAGGAGCATCTTCAGCAGGGGCTCAGTGTGAGCGTCATTTGTGCAGAAGTAAGCGGAGTTCGTGCCATACTTCTTGATCCATTCCGGAACATGCTCAAGGATGTAAGCCTGCGCGCCGGGAACACCGACATCAGTTGTCGGATCGGGAGCGGTCTCCATCTCGAACTTCATACCGAACTCGTTGCAAGCCTCTTTCATGATCGCGACACGGCGGCTCATGGTCTCATAGGACATGTGACGAGGGAA
>CADCIU010000013.1 GCA_902801585.1 uncultured Lachnospiraceae bacterium | reverse complement strand
CCGGTCATCAGAGCGGACGTCGAGTTCGGAGAGGCGGTTCCCTCCGAAGCGAAGAAAAGATCTGAGTGAATCCCCGCGAATTCAATGTAACTTTTTAAAAGGGGCATGCCGCCAAGCGTAGGTATCATCAACCTTTGCGCTTAATGCGGCAGCCCCCTGTCTCCTAATTATCTTACGCAACCTGCGCCGTAGTCGTATCGCGGATCGCCTCCGCCAGGTTGATGGCGTGGTCGGAGCAGCGCTCCATGTCGATGCACAAGTCTGTGAACAGGATGCCGCCCTGAGGGTCGCAGGCCTTCTTGGCCATGCGCTCGATATGAGCAGCTTCGATTTGCGCCTTGGTCTGGTCGACCAGTTCTTCCATCGCCACAGCGTCATCGAAACGGTCCATGAGTTCCTGCTCGAAAACGATCAGGGACACGCTCATGGATTTCATAGTGACATCTGCCAGCGTGCGGAGATCTTCGAGCGCCTCTTCGTGCATGGAAGCTTTTCCGGAGCGCATCAGTTCTTCATAACCGACGATGTTCTCAGCATGGTCGGATATTCTCTCCAGATCGTCGACGACCTGGATTAATCGATACAGTTTGTTCAAATGCTTGGGTGAAAGGTCCAAAGAGCGGAGCTCCACCAGCTTGCCGAGGATCGCGCCGGTCAGATAGTCGACCGTCTCTTCACCCTGAAGTGCGAGTTTGCCCTTCTTGGTGTCATGTTCAAAGAAGCAGTCCAGAGAGTTCTGCAGGTTGTCGATCGCGAAATGTCCCATACGGCTGACTTCTCTGTGCGCCTGATCCATGGCGATGGCTGCGGGAACCTGTCCGGCATTGTTGAGATATACAAGCCTCTGGTCCTCGTGTTTTCTGGTCTCCTCTGCAGAGGCAGGGATCAGTTTGCTTGTCAGCTTGACAATGTAGTTGGACAAAGGGGCAAGGATCAGGACCGCAATGATCGCGAAGCAGGTGTGCGTGTTCGCGATCTGTCTGGCCACGTTGTTTGGTGACAGATTCTGGATCAGCGTCAGGATCTGCGGGAACACCGTGATCAGGATCAAGATCAGGATCGCTCTGAAAGAATTGAACAGAAGGTTCAGGAGCGCGCAGCGCTTTCCGTTTCTGTTCGCGGTAAGGCCTGCCAGAAGGTTCGGTGTGACTGAGCCGACAGCAGCACCGATGATCAGATAGACGGCGGTCTTATAGCTGATGATATTCTGCATCGCGAAGGCCTGGAAAATGACGGTCGCCGAGGAAGAACTCTGCAGCAGCGCCGTGAATGCGATACCGAACAGAACCGTCAGGATCGGATTCTCGAGCGATGTCAGGAGCGCGCGGAACGCGGCGGTCTCCGCAAGAGGAGCGATCGCCGATTTCATCAGCGTGATGCCTTGGAAGAGCATACCGAAGCCGAGGATGACGGAACCGACTTCTTTGAGCGTGCGGTTCTTGAGGAACAGGTTCATGACGGCACCGATGAACAGGATCATGGGCGCATAGGCACCGATATTAAAAGCGGTGATCTGTGCGGTCACGGTCGTTCCGATATTGGCGCCCATGATGACGCCGATCGCCTGTGCCAGTGTCATGAGGCCCGATGTGACGAAGCCGATGACCATGACGTCCGTGGCGGAGGAACTCTGCACGAAGATCGTCACGGCAATACCGGCGAGGATCGAAGTGAACTTGTTCTTGGTCGCCTTGCCGAGAATTACCTTGAGATTGTCGCCGCAGGCATTCTTGAGGCCGCTGGACATGATCGTCATTCCGTATAGGAACAGACCTACGCCGCCGAGCAGAATGAAAATATCATAGATTGACATGGAGTAACCCCTTTCGCGATAGGATGCGGTACGCCCGGCGTGTTTGCCGCCGCCCGTATCGGACCATCCCTGTTTTGACGTTATGCCGGGAAGGCATATAAACGCATTATCACAATTAATGATAAAGCATATGGGTCAAAACAGAGCAATTTTTACTGTAAAATTTATGTAAAGTTGAATGAAATCATATAATACTATTCATTGATATCCGAAATACTGACATTCCCCTGCGCCGCAGGAAATTCCACGGTGAACAGAGAACCAATTCCAAGCTCGCTGTCGACTCTTATTTCCGCGTCGTGGATCATGGCGGCATGTTTGACGATGGAGAGACCGAGGCCTGTTCCGCCGACTTCCTTGGAGTGACTCTTGTCGACGCGGTAGAACCGCTCGAAGATCCGGTCCAGATCCTCGGCGGGAATTCCGATCCCGTCGTCACGGACCAGAAGCACCGATCTTTCGGGGAGACTCTGTATGGTGACGAGGACATGACCCCCGCGATTACTGTAATGGATCGCATTGCTGCAGAGGTTATAGACGATACTGTAGAGCGCCTGCGGAATACCGTACAGGGGTGCATTCTCTCCCTCAACGGAGATCGTGACACCGGCATCTTCCGCAGAGGCCTGCAGGCTGTCCACGGCGTTCAGCGCGATCCGGTACAGATCGGTCAGCTCTCGCTTCATTCCGACCCCGCCGCCGTCCAGACGGGAGAGGTCTATGATATCTTCCACAAGCTTGCTCATTCGCTGAGATTCCGTTCGTATTTTGGCGGCAAAGAGCCGCCGTGAGTCTTCTGAGGAGACCATACCGCTCTCGAGAAGCTCCGCGTAGCCCGAGATCACATGCAGCGGTGACTTGAGCTCGTGGGAGGCGTTGGCGGTAAATTCCTGACGGATCATAGAGGTCTTTTCGAGCTCCGCGCGGTCGCGCGCAAGCTGCTGCTTCTGATCGTCCAGGCGGCGGAGCAGGGGCAGTATTTCCACGTAGGCGTCCCGGTCCGCGTTTTTCATCGGGTCGTCCAGATCCAGTGTGTTGATGGGCTCGACGATCCTGTGAGAAAGGCGGGATGCAAGAATAAAGGAAATGGCAAGGGCGGCAAGAAGAATGCCTGAAATTGGAAGAAGAAATCGCAAAAAAAGGTTCCAGATCGTGGCCTGGGTGATGGAGAGACGCAGAACAGAACCGTCGGACAACCGCTGAGCGGTATAGAGCTGCCTCTCAAACAGCGTCGAGGAGTAGCGCCTGCTCTCCCCGTATCCGTTCCGGAGAGCGTCGCGGATCTCTTCTCTTTCCATGTGGTTTTCCATGACTTCGGCATCCGCTTCATTGTCGTAAAGGATCGTGCCTTCACCGGTGATCCAGGTGATGCGGAAATCCGTAGCTCCAAGATCGTCAAAATAGTGAATACCGCTCCTTTTGACGGCCTGTGCGACAAGTTTGGTCTCATTTCGGAGCTGAGCGAGCTGTTCATCGGTAAAATGGGAGTACAGGAGCCCGGTGATCAGTATAAAAGTAATCGTCATGACGAACAGGAGCACGAACCAGATGGATCGAAAGATTTTACCTCGCATAGCAGGTTTCCTTAATGAAATTTAAAAGTGCGATTAAATAGTGTGATCAGAAAATAAACGCAGACAAGATAAAGAGTCATCCCAGCCGGTAGCCAACGCCCCGGACCGTGCGGATCGATTCGCCGCTCTCCCCCAGCTTGGTGCGGAGCGTCCCGATATGGACGTCCACAGTCCTTGTCTCTCCGGAGTAGTCCTGGTCCCAGACCGAGGAAAGAAGCTGGTCCCGCGTAAAGACCAGGCCTATGTTTTCCAGGAAAAGCTTCAGAAGATCATATTCCTTGAGCGTCAGGGAGATCTCACGGCCGTTGGCGGTGACCGCATGTCTTGCCGGATCCATGATGATCGCTTTGTAAGAGAGTAAGCTGCGCTTTTCCGAATAGGAAGCACGGCGCAGGACAGCTCTGATGCGGGATGTCATTTCCATCATGCCGAAAGGTTTGCACAGGTAGTCGTCGGCTCCGAGATCGAGGCCGATGACCCTGTCATATTCGCTTCCTTTGGCGGTTGCCATGATCACCGGGACAGCAGCGGTGGAAGCATTGCTTCTTAGCTTTTTCAAAACAGAGATGCCATCTTCCCCGGGAAGCATGATATCCAAAAGGATCAGTTCAGGCTGCCCCTCCTGCATCCCCGCCCAAAAAGCCTTGCTGTCCGCAAAGCCCTTCGTTTCAAATCCTGCCAGCGTCAGCGTGTAGATCATGAGGTCTCGAATGCTGTTGTCATCTTCAACACAATAGATCATATAACCCTCCGTCCGTATAACTGTACTCAGACTGCATTATACCACATAGGCTGTGAAGCTTGGGATAGGAAGCTTTGGAAAAGATATTTTGGAAGAAAAAAAGAGACTTTCGTATTACAATATTCATATTACAATGTTGGTAATACGATGTTCGCATCACAGATGACATTAACTAAAGGGACGAAACACATATATTATGAGTGAAAAACAAGGTCGTACAACGAAGAATCATACAAAACGCCGCAGGCGTATCGATGTCCTGCGCCGCAGGGCGGTCCTTTCCGCAGTACTGGCCGTCGCGCTGATCGCGGGGACCGTGGCAGCAGGAAGGGCGGCGTCTGACCGGGAACAGTCCATTCGCCTGGCATTTGGCCAGAAGGCTTATGAGATCAAGGGAGAAGAGGGCCCGCAGTATTATGAGAAAGAGTATTCCGATCCCGAGGAGCTGCGGGAAGACGGTGCCCAGATCGCGGCAGATATCCTCAGGGAGGGAATCGTTCTTCTGAAAAACGACGGCGATGTGCTGCCGCTCCGCAGAGGTGCGCAGATCAGTGTCTTCGGCAGAGCTTCCGTGAAACCGGTTTACTCCTCCTCTGCGGAGGTCTCGAGCCCGCAGACAATGAAAGACGCGCTGGAAGAGGAGAAGATCCATGTCAACGACAAACTGTGGGACTTCACTGACAGAGGCGGCGGCAATTCGTTTTCCGGAAAAGTGGAGAAGAGTTTTGAGAACTTTTCGGAAGCCGCAGTCGTCGTGATCGGACGAAGCGGGAGCAGCAGCGACTTTTTCGAGCCTGCGGTGACCTTTACGGAGGAAGAAGAACCCAAAGAAGTGATCACAGGGGCGAAAGCGCTTCAGCTGACAGAAGAAGAGAGAGGCCTGTTTGAATATGTGAATGAGCACTTTGACACGGTGATCGCGGTGCTCAATACAGAGAACCCGATGGAGATGGGGTTTATCAATGAATACAATGTAGACGCCTGTCTCTGGACGGGAGACCTGGGCCAAAACGGAATGAAGGCGCTGGCGGAAGTACTCAGCGGTAAAGTCAATCCGTCGGGCGGTCTTCCGGACACTTATGTATACAACAGCTTCAGCTCGCCTGCAGCGGCCAATCTGGGAGATTATTCCATCACGAGCAGCTCCGAGGCTTTCGGGGACAAGTATCTGTCCTACTCAGAGGGGATGTACGTGGGGTATCGCTATTACGAGACACGCTACGAGGACGCCGTGCAGGGGACAGGCTTTGGCGGCAGCTTTGATTATGACAGCGTGGTGGCATATCCCTTCGGTCACGGTCTCTCCTATACCTCTTTTGAACTGGGCGGCATGAAGATGGCGATGGGCAAAAAAGGATATGAGATCACGGTAGAGGTCCGCAATACCGGCGACTGCGAGGGCAAAGAGATCGTGCAGTTCTATTTGCAGAGACCGTATACGAACTATGCGTCGGAGAACGGGATCGAGACACCTTCCGCAGAGCTGGTGGGCTTTGCAAAGACCAAAATGATCGCACCGGGCGAATCGGAAAAAGTCAAGATGACGATCAGCGAGGACATATTCAGGACGTTTGACGCATACGGAAAAGGCACCTATATCCTTGATGAGGGTACCTGCCTGATCACAGCGGCACAGGACGCGCACGCCGCGGTGAACAATTTCATCCTCTATAAGGGAAAGGGCAAGGCGGCAGCCATGAGCGGGACCGGCGACGGCGGCCTTGTGGAGAAATTTGACCTGTCAAAAGACTATAAGACCTATTCCGATTCATCTGCGACGGGAGAAAAGATCCGCACCCGGTTTCGGGAAGCGGATCCGCTCCAATACGATGCGGATTTTGTGATGCTGAGCAGAAAGAACTGGGAGGGAACCTGGCCTTCGGTATGGCAAGGCGGCGCCTTCCGAGCTTCCTCTTCTTTTCTGGAACTTCTGCGCGTGTCAAGCGGCGAGGACAACAATGCCGGCGCGCCGGTCTACAATACGGCACACGGAGAGAAGAACACGAGCCTCGCAGAGCTCAGAGATGTTGCTTTTGACGATTACCGATGGGGATCCATGCTGGATCAGCTGACGTGGAGAGAGACCTATTCTCTCGTGCGCAAAGGAGGGGGGCTCGTCAATGAAGTACTCAGCTGCTCATCTCCACAGGCACTGATCAGTGAATATGCGGCCGGTCTTCCGGCAAAATACGGGGACAAGAGGGGAGTAGTCTTTCCTTCTCCGACGGTCATGGCGGCCACATGGAATACGGATCTTATTCTGCAGGCGGGTCATTTGATCGGCGAGGAGGCTTTGCAGGCGGGTATCACTTACTGGCAGCTGCCGTCCCTGAACCTGCACCGCACGCCCATGGGAGGCAGAAACTGCGACAGCTTTTCGGAGGACAGCTTCCTGACCGGCAGGATGGCTGCGGCGATTTGCCGCGGACTCTCCGGAAAAGGAGTGATCCCGGTGATCGGAAAGATGGTGCTTAGAGACCAGGAGATAAACAGCACCGGCGTCTGTGTCATGATATCGGAGCAGGCGCTCAGAGAGCTCTATCTCCGTCCTTTTGAGATCGCACTCAGAGACGGAGGTTCCGGGCAGAAGGCGATCATGGCGGGAATGAACCGCATCGGGCCGAGATGGTGCGGAGGACATGCCGGTCTTTTGACAGACGTACTGCGGGGTGAATGGGGATTTACCGGGATCGTTATGACGGACAAGATCAGTGAAAAGACAGATTCCTATGCGGATATCCTCGAGGGACTCGAAGCGGGGACAGATCTGTGGCAGAATGCGTCCAACAACTGCTATAAGCTCAAAGGGGGAGTGTTGACATACGGCGTGCGCGCCAGATTCCGGAATGCTGCAGGAAGGATCCTCAGGAACGTTTCAAGGAGCAATGCGATGAACGGGATCGGACCGCAGACCATTTTGGATTATAAGGCGCCGCACTGGAAGCTCTATCGGATGCTGGCCTATCTGCTTGCTTTTTTGACGAGCGCTTTCCTGATGTGGTACTCGTACAGGCAGTGGAGGCGCGCAAGGGCAGCCGCTTACAGAATGGCGCAGAAAAAGAGAGAAGCCGGGAGGAGAAACCGGAACAGTGCGGATATAAACTGAACCGAAAAAAACTGAGCGGGAAAGCTCTGGCAGGGAATGATCTGGCAGAAAGCAAACCGCCGGAAATGAATCATAAGCTTGTAAAGATCCTCCCGCGGACCTTTAAAAGCGCAGACAGCAGGATCTGTCCAAATACCATGCAGGAGATCAGCTCACCCAGTCCGACCGTCAGCATGAAAAAGGGGATCCCTCCCGGAATATGGTAGGCGTAGGTGAGTACAAAAGGAATGATCAAAGCGTTGGAAACGACCGGCGGGATCGAACAGAGGTATCGGTTCCGCCGCAGAGCATAGCTTCCCAGGGCGCCGAGCAGTGTTGCCAGCGTACCGAAAATGATGTCGGGC
Source organism: uncultured Lachnospiraceae bacterium (assembly GCA_902801585.1). Next base: position 39,269 of record CADCIU010000013.1, on the reverse strand, counting down.
AGCGCGCAGCCCGTGATCAGGTTGCTGATAAGACATCCGAGCGTCAGGCCTGGGATGGCGGCGGAGGTAAAGAACGGCAGGATCGTCAGGCACTCCGAAAAGCGGACCTGTATGGCGCCGCTGGCCAGGTTGAAACCTGCAGCGATCACAGTCAGGACGGTATAGAGCGCTGCGATCAGCGCTGCACAGGCAATATAATATGTTTTGTTCACCGGACTGTTCATGTTCTCATTCATTGTGCTATCCCTCTTTCCTTCGGTGCTTTTTGTAACGTATCACAGCTTTGTTAAAAAGACAAGAAAAGACTGAACTTATATAGGGGGTCTGATATAATGATAAGACAGGCGCGGCCGGACTAAAGTACCATGACTTCAAATACCGCGCCGGGAGGGGATTCGAAATGATTACGATCAAAGAGATTGCGTCCAGGCTGGGACTTAGCACGACAACGGTGTCCAATGTGATCCACGGAAAGACAAGAGAGGTATCGGCGGAGACCATCGAGCGTGTGCAGAAATTCCTTGAAGAGGTGGAATACGTTCCCAATATCAACGCGCGCAATCTGGCACAGGGACAGTCCAAGATCATAGGCGTAGTCCTTAAATCGCTGGCTTTCAGACGCTGGTACAACGACAGTATCCTCAGTGATCCCTTTGTGTCCGAGATGATCGGAGGCATCGAAAAGGCAGTCCGTGAGGCGGGATACTATATGATGTTGTATATTTCCGATGACATCGCGGAGATCATACAGCAAGTGTCGATCTGGAACGTCGACGGGCTGATCCTCTTCTGCATGATGGACGACGACGCCGAACGCGTGGCTGCCAAATATCATAAACCCATTGTCTGTATCGACACGTACAGCAGCGAGAAGAACGACAGTTTTGTCAATGTCGGTCTCGATGACGAGCACAGCACATACGAGGCGATCCGCTATCTCATCGATAACGGACACCGTCGGATCGGCTTTCTGACAGACAACAGTGTCGGCGTCGACAGGGCTCGTTTCTGGGGATATCGAAAAGCGCTGCGGGAAGCGGGCATTGAATACAGCGACCACAACTTCTTTCTTTTAAAGCCCAGCAGAGATGAGATCGTCAGGAATATTGAGGAGATCAGTGTCAGAGTGCGGGAATATACGGCTTTGTTCTGCTGCTCGGACATCTACGCGGTGATCATCATGGCGGCGCTCGCGGAGAAGGGATTCCGGATTCCGGATGATCTGTCGGTCATAGGCTTTGATGACAATCTCTTTTCCAAGATCTGCACCCCCAGACTCACAACGGTCCATCAGGATGCGGATGAAAAGGGAAGGGTGGCCGCCAAAACACTGATCGGCCTTATACAAGGCAGAAAACCGGAGTCTATGGAGATCCGGATGGAAACCAGACTGGTGATCCGGGGCACAGTCAAAAAGATTTCGTAAATAATAAGCCATAGCTCTTTGCCGATCCGTTTCGGATCAGGCGCAGAGCCATGGCTTTTTATTTGGTATTCAGTAGGGGCAGTCGTTCAAAAAAACAGACTTTCAGCGGCGGTAAACGACGCTGCCGGAGACGATCGTGTAGTGCACGACGCCGGGGAGTATTTCTCCGATGAAGGGCGAGTTGCAGGATTTTGACGCAAATTCCGAGCGGACGATCCAGTGCTCGTCTGGAGCAAAGAGTGTCAGATCCGCAGGCGCACCGCACTCAATGCGGCCGGCCGGCAGATGATAGAAATCGGCCGGATTGCATGTCAGGCAGGCAAGCATCTGCATCATGGTCAGATGACCGGGCTGCACGAGATGGCGTATTGCAAGAGAGAGCGCGGTCTCCAGACCGATCATACCGCTGGGAGCCTGGACAAAAGGCTTTTCTTTCTCATCGGCGGCATGGGGCGCGTGGTCCGTTGCGATCAGGTCGATCGTCCCGTCCTGTAATCCTCGGATGATCGCCATCCGGTCCCTCTCAGTCCGAAGAGGCGGGTTGACTTTGGCAAGGGTGCCGCACCTTAGGATCGCATCTTCTGTCAGGGAGAAGTGATGGGGTGTTGCCTCCGCGTGAATGGAGGGGTGATCTCTGCGGGCGCGGCGGACATACTCGACACCCTCCTCCGTACTGATATGCTGTATGCACAGAGGAGCGTTCAGCGCAGCGGCGATTTCGACATCCCTCGCAATCAGCGTGTATTCCGCTTCGCGGGGAGAACCTGTAAGTCCCAGAGACTGTGCGGCTGTTCCGCCGCCATGGATGCCGTTTTCCGTGATGTACTGCTTATCCTCTTCATGCAGACTCACCGGCAGGCCGAGCGCCTTTGCCCTGCGGAGGGCCTGTTCAAGGAGCGCGCTGTCCATAACAGGGACTCCGTCATCTGTAAAACCTTTGGCCCCGCAGTCCGCCAGCGCTTTCAGGTCCGTCAGTTCCTTTCCGGCCATGCCCCGGGTCACGTTGGCACAGCTGTACAGATGGACCGGAACTTCCCGCCCGCGCTCCAGGATATCCTTTAAGACTTCCGGGCAGTCCACGGAGGGCTTGGTGTTTGCCATCAGGAGGACAGAAGTGTAACCGCCCTTTACGGCTGCCCTGGCCCCGGAGGCAAGATCTTCCTTGTAGGTAAATCCGGGATCGCGGAAATGGGAGTGTGTATCGATCAGCCCCGGGCAGGCGGTCAGACCTGAGGCGTCGATCACGTGAGCGCCCTCTTCGGGCGTAAGATGCTTTCCTATTTTGAGAAAACGGCCGTCATGGATGACGATATCGCGCATTCCCTCTGTGTCGGAAGCGGGATCGATCAGATAACAATTCTTGATAAACAGCATACGGTTTTCTCCCTCTTGCCGGTTATTGTGACAATTACAGTATAGCATGTCTTAAGCGCGTCAGGTACAGTGGCACAATTTGGTTTTTCTGTTATAATTAAAATGATTTCGTATGCAATGACGTTAAAAGCTGACGGATGACGATCATTTGCAACCAAGATAAGAAGCTGGGAATAAGAAGCTGGGAATAAGAAGCTAAGATAAGAAACCAAGATAGAATTAAGAAAGGATTAGATTATTATGTGGGTAATTCGAGTGCTGATCGCACTGTTATTTGCGGCGCTGGTCATACTGATCGACCTGCCGCTTCATCTGATCACATGGCTGATCGAAAAGGCCAGCCCGGGCTCTTGTACAAAGTTCCGTCACGGGTACGCGAGATTTGCGATGAAGGGCTTGTGGCTTCTGGCAGGAGGGAAGGCGACCGTGATCGGACTGGAGAAGGTCCCTCAGGACAGAGCGGTCTTATTTGTTGGAAACCACAGGAGTATTTTTGACATTATCCTTGCAGGGTCGCTGATCACCTATCCTGTCGGGTTTGTGGCCAAAAAAGAGCTGCAGAATACGCCGATCGCGCTGATCATGCAAGAGATCCACTGCCTGTTTCTCGACAGAGAGGATCCCAGGCAGGGACTGAAGACCATCCTGAAGGCGATCGATTATGTGAAGGAAGGCATTTCCATGTTCATCTTTCCGGAGGGGACAAGATGCAAGGAAGAGGGAACATTCCTTCCCTTCCACGCCGGAAGTTTTAAGATTGCGACCAAAGCCAAGGTGCCGGTCATTCCGGTGACGCTCGTCGGCATGGGCGATTTGTTTGAAGATCACTATCCAAGGCTCAAGAGAGTGCCGGTGGTCATCGAATTCGGCGATGCGATCGAAACTGCCGATATGGACCGCGATGCGCAGAAGGAGCTCCCGGACAGGGTAAAAGCCATCATGGAGGAGACGTACAGAAAAAACGAGGGACTCATTCAAAAGAATTAAGGAATAAGCATGAAGAAGAAAACGCAGATGACAGTGACCGATTCCTGCCGCCTTGCGGAAGGGATCTACAGTATGACGCTCCGGTATCCGAAAGGGGAGGAACCGGACCGGGTCGAGCCCGGACAGTTTGCCGGTATCTATACAAACAGCCCTGCGATGCTCCTCCCGAGACCGATCAGCATTTGCAGATGGAATGCCGCAGAACGGGAACTCCGCTTTGTCTACAGGATCGCCGGTGAAGGAACCGCATCGTTTGCCGGGCTTAAGACCGGTGATCAAGTGGACCTTCTGGGCGTGCTCGGAAACGGGTATGACACGGGAAAGCTGATGGGGAAAAGAGTACTTTTGCTCGGAGGAGGGATCGGAATTCCGCCTATGCTGGAGCTGGCCGCAGTCCTTCACGGGAAGAGCGCGGCAGAGGTCACGGCAGTCATGGGCTATAGGAACGGAGACCTCTTTCTGACGCATGAGCTGGAGCAGTATGCCAGGCTCCTCATTGCCACGGAGGACGGAAGTGTCGGAACGAAGGGCAACGTCCTCGATGCGGTGAGAGAGAATGAAGTGTCTGCAGATGTCATATGCGCCTGCGGGCCTATGCCTATGCTCCGCGCAGTCAAACAGTATGCGGAAGAGCAAGGGATCCCGGCTTACATATCACTGGAAGAGAGAATGGCGTGCGGTGTCGGAGCCTGCCTTGGCTGTGTCACAAAGACTGTGAGCGTCGATAGTCATTCTCATGTGCATAACGCGAGGATCTGTACGGAAGGCCCGGTATTTGATGCGAAGGAGGTGGAGATCTGATGAACGAACTTGGCAAAAGCAGGAACGGTTCTGAGATCTGTGAGACCGGCAGCGCAGCAAACACCGGGGCAGTGAGACCTGACATGTCTGTGGAGATCGCCGGCGTTCAGTTTAAGAACCCTGTGATGACAGCGTCCGGGACCTTCGGATCCGGCATGGAGTATTCAGAATTTGTGGACCTGAACAAGCTGGGAGCCGTGGTGACGAAAGGTGTTGCCAATGTGCCGTGGGAGGGAAATCCCACACCCCGCGTCGCGGAGGTGTACGGAGGCATGCTCAATGCGATCGGGCTGCAGAATCCGGGGATCGATGTGTTTATCGAGAGGGATCTCGCTTTTTTGAAGCAGTTTGATACAAAGGTCATTGTCAATGTCTGCGGCCACACGCAGGAAGAGTACCTGGAAGTCGTCGAGCGTCTCTATGACCAGCCTGTGGATATGCTGGAGATCAATGTCTCCTGTCCCAATGTCAAACAGGGGGCGATCCAGTTCGGGCAGGATCCCAAGTGTCTTGAACAGATCACGAGAGAGATCAAGAAAGCGGCGAGACAGCCGGTGATCATGAAACTCACTCCCAACGTGACGGATATTGCCGTAATGGCGCGAGCGGCGGAGGCGGGAGGCGCGGATGCGATCTCGCTGATCAACACGATCACCGGGATGAAGATCGACATTGAGAAAAGGCGATTCGTGCTTGCCAATAAGACAGGCGGGCTGTCAGGACCTGCCATCAAACCCGTTGCCGTAAGAATGGTTTGGCAGGCTGCGCAGGCCGTCAGGATCCCGATCATAGGCATGGGAGGCATCGCGTCGGCGGAAGATGCGGTCGAATTCATGCTGGCAGGCGCATCAGCGGTGGCAGTGGGAGCAATGAATTTCCATGACCCGTATTTGACACAGAAGGTCATAAGCGGCATGGAACAGTATTTGGTCAGACACAATATTATGACAGTCAGGGAACTGACAGGAGCCGTTATATGAGAAAAAACATACAGACAGCATACGCGAAGATCAACCTGAGCCTGGATATCCTGGGGCGGCTGGAAAACGGCTATCACATCGTCAAGATGGTCATGCAGACGATCGACCTGAGCGATGAGCTGATTTTTGAAACACAGGACAGAGACTGCCCGTCTATGGAGATCACCTTGGCATCGGACAGTGGGGAGATCCCTTTCGGTGAAGACAATCTGATCGTCAAAGCGATCCGCCGAATGGAGTCAAAATACAGTATTCGGAAGGATCTCAGGATCACGCTGAAAAAGAGGATCCCGGTCGCGGCGGGAATGGCCGGAGGCAGTACAGACGCGGCAGCGGCACTGCGAGCGGTCAGGGACCTCTTCGTACCGGAAATCGGTGACGAAGAGCTTCAGAAGATCGGTGTCACGCTGGGAGCGGATATTCCGTACTGCGTCACAGGCGGAACGCAGCTGTCCGAAGGAATCGGAGAAGTGCTCAGGGTTCTTCCCGACGCCCCGCAGTGCGGCCTTGTGATCTGTAAACCGCCTGTCGGCGTCTCTACCGGAGAGGTCTATCAGAAGTATGATCAGCTGGGAGAAGTGACGCATCCCGATATCGATGCGCAGGTCCGGGCGATCGAGCGGGGTGATCTTGAAGAAATGGCAGGGAAATGTGGCAATGTCCTCGAGGAAGTGACCGGCGCCATGTACCCTCGGATCGGTGAGATCGAGGCATTTTTGGAAAAAGAGGGTGCACTGGTTTCCAGAATGACGGGCAGCGGCCCTACGGTATTTGCGATATTCCGGACGCAGGATCAGGCAGATCAGGCGGCGGAAAGGCTGACGGCGTCGAAGAGCGCAGAGGATTGTGCGATCATCTCGTGCAAGTTCGTTTATCGTATTTAATCTGCCGGATTTTAGTTTATCGGGTTTAATGGAGGGGTCTAATGGGACAGGATAGTTTGCTGACTACGGGGATGTCCATGTCAGAAGAACAGCAGTCAATGCCTTTGCGGGATGCGGTATTTATGTCGCTTCGCAAAGCAATATTGACGGGAAAGATCAAACCGGGAGAGAGACTGACAGAGATCAAACTCGGAAAACTGCTCGGAACCAGCCGCACACCGATCAGGGAAGCGATCCGCAAACTGGAACTGGAGGGATTGGTCACGATCGTTCCGGGAAGCGGCGCGCGGGTCTCAGGAATGACGGTCGAGGATCTGCAGGAAGTCATGGAAGTCCGAAGTGCTCTGGAACAGCTGAGTGCGGGACTTGCCAGCGAGAGGATCACGGAGGAGGAGAAGAACCAGCTTCGCGACGCCTGCAACGACTTTATCAGGAGTACCGCGCAGGGAGACAGTCTCGAGATCGCGGAGGCAGACGTCCGTTTCCACGATTTGATCCTCAAGGCTGCCAAGAACGAAAAGCTGCGCGGAATTCTGAAGGGACTTGCCGATAATATTTATCGGTATCGGTATGAGTTTATTCAGGAGGACGGGCATTATGAGCATCTGATCATGGAGCACAGCGAGATCTTCCGCGCGATCTATAACGGCAACAGAGAAGGGGCTGAGAAAGCTGCAGGCAGCCACATTGAACGGCAGTGGAATTACATCAGAGAGCACCTTATGGATGAAAAGAAGACTGCGGACTCTCAGACAGACCAAAAGCGGAGAACAGAGAATTGAGTGCAGAAGTATGGCTCACGGTAACTGGTGAGCAGACAGGCCCGGACGGAAGCAGGGACCGCAGCCGGACAAGCTGCCGGGCTGTATATGATCAATTCGAAGGGCGGCACATTTTTACCTACAGTGAACGGGATCCGGAGAACGGAGCGGTCACGGAGTCCGTGATGGAGCTTTCGGAGAGCTCCTGCAGCATAAGAAGAAGGGGCGCGGTCAGCACGAATATGCGATTCGTGCCTTGTAAAGAGCAGGACTGCATGTATGAGACGCCTTACGGGTCGATCCCGCTTACGACCTTTACCAGGAAGATCGCGGTCAGGCGGATGGGGGAAAACCTGCATGCGAGGATCCGCTACAGAATGGTTCTTATGGGCGCGGATCCCGTGGAGTGCGCGGTGACGGTCAAGGCGGAGCCTTTGACGTAAATGATCGGCGAATATGATGTGATTATATGATGTGATTGTATATGATTGGATGTGATTAAAAAGCCGGCTGTACAGCCGGCTTTTTATCATCGTTATCTTTATTATTTTTTATTTGACCGGCTTGGCGCCTGCCTTCTCCTGCAGCTTGTCCATCTGTCTGCGGAACCAGCTCTTCTTCACATTTGTATCAGTCACCAGTTTCTGACCGCGCATACCCTTGACTTCTACAATGTAAATACCGCTGACCATGGCTTTCACCTGTTTCTTGATCGGGATCATATCGAAGATCTTGTCATCCGCGATGAGATTCATGATCTTGTTTCCGACCTTGACCTTGACGATCGGCACCTTGGAGCGGCGCGCATACCAGGGAGTCTGGCTGATCACTTCATCGGGAAGTCCGGACTCCTTGAGTTTGAGCTTCTTCTTGTCAATGACGAGCATGACCACCGGCTGCTTATAGGCCTGGATGCGCTCATTCTGTTCATCCTGTTTCTTCTGCAGACGCTTTCCGAAAAAATAAAGCGCCACCAAAACGCCAATCAATACAGCGAGAATAACCAGTAATACTATCGTCCCAGTTTTCAAATCAGAACCCTCCTACCAAATACGCTACTTAGCATTTTAACATTGAATGAAATACATGGCAACAAGCGAATTAAAAAGAAAATGTCACCGAGTTTTTGAAAAAAATATGACAAAATTCATAAGAAGTTCATATTTAAAGGGCCTTTACAGCTTTCAAGAATCGGCGCGGTGTGCTAAACTGTACTAGTTATTTTGGGCGAACATAAATAATAGAAGAAAATGGAAAGGCAGAAGTTGGAATGAAAAAAAAGATCATTGCTGTTTTGATGACCGCTGTGATCGCGTCCGCCCTTGCGGGATGCGGCAGCAGCAGCACCAATGAATCCACGGAGTCCGCAGCGGCTGCGACAACGCAGGCGCCGTCAAACGAAGTGGCAGCAGAAAATGAATGGATGAATGACCCTACCGCCTATATGTCCGGCATTACGGCGTCTGATTATGTGGAGCTTCCGGCGGATTATGCTTCATTGACCGTGGAAGTCCAGCCTGTGGCGGAGGTCACGGATGAAGAAGTCGAGGCGGTGATCGATAACCAGAGGGACCTCAAGAAGGAACTGAAGGAAATTAAGGGAAGAGACATTGTCAGAGACGGCGACGTGGTCAATATAGATTATGTCGGCAGGATCGACGGAGAGGAATTCGATGGCGGAAGTGATGAGGGATATGATCTGATCATCGGCTCCGGAATGTTCATTGACGGATTTGAGAGCGGACTGATCGATCACAAGGTCGGCGAGACGGTCACTTTGGAACTGACCTTCCCGGAGAACTACAGCGATACGACAAAAGCGGGCGTGGATGCCGAGTTTGACGTCACGATCAATGCCATTCAGGAATATGTTGTTCCGCCGCTTGACGACGCATTTGTCGCAAGCCTCGGAATTACGGACGAGTTCGGCAATACCGTCAGCACAGTGGATGAGTTCCGCACCTACGTGAGAAATTACCTGATCGAGAGCAACGAGAGCCAGTTTACGCAGAGACTGGAAGAGGCGATCCGGAATACGCTGGCAGAAAAGAGCAAGTTCAAGAAAGATGTGCCGCAGGCGATGGTCGAGAGGATCAATGCCACCATGGTCCAGGAAATAACGATGTACGCCATGCAGAATTACGGGATCGATCTCAAGACATACATGCAGCTCGCTTATATGTCTACAGAGGAGAGCTATTTGGATGATATCCGTAATCTGGCGGAAGAGAACGTCAAGAAAAATATCATCATCAAAGCGGTTGCAGACAAAGAAAATCTGAGCCTGAGCGATGAGGACTTCCAGGCGGAACTTGAGAAAGTGGTAAGCAACAGCGCCGGCGGATACACATCCGTAGCAGAACTTCCCAAAGAGAGCGTAGAGGCTTACAGAGAGAGCATTGACAAGAGGGCCGCAATGGACTTCCTTAAGAGCAAGACGACTGTCGTTGCACCTCCCGAGGAAGAGAGCACAACGGCGGACACTGCCGTGACAGCGGAGACAGAGGCGGACACGGCGCAGTAAGACGCTGCATTGCACACTATATTGGACAACAATAGAAAAGAGATGGGGAAATAAGACTATGAGACAAGACTATCAGCTCGTGACAGTACGCGGGCTCTATGACAACAAAGAGAGTTATGCAGACAAGACGGTGACGGTCGGCGGATGGATCCGCAACAACCGCGACTCCAAAGCCATCGGCTTTATCGCACTGGCAGACGGGTCCTGCTTCCAGAACCTGCAGCTGGTGTACAGCAGCAGCCTGGAGAACTTCGCGAAGATCGCGAAGATGAATGTAGGCGCGGCGATCATCGCAACGGGCAAAATTGTGCTGACCCCGAATGCGAAGCAGCCGCTGGAGATGCAGGTGGAGAAGGTCGAGCTGGAGGGGGCTTCCACATCTGATTATCCGCTGCAGAAGAAACGCCACAGCTTTGAGTACCTCAGAACGATCCCGCATCTTCGTCCCCGCACCAACACCTTCGCGGCGACGTATCGCGTGCGTTCCCTGATCGCATATGCGATCCACTCCTTCTTCATGGAGAGAGGCTTTGTCTATGTACACTCCCCCATCATCACAGGCAGTGATGCAGAGGGCGCGGGAGAGATGTTCCAGGTGACAACGCTTCCTTTGGATGAGCTTCCCCTCACCGAGGACGGCAAGGTCGATTATTCCCAGGACTTCTTCGGCAAGCCCACGAACCTGACGGTCAGCGGTCAGCTTGATGTCGAGACCTTTGCGTTTGCGTTCAGAGACGTATATACTTTCGGCCCCACTTTCCGCGCCGAGAAATCCAACACGACCCGTCACGCGGCGGAGTTCTGGATGATCGAGCCCGAGATGGCCTTCGCAGACCTGCAGGATGATATGGAGAACGCCGAGGCGATGCTCAAGTATGTCATCCGCTATGTTTTGGCAAATGCGCCTGAGGAGATGAAGTTCTTCAATCAGTTTGTGGACAAGGGCCTGATCGAGCGCCTTGAGCATGTGGTGAACTCCGAGTTTGGCCATGTGACATACACAGAGGCGATCGAGATCCTTGAGAAGAACAACAAGAACTTTGATTTCAAGGTATACTGGGGCTGCGATCTTCAGACCGAGCATGAGAGATACCTCACAGAGGAGATCTTCAAGCGCCCTGTTTTCGTCACAGATTATCCCAAGGAGATCAAGGCGTTCTATATGAAGCAGAATCCTGACGGCAAGACAGTCGCGGCAATGGACTGCCTGGTGCCCGGCATCGGCGAGATCATCGGCGGCAGTCAGCGTGAGGATGACCTGGAGAAGCTGGAGAAGCGCATGGACGAGCTGGGAATGGAGAAGGAGACCTACCAGTTCTATCTCGACCTTCGCAAATACGGAAGCGTTCGCCATGCCGGTTACGGCCTTGGCTTCGAGCGCTGCGTCATGTATCTGACCGGAATGAGCAACATCAGAGACGTGCTGCCTTTCCCCAGAACCGTGGGCAACTGCGAGCTGTAATGTACGACCTGAGGCTGTCACAATCGTGGCGGCCTCGTTTTTATAACACAGGGGGGACGTCCCCCGCCTCTACAGGCCAACTCACAAAAGGAGGACCTATGGATAAAGAGCTTATCATCGTCCTGGACTTCGGCGGCCAGTATAAGCAGCTGATCGCAAGAAGAGTCAGAGAGTGCAATGTGTATTGTGAGATCCACCCCTATACAACGCCGCCGGCGCAGATCCTGGCCATGCATCCGAAGGGGATCATCCTGACAGGCGGCCCGAACAGCGTATATGCTGAGGATTCACCGACCTGCGACCGGGCGATCTTCGGACTCGGGATTCCCGTGCTGGGGATCTGTTACGGGGCGCAGCTGATGGCATACAAGCTGGGCGGCAAAGTGGAGACCGCTCCTGTCAGTGAATACGGCAGTACCAAAATAGTGCTGGACGGGGTGAACACAGGAGCCCGGCTGTTTGGAGGCATCGCTGTGGATGCGTCCCTGGAAGCTGCCTGCTGGATGAGCCATACCGATTTTATCGCGAAACCTCCGAGAGGTTTTAAAGTCATCGCACATACAGACAACTGCCCGGTGGCTGCCATGGAATTTGCCGGCAGCAGACTTTACGCTGTGCAGTTTCATCCGGAGGTGGTCCATACACCGTTCGGCACGCAGCTTCTGCGCAATTTTGTGACGGACATCTGCGGGTGCAGCGGCAGCTGGAAGATGTCTTCGTATGTGGAGTCGACGATTGAGGAGCTGAGGAAAAAGATCGGAGACGGCAAAGTCCTTCTCGGTCTCTCGGGCGGCGTGGATTCCTCTGTGGCAGCGGCGCTGCTCTCGAAAGCGATCGGCAGACAGCTCACCTGCGTCTTTGTGGATCACGGCCTTTTGAGAAAAAATGAAGGCGACGAAGTAGAAGCGGTTTTTGGTCCTGAAGGACCGTTTGAGCTGAACTTCGTGCGCGTAAACGCGCAGGACAGGTTTTATATAAAGCTTGCCGGGATCACGGACCCGGAGATGAAGAGAAAGATCATCGGAGCGGAGTTCATCAGCGTGTTTGAGGAGGAAGCCCGGAAGATCGGGCAGGTCGATTTCCTGGCGCAGGGAACCATTTATCCTGACGTGGTGGAGAGCGGGACCGGAAGCGGCGGCGCAGTGATCAAATCCCATCACAATGTGGGGGGACTGCCGGAGCATGTGGACTTCAAGGAAATCGTTGAGCCGCTGCGCATGCTCTTCAAGGATGAAGTCAGACAGACCGGCCTCGAGCTCGGCCTTCCTGCCCGCCTGGTCTTCCGACAGCCCTTCCCCGGCCCCGGTTTGGGCGTTCGGATCGTCGGCGACATCACAGCGGAGAAGGTCAAAATCGTGCAGGAATCGGATGCAATTTTCCGCGAGGAGCTCGAAAAGGGCGGCATTGACACCGGGAAAGGGCAGTTTTTTGCCGCGCTGACCAACATGCGCTCGGTGGGCGTCATGGGAGACGGGCGGACTTACGACTATGCCGTTGTACTGCGAGGCGTCCTGACAAGTGATTTCATGACGGCGGAAGCGGCTGAGATACCGTGGAATGTGCTGCAGATCTGTATGAACCGCATCATAAATGAGGTAAAGGGTGTGAACCGCGTGCTGTACGATCTGACGAGCAAGCCTCCGGGAACGATCGAACTGGAATGAGCGGTTGATAACCCGATAATTACCGAGGCTGAATTTTTCTGTGGAAGTTTGATCGCTCTGTCGTATTAAAAAGTGAAACGATAATTAAAGAACTTAATGCTGTCAGGAGAATAGATCATGAGAATTATATTGAATTTACTTTGGCTGATTTTTGGAGGATTGCTCAGTGCCTTGGGCTGGGTCATAACCGGCTGCCTGTGGTGCATCACCGTCATTGGCATTCCGGTAGGTCTGCAGTGTTTTAAACTTGCAAGCATTTCACTGGACCCGTTCGGTAAGGAGATCGTCTACGACGACAGCGGCGCGGTATCTTTTCTTCTGAACTTGGTGTGGATCATCTTTGGAGGCATTGAATTGGCGTTTGCCAACGCGCTGTTCGGCGTGATCCTCTGCATTACCATTATCGGGATCCCGTGGGGCAAGCAGTATTTCAAGATCGCCAAGCTGGCGCTCATGCCCTTCGGAGCAAGAGTGGAACGGGAACATGTCTTTTAAAATGTGGTGTCAGGGGGACGGTTCTTCTGACACCTTTTTGTCTCCCCGAGCAGTTTGACACATACAAAGAGATTGACAGGCCCGGAAGACAAGCATTGAATTCGCGAAGTTTTTCTATGCTCGTCTTCCGGGCCTGTCAATCTTTTCGTATGTTCCAAGTGGCTCGGGGATCAAAAAGTTGTCAGAAGAACCGTCCCTCTGTCACCCCACAGTGGGGCAAAATATAGTAAAATTAATAAACAGTACAGTGTCGGCATCATAGGATTTTTGGATCGTAAACGGGTAGGAGGAAAATTCGATGAAAGAATGGACACGGGAAGAGAAATATCGTTATCTGAAAGATCCGCAGGAACTCAAGGAGCTCTATGACCGGATCTCAAAATCCGGGTACCGCCAGACATTTCACAATCAGGCAGTGACCGGCTTGATGAATGATCCCAACGGATTCGTGTGGCACGACAATCGCTGGCATCTTTTTTATCAGTGGTGCCCCTGGGGTGCCGTGCACGGCCTCAAACACTGGTACCATATCATTTCCAAAGACCTGGTGACCTGGAGGAACCTCGGCGTCTGCCTTCTTCCCGACCAGGAGGACGGCTATGACAACAAGGGCGTCTATTCCGGTTCCGCCATGCCTATTGACGACAAAATATACCTCTACTACACGGGCAATCATCGCGACGCAGACTGGACCCGCCACGCATATACCTGCCTGGCCAGGCTTGGAAACGACGGCTGGCCGGAGAAATATCCGCTGCCCCTGTTCGGCGCCAATCCCGACTACACGGAGCATCAGAGAGATCCCAAGATCATCCGTATTCCGGGCAGCGACACCTATTACATGATCATCGGCGCCCAGACCAAGGACAAGAGGGGCTGCGCGCTGGTCTACTCTTCAGAAGATCTGCAGCATGGATGGACTTTCCTTGGTGAGATGAAAGTACCGGGCTTTGAATCTTTTGGCGATATGTGGGAGTGCCCGTCTGTGGAGCACATCGGCGGCAGGGACGTTCTGCTTTTGTGCCCTCAGCATCTGACGATTCCGGGAAGAGGGCAGAGCCAGAACCACAACGGCTACATCATCGGCAATATGGATTGGGAGACCCTGACCTTCACGCCGGACGGGCAGTTCCACGTGCTGGATTTTGGCTTCGATTCCTACGCGGCGGCCTGCGCCAATAACCTGCAGGATGCGGATAAGGCGATCCTGATCGCCTGGATGGGCGTTCCGGACGTTTCCTACCCGACAGATGAGGAGGACTGGGCAGGGTGCCTGACGCTTCCCAGAGAGCTGACAGTCAGAGGCAGGCGTCTGATCCAGCAGCCGCTTCCGGAGCTCAAGAAGCTGAGAGATGAGAAGCTGCCGTTTACGGCAAACGACTGCGGCTGCTATGCGCTTCCGCGCGCGGCGGAAGTCGAGCTGGACTGCCGCAAAGGCGATGTCAATTTGTATATGTTTACAGATGAGACAGGAAAAGGCGGCTTGTCCATTTGCTACAGCGAGGAGAAGAAAGAGATCACGGTCGACCGCAGCGGAATGCGGATCCGGTTCAATGAGCAGGAGGGTGAGAGCCGCACGAGACCGCTGGAGAACGGCCTGTCCCATCTGCGGATCTTTGTGGACAGCAGTTCCATTGAAATATTCGTCAACGATGGCGATGCGGTCTTTACGTCGAGGATCTTCCCTTCGGAGGCGGAACATTTCTTCAAGATCGAGGGAGATACCTTCAACAGAATGTGGACGCTGAATAGGGCGGTGAAGGAACAGTTCCTGATCTGAGGTGACAAGCAAAGGGGACGGTTCTTCTGACAACTTTTTGGCTCGGAGAGTCAAAAAGTTGTCAGAAGAACCGTCCCCTTGTCACTTTATTTTGCTTTTTCGTACAACTCATCCAGCAGTGCTTCTGTCATAGACCCTGTATTGCTGTAGATGATCTCTCCCTTGCGATTGAGAACGATCGTGTGCGGCAGCAGCGACGGCGAAGCGCCGCACAGAGTGTAAATGTAATCATCCATAGAATCGATGGCACATGGAAGCGTGATCCCCTTGCCCTCAAGGAATTCATCCACTTCCGTGAGCGGATCGGAAGCGTGCACGATGAGTACGGCAGCATCCTGCGCATGTTCGCTCAAGAAGCTCTGGAAGATGGGCATTTCCTGAACACAGGGTCCGCAATAGGTGGCCCACATATTGATCACGACGACCTTGCCTCGCTGTTCCGAGAGGCGGAACGTGGAGCCATCCAGCAGCTCTGCGGAGAAATCCGCAAGCTGTTCGCCGACTGCTGTGCCGACCGGTGCGGTGCTCGCATAGGGATTGTCAGCGGCTGCCTCGTTCTCTGTGCTTCCTGCTGCTGTGGCCGCCTCGACAGCCGCCTCGACAGCTGCCTCGTTTTCTGTGCTTCCGGTCTGGGCAGCAGAATTGTCTGCGCTCTCAGCAGGAGCAGTGTCGGAATCCGCCGATTTTCTTACGGATGGATCCAGCACATTGAACCACAAGAGGGCAAAACAGAGAACGGCGAGGGCAATACCCCAGGCGATCTTTCCGTATTTATCCCGGTTCTGTGCGGAATCCGCTTTGTCATCCGCGCAGCCGGCAGCAGGAGCAAGAATCGTGCAGCTGCCGCACTTAAGAGAGAGCGCGTTCTGATTACAGACATTCATGCATCTGGCGCAGTGAATACACTCGTGGTCGCCCACATGGCGCACATCCATCTGACAGCTGCGCACGCAGGAGCCGCAGCCGTTGCAGCGGTTCTCGTCCACCTTGACACCGGTCAGTGCAAACTTGTTGAAAAGACCGTAGATCGCGCCCAAGGGACAGATAAAGCGGCAGAAAGACCGGTAGCAGAAGATGCAGGCAGTGCCGATGACCAGCATGATCACGAACTTACGCGTAAACAGGATCTTGAGCATTGAGAAATAACCGGCGTTTCCGGGGTTGGAAAGAAGACCGATCGCGCCCTCGAAGGTGCCGGCCGGGCAGATATATTTACAGAAGCCCGGAACAGCCAGATCATGTTTGATGCCGTACCACATGGGGACGGCGGCGACAAAGACGACCAGTATCACATATTTGAGGTAAGATAGCGCCCGCGTAACGCGGCTCTTTTTGATCTTGGGCGTCGGGATCTTGTGCAGCAGTTCCTGGATGAGCCCTAACGGACACAGCCAGCCGCAGATCGTCCTGCCCAGAGTCAGCCCGAAGAGCATGATGATCCCCAGCACATACCAGCCGGCACGATGACCGGAGTAGGCAAGGGCATTCTGAATAGACCCCAGAGGACATGCGCCGGCGGCGCCGGGACAGGAGTAGCAGTTAAATCCGGGAACACAGACTGCTTTTGCTTTTCCCTGATAGATCTCTCCGTCGATGAAGCCCCTCAGATGGGCGTTATAAAGGAGAGCACTGTATAATTGTATAAGTTTTCTTTTGGAAGGACGGTGGGTTTCCCACCAGGTTTTTGTATTATCCAAGGCCTACACACTCCGTACATATTCTGATTGCTTTGACAAGGACATCTTTCATACTGCCGTTCATGATTCCCATAATAATGAAACACACGGCGGCGGCCAGGAGAACACGGCGCACAAGAACTCTTCTGCGGGCGGTCTCCGGGGACGTTTTGTATAGCGCGGCGTCCGCCTTCACGGTTTCCGGCGGCTTCACGACGCCGGCTTCTTTTTCCTCTTTGATCCGGGCGGTGATGGCTTCCGATTCCCGCTGCATGCTCTTTTCCTGCAGGACGGTCGAAATGATCAGGCACGCGAGACCACAGACGGTACACGGAGTGATAAATGCGATCATGGAGACTATACTGTGGTCAAGCCCTTCCGGATCTGCCAGTGCGAAATGAGCCGCGCTGGTAATATACCAGAGGATCGGGAGCATGCAGACGGCAAAACCGGCCCAGCCTCGTGCCAGCAGTTTTTTCTGCAGATCACGCTCTTTTTTCATCTCTTCAGAGAGCTGCGCCACGCGGGCACCTGTCAGGTTCCTCGTCAGCTCTGTATCCTGAACGGGCTTATCCGCGTCCTCGTCCCGGATGTCTTTCACGAGTCCGAAGATCGTCATGGCCAAAGAGACAAGGATCAGAGGCAGGATCCGTGTGAGAGGACCTGCCACCTTCTCTCTGGTGTAGATCCACTCTGAAGGATGCCCTGCAGCCTGATAAGCGCTTCCCTCCAGGAAAATACGGACAGCGGAAACGGCGAGCAGGACCGCTATGAGTACGCACAGCGCGGATTGACCGATGAGAAAGATCTTTCTTTTCGTCATATAGTTCTGTTCCTCCTGTTTTGACAATGTAAACGTTATATAGATACAGTATACAACATAAGGCAATACATATAGAGCAAAGTTAGTGTTTTTCTGTGTTTATTCTGAAGTCATAAGAAGCCATAAGGCGCCGAACGGCAACAAAGTGCTTTTCCACAGCGGACGGGTGCGTTAAGATAAGCATTAAGTGAAAGCTGTCTGATCTGAGTAAAATAGGTAAAATTTGAAAATTGACCGGATTGCATCCGGAGAAAGAGACGCCCATGGCAGACTATATCAGTACATACACAGGAATTCACTTCTATCCGGCGCAGCCGGACGCGGAGGGGATCTGCATAGAAGACATTGCGCACGCCCTCTCATACCTATGCAGGGGAAACGGACATGTGTCAAAATATTGGTCCGTCGCACAGCACTGCATACTGTGCGCGAGGGAAGCGGCGGCCAGAGAATGGCCGGACCGGCTGGTGCTGGCTTGCCTTCTTCACGATGCAAGCGAGTGTTATCTGTCCGACGTCCCGCGTCCCTTTAAGAGCGAACTGACAGGATACCGGGAGCACGAGGAACGGCTGTTGCAAATGATCTATGTCCGGTATCTCGGGTCACCGCTCACAGACGAAGAAAGACGTATGGTCAGGGAGATCGACGACGGCGCGCTCTTTTATGACCTGAAGGAACTTCTCCACAATGAGCAAAGCGAAGAGGATCCACAGTTTCATGTGGTCCCCTCCTACGAGGAAAAGCCGTTCGCGGAAGTGGAAAAGGAATATCTTGATATTTTCTATTACTACTGCGGAAAAGTGCGCGGAACAGACGCCGGTTGCAGCGGAGATGAGGACGATCATGACGGAACCGGATCCTGCAGCGCTGCGGTGGAGCTGATCACCCGCGCCCCGGAGCGGCCTGTGCCGGACTACGCTCTTTTGGCAGAGCAGCTGCGTGAGTTTGCCGTATCAGAACCTGCGCTGATGCCGCTCCTTGCCAACGCGTCTGCACTTCTCAAGGAGGCCATGGCGGACGTGAACTGGGCAGGGTTCTACCTGCGCAGAGAGAAGAGCGGAAGCGATGACGCGCCGGAGCTCGTGCTGGGCCCCTTCCAGGGAAAGACCGCATGTATCCGAATACCATGGGGGCGCGGTGTCTGCGGCACAGCAGCGCAGGAAGACCGGACGCAGCTCGTTCCGGATGTCCATGCGTTTGCAGGGCACATCGCCTGTGACAGCGCTTCCAATGCGGAGATCGTGGTGCCGATCCACGACGGGGATAAGAGGGTGGCAGCAGTTCTGGATATTGACAGTCCTTTGAAAGGCCGGTTCACCGAACAGGACCGGCAGGGGCTGGAACAATTTGTCAAAGTGCTGGAGGAGTACGGGGATTTTTGACTTACATTTACGAAAGATAGTTCTACAAAAGACAGCAAATGGTTTACAATAAGAAATATAATATGCGGTTCGCCGCACAGATCTAATGCATGGAATGGCATGAAGGGAGGAACAAATGAATTTACTTACTCTGCTATTGAAAGTGATGACAGCAAAGAAGGCTCTGCAGCAGGTCGCCGCAAAGACCGGGCTTAACGAGAAGCAGATCAAGAAGCTGATCATGCTGGCAGTTCCGATCATCATCAAGTATCTGACGAAGAATGCTTCTTCGGGTGACGGTGCATTGTCACTGCTCAGCGCCCTGAATCAGCACACTGATAAGAAAGAGATGGATCAGCAGCTCAAAGAAGCAGACGAAGTGGACGGCGGCAAGATCATCGGACATATATTCGGCAAGAAGCAGCCGGAAGTTACCCAGAACCTGTCCGCACAGAGCGGCCTTACGCAGGAGCAGGTCAATCAGATCCTCGCGATCATGGCGCCCGCGATCATGAGCGGCGTTTCCGAGGCGAAGGAAGAAGCGGAAGCTGCTCAGAAACCCGCATCCTCTCAGCATGCATTCGGCGCGACGCCCGGCATCTTCAGTGCGCTTTTGGGAACAGCCGCAAATACACAGAAGGAAGAAATACAGGAAGAGAACGAAGCTATCAACGGAGCGGCGCTTCTGCAGGCTCTGCTCAATGCACGCAGATAACTGACCGCAGATAAGAAACATAAGTAAATCGGAGGACAACCATGATCAGAAAAGCAAATGATTGCAATATCGAGTATCGCGAACATATGCGTGACGGCGACGGGACCGTACAGATCACGAATTTTATTACAGGGCCCGCCGAACTGAATGACAAGGGAAGACTTTTTGCCAAAATAACGCTGAACCCCGGCTGCAGCATCGGCTTTCATGTGCATGAAAATGATGCAGAACTGTTCTATATTTTGAAAGGAACAGCGGAGTACAATGACAATCACGAGATCAAGACAGTCACAGCGGGTGATGTGACGATCTGCCCTGCAGGCACGGGACACGGCATTGCCAACAAGACGGACGAGGTCGTCGAACTGGCCGCCGTGATCGTATATAAGTAACAAGTTCAAGAAGAGCGAACAGAATACTACAGGAGGGAGAACTATGGCAGCCAGAATGACTGCAGGAAAAGGCGGCGAGTATTATGTGCCGTATGAGAACAGGACAGGATGCGAGTCCATTGTGTATTTTACCAGAGATCTGTCCGCGGAAGGTCTGGAGAAGATCTATAAAAAAGTGAGCGGCGTGCTCCACGGCAAAGTAGCGGTCAAACTTCACACCGGTGAACAGCATGGACCCAATATCATTCCCAGACCTTGGGTGAGGAATCTGTTCGAAAAAGAGATGGGCGACTTTGACAGCGCGACCATCATTGAGACAAACACCTATTATGAAGGGGACCGCGATACCACCGAGAAGCACCGCAAGACGCTGGAAGTGAACGGCTGGACATTTGCGCCGGTGGATATTACCGATGAGTTCGGAACGACGACGCTCCCCGTCAAGGGCGGCAAGTGGTTTACGGAGATGTCGGTCGGCCAGTCCCTGCCCACTTACGATTCTTTCCTTGCGCTGACCCACTTCAAGGGCCATGTGATGGGCGGCTTCGGCGGCTCCAACAAGAATATCGGCATTGGCTGCGCGGACGGCAAAGAGGGCAAAAAATGGATACACGCAGCGGATTCCGGAAACCAGTGGGGAATCGCCATGGAAGAGCTGATGGAGCGCATGGCGGAGTCCACAAAGGCGACCATTGACTATTTTGCCGGAAGCATTGCTTATATCAACGTGCTCCGCAACATGTCCGTATCCTGCGACTGCGAGGGTGTGGCAGCAGCGCCGGTCGTGACGCCCAACATCGGAATCGTCGCATCGCTTGACATCTGCGCAGTGGATACAGCCAGCGTTGATCTTGTGTACGCGCTCAAGGAAGAAGACCACCACGACCTGGTGGAGCGCATCGAGACCCGCCACGGCCATCGCCAGCTCAGCTATATGAAGGAGCTGGGAATGGGCAACAACAAGTATGTGCTGATCGACCTCGATAACGGTGAGTGCAGGATCCAGCCTGCGGATGCGGTGACGCATGTGGTGCCGTTTGAAGGGTAAGACGGATTCATACGAAGATTTGTATATTGAGATGAATTAATAGAACTGCCGGTCTGAGGAAAGCGAATTTCTCAGTCCGGCAGTTGTTTGGTTTAGTTATTTGGTTTTATAAAGGATTGACAGACCCGGTGTTCAGGCGAGCGGTTCCTCCCCGTATTTGAAAAGGAGCAGATTGGCATCATCGACGGTGGCATTCTGATTGATGGCGACCGTCAGAATGATGTCCCGGCGGTTCTTGGGATAGAGGGGGGCGTTCCCACTGAGCTCGAGCGCGCGAGTCGTCTCGCGCAGAGTCAGGCCGGCCGCAATGCAGAGGCGCAGCACTTTGTCGCGGCTCGGGTTGCGGGTCCCCTTCATGACCTGATAGTAGAAGGACCGCTCGAGGCCGCTCCTTTGGATCAGCTCACCGCTCTCGAGCTGCTGAACGGCAGAAAGGGAGCGGAAGTAGTCAGGGAAGTTCTTGAAACTGTCGATGACTTTGGGCTCCTCCATGAACTTTTCCATGTCCTTGGTGTTGTCGATGCCGGAAAGCACATCGGATAGTTTTCTGGTGGTTGACTCGTCCATAGTATCTCCTTGATCAAAATAGTGAATAAATAGTTCGTTATAATCCTGTAGATGCAAGTCGATCATGGGCATATCCCAAAGCCGTGTTATAATTTGTTATGATACAACACCGTGGGAATTGACGGGAGGCGTGTATGACTGAACTGGAACAGCTTTGTGAAAATGCATTGTATGATGAAATGCGCGTCCTGGAGGACGGAAAATCTGTTGTCAGAGATATTCCTACAGGAAAATTATATTTTAAGAAGACGCTTGATGTCTACAACGAACAGGTTTTTGCCTATCTTCGCGATCACAAAAACCGCCATGTGGCAGCAGTCCAGACCTATTGGAAAGAAGGTGACAAGCTCGTTGTCATCGAAGAACTGATCCAGGGCAGGACGCTGGATGAGATGCTGAAGGCGGACGAAACAGCCGGCGGGCTGCAGAAGGGGGACGCTGCATCTGATGTCCCGCTTACATTTGCCGAACGAGTCGATATTTTGACGCAGATCTGCGACGGGCTGGAGTTTCTGCACAGTGCGGACCCGCCGATCATCCACCGCGATATCAAGGCGTCCAATATCATGGTGACAGATGACTTTGTCGTCAAGATCATCGACTATGACGCCGCCAAAATATACGTCACCGGCCAGACCAAAGACACCATGATGATCGGCACGCAGGGATTGGCGGCGCCCGAGCAGTACGGATTTGCGCAGTCGGATGTCCGGACGGATCTGTATGCTTTGGGCAAGCTGGTTGAGCGCATGCTGCCCGGAAATGTCGATGCCAAGCGCATTACGGACAAAGCCACGGAGATGGACCCCAAAAAGCGCTACGCATCAGCTGCTCAGATGAAAGCCCACATACAGAGGATCCGGGAAAAGACATCCGCGTTGGATCGGAAATTCGAGAAGATCCCCGGATTTGATCCCATGAACAAATCACACAGGATCCGCGCGCGGCTGCTGCTGGCTGCGTCACTTGTGGCTATGGCAGCCTTCGGGGCATTTCTCTGGTGGAGACTGCTGGTTTATCCTGTAGAACAGGCTGCGCAGATCAGCGCTGAGATCGCGGTCATAAACAGGCTCGAAAACAAGGAGGAGAATATCCCGAACGCGGTACAGGCGTTTGTGACTGCCCATCCTTACCGGAAAATGAACGCGGCGCAGAAGAAAGCGGTGCGCGACGGTATGGCAGATGCTGTGTGCAAGTGCTATGTGGACGAAAAGACGGGCAATGCGCAGAAGATCAGAGATATTTTGATAGAGAATTACGGAGAAAAGACCATTTGGGAGACCGTCTACAGTTACGGTAAAACGGCCAATGAACTCACGAGAAAAAAGTTTGACGATGCACTCACCAAACTGAAGAAGTTCCAGGAAGAGGGCGCAGTGGATGCTGAGGAACACTGGGAAGACGGAGTGCGCAGAACACAGGAAGCTGCCCGGACCTGCATGGAGAAGTACAAGGAGACCAAAAGCATCACAGAACTGCAAGCAGTCATGGAAGCCCATATTGCGCTGATCAAGTTCGAAGTGGAAACGGAGGAGGATTTTGACGCGATTTACAGGGAGATCCTCGCGATCGCAGTCCAGAGAAGAAAAGAGGAGAACTGGGAAGCCGCGGTGAATATTTACAAAGCCGTGCAGGAATCTGGACTTGGTGACCCGGACGAACTAACAGAGCTGATCAATGAGGCCGGATATGAGGAAGCGGAGACCGCGTTTTCAAGGAAGGACTATAACAAAGCGGAGTCGCTTTACGAGAAGCTGGGAGACTATAAGGATTCTGCAGAGAAGCACAAGGAGAGTCTGTATTTGCAGGGCAATAAGGAGTATGGCAACGGGAAGTACAACCTGGCGTCCACTTATTTCGAAAAGATTCCGGGCTACAAAGACGCGGACGAGCGTGCTCTGGAGGCAAAATACCGCTACTGCGAGGAGACACTGGAAGACCCGACGCACACCACTTACCAATATATCCAATATCTTGTTGACATCGGATATGAAGGCGCCGAAGAAATGCAGGAAGAAGTTTATAAGTGGCACACTTCTATTAAGACGGGCATGGTGTATTCCTTTGGCTCCATGCAGTCCGCTTATCTGGAAGTGAGGCTGACGGGCGGACAGCCGGACGCGACTACCACGCTGACTTTCAGGATCGATGACCCGACGCGGGGAGAACACGACACCTATTGTGACGAAAAAGAATACAAAGCGGGCGAAACCGTGAGAGTAAACTACTCCGAAGAGGACAGCAGCTATAGCCTGTTCGACCGGACATACAAAGTATCTGTGTACGCGGACGGCGGTGAGCTGATCGGAACCTGGGAGGGACAGTTCAGTACGGAGTTTTGAGAGGGCGAGAGCTCGTTTGAATATGGATGATGAGTGTGGAGCCGCCGCACTGTGTGATCGATCACACGGTGCGGCGGCTTTGGCTCTTTTTATGTGTGACAGTTCTTGTGGCGGTTGGAGCAGTTCGAAGCCGGAGATGCAGTAGTTGGCTGAAAGGGCAATGTGAAGATGCGTTGGGCTGGAGAGTCCTTTGCTGAGCAATTTGCACCCGTGGGGGTTGTGACTTTATTCGGAATTGATGGGAAAACGTCATAGAATTTCTTGCAGTTGGCTCAGTAAGCTTTATTTGTGACGATTTGTATCCATGCTCGAGGCATAAGTTCAGATTTCATGTATGCAGATTATTCTGAAATATTTGAATACGCCCAACCCAGTGGATATACCACTGAAGATCGGTGGCTTTGGAGTCTCATGTGAAAAAGGTATGGGTGCAAATCAATGTGAAAAATGCTTCCGAAGCCCAACCGGCTAAAGCCAAGGAAAACCAAGGGACTTGATAAATAGAGCCACAAGGAATTTCATGTGGTACGGCCATAAAAAGCCAGTCATGGAGTGGGCCCGCAGCCCACCAAACAATTCCCTCCAAATAGTAAATTGTTAATATCAGGCGCACTGCACTGTGCGAGGAAAATCAGGAAGAGATTGGGAAGAAGTAAATAAACTGAATATATGTATCACCTAATAGCATAAAGTAGGATATAATAGCATATATCATCTTCTAACCAAACGAACGACTACATATTCAACAAAGGAGGGACTTATGAAAAGGAAACAGCTGGCCGCTTTATTCTGCGCATCTATGCTTGCAGTGACCGGCACAATGGCTCCGTTTACCGGGATGACAACGTATGCCGCTGAGGCAGCGGAAGAGACACAGAGTGCGGGAGCATCTGTGGAAGATCAGACTTCGGCTGCAGATGCGGCTGCTGAAACAGATGCCGATCAGCAGGAAGAGAGCGAACAGGAGGAAGAAATCGAGACCGCGGCTGAACCTGTAGAAGAAACAGAGGAGATTGAAGAGCAGGCAGAGAACACGGGTGCAGATGTTGTTGAAGAAGTCTCAGAGGATTCGGATGAGGACGAAGACTCGGAAAGAGGTAATACGGAAGAAACCTCAGAGGAAGGCGGCACACAGCAGGAGGCAGCCGCCGATGTTGAGGAAAAGATAGAGAGTGAAGAGGGAAAAGAGACAGCACAGGGTATCACGGCAATTGTGCTGAACGAGTCGGAAATAAACTTAAAGACGGATGAAACATTTCAGCTGACAGCGACCGTGAACACAGAAGAAGGGGAAACCGCTGCAGTGCAGGATTATACAGTTGAGTGGTACTCAGATAATAGTCGCATAGCCCAAGTCGATGACAATGGTCTTGTGACAGCAAAGAAACATGGAAACACTTCGATTCATGCGTCAGTTGAAGGTTACGACGAGGAGGGAGATTATTACCAGTACAGTGCGGTGTGTACCGTCAATGTCACAACGGCAATGGAGGGGACCTGCGGAGACAACCTGACCTGGAAGATCGACGAGGAGGGAAACCTTGTGATCAGCGGGACAGGTGAGATGTATGATTATACTTATGTGTACGATTATGATTATGACGAATACGTATCTACCTCTCCGTTTTCAGCACATAGGGTCATAACTCTCGTTATTGATGATGGGGTGACAAGCATTGGTGATTATGCTTTTTATAATCAGGATAGTCTCGCTGCAATAGCATATTATACCAGTTTACAGAGTATTGGAGATTCAAATTTCGATACATGTGACAGCCTTTCTTTTGTGTATTTTGAGGGAAAGATTACAGAATGGAAGTTTGACAAAAACAGCTTTGGTTCGGAAATAGATTACCATGTGTATGATACGGATGGTGTCACTAGGTTGGAGTTCATAGATATCGGAACCTGTGGTACCGGAGTCATCTGTGCGATCGATCAGAACCATACGGCTTATTATTATGGAAAAGGGACAATTGGTAATTATTGGGGCTGGTCTAATCCCGGTATTGAGAAAATTGTCATCAAAGAAGGTGTGACCGGAATTGGATCAGATGCTTTTCTTTCTTGCGCAGAATTGAAAGAAATATATATACCGGTTAGTCTTAAGAGTATAGATAACGATGCTTTTAGATGGAATCTTTCAAGTTTGCAAGACGTTTATTTTGCAGGTACGATCAACCAGTGGTTTGATGCCGAGGATGTATACTTTGGATATTCAACGCCTGTGATTCACAGCTACAATACAGATGGAACGAAGAGAATTGCATTCTACCTGAAGGGAAGCTGTGGAGAGAAGGTCAACTGGACGATGAATGCGCATGGTGTTGTGGTTGTTTCCGGAAGAGGAGAGATGGATACGGGTTACTACGGACTTGTTAGAAATGACAGTTATTCAGATTTGGTAACAGAAGTAAACATAAAAGCCGGTGTGACGAGTGTGAGTAGCGAGGCTTTTTATGGGTGTAATAATTTGACCGCTGTCACGCTGGCCGATTCTGTCCGGAAAATCGATTATGAAGCATTTGCCGGGACCGGAATCACAAGTATCACGATCCCGTCAAGTGTGAGACAGATAGAATATAATGCCTTTGACAGCTGCACAGACCTTCGAACAGTCAATCTGCCTGCAGGAATAGAGTCAGTTGCCGGATTTACGAACTGTACAAGTCTTGAAAACATCACAATTCCCAAGGGAGTAAAGAGCATTGGCGATTTCAGTGGATGCACTTCTCTAAAGAGTCTGTCCATTCCTATGGGCGTTACATCTTTAGGCAGTTTTGCCGGCTGCACATCGCTGACCAGCATGAATATTCCAGACAGTGTAAGTGGGAGTGGTTCATTTAAAGGCTGCACCAGTTTATCAGCTGTGAGGCTGTCACCTAACACACGGTATATCTATGATGAGAAATTTAAAGATTGCACAAGCCTTACAAAAGTAATCAATCTTGACAAAGTAAGAGAAATCGGAAAGGACGCATTCAGCGGATGCACCGCTTTGAAATCAGCCAATCTCAAAGGAGCAGAGGAAATTGAAGACAGCGCATTTGAAAACTGCAGCAGTCTTACAACAATTAGCCTTTCTTTGAAAATCAAAGAGATCGGATACTATGCGTTTGACGGGTGCAACAAGCTAAGTACTGTCAACTACGACGGAACAGCAGCACTTTGGAAAAAGATCAAGATTGGAAAATGGAATGACCCGCTGACGAAAGCCAAGAAAAATTATTCGAATTATACGAAATCGACGCCGGAACTTGAAACGGGATACACAGGATATGGATATGATAATACCAATACAAGAAAACGTTACATTAAGATTTACTGGCGCTATGCCGACGGAACCAGTGTCTATGATGACACGACTACCGTATTTCGTATTTTCAGAAAAGGTCCGGGCGATACGTCCTGGGTCAAAGTTGCAGACGTCAAACAGACCGGGAGTTATTATGATTATAACGTCAAATGGGGCACATACCAGTATACGGTCCGCTGCATGAGCAGTGACAAGAAAAAGTATATCAGTGATTTTGACCGAACCGGAGTGACGATGAAGAACTGGCTTGACACCCCCACGCTGACAACCGTTTCTCCCACGGCGTCAGGTGTGCAACTCAAGTGGAAGAAGTCGCCGGATGCTGCAAAATATCGCGTGTTCAGAAAGACTGGATCGGGAAGCTGGGTGAAACTGACAGATACCACCTCTTTGAGCTACCTCGATAAGACCGCGAAGTCCGGAACAAAGTATACCTATACAGTCCGCTGCATGAGCGGTAATACTTATACCAGTGAACTGGTTGCCGGAAAGACGATCACCTTTATTGCAATGCCTAAGCTGGGAGCAGTCGCAAATGTGACAGGCGGCATTAAAGTTACTTGGTCGAAGTCTGCAGGAGCGGCCAAATACCGCGTATTCAGAAAGACCGGCAGCGGAAAATGGGTGACATTGGCGGATACGACCGCACTCAGCTATGTAGACAAGACAGCAAAGAAAGGGACAAAATATACCTACACGGTGCGCTGTGTCTCGGATGACGGCAAGACCTTTACCAGCGCATATAACACAACAGGACTTTCGATTGTAAAGAAGTAATTCTTCCACACCGGCATTCTTGCCAAGTCTGACACGGAGAAAAGCCGGGCGACGGAGATCTTACCAACTATTTTCCGGAGTGGGCGCCCAGCCCACCAATCCATGATTGAAAAACAATAAAATACTCACAGAGGCAAGTCCTCTGTGAGTATTTTTCTTCGGTAATAAATGTGTTTACAGTTATCACTGCTGCGGACGCTCACCGCCGCGATTCCTTTCAAGATGCTTTTTGAGCACAAGATTAATATACTGGCTGAAATTGCGGTCATCCGCTTCGGCCAGCTCTTTGATTCTTCTGATCACATCTTCATCGAGCGTGATGCTCACTTTGGTTTTTAATGGCTTTTGAGTATTCATGTTCTTCATTATAAAGAGTCTTCGGACAAACCATTTGAAAGTAGTATTAAATAGGATAAAGTAGTATAATCAATTATAAATCATATGTAAGCTCAGATTGTGATTTTGAAGTATCAGATGCAACGATGAGTATGAAATGGGGAGGTAGGAAAAATGAAGAGATGGATGTTGGAGCTGACAGTTGTCGGAATGCTGGCGGTCCTGACCGCTTGCGGTGGCGGCACCCAGACAGCGGGAGCCGGCAGCACAGGACAAAACGAAGCAAATGCTGAAAGCACAGCAGTTTCGGCTGATTCAGCAGATTCGGCTGCGGCTTCAGTAAAAGCGGTTGTAGTGGATGATAAGCACATTAATTTTGAGCCGGCTTATGCAGCGGTCGATGATGATCATGTCAAAATAGAGTTTACCTCTCTGAGTATGGACATCATGAATGAAGGGAGGGAAGCAAGCGAGTATTACGAGTATAAGATCCACTACACGGTCACGAACAAGGACAGTGAGAACGACATAGGTGTATACTGTTCATCGTCATCCATTGGACAGTATGCTGTGCAGTTCGCCAATACTACAGGAACGGTTAAGGCCGGAAAGATTGATGACAGCGCTGCTTTTGACTGTATTTCTTCACCGAACAACGAGGCCTGGAATTCGAAAGGAGCGGAGCATATAAGCTCTGTTGCGGATTTACTGGACTTTGAGGCGGAACTCATGATCTCGTCCATGAAAGATAACACGGTTTTGGATTCTTACACCGCAGATGTATCTTTTGCCGGAATTGAGAAACAGGAGGGAGCCGCTGCAGGGACAGCAGGAACTTCCGGAGAAGCAGATGCAGCCGGAAATGAAGAGGCGCAGGCAGCATCGGCAGTGGTAAAAGAAACAAATTACATGACAATTGACGGCGTGTACGTTGATGACTCTTATTCCACATCAGACAACGAAAACATGCGCTTTCTGTATATTTTCTACACGGCGCATACGAATGACAAAAACATGAAGATTGACAGCAAGAGCATGTACGTGACGATCAATGATACAAACACATATAAAGCGGCCAGATCCAAAAAGGAAATCCGTTACATGAGAAACTATTATAACGGGGCGTATCTGAAGGAAGTATATGTGGGGGATGAAATTAAGTTTGTTGAAACATTTGAAATTCCTAAAGGAGAACTCGAGCCGGGAAGAAGTATTACGATCACCAAAGATCAGATTCCGGATTCGGATAAGATCAAGTTTACAACGGATGACATCGTGCACTGCGAGAGCCCTGAAGAGGTGGGAGAGCTGGCAGATCCTGAAGGATATGAAGAGGAGATGTGGGCTTTGGAAGATGCAGACAGCGAGACCGAGGCAGCTGTAAAGAATGAGATCAATGGGTATCAATGGGATGTCAATACAAATTCAATGACTTATCAGATCGAATTCTGGGAGCCGAACAATTACGAGCTCCGGACATCGTTCAATACAAGCGGCGGTACATATGAGGTCAAGAACGGATATATCATCTGTACGAACGATATCGGAGGGACAATTGAAATACCATTTACTTATGAAGATGGAGAAGTGGATGTTGACGTGATCGCGGCCTTTGACTTTATGAAATAAGGTTTGATCATCAGCAGGAGGGCAAAATAGTGAGAGGCGGAATGATCTGCAGAATACTCGCTGTATTTTGCATAGTAATGGTGATGGGATGTGGAAGGAGTGAGGGAGACTCCGAAACTGACAAACTCTATGAAGAAGTATGTGCAGCAGAAAACATGCCTGTTCAAGAGGCATATGAGAAGCTTGGGAATTGTACATCTGCAAACGCTGAGCAGACAGCCTTTATCCAAAAGCTGAAGGACCTCATGGACTGCAGCGGTAAGTTTGCCTATGCCTCGGAAAGAGGCGATGTATATAGTGCGGATGTTTCTTTCTATCTTTCGTCGGGAGATGTTTACGGCTCTGTGAGTTATTCCGGATATATGGGCGAGATCAAAGATGGTTTGGTCTCAGATACTACAGAAGCCGGGTATCTGTTCGAGTCGAAGCCCAAGGGCGATTTGTATGGAAATGAACAGGACTTTCACCTGTATTTTGGCAAAGAGCAGCTGCACAT
Organism: uncultured Lachnospiraceae bacterium; assembly: GCA_902801585.1. Next base: position 8,653 of record CADCIU010000013.1, on the reverse strand, counting down.
AATGTGGGCCGAATCGTGTGATTACATATTAGACAGAGGAGACGGATCTGCGGAGTCCGTGGAGGACTATAAAGTTCCGTTTGATCAGACAGATACGTATAAGAAACTTGAAGAGCTTTTGGATCAGCATTTCTCGGAATTTAGGCATGATTTGGTGTATGACGAGGAGAAACGTGAGCTCAATATTTATGTTGAAGCTCCGGAAAACCTTCGCTCCGCGATGAATACAAGGGATTCTTCGCTGCTGGATTCCTGGCAGAAGCTGGTGGAATCCATGACAACACTTAGTGACACTCTGCTGAAGGTTGTAGAAATCGGCGGCCGAGCTTTTTATGTCAATATTTACTGGGTGGACAGTTTGAACGACGAACATGAGTATACAGAAAGTGATTACCTGGTTTGGATTCAAAACGGAGTCGTCAAATACGATTATTCGGATCATCTGCCGAATTCATCGACACCCGCGGGCGCATCGAAAGAAAGCAGAACGTCAGAACAAACCGCCGGTGTTTCTTCCGGTTCCGGGAATGATACTGCCACCTTCGGTGAGAAAAATGCGCTGAAGAAAGCACAGCAGTATTTGGAGTATACGGCGTTCTCCTATACGGGTTTGATCGAGCAGCTGGAATTTGAGGGGTTCACAAATGAACAGGCAGAATACGCTGTGAGTAAGTTTTATTAAAAACTGTAATTACATAGTTGAGCATGCAAAATCTGAGCTGCGCCCATCTTCCAGAGGAACGGGAAAGGGTGCAGCTCTGATCATGTCAAGGCATAAGTATCGTCGATCCGCCCCCAGAGTATATTATAAACGGGCAAGAATCTCCTCCGGGTCTGCTTCGGGGTTGGAAACAAACAGATCATAAATCGGTCTGATCGTATCCTCTGTTTCTTCCAGTTCATGAGCGATGGTTGAGAGACTTTTCCCTTTCAGGACTTTCTTGGAGACAATCTGAATCAGCTTAAGTGCCCCGCCTTCAGCCAGGCCTTCCGCACGACCTTCAGCACGACCTTCCGCGCGGCCTTCCGCACGACCTTCCGCACGACCTTCCGCGCGACCTTCCGCGCGACCTTCCGCGCGACCTTCAGCCAGGCCTTCCGCACGGCCTTCAGCCAGGCCCACAGCGCGACCTTCAGCCAGGCCCACAGCGCGACCTTCAGCTAGTCCATCGGCTCTTGCCAGTTTTTTCTCGTGTCTGATTTCCATTTCGTATATCATAAATTCACGCCTCCAAACCGCATTTTTCCTGGCCTTTTTGACAGCCAGATCGAGCAGCGAAATATATTCGTCACCAGGGGTAAAGGTTCCGTTAACATAATTTAAGAATGCCAGAACTTCTTTTGATACATCGTCAGCAGTTCCTTTTGTGTTGAGAAATATTTTGGCAGATCCGTCTCCGAGGGGGAGGGAAGTGTCTTCACTACAGAAGTTCATAAAGGTGTAGCGATGCAGGCTCTTTCCGAATAAGTCAAATGGACAGATAAAGATAACGTAAATCGGCAGGATCTCGTCGTAATCCTGCCCTTTACCGAGGAGATCTTCGTCCATCATGGAACTATAATACCGGCTTCGCAAGGGGAGATTTCCCCTGTCATCGACCTGCATTTCCAGTGTAAATGCTCGCTGAGCGGAATCATGTACGTAAACATCGAGCCGGACTGCCTTGGAGTCGATGGAGCCTTCCACTGTCTTTTCGGCCTCGATGTAACGAATGTCAGTTATATTGAGTTCGGGGAAAAGCCTTTGAAGGAGAGGAAGGCAGTTTTCCTTCTGTCCCATAACTTTGGCGAAAAGAAAACGATCCTGTATCGTCAGGTTCTCCCATTTGGTAAGGGAAGGGTTCCTGTCTGAAGAACTGTCGACAGTGTCAAAATACTGGTTGTTGTAACTCATGTCGGACCTCCTGTCTTAGATGTGAGAAGAGCAGGGAAGTGACATGTTAAATACATTCGAATCCGATATTCCCTGCCTGATGTGAATAGCTGTGATCAGCAGGAATATCAGATTAGATGTAAGAAGTGATTTTCTGCTGAGGAGCACAGAGACTGCTCCGATAGAAATAAGATAGTCTCGGTAATAAGAAAAGTCAAGGCATCCTCGGCGTCAGTACAGAGTATAACTTACAGAAGGCTCACGGAACCAGTGTGCAGTTTCGATTCCGGTACAGCCCTCAGTATATGAGCACCTCACCACGGCACCTCGCCATCAGAGGGAGCCCAGCCTTCGCTGAGCATGTCATAGTATTCCTGAGGAAGGTCTTCCACGGGTGGAACTTCGTTGGGAAGGTTATACGCAGGCGAAGGATTGGGAGCAAAGCCGGGAAGTTCGTTCGGGCGTCCATAGCGGCCGGCGCCAGTGCCTGCAGAGCTGCCGCCCTGTCGACCCGTGTTATCTCTATAACGCGGTGCGTTTTCGCCCTGCCGCTCCGTATGATCGCTATAACGCGGCGCAAACTCGCCTTGCCGTACATTCGAACTGCCCTGCCGCCCCGCGTATTCACTTTGCTGCGCATTAATGCCGCTCTGTCTTGCGCTGCGCGGAGACGCGCTCTTTTTCTTTTCGCTGCGGTTGCGTTCGCGGATCGCCTCGGATTCTGTCAGGATCCGGCGGAAGTTGTCGATGATAAAGCGCTGCGCGTTTTCGTTATAGAAAACACGATAATACTCGTTGGGATATATGCCTGCAGATTCGCCGTACAAGCCCAGCGCTTCCCCTTTCTTTGTGGGGACAGAGTTCTCTTTTCCGGTATCATTGACGGCCCTTTTCTCGAGGTAGCCGTTTTCACGAAGCCAGGTGGTGATCGCAGTCGCAGCAATGGGCAGCTTTTGGTCTTCGGGCAGGTACTCGCCGAGCTGTTTCAGAAAATAGGAGATCTGCTGGTCCTGCACATATCGGTACTGCTTAAGGATCTCATAGGGGAAGATTTCGGAAGCAAGATGCTTGGGTGTTCTCTCTTTTGGCGGAAGTAAGCCGACTGTTCCGCCGCTCTTATGCACATCTGTAAGAACCTCGTCAATGAATTTCAGACAGCGGTTTACGTTGATGTTATTAAGTACTTCATTTTCCGGCGCAGGCCGGTTTGTGACAGGATTTCTTCCTGCGGACATACGGCGGATGTACTGGATCGCGATCTCAAGTCGCTTTAAATCGTATGTACTCATTTCGACACCTCATTCTGACACCTGATTTTGACACCTCTTTTTGCCATCTGACTTTGAAGCGGCAGCTGTATATAACCATGATAACACAACTGATCCGTGTGGCGTAGGTTCTCCGCTTTTTAGGGCTGATTTAGGATGATTTCCTGAATTATCGAAACGGTGCGTAAAACCCGGCCGGCCATAGTCGTCCGCGGGTACATCATCTTGATCGATGGCTTGGATAGCCGCTTCCGTCCACCTCTCTTGCGCCAAACCGACTGATTTGCTACTATAGACTGTGACATATCCGGAACTTCTGCGGCCGTTCGGCAGTTATTCCCCAAATGTTTTCCTCAAATGAGAATAAAACTGAACAGATGGGGATCAAAAGGAGCGGCAGCGGCAAAATAACGATCAGTATGCTCTAAATGCAGGTAAATGCACACCGGCACATTGAACAACACTAAAGATACACCACATACACACCGAATATACAGGAGGCAGGCATGCGCATAATCAACCTTGTTGAAAATACAGAGGGCAAGGCGGGCTGCGGCGTTGAGCACGGCTTGAGCTTTTATATTGAGACGGAGCACCACAAGCTGCTGATGGATACCGGCCAGTCGGAGCTGCTCATTGAGAATGCACAGAAGCTGGGGATCGATCTGACCAAAGTGGATACGGTCGTGCTCAGCCACGGACATTACGACCACGGCGGCGGCATACTGCCCTTTGCAGAGATCAATCCGGAGGCGAAGATCTACGTCTCAAAGACCGCTTTTGGGGAATATTACTCTGTGAACAAGGCCGGAGAGCCGCATTATATCGGGCTGGCCAAGGAAATTCAGAGCCTTCCGCAGGTGGTGATTGTCGGAGAAGGAGCGGCGGAGGCTGACGGCATATATAGGATCGATGATGAGCTGTCCCTGTTTTCCGGGATCGGGAACGAAAACCCCATTCCTTCGACAAATGCCCGCCTGAAGATGCAGACGGAGGAGGGCCTTGTACAGGACGACTTTAGCCATGAGCAGTGCCTGGTGATCAGCGAGGGGAGCAAAAAAGTGCTGCTCTCGGGATGCGCGCATCATGGGATCCTCAATATTTTGGACAGGTATCACGCACTGTACGGCGGGTATCCGGACGCGGCGATCAGCGGGTTCCACATGATGAAGAAGCATGGCTATTCCGATGAAGATATCACGATGATCATCGACACGGCGCTGGCACTCCGCAAGCTGGACACGGTGTTCTATACAGGTCATTGCACCGGTGTAGAGCCTTACAACGCAATGAAGAAGCTCATGGGCGATCAGCTGCACTATGTGCACTGCGGCGATGAGATCAGGATCCGGACGACGATTGAGAGAATTGTGTGGAATACGGTACATAGTACGGATTCCGGGAAACAGGAAGAAGCGCCAAAATACAGAATGAAAGATTCAGATGCGTCTAAGACATCGCAGAGGAGGAGAGAATACATGAAATGGCATAAGTTTTTTGCATGGGGAACAGTAGTATGCTTTGTGATGACAATGGTGACCGGATATAAAAGAAAATGAACAGCGCGTGCAGAGAATGTATGTTGAACAAACATCTGAATAATTACCCAGCTGATGCGCCTAAGGAGCTGGTCAGGGAGTATCAGGAAGCGCTGGTCGAGCTCACGCAGCAGAGCGGGGCGGTGCCCACCGGGCCGGAGGTCTTTCATCAGGTTAAGGAGACCAGAAAGAGGCTCTTCGGGGAGGGAGAGATGGACTATACACAGATCAAGCGCCATTTTAACGACCTGATGCTGGGGTTGGAGGAGGAACTGGAGCACCGCGTTCTTGCGTCTGAGGACCCGCTTAAGAGTGCGGTACAATATGCGATGATGGGGAATTTCATCGATTTTGCCGCTCTCGATCGCGTGGAGGAGGGGAAACTCATGGAGCTTCTCGACAGGGCTCCCGTGATCGGGATGGACGAGGAATGCCTGGCGCTCATGCGGGAGCAGGCGGCGGTTTCGAAGACCCTTACGCTCATCACCGACAACTGCGGTGAGATCGTGATGGACAAAATACTTCTCAGACAGTTGAAGCGCCTGAATCCGGATCTTGCGATCACTGTGATCGTGAGAGGCGCACCGGTTGCCAACGACGCCACGATGGAAGATGCGCAGCAGGTGGGGCTGACAGAGCTGGGCCGCTGTATGGGGAACGGAACGGCGACGGACGGAACGGTGCTCCGTATTTTGTCCCGGGAGGCGCGGGAAGCCATTGTAAAGGCGGATATGGTGATCGCGAAAGGGCAGGCTAACTATGAGACGCTGTATGGATGCGGCTGCAATGTGTTTTACATTTTCATGTGCAAGTGCATGCTGTTCATGGACCGCTTCAAGGTGCCGCAGTTCACAGGAATCCTGACGCGCGAGGATCCGCAGATCCTGTTTGGCGTCTATGGCGACGAAGCGCTCCTGAAGCGTTATGTGTTCCGACAGGTCCGCCCGGGCGAGGCGGACAAGATCAATGAGATCGAGCGCATCTGCTTCCCGCCCAATGAGGCCTGCCCCGAAGAAGAGATGCATAGGCGTGTCACGCAGATGCCGGAACAGTTTCTTGTGGCAGTTGAGCGGGAGACGGGGGAGATCGCCGGTTTTTTGGACGGCCTTGCCTCAGATGAAGTGCGCTTTAAAGATGAATTCTTTACAGATGTTACACTGCACGACCCCGCAGCGCAGACGGAGTTCCTCATGGGGCTCGATGTTTTGCCAAAATACCGCGGTCAGGGACTGGCCAAAGAACTGATCCACCTGTATGGGATCTGGGGACAGGTCAAAGGCCGCCGCCGCATGGTTCTCACGGCACATGACGAAAAAGTCGGCATGTACGAGAAGATGGGATTTAAGGACCTTGGAATCTCGGATTCCGTGTGGGGCGGTGATCCCTGGCACGAGATGGAGATGCGGCTGGACGAATGAAAAAGAGTGGAAAGAAATAAAGAGAGTGAGGAGACGATACGATTTATGGCAGACAGAGCATTACTTGAACAGAAACTGCAATTTGTAAAACAGACCCTGACAACGGCGGAGAAGTATGACCATGCAGTCAATATTTTGACTTATGATCAGGAGACGATCTGCCCAATCGATGCGATGGAGGAGCAGGGCGAAGTCTGGGCTTTTCTCAACAACCAGTCTTACAAGCTGATCAAAGATCCTGCTTTTATCGAAGCGGCGGAGTACCTGTATGAGCACAGAAGCGAGCTGGAGGAGCTGGACCGCGTGATGGCAGAACAGCTGCACAGAAACTATCTGCAGAGCAAAAACGTGACGCCTGAACTTCAGCACGAATTCATGCTGACTTTCAATCGGGCTTTCGTGAACTGGAGCAAAGCAAGGGAGACCGGTGATTACAGCCTGTTTGCGCCTTCTTTGAATGAAGTGGCGGATACAAACCGGCGCATGATCGAGCTGCGCGGCGCGGACGCTGCAGGCAAGACGGCTTACGATTCACTCCTGGACGATTATGAGAGGGGCATGACTTCGGATGTGCTGGACGAGGTTTTCGGCGCGTGTAAGGAGCGCCTGATTCCGCTTCTTGAGAGGATCAAGAAGAGCCCCAAGAAGATCCGCACAGATTTCCTGAGCCGCCGTGTGGAGGACGAGCAGCAGGCGAAGATGGTGAAATGGCTGCTCACACAGATGGGCTTCAACTTTAACCGCGGCGCCTTTACAACTTCGGAGCACCCGTTCACGGCGGGAATGGGCCGGTTTGATACCCGCATCACGACGCACTACTATCCGACAAGATTCCTGTCTTCGATGTATTCGACCATCCACGAGGGAGGACATGCGCTGTTCGACCAGAACCAGCCGCAGGAGAACCACGATCACTTCATCATTAGCGGCAAGACGCTGGGCATGCACGAGTCGGTCTCGCGTTTCTATGAGAATCGGATCGGCCGGTCGGAGGCTTTCGTACATTTCGCCTATCCCAAGGTCTGCGAACTGCTTCCGCAGGTGATGTCAGATGTCTCCGAGAGGGAGTTCTACGAGGCTGTGAATGCGGTGAAGCCCTCGCTGATCCGCACCGAGGCGGACGAATTTACGTATACTTTCCATATCATCATCCGCTATGAGATCGAGAAAGCACTCTTCGCGGGTGAGATCAAGGTGGAAGACATTCCTGCGCTCTGGAATAAGAAATATCAGGAATACCTGGGCGTGTGCCCTTCTTCCGACAGAGAGGGCGCCCTGCAGGATGTGCATTGGACTTCCGGATTCGGTTATTTCCCGACCTACGCCATCGGCAATTTCTATAACGCCATGTACTACAACCGTCTGAAGGAAGAGGTGGATGTGAACGCGGTGATCCGCGAGGGAAACTTTGCGCCGCTCAACAGCTGGATGATCGGGCATGTATTTAACAAGGCGGACAAACTCTCACCCAAGGAATGGATCAAGGACATCACCGGCCGCGAATTCACACCGGCGGATTTCCTGGACTACCTGGAGGCAAAGTATTCCGAGCTCTATGAGCTGTGAGAAGGATAGGAAAGCGCCGCGTCATCCGCGCGCAAGTGTTTCGGGAGAGGAGGTTCTATGATCAGCAGCCCCTTTATTGATGTGGACCTGCATGGCTGCAGGCAGGACGAGGCGATTAAAAAGATTGAGGCCGCCCTGAAACAGGTGGATGCGGGAACATACCATGTCCGGCTTATCCACGGCTACAACCGCGGGAAATCTCTGATGCATATGATCCGGGATGAATACCGGTATGACAAGCGGGTCAAGCGGATCATGCCCGGGGACAATCCGGGAATCACGGTGCTGGTGATCAGGGAACTGTGAGCGCGGAACAAGGATGCATATCCAGACTGATATGGCAAAAAACTGCATAATCTGTCAGTGAATTGCTGTTTCAAAGCGTCAATATTGTCAATATTTTGAATTGTGCGAAATTACCGGAACGGTTAAAATGTTGCAATATAGTTAATGGTTTTTTATAAAATTTGAATTCTATAGCAGGAGGAATCAATGACAGAGAGAAGACCCGATAATATGGAAAGAATCACGACACCCGCTCTCGCGCAGGCTTTCATTGAGGAGCAGATCAAAGAGCTCCGCGCGCAGATCGGTGATAACAAGGTACTGCTGGCACTGTCCGGAGGTGTTGATTCCTCTGTAGTAGCCGCGCTTCTGATCAAGGCGGTCGGCAAACAGCTTATTTCCGTTCACGTGAACCACGGCCTCCTTCGCAAGGGCGAGCCCGAGCAGGTCATCAAAGTATTCCGCGACGAGATGCAGGCAAACCTCATCTATGTCGACGCAGTAGACCGTTTCCTGGACAAGCTCGCAGGTGTGAACGATCCCGAAGAGAAGCGCCACATCATCGGCGAGGAGTTCATCGACGTCTTCGCTGACGAGGCAAGGAAACTCGACGGCGTGAAGTTCCTGGCACAGGGAACCATCTGGCCCGACATTCTCGAGAGCGAAGCCGGCATCAAGGCGCACCACAACGCAGGCGGCCTTCCG
>CADCIU010000012.1 GCA_902801585.1 uncultured Lachnospiraceae bacterium | reverse complement strand
GCGTGTCCATGTCACAATCTGCCGTCAGTGACTGAAGATACTGAAAATGTCCGCTGGTCAGGCCTTTGACCCAGATCTCCTGCCGGCTCCTGGACCAGTAGGTCATCCTGCCGGTCGAGACCGTCATATTGTAGGCCTCTTCGTTCATATAGGCGACCATGAGGACCTGGTCTGTTGACGCCTCCTGAACCACCACGGGGAGCAATCCGTCCGGTCCCAGCTTAAAGTCGCCCCATTTGTAATTTGCCTTGCGGATCCTGACAGGGATCCCCGACGAGACCAGCTTGTTTCTGACATGAGAGAGTTTGTCCACTCTCGTGTTCACTCCGTTTCCGGTCACGCCGTGTACGTGTGCAGGTGTCAGTGAGACTTTGACGCAGTCGGCTTCCGCGATCTGAAGGATCAAAGATACGCTCTCCGGTATTTTGACAGAGTCTGAAAGCGGATCTTCTCCAACATAGACTAGGCATGTGATATTCTGCCAAACGGGATCATCTTCCTGCGGCAGCTGCTGCTGATCCGAGAAGCATGCCGCGATCTTGTCTGCACCGAATTTGTCTGCCACTTCTGCCGCGATCCCGGCGTTGTCCGCTTTGGAGAGATTCAGGCAGGCCATGGCACAGCCTGCGTAGAGAAACTTTTTAATGTCCTCCATTCTCTTTATGTGTCCTGCCGCGATCACGGGGATGCGGATCTTTGAACAGATCTCTCTGATCAGGTCATTGTGAGCTTCCTGGTCGCCGTCGCTGTCCGCAAGGTCAAAGATCATGAGCGCGTCTGTATAGCCGTTGTCGTAATGAGCGGCGAGTAAGACAGGATCATCACTGACGGCTGCGTGGTCTGTGAGGCTCCTTACAGCTTTGGAATTCTGCAAATATATAGCGGGGATCAGTTTCTTATAGTTGGTATCCATGGATGTTCCTCGTTGCAATAATCTATATGCAATAATTTGTGAAATGATTAAAGGCTCCCTTTGGTGCTGAGCACGTCTTCTATGCGCTCCTCTCTCATTGCAGCCATATCCAGCGCTTTCGCAAAACACTTGAACATGCCCTCGATCACGTGATGGGCATTGGTCCCGGAGAGGATCCTGAAGTGCAGGTTCATCGCCGCGCTGTAGGATACGGAATAGAAGAATTCTCTCACAAGTTCCGTGTCAAAATCTCCCACCATCGGCGCGGTGAAGGGAGCGCCTTCCATGACAAAATAGGGCCTTCCGCACAGGTCCACCGCACAGAGGACCAGAGCCTCGTCCATGGGCAGGATAAAAAAACCGTATCGCCGGATCCCTTTTTTATCACCGACGGCTTCCTTGATCGCCTGTCCCAGCACGATGCCGGTGTCTTCCACGGTGTGGTGCCCGTCTACGTGCAGGTCGCCTTCCGCTTTGAGCTTCATATCGAAGAGTCCGTGTCTTGTGAAAGCATCCATCATGTGGTCAAAAAAGCCGATCCCGGTCGACAGGTCCGCTTTTCCGCTGCCGTCCAGACAAAAGCGCATGGAAATATCCGTCTCTCCCGTCTTTCTGTGAACTTCCGCGATTCTCTTTTCCATGTGACTACCTCTCATTCCTCATCTTCAAACCTGACAGCAATGGAATTGGCATGGGCTGTCAGCCCTTCACTGAGCGCAAACATCTCGATGTCCTTGTGTACGGCGCGGAGCGCATCTTTCGAATACGAAATGATGCTGCTTTTCTTGACAAAGTCATCTACTCCCAAAGGTGAGAAAAACCTCGCCGTGCCGTTTGTGGGAAGGATATGGTTGGGGCCGGCAAAATAGTCACCGAGGGGCTCGGAAGAATAACTGCCCAGGAAGATCGCGCCGGCATTTCGGATCTTTGTCATGACTTCAAAAGGATTCTTTGTGATGATCTCCAGGTGTTCCGAGGCGATCGTATTGGCTGCCTCAATGAGGTCGTCCATCGTCTCGCCGACAAAGATATACCCGTAGTCATTTAGAGACTGTTCGATGATCCCGGCTCTGGAGAGTGTCCTGAGAAAACCGTCCACTTCGCTGCTGACTTTGGCTGCGAGCGTTTCGTCCGTCGTCAGAAGAATGGCACTGGCCATCGGGTCATGCTCGGCCTGTGACAGCAGATCCGCGGCTACAAACCTCGGATTCGCCGTTTCGTCCGCTATGACAAGAATCTCACTGGGGCCGGCGACGGAATCAATGCCGGTCACGCCGAAACACGCCTTTTTGGCCAGAGCGACGAAAATATTGCCGGGGCCTGTGATCTTGTCCACCTTGGGGATCGTCTCCGTCCCGTAGGCCATGGCCGCGATCGCCTGGGCGCCGCCGACTTTATAGATCTCATCGGCGCCCGCGATATCCGCCGCGACTACAGTCCCCGCTGCCGCTCTGCCGTCTGCTCCCGGCGGCGTGCACATGATGATCTTTTCGACGCCCGCTGTTTTGGCGGGAACGATGTTCATGAGGACGCTGGAAGGATATACGGCGCGTCCCCCGGGCACATAGCAGCCCGAAACGCCGATCGGCGTGATCTTCTGTCCCAGGATCACTCCGTTTTCGTTTGTCGTGATCCAGCTGCTGCGCTTTTGCTTTTCGTGATAGACGCGGATGTTCTGAGCCGCTTTCTTCATGACCTCTATGAGAGCGGGATCCAGAGAAGCATAAGCTGCACGGATCTCCTCTTTGGAAACGCGCATCGTTTCCGGCGTCAGATCGCAGCGGTCGAACTTTTTGCTGTAGGCGATGAGCGCCTTGTCGCCGTCGGCGCGGACATCCGCGATGATCTCCTGTACCGTCTTTTCATACTCTCCGTAACCGGACGCGCCGCGGCCGATCAGTTTTTCCAGCGCCTGTGCCTTCGTATTTTGGTCGAGCTTAACTATTCTCATTTGTAATGCCGGCTTCCTTTCTGACCGATGATGTTAAACACTTATTCCAGACAGTCTCTGACGTTTGCGATGATCTCCCGGACGCGCCGCGTCTTCATCTGCATGGAGACCTGATTGACGATCATTCTCGCGGAGATGGGGCAGACTTCCTCCAGGACACTGAGGCCGTTTTCTTTGAGCGTGGATCCGGTCTCCACAATGTCGACGATCACGTCCCCCAGGTCTACGATCGGTCCCAGCTCCACCGATCCGTTCAGCTTGATGATATCCACTGTCTGGTGCTTTCTGTTATAAAAATACTCTCTTGCGATGTTGGGATACTTGGAAGTGACACGGATCATCTCATGATGTTTCAAAAGGTCCACCGATTCTTCGGGGCCGCAGACGCACATCCGGCATTTTCCGAATCCCAGGTCCAGCACCTCATATACTCTGCGGTTCTCCTCCATGATGATGTCGGATCCGACGACGCCGATGTCCGCCGCTCCGTATTCCACATAGGTCGGCACGTCAGGCCCTTTGGCGAGGAAGAACCGAAGCTTCTGTGCTTCGTTTACAAAGATCAGTTTGCGGGACTTTTTGTCTTTGAGCTCCTCACAGCTGTAACCGGCCTTTTCAAGGAGCTGCATCGTCTGGTCCGCAAGGCGGCCCTTGGTGAGGGCTATGGTAATGTAATCGTTCACTGTAACCTCCGCTGTTCAGCCGTTCTCCGGCAGCAGGACCGTCCTATACCCCGCTGTACGGCTCATTTTGGCCGCTTTAAGGGCTTCGAGATAATTGTCCTTATTGTAATAGATCTCATGGATTTCGGGCTCTGTGACGTCGATCAGGCGCTGTCTTCTGAGGGCCTCCATCAACGGATCGATGGAGATCATGCAGCCGATGGCCGGCGCTGTTTTGCCAAAATAGCTCAGAAGCTGGTCGTATCGTCCGCCCGAAGCGATGGGCTCTCCTGTGCCGTATGTATAGCCCTTGAAAATGATCCCCGTGTAATAATGGTATTTGCTAAGGAGCGACAGGTCGAAGCTCAGATATCCGTTCAGTCCGTAGGCATCCACAACGTGATAGACGTCGATCAGTCTTCTGATCGCTTCCCTTGCGCGCTCCGACGGCGCCGAATGAGCCGCGGACTCAAGGTCTTCTTCCGTTTCCATGAAGTCTCTGATCCTGAGGAACAGATCTCTCTCATCTTTGGAGTATCCCTCATTTCTCAGCAGATCTTCCGCGGCAAAATAGTTCTTGCCCGAGATCTCGTCCCGAAGTGCCATCTCCACTGATGCGTCCATCGACAGGTGTTCACAGACCGCTTTGAAATACTCGACATTTCCCGCACTGATCTGGAAATCATGAAGTCCCGCCGCAAGAAGGCTTTCGATCAGCATCGCGATCATCTCTCCGTCCGCCTGGGCGCCGGCGTCGTTCATCAGTTCCGCGCCCATCTGGGTCGTCTCTTTGAGCTTGCCCTGCAGATCGTTCGTATTGCAGAACGCGCTTCCCTGATAACAGAAACGGAGCGGTCTCTTCTCATCCATGAAGTATTTGGCCGCACATCTGGCGACGGAAGGAGTAAAGTCCGGCCTCAGGACCAGCGTATTACCTTCTTTGTCAAAGAATTTAAAGAGATCCTTGGAAGGAGTCGTGCCGATCTCATTGGAAAAGACGTCAAAATACTCAAAGGCCGGCGTCTGCAGGTCCTCATATCCGTAGAGACGGATCACGTGGGCGATCTTGCTGATCGTTGCCTGTTTTGCCGTATTCTCTTTGCCGTAGCAGTCCCTGACGCCCTCCGGTGTATGAAGAAGATCCCCGGCTTTTTTGTTGGCGTAATTCATGCGTTCTCCTTATGCTGTATTTATGCTTGATCAATACTTTAATACATTACAGTGCTACCATATTAGCACGTGAAATCATAGAAAGTATACCGTATTCGGCACGGACTGTCAAATCAGTCCTGATCCCGATCGGTGTATCTCTCGGAAAGATCTCTGTTGATCATCTCAAGGTACGGAACGAGTATGCCTGCTTTTTGAGGAAGGACCCAGTTCATGTCAAGTTCGTCCATTCGGAAACTCTTTCTGCCTCCCGACAGGGATCTCTCCCAGAATGGCAGAAAATGACGAAACGGCAGATAGTAATAGAATCCTTCCTGCGTATAACTGATGAGGAAGAAAGCAAGACCGTCCTGTTCTTCGAAGTTCCTCATGAACTCGACCTGGTGCGGATGAACATTCTGCAGGGCGAATGTCTTCTGATGGCACTCTTTGGCATCAAAGCAGACCGGTATTCCCTGGATCACGCCGATGTAATCCACCGTACTTTTCTGGTCAAAATAGGCGAGTGTGATGTGACGGTTCTCACTGTCGATCTTCATAGGAGTGATCGGCGTAGGAATCTTTTGGATCAGCGCCAGCTTCTGCTCTTTATACTTTTCATTTGTGCGGTTGATCTCTTCTTCAAACAAAGAGCCTCTAAGACCCCGCGTTTTCCATGTCCCCATAATCTATACCTGTCTGCGCCTGAGATCCTTCCTTGTGCTTCCCGCGATCTCCCGATAGAGCGCCGGAGGGTCGCAGACAATGGTCCGCCCCGAGACCGCGCTGAACTGTGCATCCTCTATGACCGGGAATTCCATACGGCAGCACCACAACATCTGTCCCCGGATCCCCAGCTCGGTCCTGAGCTGCCGGTTGAGCTCCCTGTCTCCATACTTGGGGTCTCCGACGATGGGATGACCTTCGGAAGCGAGATGCGAGCGGATCTGATGCGTTTTCCCGGTGATCAGTTCCAGCTCCAGAAGCGAAAACGCGCTTCCGGAAACCAGTACCTGATATGTGGTCTCTGTCCAGCCGCCCTGACGGCTGTCTTTTTCCCGGCCGTCTGCGTGTTTTCTGTCTGCATTGGTGAAGCGGACCGAATTGGCATCCCTGTCTTTGGTCAGGTATCCCCGGATCCTCCCGCTCCCGCGGACAGTTCCCGCAACGGCTGCCTGGTAGTATTTGTGCAGGCTGCGGTCTCTTAAGAGCTCAGCCATTTTTCTTGCGCCCTGCAGGGATTTGGCGCACAGAAGGATCCCGCCGGTGTTTCTGTCGAGGCGGTTGCAGATGGAGGGCTTAAAATCGGTGAGCTGGTCCGGACGGATCTGTCCGCTCTCAATGAGATAGCCGATGAACCATTCGTTCATGGAGCGGTCGTCGTCCGACGCTTTCTGAGACAGGACGCCGACCGGTTTTCTCACAGCAAGAATATCCGAATCCTCATACAGGATCCCCTTCCCGCCGATCCTCCCGTTTAACTGCCGATATGCCCGGACATACTCGTCTGCCATTTCGAGAGACGCTTCATTATTGTGAACGCCGGTCCTGCCGCCGAATCCGGATATCGTTTCATCCGATAAAAAAAACGTCACCAGATCGCCTTCCAGAAGAAGTTCACTGCCGGACGCCTTTTTCCCGTTGAGCGTTATATTCTTTTTTCGGAGCATCTTATAAATAAAAGAGGAGGGCGCATCGGGAAGCCTGCGCTGAATGAATTTTGTCAGACGCTGTCCTCTGTCCCCGCTTTCGATTCTCAGTTCCTTCATATACTTGTTACTGTCCTTCGGATCCGTTACAGGGAGATGGACTCCAATAGGTCCATGACTCCGTTGATGCCTTTCTGGTCTTTTGCGTCATAGATCAGATTCAGCTCGTCGAGCCTCTCCAGATAATTGTCAAGATTTCTGAGAATTTTGACAGTGTATCCTTTGAAACCGTCATTTTCAAGCATCGTGCGGATATGCAGCTCGCCGGCTTTCGTGTCGCATTTCATATCTTCCGTCAGCGCACAGACGGATTTGCCGGCGCAGACAACATGACTGATCGAAAAATTTTTGTCATAAGTGGTCATAAACAGATCGTATCTGCCTGTGAGCCTTCCCAGATGAAGAATGATACTCTCCCTTGCACTGGCCGAGCAGCAGCCGGCACGGCAGAACATCACGAGATCCACCGCGCATTTTCCGACGCCGATGCAGCACAGAGCCGCTATGATCGTAAAAACATTCTTGTTCGTTTTAAAATACCACTGCGCACCGAAATACACGCCCAGAACAGCTGCAAGCAGCGCGATCGTGAGCAGTGCCATCAGTTTTCTTCTTTTTTTGATATATCCGAATGTTCCTTTTCTGCCAATCATATCCGCTCCAAAAGCATGAAACAGGGCATCTTCCCGACGAACGAAAAGATGCCCCTGACATAATATCCATTACCGCATTAATCCTGGACCATATCTGTGTTCACAAAACCGGACTGATCCTCTCCCTCTTCGATCTCTTCGGGAATATCATCCACCTGCTGCATAAAGTCGGAACCGTCATCATCCTGCGGGATGAGTTCCGCGCGGTTCTGATGGACCGTGTCGATGTAATCCGACATCTCAGCATGGAAATTCGAGAAGATCGAGGTGAGATTGTTGCGTGCGCTCACCGTGCTCTGTTCGATCTGAGCCAGCATATCTTCCATATACTGTGCAGCGGAACTTCTGTATGCATTCGCTTCGCTGATCGCTTTATCCAGGATATCCTGCCCCTGCTGTGTGGCGAGACGGACGATCTCGTTGGCCTGGGCATACGCCTGCTGCATGATCTCGTGCTCGTTGACCAGCTCGTTTGTATGTACGGTGGCTTCGTTGATCATCTCTTCCGCTTTTCTTCTCGCGTCCTCCAGGATGGCATCTTTATTATTGATGATGCGCTGATAATGCTTGATCTCTTCCGGCGTCCTTGCGCGGAGCTCTTCGAGAAGGCCGTCCAGCTCATCCTTGTCGACGATGATATTTGTCTTGGAAAAAGTCTGATATCTGCAGGAATCAATATAATCTTCGATCTGATCGATCTGCTGTTCGATTTTGCTGCTCATGTGCCCAATTCCTCCTTAATTTTGAACTCTATGACTGGTAAAATTCCGGATGACGAACTCTCATTTTATTGACGACTTCCTCTTCGATGCACGCGGGAACACACAGAGAGATGTCTCCGCCGAACGAGGCGATCTCTTTGACGACGGAAGAACTCAGATACGCATACTCCATACTGCTGGTAATGAAGATCGTGTCCAAAAATCCGCCGGAGATGGTGCGGTTTGCGTGGGCGATCTGAAGCTCATATTCGAAATCCGTAACTGCGCGCAGTCCGCGGACAGCAATATGGCAGTCAATTTCACGTGCATAATCCATCAACAATCCACAATATGAGTTCACATGGACATTCGGAATATTTTCTGACACTTTGCGTAACATTTTAACACGTTCATCTACAGAAAACAATGGAGTTTTTGCTTTATTGTCCAAAACGCAGACGGTCAGGTCATCGAACATTTCAGCTGCTCTCTTGATGATATCGATATGTCCGTAGGTCACCGGATCAAAACTGCCGGGGTAAATCGCATGCTTCATAGTATTACCTTTCTGCTTTTCAGCGGTCATTGTTGGTTCTGCGGATAAACAGATGGCGATTCGCTTTATAGTCTTTCTCCCGCACAAGCGCAAGACCGATCTGCGGCAGATAGGAAAAATCAGTGTCGAGTGAGGTCTCCACAATAATGAGGGTATTCTCAGTCACAAACCGCTCATTCGCCAAAGCGTGCAGGATATCATGGACAGTGACCGCCTCATAGGGCGGGTCCACGTAAATGATATCCGCCTCTTTCTCATGTATGTGGCGCAGCGCACTCAGCACATCCTGTTTGAGAAGGACAGCCTTATCTTCGAAATGGGTCGTATGCAGATTCTTCTGTATGCAGGCGCATGCCTCGCGGCCGTTCTCGACGAAATAGGCTTTCAGAGCGCCCCTGCTCAGAGCTTCTATGCCGATCGCACCGCTTCCGGCGCACAGATCCAAAAAAACGGATCCGGGAACATCAGCCTGGATGATATTAAACAACGTTTCTTTGATGATGTCCTGTGTCGGTCTTGTGTCAAGACCGTAAGGCGCTGCCAGCTTGAGTCTTCTGGCACTTCCCGCTATTACTCTCATTTCAACCTCGTTATTCTTTGACGTTTACACTTAGAGTGTATAAAATCTTGTCTTTTTTGTCCATCTTCAATTCACAGATTCGATCCTCAGATTCGATCCTCAGATTCGATCCTCAAATTCTTTTCGTTCCCTTGCCGTTTCTCGAAGACGTGCGCATTTTGCTCAGGTCGATCGTCGTTTCCCTGTGGATCAGGGGCTGATCTTCTTTTTCCCGGATCATCAGTGCTCTCTCCACCAGGTCATCCCTGCCCAGCTTCATGCCCTGCATACCGGCCGCTGTCTTCTTCATTTCCGAGATCTCGTCCAGAGGGAATTTGAGGACATATCCGTTCCTGCTGATGAGAACAGCGAACTTCTGGTCTGTGATCACACCCACATACACGAGCTGATCGTCCTCACCCAGTTTGGTCGCATTCACGGTCCTGAGCCTGGTCTCGAATTCTCCGCCGCTTACGATCTTGACAAGTCCTTTCTGCGTGACAAACAGCAGTCTGTAAAGGTTGAGATCCGACTGGCTGCAGGCCAGAACGATCTCTTCCTTAGAGGAGTCGTAGTTCCCCACATTGTCGATAGGGATTCCCTTGTCTCTGAGTCTGCCCTGCGGAAGATCAGAGACCTTGACGCTGTGCAGCGAGCCTTTGTCCGTGAACAGGCAGACTCTTCCGCTGCTCACACAGGAGAAAATGTGCTTGTAGGCGCTGTCTGCCGCCTCTTTATTCCGCTGATAGACAGAAGGGTCCATTGTCTTGGCATATCCGAAACGGTCAATGACGAAGACCAGTTCTCTGTCTTCCACGTCTTCCCTTATGGTGAATGCGGCGGCTTCCGTCTGCATGATCTGCGTGCGCCGTGCTCTGGCATATTTATCCCTGATTCCTGCCAGTTCGCTCTTTAAGACTCTTGTCATGGAGTCATGTTCTTCGAGGATATCCTCATAACGGTAGATATTGGCAACCGTCTCGTCGTGTTCTTTGATCAGAGCTTCCAGTTCCAGGCCGATCAGTTTATAGAGACGCATATCGAGGATGGCGTCTGCCTGTGCCTCTGTAAAAGCCAGCTGCGTCGCCATGATCTCGGACTCCTCACTCCTGAACCGGATTCCCTGCGTCTCGCCGTTGACCAGACAGTTCTTGACAGTCTTGCGGTCTCTTGCGCCGCGGAGGATCTCGATGATCAGGTCAATGACATTGACCGCTTTGATGAGTCCTTCCTGGATCTCCCTCTTTTTGCGCTCCTTTTCCAGGAGATTCCGGTACTTGCGGGTCGTCGTCTCATAGAGGAAATCGGTATTGGCCTTCAGGATCTGCTTAAGGCCCAGTGTCTCCGGTTTTCCGTCATGTATGGCCAGCATGTTGACGCCGAAGGTGTCCTCGAGCCGGGTCTTCTTATAAAGAAGGTTCCTGAAATAGTCCACATCCGTGTCTTTTCGCAGTTCTATGACGATACGGATTCCGTTTTTGTCGGACTGATTTGTGATATCGATGATGTCATTCGTTATCTTTTTCTCAGAGAGCGCTGCCACATCGGAAAGGAATTTCCCGATGCCGGAGCCGATCATCGTGTACGGGACTTCCGTGATGACGAGATGAATGTGTCCCGATTTTCCCTTTTCCACTTCCGTGCGTCCTCTCAGGCGCACCCGTCCGGAACCCGTCTCGTAGATATCCGCAAGCTCATCTTTATTGACCACGATCCCGCCGGTCGGGAAATCAGGTCCCTTGACATAACGCATGAGCTCTGTGCTCGTCAGTTCCGGATTGTCCATCAGCGCGATCTGCGCATCGATCACCTCGCCCAGATTGTGGGGCGGCGTGCTGGTCGCCATACCGACCGCGATGCCCTCAGAGCCGTTGATCAGGAAATTCGGGATCTTGACAGGAAGAACAGAAGGCTCTTTCTCATTCTCGTCAAAATTGGGGACAAAATCCACAACGTCCTTATCCAGATCCTGAAGAAACGCCTCTTCCGTCACTTCCTGAAGCCTGGCTTCCGTATATCGCATCGCAGCGGCGCCGTCGCCTTCGATATTGCCGAAATTGCCGTGTCCGTTGATCAGAGGAAGGCCTTTCTTGAAGTCCTGTGCCATCACGACCAGCGCGTCATAGATCGAACTGTCTCCTTGGGGGTGGTACTTACCCATCGTATCTCCCACGATACGGGCGCTCTTCCTGAAGGGCTTGTCGTAGTGGATCCCCAGCTCATGCATATCGTAAAGGGTCCTGCGCTGCACGGGTTTAAGTCCGTCTCTGACATCGGGAAGCGCCCTGGCTACGATGACGCTCATCGCGTAGTCGATATAAGATTTCTGCATCAGTTCGGAATACTCAGTCTTTAAGATCTGCTCCTGCGGTGTTGCGGCAAACGTATCTTCCGCGGATCTTTTTCCTTTTCTGCTGTTCTTGTTGTGGTCGTCTCTAGGCATAAGTCTGCTTGTCTCTCCGTATTATTTTGTGGATATCGTTCGCCGCGCGGGCCTTGGCTGAAAGACCGACCCGGTCTGCGGCTCTCTACTCAGATATCGAGCTCGGCGTCGCCTGCATGGTCATGGATGAAACTCTTGCGGGGCGGCACCTCGCTTCCCATCAGGAGCTCCGTGATCTCCGAGGCGTGAATGGCGTCCTCGATCTGAACCTGCTTCATATATCGCCGCGCGGGGTCCAGCGTAGTTTCCCAGAGCTGTTCGGGATCCATTTCGCCAAGTCCCTTGTAGCGCTGCAGGGTAAAGTCGTTTTTGTGCTTCTTTCTGTATTTTGCCAGAGCGAAATCATCGTACAGGTATTCGCCTTCCCCGCCTCCCCGCTTGGGGATCACTTTATAGAGGGGCGGCATGGCCACATAGACATGTCCCTCATAGATCAGTTCCGGCATGAACCGGTAGAACAGCGTCAGAAGAAGCGTAGAAATATGTGCGCCGTCCACATCGGCATCGGCCATGATCACGATCTTGTCATACCGAAGCTTTGTAATGTCGAAATCATTGCCGTACCCTTCAGAAAAACCGCAGCCGAATGCATTGATCATCGTCTTGATCTCCGCGTTGGCCAGAATTTTATCGATACTCGCCTTCTCGACATTGAGGATCTTTCCCCGGATCGGCAGGATCGCCTGGAACATTCTGTCCCTGGCCATCTTGGCACTGCCGCCGGCCGAATCACCCTCTACAATGAAGATCTCGCATTTCGATGCATCTTTGCTGGTGCAGTTGGCGAGCTTGCCGTTGGAGTCAAAAGAGAACTTCTGCTTGACCAGCATATTGACTCTGGTCTTCTCCTCCGTCTTCCTGATCTTGGCAGCTTTTTCCGCACAGCCGATCACCGTCTTGAGTGTGTCGAGATTTCTGTCAAAATAGCGAACGATCTCGTCGCTTGTCACCTGGGCGACCGCTTTGGCTGCGTCCTGATTATCCAGCTTCGTCTTGGTCTGTCCCTCGAAACGCGGATCCGGATGCTTGATGGAGATGACCGCCGTCATTCCGTTGCGGATGTCCGCACCCGTAAAATTGGTATCTTTCTCTTTGAGAATGTTCAGCTGCCGGGCGTAGCTGTTGATCACCTGCGTGAATACGGTCTTGAATCCGGTCAGATGCGTGCCGCCCTCGGCGTTATAGATATTATTGCAGAATCCCAGTACATTTTCGTGGAATTCGTTGACGAACTGGAAAGCGGCTTCCACCGTGATATGGTCGCTGATCCCCTTATAATAGATGATGTCTGTCACAGCGTCCTTGGATTTGTTGAGCGCGCGAATAAACCCGATGATCCCATCGGGTTCGTGAAATTCCAGTTCTTCGTTCGGCGTCTTTCTCTTATCGGTATAGAGGATCGTAAGTTCCGGGTTGAGATACGCCGTCTCGTGCATGCGGCTCTTGATGTCCTCTTCCCGAAAGCGGGTCTTTTCAAAGATCTCGGGATCCGGCAGAAAATTGATCCTGGTACCGGTCCATTTGGTCTTACCCTTTACCGGCAGCAGGCCGTTCTCGAGCTCTGTAACGGGATTTCCTCTCTCATATTGGTCCTCATAAAGAAAACCGCCGCTGCCAACGCTGACGGTCATCCTTTCCGAGAGAGCATTGACCACGGAGGAACCCACGCCGTGCAGTCCTCCGCTGGTCTTATAAGCCTGATTATCAAATTTTCCGCCGGCATGAAGAGTGGTGAACACCACGCGTTCCGCGCTCACACCTTTCTCGTGCATTCCGATCGGTATGCCTCTGCCGTCGTCTTCCACGGTGCAGGACCCGTCCTCCTCCAGTATGACCTTGATCGTGGAGCAGTATCCTGCCAGATGCTCGTCCACGGAGTTATCGACAATCTCATAGATCAGATGATTGAGTCCTCTGGTGGAGACACTGCCGATGTACATTCCGGGTCTCGTGCGGACAGCCTCCAGTCCTTCCAGTACCTTGATGCTGTCCGGCGTATAATTGGTATCCTGATTATGATTTGCCATGCAAATCTCCTTTATGACATTGATCACATGTTGTAGTTATGCGGTATTTTTTTGGAACAAGCGATCGCCAGTGCTCCGGGACCTATATGACACGCGATGCTCAGAGAGAGCACGTCATCGATGACATTGAAACCGGGAAATGCGGCTTTGACCTCGTCAGAAAACTCCGCAAACTGGTCCGGCACATTTCCGTGCACGGCGTACAGCCATACCGATTCCTTGTCCGTTCCGCCGTAGAGAGTCTCTATATCATGTTTCATCGCATTGATCATGATATTTTTGCCCTGATTGATCGTGCGCGCTTTGGAGAAGGCATCGAGCCGCTCTCCCTTGATCTGGAGAACGGGTTTGATGCGGAGCAGAGTTCCCACTGCAGCTGCAGCAGGTGTGATCCTGCCTCCTTTTTTGAGATAGTGCAGCGTATCGAGCATGATATAAATACTGGATTCGAAACGAACGTGTTCCAGTTCTTCCCGGATCTGAGCGGCAGTCATGCCGCTGCGTGCCATTTCGATCGCATCCAGGACAGACCTCTTTTGAGTGACGGAAATACGCTGGTTGTTGACGACCTGTACCTTTCCGTCATAATCGTCTGCCAGCATCCTTGCACTCTGGCAGGATCCGGACAGTCCGCTGCTCATCGGAATATAGACGACCTCATCGTGCGTCTCAAGCGCCTTGTCCCAAATACTCATCACATCAGACGGAGACGGCTGGCTCGTGACAATATTTGCACCCTCCGCCATCTTTTTGTAAAACTCCTCCCTGCTCAGGGTGATGTTCTCATAGAAAGTTTCCTCGCCGATGGTAAACGGCATCGGAACGACCATGATCCCGTATTCTTTTTCTTCCTCCGGTGTGAAGTGTGCGTTGCTGTCAGTGATTACTGCAATATTCGGCATTTCATTCTCCATTTCTGTAAACCGCGGTTTAAGGTACAAACTACAGTTAGAACAAATCATAATAATAAGTGGACTGAAAGTCAACCTTCCTCTTTTAGCCGGACAGCGCGCGGTCAGATCGAACGAACGTCAAGCCTTCTCATTTGCGGCAGTTCGAACCCGGGATTGGCAGCGAGCACTTCATCCACATAGGCGGCCGCTTTTTTCATGATCGAGGAGTCTTCATAGATATCCGCCAGCACAAATCCCAGCGCTCCGCTCTGTCTTTCTCCGAACAGATCGCCGGGGCCGCGGAGCTTCAGGTCCTCTTCCGCGATCACAAATCCGTCGTTGGTCTTCTCCAGGATCTCGAGCCGCTTCGGTTTTTTGTGCGGATCATCTCCGCCGGCCGCACCGGGCATAAAGATGAATATGCAGTAGGACTGCCAAGGACCTCTTCCTACCCGGCCGCGCAGCTGGTGCAGCTGTGACATGCCGAATCTCTCCGCGTTCTCGATCGCGATCACAGAAGCGTTCGGCACATCGATGCCGACTTCGATCACCGTCGTAGAGACAAGTATGTCCGTCTCAGACGCACTGAATCTCTCCATCACTTCCGCCTTTTCTTTGGGCTTCATGCGGCCGTTAAGAGAATCGATCCGGATCCCGGGCGGAAAGATGCTGCGGAGTTTTTCGGTGTAGTCCTGCACGTTTTCCAGCTCGCTCATCTCCCCTTCTTCCACTTCGGGACAGATCACATAAGCCTGTCTCCCCTGGCGCAGCTGCCCGTAAATGAATTTGTAGATACGCCGCCTCTCACCGGAATCAATGGCAAGATTCTTGATGGGAAGCCTGCCGGCCGGCATCTCATCAAGAACGGATATCTGCAGGTCACCGTACAATATGATGGCAAGTGTTCTGGGGATGGGCGTGGCGCTCATGACCAGAACGGGCACGGAATTCCCCTTGCCCGCAAGACTCTCCCTCTGCCGGACCCCGAACCGGTGCTGTTCATCTGTGACGACCAGACCCAGATCTTTGTACTCTACGGATTCCTGGATCAGAGCGTGGGTACCGATGATGATATCCGCTTCGCCTGAAGCGATCTTCTCATAGACTTCTTTTCTCGCCTTGCCTTTCACGGAACCTGTCAGAAGGACCGGATGGATCGGGAGGTCATAGTCTGCACGAAGTTTCTCCAGATTGTCCATATGCTGCCTTGCCAGAACTTCTGTGGGTGCCATGAGTGCTCCCTGTCTGTGGTTTTCAGCACATAAAATAAGTGCCAGGAATGCAAGGATCGTCTTACCTGATCCCACATCTCCCTGCAGCAGACGGCTCATGACAAATTCACCGGTGAGGTCCCTGAGGATCTCCTCCCAGGCTCTCTTCTGCGCGCCGGTGAGCGAATACGGAAGCCGGGAAAGAAGCTGGTCCGGCAGAGAACCCGGCTTCATCGGCCTCTCGTTCCTTAATGCTTCGTTCTCCTTTTTTCTTTTTCTGATGCCGAGTATAAATTCAAAAAATTCGTCAAAGATCAGCCGGTTTCTCGCTCTCCCGAGTTCTTCCGCGGAACCCGGGTGATGGACCCATCGAAGCGCCTCATCTCTTGGAATGAGCGAGAGTTTGATCCGGTCGCTCTCACTCAGATAGTCCTCAAAGGGGCCAAGCCCTTCCAGTGCCTGATCGATCAGCGCCGTCATCTGCTTGTTCTTCATTCCCTGAAACAAAGGATAGACGGGCTGGAGGGTCCCCTCCAGATCATGATAGTCCTCGAGAGAATATACTCTGGGCTGCTGCATAAAGCGCTGTCCGCCGGCCGTCTTTTTCATGACGCCCATGAATACACGCTGGCTGCCGGGCGGCAGATTCTTGACCATATACGGCATGTTATAGAAGGTCAGCCTGCAGTCCCCTGTAGCGTCTCCCGCCCTGAAATTGCAGATGGAGCGTCCGCGTGCGCGCACGGCCGATCCCTTTCCGATCACCGTCAGAAGTACGGCACATTCGGTGTCCTCCCGGGTCTGCAGGACTGCAGAGAGACCGACGTATTTTTCATATCTCGAAGGATAATATGCGATGAGGTCGCCGGCTGTTCGAAGGCCTCTTGCGTACAGAAGCTCTGCTGTCTTTATGCCCACTTTCCTGAACTCACCTACGTCTGTACTCAGATTCATGTATGTCTCCGATCTGATTTTTACTTGAGTTTATATTTCAGACTATATTTCAGATTGTACCGGGTTTCACTGAATAGACCGGATGCCATAGGCATCCGGTCCGTTTTTTTTGTAAATGACTTTGATCCCTGCACACGGATACTGCACTTTATCTGTCAGTTTACTCCGCAGAGAGGATGTAGTAATAGATGGGCTGTCCGCCATATTGAAGTTCCACATCGCAGGACGTAAACGCCTCTGCGGCCCGTTCCTTGAGCTTTAATGCATCCTCTTCGCTGACGTCCTTGCCGTAATAGATGCTGATGATCTCCGTGTCTTCACCGACGATCCTGCTCAGTGACTCGAAAGTGGTATCTTCGATCCCGCTTCCGGTTGCCAGAATTCCGCTGTCTCCGATTCCCATGATGTCGCCCTCATGGATCTTAATGCCGTCGATCTCGGTATCTCTGACCGCGTAGGTGACTTCGGCACTGTGGACAGCCCCGATCTCTTCGGTCATATTAGCCTTGTTGGCCTCCGCGTCGAGATCAGGCATATAGTTGATCACGGCGGTGATGCCCTGAGGAACCGTTGTGGTAGGCACTACCACGACCTTCTTGTCGGTCGTCAGTTCCGCAGCCTGGTTGGCAGCCATAATGATGTTCTTATTGTTGGGCAGGACATATACGGTATCCGCATTCACCTGATCGATCGCTTTAAGCACATCGTCCGTGCTGGGATTCATAGTCTGTCCGCCGCTGATCACATAATCCACGCCAAGTCCCGTAAAGATCTCGGCAATTCCGTCGCCGACGGAAACGGTGATGAATCCGGCTTCCTTTCGCGGCTGCGGCGGGATCTTTTCTTCTTTTTTCTCTTCCCCTGCGGGTTTTGCATCAATCTTTGCACTCTCGCCCGACTTGGAGGAAGTCTCCGCCTGCTTGAGATTGATCAGTCTCACTTCGCCCAGTTCGCCGAATTTCTGGCTTCTCTGAATGATGAGACCGGGATCGTTCGTCTGTACTCTCACGTGAAGGATCTCGCCTTCCATCGCGCATTTGACGCGCTCTCCAAGAGATTTAAGGAATTCCAGATACTCCTTCTGGTCTCTGGAAGAAGGTTTCTTGCCCGTCAGAACGGTCATTCTCAGTTTATAGATAAAGCGGAGCGGCTCCGAATCCGTGATCTCTTTCTCGGGTTCTCCGGCCTTTTCTTCCTCTTCATTCTCCGCCGCCATTGCGCTGTAATCGATCTCCTTGCCG
This sequence comes from uncultured Lachnospiraceae bacterium, assembly GCA_902801585.1. Next base: position 29,928 of record CADCIU010000012.1, on the reverse strand, counting down.
AGGAAGCAGTCATATGCGCCTTTCATGACCTCGACAAGTCCCTGACCGCCTGAATCCACGACGCCCGCCTGCTTGAGAACGGGCAGAAGGTCCGGCGTGCTCGCGAGCACCTTTTCAGCCTCTTCAAGGACGGCACCCAAAAAGACCTCGAGGTTGTCCTCGCCGGCGTCCGCCAGCTCTCTGGATTTGATCGAAGCTCCTTTGGCGACAGTCAAAATAGTGCCCTCTTTGGGTTTCATGACTGCCTTATAGGCTGTCTCAACAGCTCTGTCAAACGCCTCTGCAAGCACAGGCACTGTAAGGGCTGTTTCTGCCTTGGCAACCTTTCCGAACCCGCGGATCAGCTGCGATAAAATAACACCGGAATTGCCTCTGGCACCTCTCAGAGAACCGGAGGACATTGCTTTGCAGATGTCCTTCATGCTGTCTGTATCGCCAAGTGCAGCGACCTCCTTGACAGCCGATTTGATCGTCAGTGTCATATTGGTCCCCGTATCTCCGTCCGGTACCGGAAATACATTCAATTCATTGATCCATTCTTTATTTGCTTCCAAACTGGCAGCTCCGCAAAAAAACATCTTTGCAAGCAGCCTGGCATTGATTGCGCTGGTCGTCACCGCATCTTCCTCCTGCATTTAGTATTAATCTAGACTCATTTATGAGACGCTGCGCTGCGCTCAGTCAATGACTCTCACGCCCTCTACATAAACATTGATCTTTTCCACTTCGAGGCCGGTAAAGTCCTCTACGCGATAGCGCACGGAAGAAATCAGGTTCTCCGATACCGCCATAATGTTCACGCCATAAGATACAATGACATGGAAATCAATGGCAAGCTTGCCTTTGGAATTGAGGGTCACATTGATCCCTTTGGTCATGCTCTCTCTCTTGAGCAGATGGGCAAACCCTTCTTTGCTGTTGACGCCTGCCATGCCGACAATACCAAAGCATTCATTGGCGACGCTGCCCGCATATTGCGCAATGACTTCGGGATCGACACTGATATTTCCCATATGTGTATTCAATAAAAATGTCTTCAAAGGCTGTTCTCCTTTCAAGCCGAATCATCGGCGTAATCACGATCGACCGCAGTGCATTCCGCGCGAAATGCCGGATCGGGACAAACAGTCCGTCAGCACACGATAAATCAATTTAAATTATACCCTTAAACATGAGAAAAGGAAAGATTGGATTGATAGGGATTCACAGGGATTCCACGGGATTTATCGGAAATCAATGAGATTTTGGCGTATTCCCGACGCTGTCCTCTGATTATTTCTTGAGTTTCGCGTTTTTTTCCTTGCATTCAGGAAATGATTTTGATATTATACAAATGTTGTAGACCCGAATAAGAATGTTAGGAGGTGTTAAGATGGCGAAATGTGATATCTGCGGCAAGGGCGCTCATTTCGGAAATAACGTCAGCCATTCTCATAGAAGATCAAACAGAATCTGGAATTCCAATATCCAGAAAGTTGCTGTTCGCGTAAACGGCGCTAAGAAGAGAATGCACGTTTGCACCAGCTGCCTTAGATCCGGTAAGGTTGAGCGCGGTTGATCCTGCTGCGTCAATTGTATTTATGAATTTACGGCAAAAATAAAATCACCAGTGTCAAGGCACCGCTGATTTTTATTTTGTGCGATTTTTTATTGTTCTTCATGAAAGACTATTCGGACTGCGCTTCCTGACAGTCCCGCATATAACTCTCCAGTCTCTTATACATCCACACCAGATCATTCTCCGGCTTCCAGCCCAGCTTTTCCAGTTTGGAAATATCCATATTCAGATAACTCGGTGCGGGATATTTGGAGGGGTCGCCGTTCTCATCGACCCGGACACAGATCTTACCGCCGGCCAGCTCACCGGCGACCATCTCTCCCATCTCAAAGATTGAGCAGTAGGTGGAAGGATTCGCCGCGTTGTAAGTTTCTCCCGGCTCACCTGAAAGCAGTACGGTCAGGATCGCCGTGACAGCCTGCGCAGTGTACAGATAGGGATGCCTGCTGGTCCCCTTTGTCGCAAGGACAATATCTTCCTGTGCGATGGCATTCCTTGTCATCATTGCAAAGACCCGTCTGTCATCGTAATCCACCCCGGGGCCGAAAGTCTGCGCAAGCCGAATACTCATAGCGGGCACGCTGTATTCTGACGCGTAGCACTTTATGAGCATCTCGCACATTCTCTTGCTCTCAGGATAACAGCTGCGGGTCCTGGTCAGATCGACACTTCCCAGATCCTCCTCCCTTAGCGGCTCCTGAGTGCGCACTTCGCCGAATGCTTCCATACTGGAAAGAAAGACAAAGCCCCTGGCAGAACGTTTTGCCGCCTCATCGAGGAGATGGATCGTTCCTTCGACGGAAGTGCGGATGACTTCGACGGGGTGTTGCGTCATAAAGGCACTCGCTGTAGGACAGGCACCGTGGATCCAGTAATCGATCTTTTGAGGAAGGGGCGGAAGCTCTTCCATAGTCCCTTTAAGGAATTGAAGTCTGGGGTCGGATATCGATTCGCTGAATATTCTCCCCGCCTTTGCAGGGTCTCTCACGATCGCGAAGATCTGCATATGCAGGCCATGTACAGTGTCCGCATGAAGAAGGGCTTTGATCGTTGTCATTCCGATCAGTCCCGTAGCGCCCGTGATAAGAACTGAGGCGTCCTTCAAACTGTCCCAGGGAAGAGGCTCGCTTGTGATCCGCTCCATGTCTTCCAAAAATATGGCTGAGGTTCCTGTCATCTTTATCTCCTGAATGATCTGCAATACCGATCTTAAATTCCGATCTTAAATTCCGATCTTTTGCTCCGATTGCTGACTGTGATAATATCTGTGTTTGACCGCTGTTAAGCTCAGATCCCGAAGATCTGGGAATTCTCCCTTGCGTCTACCATAGCGCGGAAGATGTAATAATCACTGGGCGTCGTGATCTTGATGTTTTCGGGCTTTCCCTGCACAGTATAGAGCTTGTATCCGTAATGTTTCATCATACTGGCGGAATCGATAAAAACGTCCGCGCCCCCTTTAGTCTCTCTCGCCTCCCGGTGTACTGCGAGGATCTGGCCCAGTTTAAAGCTCTGGGGTGCTCTTGCAAGTTCACACTTAGAGCGGTCGATGATCGTCCCTACTGCGCCTGTCTCGTCCTTCATTGTGATCGTTTCGATCGCGGGTGTGACCGTGATCGCCGTTCCGTACTCTTCGACGCTGCGGATGTTGGCGGTGATCGTCTCCTCATCTACCAGCGGACGGACTCCGTCATGGATCAGGACGATATCGTCGTCACCATAAAGAGCGCCGGCGGCGCAAAGCCCGTTAAATATGGATTCCTGTCCCGAGTTTCCGCCCGGGACGATCTTTTTTACTTTATTCAGATCATATTTCCTGACAAGAGATTCGGTGTAATCGATCCAGCTCTCCAGCATTACGACGATGATCCCGTCAATCTCCTCGTGCTGCTGAAACGCTTCCAATGTGTAGACAATGATCGGTTTTCCGTGCAGTTCCAGAAATTGCTTGGGCTTTGTTCTGGTATTCATCCTCTGTCCTGTTCCGCCCGCAAAAATAACTGCAACATTACTCATGACTCAGTACCGGACTCCTTTACAGGCAGATCTTCGACTTCAGCTTCGGGGAAAGCTGCCCTCACGGCTTCTTCGTCCGAGATCGTCACGCCCCTGCCGCCTTTTACCTTATCGATGACATCGGGGATCATGTCCACGAGCTTTGTGATCGCTGTCTGGTCCTTGATGTTCACGACCTTGGTCTGTCCTCCCTTGATGATCAGGATGGCGGTGGGTGACATTCTGGCAGAGAAACCGCCCGCACCTTTGTCTTTGTGGTCGGTACCGTTGGATCCCGCGCCGCAGCCGATCGATACATCAGACAGAGGGATCAGGATCTGATCACCGACTCTGACGGGAGCACCCACAACCGTTTTCGATGTGAGAATGCCCTCTGCGCCGTCCATGAGCGATTTCACTACTGTTGAGATACTGTTTTTTTCTTCGGACATGATAACCTCTTTCTTCCGCACAAGCAGATTTTTGATTTACGTTTCCATAATATTCTGATCTTTATTTCGATCTTTATTCTTTTTTTCTTAATCTTTATTCGAAATCCTTATTCTTGATCTTTATTCTTGATCTTTATTCTCAATCTTATTCAGATCTTTAATTGCTCAATGGATGCCGCTGATTATCTGAATTTGCTTCTCGCCCTTTTCAGCTTTTTGTACAGCTTTCTGCAGTCTTTGTCAAAAACCAGAGGGACGGCTTCCTTGACCGGGACGGCCAGAAAGATCTTTCCGGCCATCTCCGCCTTTAGATCACAGCGGTACATTTCCCATTGCGTCTCCATATTGAGATGGTCTTCCCAAAAAGGCATGAGGACCGCACAGACCTGCCGCACCCGCCCGTTCATACAGGGATCTGACAGACCCAGCGTCCCGCCGACTTCCCACTTGGACGGGAGTGACCGGACTGTGATGGCGTACAGCCGCTTTTCGATCTTCCTGAGGGCTCTCCTGCCGCAGCTTCCGGTGAGCACTCTCCAGAAATAGTCTGCTTTCATGCAGAGCTTTTCGATCCTGTCGAAGATGCCGGCGGTCTCTTCTTCTTCCTCCGTCTGCTCCTGCGCCGGCTCCTCCTGAGGCGGCGCTTCTTCGGCGGGCTTTTTCCGGGAGAACTTTTTCCCGAAGATCCGGATTTCCAATAGAGTCGCTCCGGGATACGCGACGATCACTTTGAGAGCTCCCCAGAACCAGCTGATCTCTGCCTTTACATCTGATCCCGATCTTAGCACCTCAAACGGGAATTCTTCGTGTGTTTCAGGGTCATTGATCCTGGCTGCTGCCTGATACTTTATAGGTACGAACAGAATCAGGAGCAGGATCACGATCAGGAGCAGAAGGACCGCAAGGAGCACTATGCCGATCCATTTTAAAATTGTTAAAAACAGTGCCATGTGCGCCCCCTTATTCTTCAGATGCAGCCATAGCGGAAGCTTTTCCGGACTCAATACGCTTTTCCGGGCGGCTGATGCGGATGCCGTGGGGGAACAGATATGCCCTGACGTCACCGCTGCCCGTATGTTCATAGGCCTCCTGCACCATATCCCTCACCAGTTCGAAGGCCTCGATCCTTCCCGAAGCGATCCCGACGATAAAGGGCTTGTATTTTTTATAATAAGGCTGTTTGAGGTTGGCACAGTGAAGGATCTCCAGCTGGTTGGCGCCGGGGCCGGGTTCAGACGGGCTCAGAGCTATGACATAGACCGTAAACTGTCCCTTTCCGATCATCAGGTTTCTCTTGACCCTTTCAGGGTCCTGAATAGAAGATCCCACATAGAGATTTTTGAAGAAATACATACCGCGTCACCCCTCTCTCTCGAGGACTCTCCTGATCGCTCTCTCCGTATACTTTCCTGCACGGAGCCGTGAGGCGATCTTTTCGGTGTTCTTTCTTAAAGACTCATACTCCTGCGCCGTCATCTCAGACACTGCCCCGGGGATCTCTTCCAGCGAAGCGACTGCGATGCCGCACTCGTTTTTGGTGATAAATCCGGCCAGCGCTGCCTCTTTCCATATGATCACAGGCATGCCTGACGCCAGATAGAGAGATACCTTATGAGGATTATTGATCCGCAGATACTCTCCGTAGGTCCCGCTGCAGGTGCTTGTGGTCTCACCGTCCCAAACCAGTCCGAAACTGCCTTCCATAACTTCCGGAAGCTGTGCCGGCGGGAAGGAGCCGTGATAGATCACATTTTCTTTCTCCTGTGCCTCATATCCGACACCGTAAAGATTGAATCGGATCCCGTCGGGAAGGTCATATGCGTATCCGGCTTTGTGCGGAACGAGGGCGCCCGCAATGACGACCGGCAGGTCCTTGCCCGTCTTTGCGTAACCGACACCGGGTGCAAGATAATCGAAGATACCGAGGATCTCCATTTTCGACGACGGTACACCCATCGACGCCAGCTTCTTCTTCATATATCGGTTATGCGTGATGATGCCGTCGCAATTCTTAAGAAGACTCTCTTCCTCAAGGCGGAGCCTGACTTTTTCTTTGGCAGAAGTCGAGCCGCGCATCGCAGCGCGAAGGATCTCGAGATCATGGATCAAAAGGATGATCCTGGCCCCTCTTTTTCTCACTTTTCCGATACAGCCTGAAAGGAGTACGGAATGGTTTATGATCGGGAACTGTATGACGATCACGTCCCCGCTGCCCGCACAAGAGAGGCACTCGTCCCAGATCCGGCTCAGTTTACGGTGATACTGCATTTTCTGCAGCAGATTCTGACCTACCCTGTCTTCCTGCGGCACACAGATCTCCAGCGCTTTGAAGCCGTTCTTTTCAAGGATCGCGTCGACGTCATCTCTTGCCTTGATCCCGGCTGTCCTCTGGTAACCCTCTTCGTTCCAAATCTCTTTCGTATAGTAATTCATCTGTTCTGTTCCTGTTATTCCACCAACCAGACATCCATACTGTGTGTCTGACGCTTGTCCTCGGGAGGAAGCTGCATGTAGTCGCCGTAAAGAGATTTCAGGTAGTAGTCCCAGCATCCCGGGGCACATACCTGCATATCCTCAAAGGGCATCATGACCGGCTTTAGATAAGGCTTTTTAGGTACTCTCTCCTGAGGGCCGTAACCGTTGGCAATCCCTCCCATATAACTGCAGTCATCTACTTTATATGTGCGGCACTCCCGGACAATGTAATCCAGAAGCTTCTGATCGTCAAAACGGCTGAGGGCCGTTTTGATCACCGGCTTCATGATGCGCCTGAACGCGGTCTTTCCTTCTCCGCTCCTGGACTGCTTGATGCGGAGCAGCCTTCTTGCCGCAAGCGTTTTCCGATAGATCTTTCTGACTTCGCGGTCATCGTCCGGAAGCCCGTCCATGGGAAAAATATCGATCCAGAGATTTTTCTCCGTATCGTCGTCGTCATAGAGCTTTCTGATACCGGTCTTGAGGTCGTAGATCTTGGCGAAAGGATAGTTCAGATTTCCCAGCTCGCAGGATACAAGGCGGTATTGACCGGACGCTCCGATCTCGTCTGCATGTGTCAAAAGCAGATCATAGTCTTCGCGGGGCATGTTGACATCGATATCGTCATCCCACGGAATAAAGCCTTTATGGCGCACAGCACCAAGAAGTGTGCCGCCCGCAAGATAATACCGCAGGCCATATCGCTCGCAAAGTTCCACAAAAGCTTTGAAGATCTTAAGCTCTCTTTGCTGGATCTGTTTGAGGTCGAGCATTTTCATTTCGTTTGCTGTTTCAGTTTTTGTTTCGGGTTTTGTTTCAGGTATTGTTTCACGCATGTTTTATACTCCAATAATTCTTATAAAAAAGAGTATAATCCATATCAAAATAGTTGTCCACATCTCAATATTTTCCCAATTTCACGCTTGACAATCGAAAATCATTTCACTAAGATAATAGAGTATGTGCAAAAGGAGCTTTCGTGTCTTCTCCTGATGCACCCCAGATTATAAGGAGCACTGTTTGCAAGCGGCTGCACAGCGCCCGGAACATATGAATCAACGATCATGATGATGTACATTGCATGGAGGTACAAGGAATGGCAAACATTAAATCTGCCAAGAAGAGAATTCTCACAAGCGCTAAGAGAGCTGCTGCCAACAAAGCTGTTAAGTCTTCTGTAAAGACTGCGATCAAGAAAGTCCACAAGGCTGTTGAGGCCGGTGACAAAGAGGCGGCTGTTGCTGCACTTACTGCTGCAGAAGCTACCATTGACAAGGCTGCCAGCAAGGGCGTTCTTCACAAGAACAACGCATCCCGCAAGGTCTCCCGTCTCGCAGGCAGTGTCAACAAGCTTTGATCTGTTTTATCTCTTAAGAGTATTTTAAGATCCGATCGCTTGTGATCACTTTATAACATAAAAATAACCGGCTGTTCATGACCCAACGAACAGCCGGTTTTTTTATGCGATTAATTACTTTCAGGATCCGGTCAGCCTGCGAAATTGATCACAGGCTCATCGGGCTGCGCTGTTTTGGCAACGCTCTGAGCGTGCAGAACGATCCCTCTCCCGCCATATTCCGGGAATTCCTCATGAGAGACTCTCGCCCGCACTCTCACCCAGGTTCTCTCCGGATAGATGGGCTGATCGCCGCTCCTGCAGGCATATCCCAGAAAAGTCATATCGTTCGCACAGCATGTCATCGCCATCCTTCCGGGCACAAAGAATCCTTTCGGAAAACTGTCCGGCACCATGACCATTCCTGTATATTCGATCACTTTCCCGTCATAACGGTCGGGGTGCTCCATGGCATCCAGATACCAGATCCCGTAGTTCATTCCTTCAAGGACAATGGGCTCCTTGTGGATATCGTAGGGAAGGTCCTCTTCAGTCGTCATGTCGATCTCGCCGCCGGCATCTTCAAAGATCAGGTCCGCCTGCTGATTGATCGCTTTGACGTTTCTCTTATAACTGATCAGTGTCTTCTCGTCGATGCCGTCGCACCTGTTGAACATGATCAGTTCCGAACCCCTGAGCTGCTCCGCAAGGAGAGATCTCATATTGGTAAAATACATCGAAAACGTCGATGCATCGATGACCGTGATCTGCTGCTCCAGTCTCCAGGCTTTGGGAAGACGGAATTTCCTGAAATCCCACATTCCGTTGTATTCGATCAGGATCCTTTCCGGTCTGTATTTGGCTTCCAGTGCCATCATAGCGGAAGGAGTCAGGTCTTCTTCATTCTCGAAGACCTCCATCACGGTATTGGTCTGTCTGAGCAGGCGGTCTTCATACTCCACTTCTCCTTCTTCACAGACGATCAGAAGTGTCCTTCCGGACGTCTGGAAATACGGCTGAGCGATCGTATAGGAGAAGAATGAAGACTTGCCGCTGTCAAGAAATCCATTGATTACATATACCGGTTTTTGTACCATTTTTTTCTCTTTTCCTCTGCTGAAAAAACCCATATCCTGTTCCCCGGTCATTTGCGGAACAGATCCGCAAGCGCATCCTCTTTGAGTTCAGATCCGATCACGCAGATCTTTCCTGTGACGTCTGCAGCGCCGAAGCGGACTTCCGTCTCCTCCGGAACATAATCAAAGTGGATCCAGCGTCCCTCGGAATCCGGGACCATGCCTTTGGAGCGCAGGACAAATCCGTATGTGTCCGAATCATCCAATTTGCTGAGGATTTCCAGGATCTCCTCTTCGGAGTATTTAGCGGGTGTTTCCATTCCCCAGCTGACGAAGATTTCGTCGGCATCATGTCCGTGGTGATGGTGATGATGGTGATGATGGCTGTGGGATTTGTAGATCCTGTTGCCGTTTTCATCCACTTCCACCTCTGCATGCTCATGGTCATGGTGGTGCTCATGTTCGTCGTCATCGTCGTCATCATCGTGATGATGGTGGTGATGGTGCTCGTGCTCGTCCTCATCGTCGTCATCGTCGTGATGATGGTGGTGATGATGTTCGTGCTCGTGCTCGTCCTCATCGTCGTGATGATGGTGGTGATGCTCGTGCTCATCGTCGTCATCGTCATGATGATGGTGGTGATGATGCTCGTGCTCGTCCTCGTCGTCATCATGCTGCCCGCGCATCACTTCTGCCAGGATCTCGGCCTGAAGGTCCGATTTTCCTTCCATGGTCTCGAGGATCTGCCTGCCGTCAAGTTCCGCGATCGGCGTTGTGATGATGGTCGCCTTCGGATTATGCTCGCGAAGGATCTCCACGCACTCTGCGATTTTCTGGTCACTTGCTTTGTCTGTTCTGGTCAGGATGATCGTCCCGGCATATTCGATCTGGTTGACGAAGAATTCGCCGAAATTCTTGATATAGAGCTTGCATTTTGTCGCGTCCACAACGGCAACAGTGCTGCCCAGCTGCATATCAGCGCCTTCCGACGCATCCTCAATGGCTTTCATGACATCGGAAAGCTTGCCCACGCCCGAAGGCTCGATGAGGATCCTCTCCGGCGCATAGTTGTCCATGACTTCCCTGAGGGAAGTACCGAAATCGCCGACTAATGAACAGCAGATGCAGCCGGAATTCATTTCCCGGATCTCAATGCCGGACTCCTTGAGGAATCCGCCGTCGATGCCGATCTCGCCAAACTCATTCTCGATCAAAACAACGCGCGTGCCGACGAGCGCATCCGCCAGAAGCTTTTTGATCAGTGTCGTCTTGCCGGCGCCCAGAAAGCCGGATACGATATCAATTTTTGTCATATTTATGCTCCTTTACTAAATCACAGACCCGGCTCGAACATAAAATGATCTGCCGGGCCGAATTTGTTTTAAATGCACCGCCTGCAGAGGCGGGAGGCTTTTATATAATCAAAAAAATAAGCAGAGCTGTAAGCCGGGTTATGTCTTAGACGGTCATCTGTCTAGGACCGCCGTCGCCGGCGGCCTCAAGCGACCCACCTGAGAGCGGACCGGGCCGGCCCATAGCTCTCTTTTCGGTCTTGCTTCGGATGGGGTTTACATGGCTCTCCGTGTTACCACGAAGACGGTAGTCTCTTACACTGCCTTTCCACCCTTACGGGCAGCGCTCCGAAGAGCGTCTGCTTTCGCGGTATATCTCTGTTGCACTGGCCTGGGAGTCACCTCCACCGGACGTTATCCGGCATCCTGCCCTGTGAAGCCCGGACTTTCCTCACCTGCACCCTTTCGGGATCTGCAGCCGCGACCGTCCGCTCTGCTTATTTCCTTATGCATTTTACTCGCGGGATTGACAGTTGTCAACTTTTACGCGTCAAAGCACCCGCCGCCCACGAATTCTCTCAGCAGAGAATTTGTGGGGACCGAAGCCGTATCTACACCCACAAAATACTCCAGGAACTTGAGGAGTCTCTTGGCCTCGTAGTACTCCGGCTCATTCTGCCTGACGTTGAACAGCAGAGGTTCCGCAAACTGCTTGATCACCGCCAGCTCGTAGATCAGCACGGAATTGAAGACCGCATCCGCGTCATCCTGGAAACGGAAGATATTCTCCGTCTCGCCGGCTCTCACCTTGGGCCAGAGTTCGAAGGTGTGCTGCGCGGAGTTGCCTCTCGTTCTGGCGTCTCTGACCATGCGCCTTAAAAGCCTCGCGTCAGTGGAAGGGATCCGGTTGTGTTCGTCTATGTTGAGACTGGTCATACAGCTGATATAGATCTTGAACTTATTTTCATCCGGCAGGTCCTCGGTCGCCTTGGGATTGAGGCCGTGGATCCCCTCGATGATCAGGATATCATCTTCATCCAGTTTCAGATATTTTCCTTTGTATACTCTCTTGCCGACTTTGAAGTCAAACTGCGGAAGCTCGATGGTCTCCCCGTCAAGGAGATCCAGCATATCGTCATTGAACAGATCGATATCGACCGCTTCAAGGACCTCGTAATTATAATTGCCGTCAATATCGATCGGCGTCTGTTCGCGGTTGACAAAATAGTCATCCATGCTGATGATGTGCGGCTTGAGTCCGAAGGAACGGAGCTGTATGGCGAGCCTGTGGGCGAAAGTCGTCTTTCCCGATGAACTGGGGCCGGCGATCAGGACGAACTTGGTGTCCTTCTTGCTGAAGATCTGTTCCGCGATCTCACCGATCCTTCTCTCCTGGAGTGCCTCCTGGACAAGGATCATGTCGCTGATGCTGCCTCCGCAGATCGCGTCGTTGAGGTCTCCTACCGTACTGATATTGACGAGGTCGCCCCACTTTGTGGAGAGGAAGAGCTGCTCGAACAGGCTCTCCTGATCCTCGAACTCTCCGATCTCGAAAGGTTTCTCTGCGGAGGGCAGCAGCAAAAGAAGGCCGTCCCTGTAAGCGCGGACCTCGAAAAGATTCACGTATGCTGTCGAAGGGAGCATATAGCCGTAGAAGTAGTCGTAGTACCCTTCCATGCTGTAGACGTTGATCGTTGATCCTCTCCGGTAGTGGAAAAGTCTCTCCTTGTCATGCATGCCCTGCCGCTTAAAGAGTTCGATCGCATCGTCGATCGGATAGGTCTTTTTGATGATGGGCACCCGTTTGTCCCTGAGACGTTCCATCGACTCCTGCACCTTGGAGGCAAATTCATCGGTTACCTTGATCCCTCCGCGCACGGAGCAGTAGTATCCGTTACCCAGGGCAAACTCTATTTTGACATGGACATCGCCGGCGACGTCTTTCAAAACATCCCTGACCGATTTGACCATCATCATATGAGCTGTGCGTACATATGCGTTGTGCCCGGCGCTGTCAGCAGTTGTGATAAAAGAAATGACGCCGTCTCTCTCCAGTCTCTTACTGAGCTCTTTCATTTTTCCGTTAAAGAATATGAGGGCAATGGAATTGTTATACTGCTCCTGATATCCCTTGACGATATTCTCGAAAGTGGTCCCCTTGTCATACTGAAGAATAGATCCCTTGATCGCTACGGTAGGCATGAATGTCCTCCTCTCTGAGATGAGTTTAGTGTGGTCTTTCTGATTGAATTATATCAGCTGTTCCCGGATATTGCGGGCTTTCGGGGCGCTTACGTCTCCTGGAACGGAGCACCCGCGTCACAGGAAATGATCCTGATCCCGGGCAGCTCTCTTTCGAGAAACTCTTTCATATAAGGAATGAATATTTTCTCCACTCCGTAGTGGCCCGCATCGATCACCGCGATCCCTTTTTCCACGGCGTCAATTCCGTCGTGGTGCGATATATCGCCTGTAATGATTACATCTGCTCCTGATTTGATCGCGAGGTCGATCTCACTGTGTCCCGATCCGGGTATGATGCAGCAGGTGACGATCGTCTCTTCAGGGTTACCGTAATATCGGACATGTTCAATCCCGAATACTTCCCCTACTTTGGAAGCGTATTCCGAGAGCGACAGCGGCTCGATCAGCGATCCGATCCTGCCCAGTCCGTCCACGGAGATCTCGTCCTCATAAGTGATCTCGAGCACTTCCCTGTCTGTCAGATGAAGCAGGTCTGCCGCCGCATCCGCCATTCCCAGGACGTCGAAATTGGTGTGCATCGCATAGCAGGCAATATTTCCCCTTATCAGTTTCAATATTCTTTTTCCGACGAAATCGCTGTCAGAGATCTTTTTGACGGCGCTGAACAGAAGCGGATGATGGGTCAGAAGCAGGTCGGCGCCCTCTTCCGCGGCCTTATCGATCACTGAAGATGTGGCGTCCAGCGCCAGGGCGATCGTACCGATCTCCTGGTCTGAACTGCCCACCAAAAGTCCTACGTTGTCCCAGGACATGGCAAACCCGGAAGGGCAAAACTCCTCAAGCGTCCGTATGATCTCTTTCAGTTTCATTTTCGGCTCCTTTATCAAAATATGCAAGAGCAGCCCGGATCAGCTGATCTCTTCTTTCCACCTGCTGCCTTTTGGCTGTGACCGCCTTTTCGGCGGGATCGTTCGCCCTAAGGAGCGAGTGGCGGATTCTGTCATTTACACCTTTTTGCCACAAAAGATAACTTCGCAGCATACTGTCACGCTCTCTGATCAGCACGGGGCCGAACAGATCCTCCGCTTCCTGCCGAAGCTGCATCACTCGGGCAGTGTCAGGCTCTTCACCTTCATGATCGGATCTCCAATCCGGTCCCTCAGCGTGTTTTTTGGTCACATGCATGACAGGATAATACTTACCGTCTTCGAGAACGACCTTCTCTTTGTCCGGATAAAGACCCAGTTCTCTTATTGCTCTCCGGACGAATTCGGGATCTGCCTGCGGCTGCAATATAAGTTCTTCGAAATCGAGGGTCTTTTCGGGCTCTCTCAGAAGGATCCTGCTCATGATCCTGCCGCCCATTCCGGCGATGACAAGACCTGTCGCCTCGCCGGGCGCATAGGCATCGAGCCCGTCTGAGAGGCGCAGGCAGATCTTGTCGCTCATGCCGTACAGTTCTATATTCTGCCTTGCTTTTTCCAGCGGACCTTCGATCACATCCATTGCAATGCTGCTGTCGATTCTGCCGTCCAAGAGGAGCCTGATCGGAATATGCGCGTGGTCCGTGCCCACATCGCACAGGCAGTACGCACAGCCTTTTCCGGCTGCGGGATCGGCGTTGACCATGGATGCGATCGCGGTCAGCCTTTCAGATAATCTTAAACCTGAGACTCTTGTTTCCGGTGCCATATTTCTTTAGTCCAGGTAATCCTTGAGCTTGCGGCTTCTGCTGGGATGGCGGAGCTTGCGCAGCGCCTTGGCCTCGATCTGGCGGATACGCTCTCTGGTGACATTGAATTCCTTGCCTACTTCCTCGAGCGTTCTGGCTCTGCCGTCATCCAGGCCGAATCTGAGCCGAAGCACCTTCTGCTCCCTCTCAGTCAGCGTGCCGAGCACTTCTACCAGCTGCTCCTTGAGCAGAGTAAATGCAGCTGCATCGGCGGGCACCGGCACATTGTCATCCTGAATGAAATCACCGAGATGGCTGTCCTCTTCCTCGCCGATCGGTGTCTCCAAAGAAACGGGCTCCTGAGAGATCTTGAGGATCTCGCGGACCCTCTCCACGGGGATCTCCATTCTCTCCGCAATCTCCTCAGGGCTGGGCTCTCTTCCGAGCTCCTGCAGCAGCTGCCTGCTCACCCGCACCAGTTTGTTGATGGTCTCCACCATGTGGACCGGAATACGGATCGTTCTCGCCTGGTCAGCGATCGCTCTTGTGATTGCCTGGCGGATCCACCATGTCGCATATGTGGAGAACTTGAAGCCCTTGTTGTAGTCGAACTTCTCGACGGCTTTGATCAGTCCGAGATTTCCTTCCTGGATCAGATCCAGGAAGAGCATTCCTCTTCCAACATATCTCTTAGCGATGCTTACGACCAGTCTGAGGTTAGCTTCAGCAAGTCTCTTTTTGGCATCTTCGTCACCGTTTTCCATTCTCTTGGCAAGTTCGATCTCCTCTTCCGCCGTCAGAAGCGGGACTTTGCCGATCTCCTTGAGATACATGCGGACCGGGTCCTCGATGTTGATGCTGTCAGGGACGCTCAGATCAAGAAGATCCGGCTCATCCTCCCCCGTCTCATCGATCATGCCCAGCTCTTCATCCGTGACTTCATTATCATCTTCCTCCACGACCTGGAGAACATCAATATCATTTTTTTCAAGTACCTGTACGATCAATTCGTACTGTTCGTCGGTCAGCTTCATTGTGTTGAACTCGGCGCGAACCTCGGCCTCTTCAAGAACTCCTTTCTTCTTTTTGCCGATGGCAATAAGGTCGCCGATCTTTTTCATGAACTCTTCCTGCGCACTCATTTCATGTCCTTTGTTGTCCGCTTTGCTGCTCATTTTTGCTGTTCCTCCGTTCTTTATTATATATATAACGGGCCGATTGCCCCGTATATCCGATATTTGTGCTTCGAACTCGGTCCGGGACCGGTCTGCGCTGTTTTACTCCTGCTTTGGCGCATCTTTCAGATGGAGCTGAATGCCTTTTAAGGCCTGCAGGTCTTTTTTGGCTTCCAATCGCCTTCTGACCGATTCCGCCGAGAGCTCGACTTCGCCGTTTTCGCTCTTTTTCTGCTCCCGGTCCGCTGCCGTTTTTCGCACGGACACTATGATATCCTTCAGCGCCTTTTCCCTCTCTCTGGCATCATTAAGCCCTGTCAGCCGGGTATGAAACAGCGAGGCGGCTTCCTCCTGCTCCTCCTCGGATTCGAACATCCCGATCACGGAGGCGGGGTTTCCTCCGCCGTGTTCCTCAAGAATCTTCCAGTATCCCCGGGCTGCCTTCCGGGCGACCCCTTCCTGAAAATGCTCCGGTTTTATGTAGGGGTTAATCTGGTCGAAAATCTCCGGTTCGTCCGCAAGCCAAGTGAGGAGGAGCTTCTCATTCCTTGTCTCCCTCTCTTCTGCCGCTGTTTTTGTGCGGCGCCCGTTTGCCTGCGAGGGCGTTCGCGCAGCGGATCCCGGGATTCCTTCGTTCCAGACCTTTTGCGCGGCGCCTGACCTGCCGTAAGCCGCTGTCAGGCGTCTGAGCCCTCCTTCATCCACATAATACCGTCTGGCCGCTTCCTTCAGGTAATTCTCCCTCTCGATCTCATCGCGGATCCCGCTCAGCTTTGCTGCGATCGAGTGATGGAACTGCGTTCTCTGGGCAGGGTCATCCATGGCATAGTCGCGGCTCTTTATGCGAAGTTCATAGAAAAAACTGTTCTCCGCATTGCGGATCCTCTCTTCAAAGGCCTCCGGTCCGAAAGCTTTGATGAATTCATCCGGGTCCTTCTTGGGTGAAAGATCGATCACTCTCGCTTCGATCCCTGCTCTGTTTAAGATGCCGATGCACCTGAGCGCGGCGCGCACACCGGCGGCATCGCTGTCATAGGCAAGGAGCATCTGCGAGGAATATCGCTTGATCAGGGCAGCCTGTCCCTCGGTAAAAGATGTTCCCAGTGAGGCAACTGCTTCATGAAAACCGGCCTGATGCATGGAGATCACATCCATATATCCCTCACACAGTATTTTATACGGCGCCTTGGACCGCTTTGCGATGTGAAGTCCGTACAGATTCCGGCTTTTGTCGAAGATCTCTGTCTCGGGGGAGTTGAGATACTTGGGCTTCCCGTCTCCCAGGACACGCCCGCCGAAACCGATCACTTGTCCCCGAACATCCATGATCGGAAAGATCACGCGGTTCCAGAACTTGTCGTGCATCCCTCTCTTCTCGTCAAACGCCGCGACACCGGCCTCAAGGATCACCTCGTCCTTAAAACCGCAGTTTCTCAAATGCGCCACAAGGTCATTGCCCGACCCGTCCGCAAAGCCGAGACCGAAATCGCGGATCGTGGCGGGACTGAGCTTTCTCTCAAGCAGGTACTTCTGTCCTGTCCTCCCTTTCTGAGATCGGAGAAGCTTATAGTAATAGATGGCGGCTTCCTTGTTGACTGCCCGCAGGAGCTGCCTCTTCTCCTCCCTTCGCTTCGCCTCTTCACTGTAATTGACTTCCGGGAGTTTGATCCCGGCTTTGTCAGCGAGCGACTGCAGTGCTTCCTGAAAACTGTAGTTCTCATATTTCATCAGGAAGGTCGCTGCGTTTCCACCTGTTCCGCAGCCGAAGCAGTAAAACATCTGCTTTTGCTCCGACACGGAGAACGAGGGCGATTTTTCATTATGAAAAGGACAAAGGCCAAAATAGTTCGCTCCTTTTTTTTGTAAATGGACGTAAGTTCCTACCACATCCACGATATTGTTGGCCTGAAGGACTTCCTCCACCTTTTCGTCGGGATAATACATCTTTTCCTTTCATATAGGGATGACTGCCGCATGGCGGCGGCTTTCGTTTCGGCATCAGTGTTTCGGCATCAATGTTTTGCCATCAATGTTTTGGCATCAATGCAGCTCACATGACACTCCATGTCTTCGGGATGTAGAGAGACTCAAACGTCATGATCGCATATCTGTCCGTCATCGACGAGATGTGGTCACATACCGCTCTGAATGCGGGTGTTCCTAAACGGACTCTCGCTTTATGGTGCTCAGGAAGCGCATCGATATGTTCCATGTAATACGCATAAAGCACTTCTATCATTTTCTCCGCCTTGGCTTCTTCTGCCTTGGCTATAGGATTCGTATATACTCTTTCAAACATAAAAGTCCGCATATCGTGGAAAGCTCTGCTGACTTCTTCCGACATGGCGATGACCGGTTTTCCCTGACTTTCCGTGATGATGTCGTGAATAAAGTGGTCCAGCCTCTGTCCCAGTGTACGCCCCACTACCTTGGCAATGTGGTCGGGAACGTCCGCATCTGTCAGAATCCCGCCCCGGATCGCATCATCCATGTCGTGATGGATATAGGCGATCTTGTCGGAGATCCTGACGATCTGCCCTTCCAGCGTAAACGGGATCGTATTCATTTGGTGGTTGACAATGCCGTCTCTTACTTCCTGTGTGAGATTCAGCCCTGCACCGTCTTTTTCCAAAATATCCACCATGCGCAGGCTCTGCTCGTTGTGCCTAAAGCCGCCGGGGGCAATGCGGTTCAAAGCCCGCTCGCCGGCATGTCCGAACGGCGTGTGCCCCAGATCGTGGCCCAGTGCGATCGCTTCGACCAGGTCCTCATTCAGGCGCAGCGCTTTCGCGATCGTTCGCGCATTCTGAGAGACCTCCAGCGTATGCGTCATTCTGGTCCTGTAATGATCGCCGTCCGGAGACAAAAACACCTGCGTCTTATCCTTGAGGCGTCTGAAAGACTTGCTGTGCAGGATCCGGTCTCTGTCCCTCTGGAAAACAGGCCGGATATCGCACTGTTCTTCCGGCTCCGGTCTGCCCTTGGACTGGGACGAAAACGATGCCCACGGGGCCAGGATCTCTTTTTCACGTAATTCCAATTCTTCTCTGATCGTCAATGGAATGCCTCTTCAATACATGCGAAAGTCGAAATGAATACAGATATGAGCCGCCTTCGGTCAGCTGACTAAGCGGCATCTAAGAGTATTATTCTGCATTTTTTACCAATTTCCTTTTTCATATTTCGAATTTTTACAAACATTTTAATTTTTATGTTGACATTTCCCTGTATAAAAGATAGAATTACATTTGTTCGCAGGAGTGGCGGAATGGCAGACGCGCAGGCTTCAGGTGCCTGTTATGGCAACATAGTGTGGGTTCAAGTCCCATCTCCTGCATTCCTGAGCAGTTGATCAGGGGTCTGCGGAAGTGTCGGAACTGGCAGACGAGCAAGACTAAGGATCTTGTGGTGGATACACCGTGTGGGTTCAAGTCCCATCTTCCGCATAAAAAGACCGGAAACTTTTGTTTCCGGTCTTTTTTTATTAATCAGTTATTATTTGTCATCAGTTATTATTTGCTTTCTGATCGGCTTTTTTCTCCCTGTAGTCGTTCAGCATGGCCTTTGCTATACATGCTGCGCCCGCTGCGTGCAGCATCTTTCCTTTCAGGAAAAGTTCAGGAACCATCCGGGGAGAAAGACACTGGCTCAGATCCGTCTCCTCAAGGGCTTGCCTGAAGACGTCTTCCTTCAGAATCCTGCGCATCATATCCCACCGCTCTTTTTCAGAAACTTTGATGGAGCGGTTAAATACATTCCTGACCAAGATCAGATTCAGGTGGCACAGCACATATTCTCTGAAGGCTCTGCGGATTCGTTCGCTCTCCCCTTCCAGAACCTTTTCGGAAGCCTTCATCGCGTATATGTAGGATTGAATGCGATTCTCGTCATATCCGCGCATGAGTGAACCTGCGCTGTAACTGTAATGATAGACAGGATTTCCGCAGACGACGATGCTCGAGCAGCACTTGGAAAAACGTATTGTAAATTCTGCATCTTCACAGTATCGGAGCGACTCGTCAAAAAAGAGCCCGTTGTCTTTCAGTACCTTGGTGCGGAAGGCCTTGGCCCATACCTGTGCCCGTTTGAGCGGTGAAGAAAGAATCTTCGCGCGGATCAGCTCTGTTTTGTCAGGTGTGTCATAGACAGCCGCCTTGCCTCTGAGCCCGTGGTCCTGTACAAAGGAGTCCGTTTCAAATCCGAAGCAGTACAAATCTGCCTTGTACCTGCTGATCAGCTTGCGCAGGAGTCTGACAGATCCGTTCATCCACAGGTCATCCGCATCCACGAAGATCGTGTAGCGTCCGCGCACATTGCGGATCCCCTCGTTCCTGGCACAGGAAGGTCCTTTCTCGCTGTGGAGGTGCCTGACGGTACCCGGATACTCGGTCTGCAGCTGCGCGGCGACTTTGGCCGTATGGTCGGTCGACCCGTTTTCTATGATCAGGATCTCAGCGATCTCCTTGTTCTCCCCGAGATCGGCAAGAATACTGCCCACACTTCTCTTCAGAAAGCCTGAGGCATTATAAGCAGGAATACAGAATGACAATAGCGGTCTCTTGGTTTTCTGCTTCATTTCAGCTTCTCTCGCGCTGTTATTCCATTCCATAATGGAAGCCTCCCGTCCTAATAAGTCTGTGAATCTGCTAATAAAAACAGGCTGCAAATCCTTCGAAAAGCAGCCTGTTACAAGTGGAACCGACGGGGCTCGAACCCATGACCTCCCGCACGTCAAGCGGACGCTCATCCCAGCTGAGCTACGGTTCCGTATTAAAATTCCGCCTCCCGGCAGACAATGGAACCGACGGGGCTCGAACCCGTGACCTCTCGCGTGTGAGGCGAACGCTCATCCCAGCTGAGCTACGGTTCCTTGACCCTGTGCGATTCTCTCTGATGTCGCCTTCAGAGTACCTTAGTATATTATTACATCTGAATTGATATGTCAATTCATTTTTATAAATTATTTCCCATGATCCTGATAAGGTCAGGGATCGTCGATTCAAAATGAATGCCGAAGCGAGGGTCATCGGAATCCTCTTTGGTCACTCTGATCGTCTCCGCTGTATAGTCCGCAGCAATCATGAATGCGTTTTCCGACTCCTTTCCGCAGACCAGCGCGCCTGCAGCCGCCGCAGAGAAGAGATCTCCCGTTCCGTGATAAGAGACGTCGATCTTTTGGTTCTGATATGAAAAAGTCTTCCCGGACTTCCGGTTCAGCCCATAGTATCCGATCTTGCCGCCGGAATAGGAAACGCCCGTCACGATCGCAGCGGCAGCTCCGAGGCCGCATACACGATCCGCCAGTTTCACAATATAGTCTTCGTCGTACTCCTCCTTATATTCCGTACCGGTCATGAGGCATGCCTCTGTTATGTTGGGAACGGCAAAATCTGCCTTTCCGCACAGCTGTGCGCAGTGTGCTGCGTAGTCTTCAGTGATTCCCGCATAAGTTCTTCCGTGATCTCCGAATACGGGATCCACAAACAGAAGCGTATCCTTATTTCTGAACAGGTCGATCACGTTCATGACCAGTTCGATATCTTTGGCAGTCCCCAGATACCCGGTATAGATCGCATCGAAGGAAATTCCGTTGTCTTTCCACTGCTTTGCGAAGGGAAGGATCGTATCTGTGAGGTCCCTCTTTATGTAATCCTTGAACATGGTATGTGTTGAGAGGATCGCTGTCGGAAGCACTGTGGTCTCAATTCCCATCGCAGAGAGAACCGGCAGGGCGATCGTGGTCGAGCATCTGCCAAAGCATGAAATATCCTGGATCGTTAGAATTCTCTTCATCTTCCCTCTTCTGCTTCCTCCCTAAGATTCAAAAGGGGAGAAGCCGTGAGGCTCCTCCCCTCGATCATGATGATCATGTTAACTTAATTATAGATCAAATCCAAACAGAGTAAAACTAAAATTACCTGCGCCGTCTCCTGTAGAGAACAAATCCAAGACCGGCGGCACCGGCTGCGAGCAGGATGCCAAGGACTCCGAGCGGCGCTTCGTCTCCGGTTCTGTTCGGCGGCGGAGGGATCAGCGTGTTGCTGAAGACCGCTTCCACGGATTCTCCCGCATGGATTTGCGTATTGAGCGTCCTGCCTTTGCCTTCATCGACCGCACTGCCTTTGTAGACGATCCTATAGCTTGCATTATATCTCTCATTCTCAGGCTCTGTCAGAGTGTAAGTGATCCGATTGCCATCTGCGTCGCAAACCGGCACCTCCGCCCACGTTTTCCGATCTGTCCAGCCGTTTGCTTTGCTCAGCTTCGTCGAATACTTCACTCCCTTGATTTTGATCTCTTCACCCTTCAAGGTCGTTTTCAGTGCGATTTCGATCGACCACGGCCTGCGATTGTCATTGCTGACCGTCCAGTCTTTGGAGACCTCAAGGGATCCCGTGATCACTTTGTTTGTGATCATGGTCCTATAGCCGTCTTTTTCTGAGCCATCTGTGACAGACGTGTACTCGTACGCTGTCACAGTACCGGTCGTTTCATCCTTCCCGTATGTGACCTTGCGGACCCCGCTGCCGGTTGTGATGCTCACTTCGACAGCTCTGTACTTATAGGCATTTCCGTCCTTGTCGAACTTGAGAAGTCCTTCCCAGGTATGCTTCCAGTTGTTCTCGGGAGTCAGGTCGTAAGATGCGGGCTGGGCCGTACCCTCAACATCTTCCCATTCGGAGCCGGTCGTTCTCTGCAGTTTGACTGTTACAGCTTTGACCTCACTGCTGATGTCGAGCGTGTCGCCTTCAAACCGCTTCTCGACGCTGAAGTTTGTCGTGATCAGTTCGTTTCTGAACCTGACCCTCACCGGATCTTCAGAACTGTTTGAACTGTCGATCTGCACAGAGCCTTCGGCGCCTTCCTTCTCGGCCTCTTCTCCTGCGCTCACATATGCTTTGTAATCGCCGGAAGTCGGTTCCGTGAAAGTATAGGTGATCGGATTGCCTGCTGCGTCATAAACCGGAACCCTGTTCCAAGTCTGATCGTCAGCCCATCCGTTCGCCTCGTTCAGGACTGTGCTGTCTGCGATCCCTTCAATCTTTTTGCCGTCCGCTTCCGCTTTGAGCAGGATCGTGATCTCGGCGGGTCTGACCTTGTGGACATCATCATCGTCCGTCCACTCCTTTTCCACTGCAAGTTTGCCGCGGATCAGAGTATTTTTGATCTCTGACAAATCTCTTGCGACAGCTTCCCCTGCCGGATCATCGGATCCCGGCGTGTGTTTTTCGGTGACTTCGTAGCCGCCCACCTTGCCATCTTTGACTTCAACTGTATTGCCGTCTACCGTAATGGAGATCTCCACCGCGCGGTATGTATACGGGTTACTGTTTTCATCATAGGCGGGAAGACCGTCTACGGATCCTGTGCCAAAGACTTCGCCGGGCTTTCTCTCAAGTGTCAGAGTGACCGGTTCCTCCTTCTTTATCACCTCCGACCATATATTTCCGTCAAGTGATTTCTCGATCCGGAAGGTGACTGCGGTCACAGAAGCGGCGATCTGAGCAGCGTCATCATCCCACTCCTTGGAGACATCCAGTCCGGTCTCGACCGGGGTGTTCGTGATCGTCAGCGACTGTTTGCCGGTCGATGTCTCTTTATCCCTCTCGATCGTGACATTATAGCCCTTGAGTTCGCTTCCGCCTGGCAGTGTTTCTTTCGCATAGTAGACGATCTCGGTCTCTGTCTCATTGCCCTCGGAGTCTTTTTCCACCTTATATCTGGGCAGGTCCGTCCACTTCGCTTTCCAGCTGTTGTTTTTGTCTAATGTTTTCTTCTCAACAGGATTTCCGTTGGCATATTTTGCCTCTGTGGTGCACTTTTCATCCGTATAGAGCATAACTTCGATCGAAAGAGGCCTGGTCTTGTAAGTATCCTCTTCATCGTCCCAGGTCTTTTCGACTTCCACTTCAATGTTTTCGGGATCACGGACAGTGACGGCGTCCACATAGCCTGTATCTTCGGGGATCGATGCCTTAAATCCGGGCACCTTCAGAAGCCATTTGCCTTCCCCGAGTTTTAGGATGTTGGTGCCTTCCGCCAGCGCTCCTTCAATGCTGAAGCCATTGACTGCCTTCGTCTCAACGATCACGTACTCCTTGAAGAACTGGAGTCCGGATTTCTCTGCTTTGCCGTCCGTGCCTGTTGTCAGCACACCTGCTTTGTTGCTGTCACTGAGTTCCTGATCCTTGCCGGTATCGTGTTCAAACGGACCGTAGATCGTAAACTCCGCGCCCTTCACAGGTTTTCCGTCAACCCGGCTGACCTTCGTCAGTTCCAGCCTGCGCTTGAGATTGTAGCCGATATCCTTGGTCATATCGAATTCATCCTTTGTCTGATGCAGGAAGAACTGCTCTGTCCTATAGGAAGATTCAGAGCCCTCAAAGTTATCGTCTTTCTGATCATTCTCGGGAATGTTTCCGGGTACATAGGATCCTCTGGGATCTACATTGTTCCCCGTCTTGGTGAAGGTGCTGCCCTTATAGTTGATATCCACAAAATAAGTATAGGGATTCTTGCCGATCAGTCTGCCTGCTGTTCCGTCATTCCAATTCACATAATCCGTGCTGTTGTTTCTGAGCTTGGCTGCCGTGAGCTCATCGAACTCAAAGTGTGCGATTCCATAGTTCGGACCTGTGCCTGTCTCTGAGAACGAACCGTCTCTTGTCCCGGAGACACTGAAATTCTTCTGATCCGAGATGTTGATCTTCACGCTCAGATCATTGATCAGTGCCTTGACTATGTCAAAACCGAGATACCAGCTCTGGTCTCCGTCATCCTGCCAGCCGTTGTCGTCCGCGTCGATCCAGACATCGCCGCCCACCTTGACCTTGGGAGGTGCGATCGTTACTTCCACCTGGTTGCTGCCCAGAGGTTCGTTGCTTCTCGCTTTGTCCGCCGTACTGGGCGGTGAGAAAGTGCTGAAACCGAAGTTGAAGTCATTGGCCGCGTTTGTAAAGACGATCTCATTGAGATCTTCTGCCTCGCGGTAATCCGTGAGCGCCGTGTACTCGATCTGAACGCTCTTGTTTCCTTCCAGGACCACTGTTCTGCTGTCCGAAGTTTCAACTGCATTTGTGGGGTCGTAATTAAATGCCACGATAAAAGCTGTCGCTTTTTCAGGCTGATTCGTACTCCACCCTGCAGGGCAATCGGACTTGGAACTTGTGATCAGTGATTCAATATCGCCGGCCGTTAATTGTGATGCGTCTCCGCTGTAGTAATAGACCGAATAATCCGTGCATGCCTGACCGTTTACCGTTACCGACCCCATTTTGTCAAAATAGAGCGGCCAATTGGATCCTCTTACGGTGTTATTGATTCGCTGGTCACCCACAACCGGCAGAATATCCATGACTACCAGATTGGTGCGCTTACCTGGCGAGAGGTTGTTGATATTGAGCTGATAATGCATTCTTCTCTGGTCATCATCATTCTCATCATTGATAATGACAGACACTTTGTCTGTGCGGTATATGCCTCCGTCTGCAGGTCCGTACTCCGCCTTGACGCAGACCAGCTGGTTGTCGGAGACCCAGTTGTTCTCATGCCAGTCTGCCAGGTAGCCGTATGTACCCTGCTCGCCGAGAGCATCCTTGAGCGCCTGCGCGCGGTTGCTGCTGCAGTCCAGCGCTGTTGCGATTGAGACAAGTTCACTGGCCCAGAGGCCGTCATCGTCTCTGATGACCGCGCCGGTCGCATTATCGCTCGTGGCAACGCCGACCTCTTTACTGGTCGTGAAGGCAAAGTTTCTCATCACAGTTCCGTAATTGGTCACTGCGTTTGTTACAGTTGCCGTCAGCTCCACGGTAATTGATTCACCGTCGCCGACCGTCCCGTCGAATACGATATTGACATACTGGCTGTCACCTGCGTATCCGGTTGACACGGCAGGTTTTGCGGCGATCGTACCCGGTCTGTCGACTACCTCCACAAACTCAGTATCCTGCTCGACTACCATTCCCTGCGGCAGAAGATCCACAATGATCGGATCTGTGAAGTCAAGCGGTTCTCCGGTCACATTCTTTACAGTAAGCCGGTAAGTGACGGAAGATCCGAGCTCGACCGGTACATCCTGATCAGGTCCGGTCTTATCAAACTTGATCTTTGGTGCCTTGGCTCCATCCACTACTGTTTCCGCATCGTCCTCGGCTGTCAGTGTCCGAGGTGTCTGCTGGTTTCCTCTGGAGTCACTGGGTGTAAAGGTAAGTGCCGCGTCAGCTTGATCGATGATCTTCTTAACAGAGGTCACGACGCCGTTTTCAGGCTTTTCCTGTTTGAATACAGTCGCCTTTACAACCGTATTTCCGGCTTTGAAGTTCTGTCCGAGCGCATATCCTGTATCTGTCACCAGATCCGGGGAACTGTATTCCACATAGAAGGATTTGATCTTCTCTCCTCCTGCACTTGCCGGTTTAACAGAAATATTGCCTTCCGATACATTGACCGGATTCTCCGTATACTCTGTGCCGTCAAATCCGACGAAAGTGACAGTTGCATAAATGGCGTAGTCCTTGTCGGTTTTTGCCCCCTTCAGATACTTATCCATTGTTCCCTGTCCGACAATTACTTCTGTGATGTCGTACCACTCTTCGGACAGAGTTGCATTCCCGGGCTCTGCGGAAAGTCCCGAATCGTTAAGCTTAAAAGCGTCAAGCGCATAGCCGTTTACAGTGTTCGGAGCCAGAGTGTAGGTCAGCTCTGCCTCTTTGATGGTCAAGCTGTCAACACGGCTCCGGTCCACTGATTTTGTGAGACCGATCGATGCGCTTCCTTTGTTGTTGACAAAGGTGACTTTGTACTCATTTTCGTAGTCTTTCTCAGGTACTGAGAAGACCTTGTAGTACACGACATGTGAGTCCTCTTTTATGATACTGTAGTCATCCGCTGTAACACCGGAACCTTCACCATCAATCGCATGGTCTTCCACTGCCAGATAGGTCCTGCCGGGCCGGATATACTGTCCGTTAGAATAGGTCGAACTGACTGTTTTTCCCTCAATATACTTGTTGGCAGCCTTAGCATCCTCAACAAGCGTGTCGATTTCCTTTTCTGTCAGTGTCTCATTCGTACCGTTCGGAACTTCATAGACGTGGAATTCCACGTTGGGGTTCTGCACAGTCCCGCTGAAATCTTCCTTTTCTACGGTCAATTTGAGGAAAGGAATATTGTAGCCGGTGTATGAATAGGTCTTGTTGTTGTCAAAGTTGTTTCCGAGCACATAGAGCGTCCGTCCGTCGGAAGATGTGGTGGTTGTCAGCGCCGTATCGCCCTCATAGACTCCGTAAAGTCCGACATAACCTGCTACGTCATTGGTCTCTGCGATCGCGTAATCATATCCCTTGAGGATCAGGAATTTCGCCTTGCCCTGCTCATCTGTGGTTTCAGCGGGATGCCATGTGTTCCAGTATTCACCGTCAGAAGTTTTGTAGTACATCTGGAATCTGGCGCCCTTAAGCTTCGTGAGCGCAGAGGCCTCCGGAAGACCGCCGTATTTGACGATCTCGACCTCAATTCCTTCGTAGTTGGGCAGTGCATACTTATTGTCCTGAGAGTCGATGCCGTAGAACTTATAGTCACGGTTCTGTCCGGGCCGGAGATCTTCCACTTTGATATAAGCGTTTTCTTCATCGATGGAATACTTCTTTCCCCCGATCTCAGGTGCTTTGACCTCGTGAATATAGAAGGATCCGCCATCTGCGCTTTCGAGCGGAATGACCGCTGTGTAAGTTCCGTCTCCGTTGTCAATTACTTTTGCTTTGGAAACGACAGTCTTTTTGTCATCTCTAAGCACTTCAAAGGAAGCACCCGGCAGCGGAACCGCTGTTGTGCCGTCATACTTGAAGATATTGACGCGCCCCTCGAGAAGCGTGTTGGTGACCGCCACAGTCACATCTGCATCCGACGCAGGGATCTTGATCGTATATTTGCCTTCCTCAGGAGTACACGTCCTGCCGCCGACTTTCACTTCTTTGATGATATATCCTTCTGCCGGATTCTCTTGCAGATAATAAGTTGTCCCCTGCTTCAGGTCATTGAACACAGCCTGGGTCTTTTCGATCGTGCCGTCGCTCTTCACAGTACCCGAGGCCTTGTCTTTGCCTGTCTCCGGAAGCATCTCATTGCCTTTGTCATCTGCCAGTGTGAAGGAGAAGCTGTAATCCCTTGCAGGAATACTGCCAAACGCCACATCTTTGTCAATGATCATTTTGACCAGGGGCCGATCCTTAAATTCCAGCTCTCCTGTTGCGGCTTCTTCTCTGTTCACCGAGTAGTTGTCCGACTCACCCGGGTCTTTGATCTTGAGATCCAGTCCGCCGGTCATCACGATCATCTTTCCGACCGTATTGAGCTCATAGTGTTCAGGTGCTTTGGTCTCCACCGCATAGTAGATACCGGGCTTAAGGCCGCTCTTTGTGACGCAGCCGTCATTTCCTGCTGTCGTCAGCGTGTCAATTCTGATCCAAGCATCGTCGCCTTCCGAGAAGGCGGGAACTGCATATGGCTCTTCGCTTGCGGCATCAAAGGCGTCGTCATCAAATGCATGATAATAAAGGGCAAACTCTGCGCCTGCCAGATATTTGACCGGATTCTTTTGCAGATCGGACTTGATCAGCTTCAGGTTCACATTCCTGACATTCGGAATAGTAAAGGAAAAGCCCTTCTTGTAGTCCTTATCCACGATGACCTTCTCGTGCAGTTTCGAACCGTCGATACTGCTTAGTCCGCTCGGTTTCGATGTTGTCACATAGCTGAGCGGGTATCCGCTGCCGTCGACTAATGCCGCATAATCCGGATTCTGCTTTTTGAACAGATTGACAAAATACTCATTCGTGAATCCGTTCGGTGCACTCGTCTCAGTAAGTACAAATGTGGTATCCGCAGGCAGCACTGTGAACCTGGCTGTGCCGCCGCTTGTCGCTGCCGTCTGGTTATAAGTCGTTCCGGTCTTCGACTTGAGCGAGAATGTTGCTGCTGCCGCGACGGTATTCCCATTTGTGTCTTTCTTTTCGATCGTCACTTCCGGCCTGGACGGGCTGTAGGTCGTAAAGACCTGCGTCTTATCGGACACGACCACAGTGAAGTGGAAAGCAAAGTCTTTGCCGGGGTAGAAATTCTCGTATCCTGCTGCCGGCGTCGTCATAACAGCCCTGTATTCGCCGGGCTCAAGTCCTTCTGCAAAGGAGTAGCCGTTTCCATCTGTCTTAAAGCTCTCCGCACTGCCAATCTTCTTGTTCGTCGTCGGGCTCCAATACTCCCACTTTCCGGTACTCTCGTTAAACCGCTCAAGGGAGAACGCGACTTCCTTGGAGATAAACAGGGAAGGGTTATCACTGTGAAGATTCTCCAGATCTTCGTGCAGAAGCTCATAGCCGGCCAGCTCGGGATCGTAACCGAAATGGCGAAGTACAACGGAGTTATTAGTAGCCAGATAGTCTGCGATCGCAACGGAAGCGGAAGCGTTTGCAGTGTAATCATCCCTTATGCCTTCTGCCTGATCACAGAAACCCGCGCTGCTGTGCTCAAGATCGGCCACCGCGTATTTGTCGTTGCCAAGGCTCAGGGAGCTGGGGATAAATGTGATCTGCA
The DNA here is from genome assembly GCA_902801585.1 of uncultured Lachnospiraceae bacterium. The sequence goes on along the minus strand of CADCIU010000012.1, from coordinate 1,102 downwards.
GGTTGTGGTCGTGCAGATCCAGATTATATTTGGACGAGCCGGAGATCTCCACCAGGACTGCATTGAGTACGAAGGTACCCTTGATCTTGGTCCGATTTCCCTGAGCATCTTGGGTCGGGTTCCCGTCGGGGCCGACGACATACGGATAGTCTACATCGTAACCGGAGTCCGGTGCGCTCTTGTATGTAATGATATTGCTCAGCTGGTCCGGGAATCTCTCTTCGAGCAGGTTAAAGATCTCCCAGGCATCCAGTGCACGGGATACGCCGTATCCGGTCGCGGGGCCTCCGTCGACCAGGTTCTCGTCACCGGTGGTGATCGTATCGAGCAGATAGACCTTGTTGTGGTCAGATGCATTCACAGCATACAGTTCAAACGTCGCATTGGGCATCAGCTTGAAGTCACTTCTTGCAAGATCCTGCCTGCCGGCTGTCTCTTCCTTCTGCATCCACTTGGTGAACTCGATATAAGCCCTGTTGTCCAGTTCCTGAGGCCCTATCTCCCGTTCGTTCTCTACATCATAATAATTGATCGTATTTTTCTTAAGGCCGCCCGGATATACCTTCGTCGATCTACCGCCGTTGGAATTGTTTGTATAGTTTGTCCCTTCGTTTGGAAAGAGCACATAATTCTCTGAATCTTTGATGGTGTAGCCCGCAGGAGCCTTGTCCTCCACCAGCCAATAGACAACATTGTCCGCATTTTCCAGAATATCCGTCTGGAATTCACCGGTCTGTGCCACATCATTATGGATCCATGTTCCGGAAGTGTATTGTCCCACAACCGTACAGTTTGCGGCATCAAAAGCGAGCTCTCCCCCATCTGTTCCTTTGGGAAGAACTTGTTTGTAAAGTGTGAAATCAGCGCCGTCCAGCTTGACCTGTTTTCCCTCGTCATATTTTGTGACGTGGATCTGCGTCCAGGGAATCTCGTTGTCGATCTCTCCCGTGTACTTGGGATCCGTCGCGCTGGTGAGCGCCGCCTTGCTGAGGGTATCGACCTGTGCCTGTGTCAGTGTCGGAGGGCAGCTTCCGTCAATCTTCTGAAGATAATCACCCTCTACAGGCACCATATATTTATACTCTTCCCGGTCCGGTATGCT
>CADCIU010000011.1 GCA_902801585.1 uncultured Lachnospiraceae bacterium | reverse complement strand
CGGCAAAGCATAGATGTCCTCAATTGTATACTCCTCTTTCTTTGCTGCATATGCGCCCCAGGGCTCTCTGAGCACTCTGATACATCCGTCGATCATCTCACCCGGATATTGAGTCGGCACCTCCTTCTGACCGTTTAGCGCCCTGGCCAGCGCTTCCAGCGTCCCCTGCCTGGGGCTCTTCGTACTTCCGCTCATCACCTTCTGTACGGTGCCCAGAGGAACACCCGAAATCTCTGCCAGTTTCTCATTACTATATCCAAATTCTCTTTTCCTTCGCTGCATTTCTTCTATTGTCATGATATTTCTCCGTCCATTTTAGATCTATTTTCGAATCACTGGTTTAATTATGGATTTATTGTACTCATTTTGCTCTTTTTTGGCAATAATATGGTTTTGTTCATCTCCATATGCGAAATCGGTAACAGAAAAAATAGGCGGGCAGGCAAGACCGTTATGGTTTTTGTCTGCTTCCTGAGAAGCAAAGGCTTTTCATACTTATATGGAATTCCCCTTATCCAATGTCCAAAGCGTATAAGTGAAAAGCTCAATTACCCAATCTGCAATTATCCCAGATCTCATAAAAGCCAAAAGCCTCGATATCGTTGTACTCTTTTCTTATCTGTGGAATTATTTCCTGCGAACGCAGAAGAATTTTGCCGGTGAAAGAACAACACTGGATATAGACATTATTCATGATAGATCAGAAAATGTAAAGCCTCGCGCGACCCGAAAGCGCCAAACCAGATCAGAAAATGTAAAGCCTCGCGCGACCCGAAAGCGCCAAACGTCCTGCCGGCGCTTATTACTTATGAACGTAAGAATATTCGCATAATTCCACTGCAAATATGCTATAATTCAAATTACAAACAAAACCCATCTAGGAGGTTCCCCCATGCGCAGAAAAGAAGACCGCACCAGTCAGATCCTGGCGCTTTTGATAAAAGAAAAGAAGCTGGAAGTTGCCGAACTCTCGGCGCATCTGGGCGTCTCCCAGGTCACAGTCCGCAAAGATCTGGACGCCATGGAGGCGCAAGGTCTGATCACCAGGGAGCACGGTTATGCTGTCCTTTCCAGCGCAGATGACATCAAAGGGCGCCTGGCCTATCACTATGAAGAAAAGAGAAAGATCGCGCTGCGCGCGGCAGAATTAGTTAACGACGGCGACACCATCATGATCGAAAGCGGCAGCTGCTGTGCGCTTCTCGCCGCGACATTGGCAGAACTGCGCACCGGTATAACAATTATCACCAACAGCGCTTTCATCGCCGATTACATCCGCCGCTCCTCCGATTTCCAGATCATTCTTCTGGGCGGCATTTACCAGCAGGACGCCCAGGTCATGGTGGGTCCTATGGTGCGCCAGTGCGCGGAGAATTTCTGGGTCGACCGCTTCTTCATAGGCGTGGACGGCTGGTCCGCAAGAGCCGGCTTCACCAATCAGGACCAGATGCGCGCCCAGGCTGTTCGCGACATGGCTAGACAGGCGGACCAGGTCATCGTTCTGACGGAATCCGAAAAATTTGACAGACACGGCACCGTTCCGCTGAATCTGAAAGATCATGTGAAGACCGTCATCACGGATCAAAATATTGAGGAGCAGATTGTCACCGAGCTTACTGCCCGAGGAATAGAAGTCCTGTCCAGTTGATATGCACACGGTATGAAAAGGAGCGTAAACCCATATGAATTATTACGACGAATACCGCCGCAAATTGAAAACGCCGGAACAAGCCGTCCGCCATATAAAGAGCGGCGACTGGGTCGACTACGGCACCAATGTCTGTTTCCCGACTCTTCTCGACAGAGCGCTGGCTTCCCGCCGCGATGAACTCACGGATGTCAAAGTCCGCGGCAATCTGGCTTTTGGCCCGGTTGAAATTGCGGAATGCGACCCCCTGCGGGAGCACTTCATTTACAACAGCTGGCACTGCTCCGCTTACGAGAGAAAACTCTGCGACAGAGGCCTGTGCAATTATATCCCGATGATCTTCAGGAATGTGGTGCCCTACTACCGCCATTTCCTGAATGTGAACGTCGCGATGATGTGCGCCACTCCGATGGACAGGCACGGCTACTTCAACCTTTCCTGCGCGGCCGGCATTGCTAAAGGCATTCTGCGCGACGCGGACATCGTGATCCTCGAGATCAACGAGCATCTGCCTTACATATATGGAGGCTTTGACGAGAGCATCCATATCTCTGAAGTCGACTGCGTTGTGGAAGGCGAGCACCCTCCGCTTCCGGAATTGCCGATCGCACCACCTTCCGAGGCCGAGACCATGATCGCAGATCACATTATCCCCTATATTCGAAGCGGCGCGACGCTGCAGCTTGGGATCGGCACGCTTCCGGGCGTCATCGGATCCCGGCTCTCCAAATCCGATGCCCGGGACCTGGGCATGCACACCGAGCTCTGCGGTGACGCCTACTACGAGCTTTTCAAAGCAGGCAAACTCACAAATCGCCGCAAAACCTACCAGCCGGACAAAGGCGTCACCGGTATGGTCTTCGGATCCCGTCCCCTCTATGACTGGGTGGACCGCAATCCGGGCGTCATCATTGAGCCGCTGGAGTATGTCAACGCCGCCGAGACGATCGCCAAACATCAGAACATGATTTCCATCAACAGCTGCATCTCCGTGGATCTCTACGGGCAGGTCAACGCCGAGAGCGCGGGCCTTAGACACATCAGCGGAACCGGCGGCTCTCTGGACTATCTGACAGGGGCAGCAATGAGCCGCGGCGGAAAAGCCTTCATCTGCATGACTTCAACCTACAAAGAAAAAGACGGCACGATCCGTTCCCGGATCCTGCCGCACTTTAACGGAGAGATCGTGACAAATCCCCGCAGCCAGAGCTATTTTATTGTCACTGAATTCGGCGCCGTCAACCTGACCGGACGCACTACTTGGGAAAGAGCGGAAATGCTGATCAGCATCGCGCACCCCGATTTCCGGGATGAACTGATCCGCGCCGCGCAGGAGCAGAAGATCTGGATCAGATCCAATAAACGATGAGAATTGGCATGGATCCGCACAAGGAATATCGTCATCAGATGCACGTCTCCCGGATCAGCACCTTCTCCTGCGTGATGACAAAGGGTGTGCGGCCAGTCACAGCCTGCCTGCAGTCATCTAAAGTCTGCTGCATCTTCTCCTTCATGCGGATGAGGCCTTCCATGACGTCTTCTTCCTGCGTCATGACGACCATGATAAATGCATCGCGTGACACAATAAGCTCTTTCACAGCCTGATGCTTTTTGTGTTCAAGGACACTGGTCTCCTCCGTAAAGCTCTCGAGGTCGTAGAGCAGTGCGGAATTGCGCGAAGCAGTGACATCGATCTCGTCACACAGGCGGATCAGCGCTGCCAGATAGGGCAGACAGATCGTGCTGCCGCCCGGCACCTCAAACGCCGGCGGATACTGCCGCTCGTCCAAGAGCGGCGTCTTTCTGTGTCCCCGTGCGATCTCGATGATCGCCCACAGGTGCTCCTTGGATGGAATCTCGAAAAACTCCGCGTATTTACGGATAAATAACCCGGAGTACTCATTGTGAAAGTCCCGGATGATCCGCGGGATGTCCTCTCTGCTGTGCGTGTCAAAATACTGCCCAAAATCAATTTTGGGCGAAAATTCCCGGTAATCCTTTTCCGAGATCCCCATCCCGACATCGTGGAAATAACAAGCCGTCAAAAGAGTGTAGATCTCATCTGCATTCATAAGACCGATCTGGTCCCCTATGAGATGATTGCAGAAGTCGATGACATTGAGGGAGTGAAGCTCCGTGTGGTCAGTAAAGGCCGGAAAGAGCAGCTTATAGTTGGACAAAATGAACTGGAGTCCGAAAACCGTGTCCGTGAATCTGCGGTGGAGCACAGGATCAAGTTCCCGCAGCCTTCTCTCCATGGAATAGTCATAATTCTTCTCTGATATCATACAACACACCTCTGATGTCCCTTACCGGATTGTGCGCTTCCTCTTTTTGGAATTCTTGTTTCTGGAATCTTGTCAGGCCCCTGTAAGTTCCATGATCGTCTTCACAAGAAAGACCGTCAGCACCAGCAGCATTACCGGCTTGACGACCGCCCCTCCCTTTTTGTCGAAGAAGGAGACGCCGATCCAGTTTCCGGCAATGTTGCAAAGTCCTGCCATTAGTCCCAGCGGAATCAGCACCGTTCCGTTTATGAGAAATACCACCAGCGACGTGACATTGGTCGTCATGTTGATGGCCTTCGTGAGCCCGTTGGCCTCCTTCAGCGTCAGATGCGCCAATGAGGTGAGGAGAAGGATCAAAAAAGTGCCGGTCCCCGGCCCGTAGAACCCGTCATAAACACCGATCGCAAATGCGATCACACAGCTCAGGATGCAGGTCTTTCTGAAACTGTAAGGTTCCCTCTCCACATCAAAGTTTCTGGTCCGCAATACGAACCAGGCTGTGACCGGGAGAATGAAAAGCATCAATATTTTGAAAAATCGGTTGCTGATGAGCAGACTGATATGAGCGCCTGTATAAGACCCTGCCAGCGCGAATACCACTGCGAATACCGCCATCCGATAATTGATATAGCCCTCCCTGGCAAATCTGTAAGTCGCGGTCGTCGTTCCCATGCAGGAACTCATCTTATTGGTCCCGATCGCCTCATGGGGCGGCAGACCGACCAGCATATACACGGGCAGGGTGATCAGTCCCCCGCCGCCGGCGATCGCATCCACGATCCCGGCAGCAAAAACGGCCGGAAATACCGGCCAGTATTTAAGCAGTGTATCAATCATGATCGATATTATCATTGAGGTTTACTCCGTAATTCTAACGTCAGATCCTGTTGTTCTCTCCCCATATGCACAGTTGATCCAATACAGACATCAGCGATTTTCCCCGCTCGCTCAGACTGTATTCAACTTTGGGAGGGATTTGCGGATACTCCGTCCTGATGATCAGGCGGTCCGCTTCCAGTTCTTTCAAATTGCTGCTGAGCGTCTTGTCTGAAATGTTCTTCAAATACCTCTTCAGCTCATTGAACCGCACCTTTTCAAACTCCATCAGACAGTACAGGATCACCATCTTGTGCTTTCCTGAAATGAGCGAGAGTGTGTAACTGAACCCTGTGTCCTCAAAATTGGCATCTTTTATATACTTACCTATCATCTATACTTTCTCCAAAGACAGTACCTTTCAAAATTGATAGTACTTGATTTTGCTGCATAGCCGCCTAGAATATAAGGCATATCAGAATTATTTGTCAACTCACATGTAATAAAAGAGGTAATTTTTATGAGAACTAAACTGAACATCACGGAAGGTATCTTCCCTATGCCCGTGCTTATGATCGCGACCTACAATGAGGACGGCACCGTAAATGTCATGAACGCCGCCTGGGGCACAATGCAGGAAAGGAATGTGGTCGCACTCAATCTCACTGAGAGCCATAAGACCGTGATCAATATCAAAAAGAGGGGCGCGTTTACCGTGAGTATCGCAGATGCCGCGCACGTCGTGGAAGCGGATTATTTCGGAGTGGAGTCCGGCAACAAGGTCGCCGACAAGTTTGCGCGCAGCGGACTGACCGCAAGCAAGGCAGAAAACGTGGACGCACCCGTCATTAACGAATTCCCTTTGTGTCTGGAGTGCGAGTTCATCGAGTATCAGGACAATGAATACGGATGCGGCGTGATCGGCAGAGTTGTCAATGTCACTGCTGACGAGAGTGTCATAAATAATGGGAAGGTCGATATGTCGCTTGTAAATGCGATCGCTTTTGACCCGTATACACATGGATATTACAAGGTTGCTGAGCGTGTCGGCGATGCATTCAAGGATGGACTGAAACTTAAGAAATAAGGGAGACAGGGGACGGTTCTCTGTCTCCTTCCAGACGTTTGTCTGGTGTCAAGGGGGACGGTTCTTGGTGTCAAGGGGACGGTTCTTCTGACAACTTTTTGAGAAAAAGTTGTCAGAAGAACCGTCCCCTTGACACCTGAAGAACCGTCCCCTTGACACCAAGAACCGTCCCCTTAACACCTCCGTCTTAATGGAGGATCAAATACATAACCACCGCCACAACAGTACTGGTCAGTCCGATCGCCGCCTCATAGGGAATCAGCTTCATACGATCGCTGATGGACATATTGACCGCGCCGCCGGTCGCATGGAAGAAAGAGCCGTGGGGCAGAGAGTCAAGAACAGTTGCCCCTGCATGGATCATTGCCGCCGCTGCCAGAGCCGACACACCGTTGGAAAGAAGCGTGGGCGCAAACGTCTGAGCCGCCACTGTAGCTCCTGCCGTCGTCGACGCTGTCGCAGCCGCCATCAGGATTCCGGCCAGAGGGGCCAGCACGAATGCAGGCATATTCATTGCTTCCAGAATATTGGTCACATCATACTGCAGCGCGGACGCCTTGATGATGCCGGCGATCGTGCCTGTACCGATCAAAAGAATCGATACGCCCACAACTTTGCTGAGTCCGAATTCCATATACTCTACACAGTGCTTCACCTTGCCGGTGGCGATCATGCTCACAAATCCTCCCACAGGAAGCGCGATCAGAGGATCGATCGCGATCCCGGCGATGGGACGAAGCGCCAGCATAACAATAACGACTACCGGGCCAAGGACTGCCGCTCCGAATCCGGGCAGATTCTTTGTTCCGGAGCTTTCCATATCTGCGGCGGTGATCTCATCGCCGCTCTTCTTCACCAGCATGGACGCGAGGAAAATCGTCATAGCAAGCGCACACAGCGCAGGGATGAGATTTCTCATCATGACCGCTGTGAGATCCTGGGAAAAAGCCTCAGAGACCGCGATCGTATTAGGGTTGGGCGAGATGATATTTCCCGCTTTGCCGCCGCCGATCATCGCGACAAGGATGCCGCTCTTGGACAGGCCGGCCCTCTTTCCGATCGCCAGCGCGATAGGCGCAACAGTAATAACCGAGATGTCGACAAACACGCCTACCGCGCAGATGATCATCGTTGCAATAGCAATTGCGGCGACCGCTCTTTTTTCACCGAGCTTTTCTACGATCGTCTCCGCAATTTTCTCCGCAGAGCCCGTCTTGATCAGGGCTCCTGCCAAAATACCGCTGGTCAGGATGCGCAGGACAGACGACATCATCGATCCCGCACCGCTCACCATGGTGCTTACTGTATCTGTAAGTCCGCCGCCGCCAATCAGGCCGCCGATCAGTGCGCCGAGGATCAGGCTGTAAGCGGGCTGCACTTTTTTAATGATCAGCACAATCGCAATAACAAGTCCGACAATAGCTCCCAAAGTAGTAAATTGAGCTTCCATACCCTATCCTTTCTTAAGTCCTTTCTTAAATTCCAAAAATCTGATTTACCGCAGCTTCATACCTGCACCGATCATGCGGAACATCCGGACCGCGCCCTTGTAGTAGAGCTCCTCAGCCCTGTCGAGGGCTTCTGAGAGCGGCATGGGGCCGTCCACCGTCGTCATAATGGAATCAATTCCGTGCTCATAGATCTGGTCGTAGCCTTTGCCGAGCCCGCCGCAGAGGGCTGTGACCGGGATATTTTGCTTCTTGGATCTGTCTCCCACACCCTGCATCACTTTTCCAAAACAGCTCTGCCAGTCCGTTCTTCCCTCTCCCGTAACGACCAGGTCCACACCGTTAAGGAGCGCGTCAAAGTCGATCAGGTCCAGAACGGTCTCGATACCGGACTTCATTTCCGCGTTCAGGAAGATCTTGAGTGCTGCGCCCAGGCCGCCGGCCGCACCGGTTCCGGACGTCTCGTCGGGATTGACTCCGAACTCTTTGATGATCACATCCCTGTAATTGCACATACCCTTTTCAAGGCGGTCCAGGATCTCAGGCGTGCCGCCCTTCTGTTTCCCGAATGTGTAAGTCGCGCCGTCCTTTCCGCAGAGAGGGTTCGTGACATCACACATGACTGTAAAGTGTGCCTTTTTTGCGATCGGATCGAGGCCGCTCATATCGATGTGCGCCACTTTCTCGAGTTCACTTCCTTTGCCTTCCAGAACATTTCCGTCCGCGTCCAGGAAACGGATTCCCAGTGCGCTCGCAAACCCCATTCCGCCATCGTTGGTTGCCGAACCGCCGATCGCGATCGAGATGTCTGTGTAGCCCGCGTCCAAGGCTGCTTTCACCAGTTCCCCGGTCCCGTATGTCGTGGTATTGAGGGGATTCCTCTTCTCCTCGGGTACCATAGGAAGGCCGGATGCCTGCGCCATCTCCAGAACTGCCTCTGTGTCACTCAGCTTTCCGTAATAAGCACTCACGCTCTCCATCAGAGGGCCATGTACATTTGCATAAACTTTGCTGCCCTTCCTGGCCAGGATCACAGCATCTGTGGTTCCTTCGCCGCCGTCCGCAACCGGAACGCCGATCGTCTCGCAGGGTCCGAACACTTCGTGCGCTGCTTTTGTCAGAAGCTCTACCGTCTGCTCACTGGATACGGTTCCCTTAAATGAATCTGATGCAAATAAAATCTTCATTCTTGCCCTCCTTTTTTTGTTTCGTTGTACGAACCTCTTTCGCTCGACCAACACCACTGATTGAAACTTGGATTTCTGAATTATTGCGAGATCATCGTCTCTTTGTCTTTTCTGATTATGATTTTATCTGTTTTTCAGAAATATCGAAGGTTTCTGCAATATAAAAAGAACGTCCATCTTTGTGTTTCTGACACAAAATGAACGTTCTGTATTTTGACCAATATTCTTGATACAAATCCGTGTCCGGATCAAGCCACCTCTACCTCTTCTGTGCGAGATACATAAGAAGAAGCCCCAAAAACTCCCTTCCCTCCATGTTCAGAAGCGGATCGACTCCCAGATAGTCCTTCATTCGGTTATATCTGTAGACCAGCGTGTTCTTGTGTATGTAGAGCTTCCCCGCAGCTTCCGACAGATTGTAATTGGTCTCTTCCAGCGCCTTGATCATCTCCACAAACTGCTGCTTCTTCTCGTCGGGCGTCTCGCTGTCATAGACATTGAAGATCCTGTGCAGCTCCTGCCGCGGCGTCAGCGTGCGAAAATATTCCTTCACGTAATCCGTAAAGAACACGATGTCGCCCGGGTGCCGCATGTGGGATTCCAGCCATTTGCAGTGGCGGTATGCATAGAAATACTGCGAGAAGGAATTCTGCAGCGTCCCCACATAGAACACAGCCCGGACATCCCTGCTCTTAAGCCACTTCAGGACGTCTTCCAGATAGTCTTCTATCTCTTCCCGATAATCCACCATGTTCCGTCGGCCGTCCACCTTGACGGTCTTAAAGACCAGCAGATGCGTCTCATCCATGACATAGCTGAAATCCTGAACCCAGTGACCGCGGCTCCGGCGCATAACTTCCAACACCTGCTCGGGCTCTGGAGGATCGCTCGCTTCCCTGTATATCCGGCACAGAATGGGGACACGTACCCGGGATTCATCATATTCCAGCTGCCCGGCAATTCCGCGGATCTCCGTCGCGCTGGCAAATTCCGACTGGGTCAAAAGACTGATAAAGTGCTCTTTCATGCTTCTCCTCAGGCGGATCTGCTCCTGCTGCTTCTCATACTTCAGCATGGCTTCCATCGCCATCCGGGTGATCAGTGCCACGTCATGGATCTTGTCCGGGTCGCCGGTGACGCCGACAACGCCCTCCCTGCGCCCCTCGTGTATGATCGCCATGTTAATGCCCGGGAGCACACCGGGGAACATCTTCTCGTCGGTGATCACGATCATATCCTGCGTTCCGTGGATAATGCGGTCGGCCACTTCATGATAGGTCCCGACCCTCTTGGGATCCCTGCTGGCTATGATCACGCCGGACTCATCCATGATATTGATATTGTATTCTGTGTACTGCGTGACCTGCTCGATGAATCTGCGGGCCATTTCCGGTTCGATCATTTCGTTCCTCCATGTCGGTTTGTGTCACGGGGACGGTTCTTTTGACAACTTTTGTGCCAAAAGTTGTCAAAAGAACCGTCCCCGTGACACCCCAGGCTCCTCCACCACACATAGCTCGTCCGTCGCAAATTCCTCCCGCGTGCCATATCCGTAGGCACACCAGATAAACGGTGCGCCCACGCTCTGCGCCGCCGCGAAGTCGCTGCCTCGGTCTCCGATCACCACAAAGCCTGTCTTCTGCGCGCCCTTTTTCTCCTCGTAATCTGCCGCCACCAGCTTCATGATCTCTTCCTTGGGTATATATCCATAAGATGCACAGTCGTAGAATGCGTCAAACCACCGATTCATGCCGAAAACTTTCCAGTTGAGGTCTGCGTAATCCCGCTCACAGTTGCTGAGCACGACCATCGTATATCCCTCCTGCTTAAGCGCATCCAGCTTTTGTGTGACGCCCGGATACCACCGGCCGTGACCCGCGCGGATCTCCTCGAGCATGATCTCTCCAACCAGTCTGCCCGCCTCGTGTCTGAGCGAAGCAGGCAGTCCCGGCATGAAATCTTCCCACATGTCTGCGGTATTCATTCCAAGCCAGCTTTTGATCCTTTGATCGGACGGCATACAGACATCGATGCCTTGTTCGCACCGCAGCCATTTGACCGCGCCTTCGATCCCGGGCTTATAGACCCGCATCGTTTCATGAAGTGTGCCGTCGTAATCAAAGACCAGAACAGGTTTCATGGCTTTCCCCTTCACATCATCCCGCATTGCTACACATTACTTCACATCATTCTCTTGAGATTGACCATCTCGATCGCGCCGAGTGCACAGTCATATCCTTTATTTCCTGCCTTGCTTCCGGCTCTCGCGATCGCCTGGTCGATGTTCTCGGTCGTCACAATACCGAACATCGTGGGCACACCTGTGGCCAGTCCGACCTGCGCAGTCCCCTTGGACACCTCGTTGCAGACATAATCATAATGAGAGGTCTGGCCGCGGATCACACAGCCCAGGCAGATGATGGCGTCATACTTGCCGGACTCCGCCATAGTCTTGGCGATCAGGGGGATCTCAAATGCACCCGGAACCCAGGCCGCCGTGATATTGGATTCCTCGACGCCATGCCGCACCAGTCCGTCCACAGCACCGCCCAGGAGCTTGTTCACAATGATCTCGTTGAACCTCGCCGCGACAATACCGACCTTCATCCCCTCAGGTGCTACAACTTTTCCTTCCAGCAGATTGATTTCTCTCATAACGTTACTCCTTTTTGTTTATTAAAGTGCATATTTATTGAGGATATGCCCCATTTTTGTCTTCTTGGTCTTCAAGTACTTCATGTCGAATTTCTGCGGCTCGATCTCGATGGGAACGCGCTCCGCAATGCGAAGGCCGAATGCTCCCAGTTCGTAGACCTTGTCGGGGTTATTCGTGAGGAGCCTCAAGGATCTGGCACCGAGATCGCGGAGGATCTGCGCGCCGACCCAGTACTCTCTCAGGTCCGCGTCAAAGCCGAGACGGATGTTGGCCTCCACCGTATCCAGTCCCTGCTCCTGCAGCGCATAGGCTTTGATCTTGTTGATCAGGCCGATCCCTCTGCCCTCCTGACGCATATACAGCAGGATCCCTCTGCCCTCCTTCTCGATCATCTCCAGTGATTTCTGCAGCTGCAGACCGCAGTCACAGCGCAGAGAGCCGAATGTATCTCCGGTCAGGCACTCCGAGTGCACGCGGCACAGGACATTCTCGCCGTCCCCGATGTCTCCTTTGACCAGCGCGACGTGGTGCTCTCCGGTGATATCATTGATGTAGCCATACATCTGGAAATGGCCGTGCGCTGTGGGCAGGTCAGCGGCTGCTTCCTGCACAACATGCTTTTCATGCACCCGCAGGTAATCCTGCAGCTCCCGGATCGTGATGAATTTCATATCGTATTTTTTGGCCAGTTCCCACAGTGCCGGTGTTCTCATCATCGTCCCGTCCTCGGCCATGATCTCGCAGCAGACGCCGCACTCCGTCATGCCCGCCAGGCGCAGCAGGTCCACTGTCGCTTCTGTATGGCCGTTTCGCACGAGCACTCCGCCGTAACGGGCGATCAGTGGGAATACATGGCCCGGCCTTCTCAGGTCGCCTGGTTTGGTGGATGCATCCGCACATTTGATCATGGTCAGAGAGCGCTCTGCCGCGGAAATGCCTGTTGTCGTGTCGATGTGGTCCACCGACACCGTGAAAGCCGTGTGGTGGTTGTCCGTGTTCTCCGCGACCATGGGCGGAAGCCCCAGCCGGTTCGCCACTTCCGCGCTCATCGGTGTGCAGATCAATCCCTTGGCGTGCGTCGCCATAAAATTGATGTTCGCCTGCGTCGCGAACTGCGCCGCGCAGATCATATCGCCCTCATTCTCGCGGTCAGGGTCATCCGTGACAAGAATGATCTTTCCCTTCTTGAGCTCTTCAACGGCTTCCTCGATCGTGTTGTACTTGTACTTTTGTGCTGTATCCATTTCCACTTCCTCCCGTGTTTTCTACCTGTCTTCAGTGTCAAAATACCGCCTGCCCTTCAGGCTCTCTCTTCGGGATCCCATGCGCGGGATCCCATGCGCAGAATCTTCATCTCAAAATCCCATATCACGCAGATCCTCCAGTGTATAGGATGAGGACGGCGCCGCTCGATATTTTGCCCCGGCATTCCCTGTGCCGCCGGCCGGCTCCGCGCCGTACGCGCTTACCGGACTCATCAGCTTCTCAACGTATTTGCCCACGATGTCATTCTCGAGATTGACGATGTCGCCCGCCTTCTTGGACAAGAGCGTCGTCTCGGCCGCCGTGTGCGGTATGACCGACACTTTAAAGGCACTCTCGTCGACATAGGCGACCGTCAGCGAGATCCCGTCAATGGCAATGGATCCCTTTTCGACGATATAGCGCAAAATCTGCGGCGGCGTATCAATGGTGATCCAGACCGCATTGCCCTCCGGCACAGCGGAGCGGATCGTACCGACACCGTCGATATGTCCCGCCACGATGTGACCGCCGAAACGGCCGTCCGCCGCCATCGCGCGCTCCAGATTGACCTTGTCGCCCGGCTGGCAGCTTCCAAGGCTGGTCCTGCGGATCGTTTCCGCCATGACATCCGCCGTAAAGCCGTCCGGCTGGAGCGTGACGACCGTAAGGCACACGCCGTTGACCGCGATACTGTCCCCGATCTTCGTCCCTTCGAGCACCTTGCGCGCCCGGATCGCAATACTGCCGGAAATGCCGGCGAGATTTATATATTTGACTGTTCCTTTTTCTTCCACGATTCCCGTAAACATTTTGACTCCGATCACTCCTGATCATCCGATATTCTGTATGTGATCAGCAGATCTTTGCCGACCTGCCTGACCTGTTTCATCTCCATCTGCAGCGCTTCCTGCGGCACTTCCACGCCTGTTCCCTCGACCGGCGATCTGGCCTTTCCGCCGAAGATCTTGGGTGCGACAAAAGCATTCACCTCCTGCACGATGCCTGCCCGGAGCGCGCTCTCATTGAGCGTTCCGCCTCCCTCGAGCAAAATACTGTCGATCCCGCGTTTGCCAAGCCGCTTTACCAGTTCTTTCAGATCTACGCTGCCGTCCTGCGCAGGGACACTCCACACTTCGACGCCCTGCTGCCGCAGCCTCTCCGCCTTGGCACGCATCTCTTCCGGCCGTCTGTCCGCATCCTCGCTAAGCGCGCAGGCCACGATGGTCTCATATTTCTGCGCTGTCCTGCAGATCTGCGAGTCCTCCGGAATGCGCAGGCGCGAGTCGCAGATGATGCGCACCGGATCTCTTCCCCCGGGCTTCCGGCAATTGAGCAGCGGATCGTCAGCCAGTACCGTCCCGATGCCCGCCATAATGCCCCTGCAGGCATTTCGCCAATCGTGAACCAATTCTCTGGCCTCCTCCGATGTGATCCATTTGGAGGCCCCTGTCTTCGTCGCTATTTTTCCGTCCGCTGTCATCGCGTACTTCATCTTCACATAGGGTCTGCCCGTCGTGATGTAGTGGAAGAAGACCGGATTGAGCGCGTCGCACTCCTCCCGCATGAAGTCCTCTACCACCGTGATGCCGTGTTCCCGGAGCATGCGCACACCTTTTCCGGCAACCAGCGGATTGGGGTCGCGCGAGCCGATCACCACACGGCTGA
Source organism: uncultured Lachnospiraceae bacterium (assembly GCA_902801585.1). The sequence continues at coordinate 36,947 of CADCIU010000011.1, read as the reverse complement.
TCCCGTGTTCCATGATCGCCAGTGTGCAGGGCGGCTGTTTGCCGTAGTGACAGCACGGCTCCAGCGTGACATAGATCGTCGCCCCTTCCGCCGGCTCTTTCAGTGCCCTGAGTGCGTCCCGCTCCGCGTGGAGTTCTCCGTATTTGTGATGCCATCCCTCTGCGATCACGCGGCCGTCCTTCACGATGACGGCCCCGACCAAGGGATTGGGGTTCACCCACCCCTCTCCTCTGCGCGCCAGCTCAATGGCCCGCTGCATATAGTCCCGATCTGTCATGAGATCACCCTCTTTTGTTAAATCCATTGTATTTCCTCGCTGTTTTGCCGTATTTTGGCAAAATAGCGCACATAACAACGACGATTGCCTATCCTTCATAAAAACGGCTGACCTGAAAACGGCTGAAATGGAAGAACGGAAAGAGATCCGGGCCCCGGCGGGGTCCGATCAAAGAAAATGCCCTGTGGATAAATCCACAGGGCACTCTGACACCAAAACAAATCAATTCCTGACAACACAAAAACGGCTGTCCGAAAAAGATCCACAGGATCACAGAAACTTCTTCCATCCAGACTGTACTGTCGGCTTTGGAATCTCACCAAATCATGCCTTGCGGCTCGCGGGCTATACCGCCGGTCGGGAATTGCACCCGGCCCTGAAGTTTGTATAGACTTATAGCAATATAATATTTGTATACTGAAGATCTGTCAACCGCTCTTTGTTGAGAAGCACATCATCGTCAGATCGTCAAACGGCTCCATTCCCTCAATATACTCATCCACAGCCTCTTTCATACCGCGCAGGATCTCCTCGGGAGATCTGTCGGGTTCTGTATTCAGATTCTCCAGAATACGCTCTGTTCCAAACATCCGGTTATTGGGATCGATCGCTTCTGACAGGCCGTCCGTATAGACGAACAGAGAAGTGCCGGGTTCCATCGAGAGCTCATATTCATGATATTCCGGGCCTTTCATGGCACCGAGGACAAGGTCATGTTTATCTTTGATGATCTCATAGCGCTCTCCCGGCTTTCTCAGCATAGGATACTCATGTCCGGCATTGGCGCAGATCATCTTCCCGGCAGGGAGGTCGATAATGCCGATCCATACGGTGACAAACATATCCTCTACGTTCTTATTGCATATAGCCGTATTGACATCAGACAACACCTCGGCCGGCGATTTGCCCATCTTGATATTGTGCTCCAGCAGGATCTTGGATGCCATCATGAACAGCGCCGCAGGAATTCCTTTTCCGGAAACATCCGCGATCATCAGGCACAAATGGCTGTCATCCACGAGGAAGAAGTCGTAGAAATCTCCTCCGACTTGTTTTGCAGGGGTCATCGAAGCATAGATCTCAAAATCCTTTCTGTCCGGATACGGAGGAAAAACACCGGGAAGCATCGACGCCTGAATCCTGCCCGCAAGAGCCAGCTCGGTCCTGTCATGTTCCTCTTTTACGGCAGCCTGCTCGTTCCGGGTCATATATTCGGTCAGTTCTTCTGCCATTTCTGCCAGGCCGCCGGAGAGTTCCGCAATCTCATTATGTGACCTGATCTTTAACAGATTGTCCGCCACTGTCCGGCTGTCCTTTGTTTCTTTGTACAAGCTGATATTCATCCGGACTTTTTCCAGCGGCCACAGGACCAGATAATAGATCATGAGCAGACAGCCGGCAGCCAGAGCGATCATCATGCCCACGAACAGAAGACCAAAGTCAGACAGATAGTTGATGACAGCATTCCTGACACGCAGCACGTCGATCGTCAGAACGAGCAGCGCATCGTGGCCGTCAAAAGAAGTCAGGAAATAGAAATAGTCCAAATACTTTCCGTCCTTACTGTGCGCTGCCTCCGGATGGCCGGAAGCGGCTTTGCGCATCGCCTCTTGTATTTCCCCGGTCACCTTGATCGACTTTCCGATCGGATAGATCTGGCCCGGTTCGGACCCGCGTTTCTCCCCTTCATCCGCAGCGATGAAGAGAACATGCTGTCGATCATACGGATCATCTGTCACCACACAGAAGAAATAATCCAGGCCGTAAGCTGACTGGATGTAGTCGATCCGGTCTATGAGCCAGGAATAGACGATCTCGGCATAGAGCTTCTGTTCCGCCGGCGGAAGGGCCTCGACATCGGCAGTGCTCGCGTAATCCGGCCAAAACTCCGGATGCAGGGAAGTAAGAAGAGCGTATTTCTCCTCCGTCTCTGTTCCGCCGGCGTAGACCGTGTCATACTCTATTTCCATTTCGTCGTAATGCTCGTACCAATAGCGCAGGAGCCACTCGTGCGCCGGAAAATCGGAAATAAAGCCCTTCATATCCGCAGCAATGCTTTTTCCTGAGGTTTCCAGCCTCTCCATGACATGCCTGGTCGAAAACCAGTACAGCGCGACGATCGACAGCGCCCCGATCAGGGTCACGCCGACAATAAACAGTATAGCGATCTGAAACAACAGACTGACTTTTTTCTTCTTTTCCATGGTTTTCATCCCTTTTTAGTAATCACAAAGGGTTATGCTCCTTTTCATTTTATCAGAAACAAACTCTGTTCGTCTCTAAATACCTTATTTTTTTCTATATTAATTGGTACCAAGGCCTTCGCTGTGGATTTCGATCGACCCATAGCAGAATGGCTGTATTTTGGCCCGTATTAATAGATAAAAACTATCGGTCAAAAGATAACAATCAATTTGTTTATACCTATAAAACCTTTATAATTATATTGAAAAAAGCACTGTTTACAGATTTAGCTGTAACATAATCATTCATTTGGAGGTATTTAAATGCGCAATAATTTCAAGAATCTGTTCAGCCCGATCACCATCCGCGGAATGACACTGCCGAACCGCGTTGTGATGATGCCGATGGGCAGCGATCTTGCCGGCCACACCGGAGAGCTGACCGACGAACACATCAAGTATTACGAAAAAAGGGCACGCGGCGGCACCGGTCTGATTATTGTCGAAAATGTCTGTGTGAAGTATCCGGAAGGTTCCAACGGAACAACTCAGCTCCGCATGGATAAAGACTGCTACATCCCCCGTCTTCTGAATTTGACAGAAGCTGTTCATAAGTATGGCACTAAAGTCGGCGTTCAGATCAACCACGCCGGTGCTTCTGCCATGAGCTCCAGAATCGGTATGCAGCCTGTCTCTTCCTCCACTCTTCCTTCCAAGCCGGGCGGAGAGATCCCCCGCCCTCTTTCCAAAGAAGAGCTGGAAAGCATTGCAAAGGATTACGGCGCAGCAGCTAAGAGAGCGCAGATCGCCGGCTTTGATATGGTCGAGATCCATGCAGGCCACTCCTACCTGATCAGCCAGTTCCTTTCCCCTTCCATGAATGATCGCACGGATGAATTCGGCGGCTCCGCTGAGAATCGTTCCCGCTTCTGCCGCATGGTCATCGATGAAGTCCGCAAGGCAGTCGGCCCCAGAATGCCCATCTCTCTGCGTCTGTCCGTCGACGAGCTCGTCGATCCCGGAAACCATGTAGAGGATACACTGGAATACCTGGAATTCCTGAATGACGAAGTTGATATGTTTGATACCTCTTCCGCGCTCAATCCCACCATCCAGTATCAGATTGATGCCAACTGGCTTGAGGACGGCTGGAGAGCATACATGGCAAAGGCTGTACAGGACAAGTTCCACAAGCCCTGCATCGCCATCGGCAACATCCGCAATCCCCAGGTTGCTGAGGATATTGTTGCAAACGGCACCGCAGACCTCATCGGTATCGGCCGCGGTCTGATCGCAGATCCCGAATGGTGCAATAAGGCAAAATACGGCGATGTCAACACCATCCGCAAGTGCATTTCCTGCAACATCGGCTGTGTCGGAAACCGTATCGGCGGCAACCGCCCGCTTCGCTGCACGGTCAACCCGGACATCATTAACGGCGAAGAATACAAAAAGAACCCGGTCAACAAGCCCTGCAAAGTGGTCGTTGTCGGCGCGGGTACCGCAGGCCTCGAAGCAGCCTGCACAGCAGCGGAAGTCGGCTGCGATGTAACACTTATTGAGAAAAAAGAGTATCTCGGTGGTCTGGCTACAGAGATCTCCAAGATTCCGGACAAAAAGAGACTGTACGATCTTCCCAAGTATCTGATCTACCGCGCAGAGCATCTTGACAACCTGAAGATCATGACCGGCACCGAAGCAACAGCTGATCTGGTAGCTTCCCTGCAGCCTGATCTGATCGTCAACGCCACCGGTTCCGTAGCACTTCTGCCCCCGATCAAAGGCCTGCATGACAGCCTGAACGACGCGGACGCGGATGTCTACACGGTCTTTGATCTGATCGAAAAGATTGAGAAGAATGAGTGTCCGGAGAGCTTCGAAGGCAAGAAAGTCATCGTGATCGGCGGCGGCGCTGTAGGTCTCGATGTTGTCGAATTCTTTGCACCTAAGGGCGCTGATGTCTCCATCATTGAGATGATGCCTATCATCGGAAACGGACTGGATGCTTCTTCCAAAGCAAGCACGACCGCATGCATGGTGAAGCACGGCGTTCATCAGCTGACCAGGACGGCTCTTCAGGAAGTGCGCCCGCACTCCTTTGTCGTCAAGACTCCGGAGGGCGAGATCGTAGAAATGCCTTTCGATCTCGGCTTTATCTGCCTGGGCATGCGCGCCAACGCGCCTGTTCTTGCTGAACTGACTGCCCTCGCTGACAGCCTTCCTGCAACTGAGCTCATCAATATCGGTGACTCCGTCCTCGCAAGAAGGATCATCGACGGCACATGGGCAGGACGTCATCAGGTTCTCGGTACACTTGAGAAAATGGGCTTTATCGACTAAATAAAAGTATCAAGGGGACGGTTCTTCTGTGCCAAGGGGACGGTTCTTCAAGGTGTCAAGGGGACGGTTCTTCTGACAACTTTTTGGAAAAAAGTTGTCAGAAGAACCGTCCCCTTGACACCCTCGTTATTCTGAAACCCCGATCAGATATCGAAGCTTCCGCTCTCCGTACCATTGATCACATAATATGCCTTCGCTTCCTCAGGCTTTACATACAGCTGTACTTCCTTGAAGTCCGCGGGATCCTTTTTGAGGTCAAATTCCCACACATCCTTCGCGATCCCTACAAGCTTCTCTGTTGTGTACTCCTTGCCCGCAAACTGGATGGAGATGCTCTCTTTTACAACAGCGGCCTTCTTTGTCCTTGACGTTGTCTTCCTGGCTGCGGCCTTTGTCTCTGTTTTCTTCACAGTTGTTTTCTTTGCGGCAGTTTTAGGTGCTGCTTCTTTAACTGCAGTCTGTTCCGTCGTCTTTGTTGTCTTTGTCTTCTTTGCTTCTGCCATAGTTATAAATCTCCTTTTTGACTTCTAACCCCCCGCAGCTTGCAAATCAGCTGAAATCCCCAAAACTTTATATAAAATAGCGCTGTTGCCCGTTTTTGTCAACTTTGGCAGTTCAATTTCGCGCGGAATGCCTCCAGATTCGTGTTCGCACTGTTATTCTTCTTGATCGCAAACGCAATCTTTCTGAAAAATCTGAAATACCCCTTATCAACAAGCAGCTCTCTGCACACGTCCGCTACCAGCTCGGGCGGATTATTGAACGCCCCGCAGCCAAAAGCACCAAGAACCAGGATGTCAGTATCATTTGCAATAGCTACTTCGAGAATATTGCGGATCCTGTGGTAAAAGACATCCCGCAGTTTTTCCATTGTGACCGGGTGCTTCTTGTTTTTGTCAAAATACGGAGCGGCGCAGGTAAGCACATTCACCTGAAACCAGTCCTCCCGTTTCATTTCCATAGGAACGGCATCGTCTGTTTTGAACACGGTCACGCCCGGAGACCAGATCACGGCATCCGTCCCCATATCGCCGGTATTCCTGCTGTTCCATTTATAGTAGTTGCGAAGCAAATAGGGCAATGTCAGGGCGTTGTAAAGATTGCTGCTCCTGCAAAGACATTCCTCCTGTGCCATAGCTCCGTTCTTCACCCCGCCGCCCGGATGATAAGCATTGGCAAAATTCAGAACAGCCGCTCTAAAGCACTGCTCTTTAGAATCATATGAATCAAACTCTCTCATCAGCCTCTGCGCACAGTGGAAAGTTGTGTCCTCGCAAATCTCGATATTCGGTTCAGCGCTCTTTTCCTGCAGATCTACGGCATCAAATTCTTTAAGGTACAGAAGGGTTTTCGCCTGCATTTTGACCGTTGCTCTTCGGAGCTCAGGATCCTCACGGCATTTTCGCTGTGTGTCGTCAAATACTTTGATCAAAGTGCTCTGGGAAATCATTTTCCTTCATCTCCATTCTCATTCAGCTTAAATTCTCTGCTTGCTTTATAATTCCACTAGTATATCACTTGGAAGGTGTCAAGGGGACGGTTCTTCTGACAACTTTTTTCAAAAAGTTGTCAGAAGAACCGTCCCCTTGACACCTTCTCAAGTATAATAAGATATACGTGTTTTGGATTTCCGCAGGCTTTCAGGATAACCATCACTGCCATGAACAGCCCGCGGCAAATATCTCGACTTATTCCAAAGGCAGGAAAGGACATGAATACAGAAGATATCAGATGCAGGATCATGGAGGAAGAGCTGGGGACCTTCTGGCCGCAGTGGCACGTCGTGAAACGTCTGGGCGGAGGAGCTTTTGGCGATGTCTTTGAGATTTTCAGGGACAATCACGGCGTTCGGACCCACTCTGCTCTCAAAGTCCTCCGTGTCAATAACAGGGAGGCGGCCTACGCTATACCACCGAAGAATGCCGGTCAAAATATTGCCGGAGGCAGCAGAAGTAACTCCGATGAAGACGATATTCCGGAAGTCTTCATGAACGAGATCCGGATCATGGAGGCTCTTCGCGGAGCGCCGAATATTGTCCTGATCGAGGATTTCTATTTCCAGAAAGGTGTTGAAATGAGCTCCCTCTATGTTCGGATGGAGCTTCTCACAAGCTTCGAGGATGTGATGTCCGCTCATCTGAGGAACGGCACACAGTTCACCATCGCCGAAGTGCTGGAGATAGGGAAGGATATCTGTACTGCCCTGTCCTTCTGCGAGCGGAAGGGCATCATCCACCGTGACATCAAGCCGGCGAACCTGTTCGTTGATAAATTTGGCGATTACAAAGTTGGTGATTTCGGCGTTTCAAAACGAATGGAAACAGTGCATCCGACGCATATGCTGACCGGGATCGGCACGATCTCCTACATGGCGCCGGAGATCTTCGCAGGAAGATCCTATAACAACACCGTCGATATCTACGCCCTCGGTCTGGTGCTGTACCAGCTTCTCAACAACTGCAGGATGCCTTTCCTGCCTGCAGACGGCCCGTATATTGAGCAGGAGCTCGACGCCGCGAATTACAGAAGGCTGCACGGGGAGGAGCTTCCGCCGCTGGTCGGGCTCCGGGTATGCGGTGATACGATAAGCGCGCGACTGGACAGTGTCATCCGCAGAGCCTGCGATCCGGACAGCCACAGGCGCTATCGGACAGCAAAAGAGTTCTACGATGCACTGTCAGGTCAGGAAGCAGAGTCGGATAATACAGAAGACTTTTCAAAAACAGTACGCACACAGGAAGGCAGCCCTAGAGCGCCCTATCAGAGAAATGTGCGGGAAGATGGTCCGAGAGCGGCAGCGCCTTATGAAAAAGCTTATGTACAGAGATCGCCAGTGATACAGCAGACAGGAGGACCGAAACGACAAAATAGAAAACCGGTCTTTGTCTGCGCCGCGATACTCTTGGCTGCTGCCCTTATATTTATAGGGGTGAGATTAAACTCCGGGCATAAAGAACCCATACAGACTGCATCGACGGAAAGTGAAGCCGGCACAGAAACTGATAACGAAGAAAGCCCGGTATTTGGGGCCTCCGATCAGTCAGCTTCATCGGAAAACGAAGACGGAGCAGAAGCTGACAAAGACGAAAGCCCGGTAACTGAGACATCCGATCAGTCTGATCCTATGGAAAATGAAAATAGCACAGATACTGATATGAATGAAAGCCTTGTATCCGAGGAATCTGGACAGGCTGTTTCGACAGATAGTAAAGACAGTGCAGCGGCTGATAAGAATGAAGCTGCTGTTCTTGAGGCACCCATACAGTCTGTTTCATTGGGGACTTTTCATAGCTCAGTAATTGATAAAGACGGCAGTCTGTGGACATGGGGATACAATAGTGTTGGCTTGTTAGGGGATGGCAGCAAAGAAGACCGTTATGAACCGGTAAAGATTATGGATAATGTGCAGTCTGCCTCATTGGCTTCTCAACATAGTGCCGCCATAAAACCTGATGGCAGCCTTTGGATATGGGGATGGAATCTGTTTGGCCAGTTAGGGGATGGTAGTACTGAAGACCATTACGAGCCGGTAAAAATCCTGGATGGAGTGCAGTCTGTCTCATTGGGTTCTTCTCATAGTGCTGCCATAAAAACAGATGGCAGCCTTTGGGTATGGGGATATAATAACCATGGCCAGGTGGGAGATGGCAGTTTTAAAACACATCATGAACCGGTAAAGATCATGGACGACGTGCAGTCTGTCACATTGGGCTCTTTTCAGTGTGCTGCCATAAAAACAGATGGTAGTCTTTGGATATGGGGATGGAATAAGTATGGTCAGGTGGGGGATGGCAGTACTGAAGACCGTAATGAACCGGTAAAGATCATGGATAACGTGCAGTCTGTCTCAGTGTCTTCTCATTGTGCTGCTATTAAAACAGATGGCAGCCTTTGGATGTGGGGATGCAATGAGTTTGGCCAAGTGGGGGATGGCAGTACTGAAGACTGTTATGAACCGGTAAAGATTATGAATAACGTGCAGTCTGTCTCAGTGAATTCTAAACATAGTGCCGTTTTAAAAACAGATGGCAGTCTTTGGTCGTGGGGGTGGAATACTTCAGGCCAGCTGGGAGATGGCAGTACTGATAATCGTTATGAGCCGGTAAAGATCATGGATAACGTACAGTCTGTTTCCCTAGGTTATTTACATGGTGCCGCCATAAAATCAGATGGCAGTCTTTGGGTGTGGGGACACAATAAGCATGGCCAATTAGGTGACGGCAGTACAGAAAACCGTAATGAGCCTATATGTATTGTAAAATAGCAATATATTCCTTTGCACGGAGACACCAACTCCACCAGTGCTCATCATATAGCAAGACATCAATACAACAGAAAAGCCCGCCTCAAAGTGCGGGCTTTCTCTCAGTTTTTCAATTTTCCGGCCTTGCGGAGCTGATCGGTCATAAAATCGAACAGCTCTTTTTTCTTGGAATCCGATTCGAATACCCTGTTCGGGAGCAGATATGCATGCATCTGGTCCGGAACCACGACCAGCATTGATTTCCTGTTTATGACCATTCCGCCGCCTTTTTCATCCGGCACGAACGATTTCCACGGAATTCTCTGCAGGTGCTTCTGTACCTTGATCTCCATTCCGCTCGTGTCGAAAGAGAGCGTCGTATCTACTTGCAGAGCCTGCGCGTCACGGATCGAGGTCATATAAATATACAGCGGCTGGAACACCGGGAATATAAGCAGACAAATGACCATGAGTGCCTTTCCCAGGCCATTGGTCGCATTCCACTTGGCAATGGTCAGCGCCAAAATAGACAGCGTAAATACGATGCTTACCAGCGCCGTCCAGTTTCGATAGTAGTTCTCCATCCGAAATTTCCAATAATCTCCCGGTGTGTTTCTAAAGGTATATTCGTATCTCATGAAAAAGCCTCCTTTATTTTCCGATTCGATTTCCAATTATAACACAGAATCGCCCGCGTGTTGACCGCGTGTTGAATGCTTGCACAATGGAATGGACCACGGTATTGTAGTAACCGTTTGAAACCGAAGGGCAAAGGATCATAACCGTCTTGGAGAGAGAGCGGTCCGGTGCCTTTTTCTTCTTGGCGGGTTTGCGATAAGAGGACCTTATCACCGACGATCAGATCTATCAAATTTCCAAACGTCGTAAATGGCGATATGATTCATTCATCAAGAGAAAAGGAGAAAAGGACATGTTTGGAACAAGAACTGAAAACACGAATCTCATGTATCTTCGAATGCAGCGCTCCCGGGTAGAAACGGCTGGCGGTGTTTCAGTTTTGATGCCTTATTCTTTTGACTGAATTTACACCTGATCAAAATCAAGTCACAGCCATTTACCCGGGAGTCTTTTGCAGGCAGCCCGGTTTTTTGTTTGTTTGGAGAGAGAGGAGTAAAAAATGTCAAAAGAGAACAGTTTCAGCGCGAAAGCGATCAGAGCGGGATATGATTCATCCGAGCATTTTAATTCGGTGAACCCGCCCATTTATCAGACCGCATCATTTGATCTGCAGGATATAGACAGAACCCGGAGACTTTGGACGGGTGCAGAGGCAGGAGGTATATATTCCAGAGTCGGCAATCCGACAGCCGGCATTCTTGAAGCCAGGATAGCGGAGCTTGAAGGAGGCAAAGCTGCAGTTGCACTTTCATCAGGCATGGCAGCAATTACTTATACGCTTCTGCTTCTCGGTCAGGGTGGAGGAAATATCGTCTCCGGATCATCATTATACGGCGCGGCAATGCTTTCACTTATAAAGTTCCTCCCCAAATATGGAATTACCACAAAGTTTGTAGAGGACAGGGATGATCCTGAAGCATATGAGGCTCTGATCGATGAGAATACCAAGGCAGTCTATCTTGAGTCGATCAGCAATCCCAATATAGAGCTTTATGATATTGATGCAATCGCGGAAGCGGCACACCGTCACGGTGTACCGGTTGTCGTGGATAATACAGTGGCAACACCCTATCTGTACAGACCGTTTGAGCATGGCGCTGATATTACGGTCTACTCTGCCACAAAAGAGATAAACGGCCATGGAAATGTAATCGCAGGACTGGTGGTTGAAAAGGGTGACTTCCCCTATGATGAGAAACGCTTTCCTCAATTTTTTGAAAAAGAATGGAAGATGAGAGACCTGCAGGATAACAGGCGCAGTCCGATCGAATTTATTCCCGGAGCGCCGGTGATCGCATCGCTTAAGATCTTCTTTGCCGAGTTCTTTGGAGGAGCACTTGGCTCGTTTGAATCGTTCCTTGTCCTTCAGGGTCTGTCCACATTGTCAGTTCGACTTGATAAAAAAGTAGTGACAACAAGAAAGATCGTGGATTTTCTGGAAAGCCGGGATGAAGTTGAATATGTCAGGTATCCCTATGCCAAGGGAAGCAGATACAGAGCTCTGGCAGACAGGGATTTTAAGATCGGCCCCGGAGCGCTTCTCTCTTTTGGCTTTAAGGGAACAAGAGAACAGGAAGGGATCTTTATTAAATCGCTCCAAAACTTTTCTTATCATGTAAATATCGGCGATGTGAGATCACTGATCACCAACCCGCCTGAGAATACGCACAGTGAACTTGAGCCGGAATATCACAAACTGGCAGACATTCCGAAAAATATCATCAGACTTTCAATAGGTCTTGAGGACGCAGAGGATCTGATTCAGGATCTTGAGCAGGCATTTGAAAAGGCGTTCAAATAAAAAAGCGTTCAAACAGGAGGCAGACATGGCATATATAACACAGCTCAAATATGAAAACGCATCACCTGAAACAAAGATGGTAATAGATGAATGGGTGAAAGTGCACGGTCCTCTGACTAACATGAAGGAGACGCTGATCCATTCCCTTCCGGCATTTCACGCCCTTATGGAATGGTTTCCGCTGGAAGCAGAGATAGAGAGCTTTTTAGGCGAAAGAGCCGTAAACTTCTTCTGTTATGCAATATCGACGACAAATGATTGTCTGCTCTGCAGTGTTTTTTTTAAGAAAATATTGGATGATGCAGGAATTGATTTCGAACACTTTGCGTTTACCGAAGAGGAGAAGGTGCTTGTCGAATATGGCAGGGCAATCGTAAAGGATGCTAACAGTATCCCTCCTGAAATATTCAACAGGATGAAAGAATACTGGAGTGAAGAACAGATCGTTGCGATCACGGCTTTTGCGACCATCATGATCGCGACAAATATAATAAACAAAGCTCTCAAGATAGAACTTGATGAGGAACTGATACCGTATACAAAGCGTGTGTAAAGAGGACGGTAAAATGGCCGGAGAATTTGAGAATAAGACAATCTTTATAACAGGGGCAGCAAAAGGCCAGGGGAGAGCGGTCGCGCTTGCATTTGCCAGGGAAGGCGCGAATATAGCAGCATTTGACCTGGGAGAGAAAATCCCTTATCCTGCATATAACAGATCCTCTAATGAAGATCTTGAAAAGCTGAAAGCAGAAGTTGAGGCAATCGGCGCCAAAATACTCATCTACGCCGGTGATGTAAGAAAAGCGGCAGATGTCAGAGAAGCTGTAGAAAGAGCGGTAAGCGAATTTGGCGGAATAGATATCCTGTTTTCTAATGCGGGAATTGCTGCTTATGGTTATTCGTGGGAACTTACAGAGGAACAGTGGGATACTCTCATAGAGGTGAATCTGAAGGGAGGATTTCTTGTTTCAAAATATGTGATCCCGCATCTCATAGAAAAAAAGAGCGGCGTCATCATATATAATTCATCCGTAGGCGGTCTTCGGGGATTTGGCAGAATGAGTCATTATGCCGCATCGAAACACGGTCTCGTCGGACTTACCAAATCACAGGCGATCGAGCTGGCGCCATATGGGATCAGAGTGGTATCGCTTCATCCTACAGGCGTTAATACCCCAATGAATGACGGGCTTGCCGAGTTGGAAGGGACAACTCCTGTAGAGATTGCTGAAAGGTCTGCGGGAAATCTGTTAAAGACCCCATGGATCGAAACTGAAGATGTCGTGGAGGCAGTAAAGTACATAGCAAGCGACAGAGCAAGATTTATTACGGGAAGTCAGTTTGTTCTGGATGCCGGGCTTTTGACAAGGTAATCAAAAAAAACGTTTGATTGGAAATTTGGAAGGTGACATGGAAATTACATACCTTGGCCATAGCGGATTTCTTGTGGAGACTTCTGCAGCATATTTTCTGTTTGATTATATACGAGGGGATCTTCCTGCATTTGAAGACGCAAAGAGATTGTATGTTTTCGTAAGTCATGCCCATCAGGATCACTGGAATATCGGCATCTTTACTGATGAGTGCCTGAAAAACGCCCACTGCTTCATTCTCGGCTTCGACATTCAAGAACCGTTCGAGGCTATGACCCGTGAAGATCCGGGTCTTGCAGAACTGCCTGTTCTGTGGGCGCATCCGCAGCAGACAATCAAGACAGAAGATTTCTCATGTCTTCCGCTGCTCTCCACAGACGAAGGCGTGGCCTTCCTTGTTCACACGCAGGAGGAGACCGTTTATCACGCCGGAGATCTGAACTGGTGGCACTGGAACCAGGATCCGAACGAGCGCAATCTGGAGCGCGCCGGCAATTTCAAGCGGGAGATCGACAGGATGAAGGGAATTCCCATCGATGCGGCCTTTATCCCTCTGGATCCCAGGCAGGAAGATGCGTACCGCTTCTGCATGGATTACTGCATGGAGACACTGGAGATAGCGCATGTCTTTCCGATGCATTTCTGGGGCGACCATGAACTTGCCAAAATATACCTTGCTTCTCTGAAATCTCAGCATCCGGACCGGGCCGGAAGATTTCACCCGATCCGCTTCGAGGGAGAGACATTCTCCCTGTGATCATGATATGAAAAAAAAGGGGCTTTCCGCCTGATGCGGAAGCCCCTTTCCTATGCATATATTCAGTTTATTCCGAAAAAGGAACAACTGCGCCGTTATACTTGTCATTGATGAATTGTTTGATCTCATCGGACTTAAGTACATCGACCAGAGCCTTGATCTTTGCGGAGTCCTGATTTCCGTCCTTGACAGCAATCACATTCACATATGTCACTGCGGCCTCAGAATCGCTCTTCTCATAGGCGAGGGAATCTTTCTCCGCAGAGAATCCTGCTTCCAGTGCATAGTTTCCGTTCATGACTGCATAGGCCACCTCTCCGATGACGTGCGGAACCTGCGCTGCTTCCAGTTCCTGGATATTGATATCATATGCCTTAGACGCAATATCGTTAACGGTAGCGGTCAGGCCTGCGCCTTCCTTCAGAGTGATGATCCCGTTGTCCTGAAGCAGAAGCAGGGCTCTTGCCTCATTGGTCGTATCATTGGGAACTGCGATCACGTCGCCGTCTGCAATCTCATCCAGGCTTTTCTTGGTTCCCGGATAAATGCCGAAGGGCTCGTAGTGGATTCCTCCTGCATTGACAAGATCATAGCCGTGCTCCTCGTTGTAGCTGTCCAGATAAGGGATGTGCTGGAAATAGTTGGCATCCATTTCACCGGAGTAGACAACTTCGTTGGGCTGTACATAGTCTTCAAAGACTGTGATCTTCAGCTCATACCCCTGCTCGGCAAGAATAGGTTTGGCCTGCTCCAGAATCTCGGCATGAGGGACAGGAGATGCCGCGATCGTAATGACTTTGTCGTCTTCCGCTGCTGCCGCCTCCTGCGTTTCCTCTGCGCTTTCCTGCTCTTTAGCAGGTTCGCTGCCGGAACTGCTGGAACTGCCGGTACTTCCGCATCCTGCCATAACACCTGCTGCAAGAGCGAATGCGAGCACTGCTGCTAAGGCTTTCTTTTTCATAATCTTCTCCTCCTTATAATTGGGTATTTATATTTATTCCGCAGGGCAGACGTTTTCTCTGCGCCTGTGGAAAAATATCGCCATCAGGCCTTTCTCCTGTCGATCCTGGAAGCGATCGTCATTCCGATCAGCTGGAAAATCTGCTGGATCAGCACAAGCAGGACCACTGTTACGATCATAATATCTGCCTGATACCTGTAATAACCGTACTGAATGGCAATGGAGCCCAGTCCGCCTCCGCCAACCGTTCCGGCCATAGCGGAGTATCCGAGGATCGTGCCCAGGCAGATGGTCGCACCGGTGATCAGGGATACGCGGGCCTCCACCAGAAGAACATGCACAATGATCTGGAAATTATCCGCACCCATTGATTGAGCCGCTTCGATCACGCCCTTATCCACCTCCTTGAGAGAGGATTCGACCATACGCGCAATAAAAGGTGCCGCTGATACCACAAGCGGGACGATCGTCGCCGTAGATCCATAACTCTTTCCCACGATCAGTCTGGTCAGGGGAATGATCAGGATCAGAAGGATCAGGAAGGGAATGGATCTCATGATATTGGTGACAAAATCCAGCACTCTGTAAACAGGCCGGTTAGGCTTAATGCCGTCAGCATCTGTCACAGCCAGCACCACACCCCATGGAAGACCCAAAACATAGCCGAAAAGGGTGGCTGCCAAAGTCATGTAAAGAGATTCGCCGATTCCTCTTATGATCATCTGAACTACTTCACTGCTCCACATCGCTGTCCACCTCCTCTACTGCAAGTCCGCGGCTGATCAGCCAGGAAATCATCTCCTCCTGCAGCTCCTTGTCCTCAGGAAGTCCCAGGATCATCTGGCCTCTGGCTACCCCTTTCACATCCCTGGTGTCTGCGTGCAGAATGTTTACAGGTGTGCCGAAATGCAGAACCATGTTGCCGATCACAGGCTCAAAAGAGGAATTGCTCGTAAATGCAATACGGATCCTGCGGTCCTCATGCAGGAGGTCCTTCTCTCCCTTGTGGCGTTCTTTTTCAAGACGCGCCCTCTCCCATTCATCGGGATCCTTCCCTTCGACCACAAGATATCTTCCGGCCCTTGACTTGGGATGATTGAAAATATCCTCTACCAGGCCATCCTCCACAAGAACTCCGTCTTCAATGATCGCCACATGGTTGCAGATATCTCTGACAACGGACATTTGGTGCGTGATAATGATGATCGTGATCCCTGTCTCCTCATTGATCTTACGCAAAAGATCCAGGATTTGCTGGGTCGTCTGCGGATCCAGAGCACTGGTCGCTTCATCGCATAGCAGAATTCTGGGATCACTGGCCAATGCTCTTGCAATAGCAACTCTCTGCTTCTGCCCGCCGGAAAGCTGGGCAGGATAGGCATTCTCCTTATCGGAAAGACCTACCAAAGCCAAAAGATCTCTTGCCTTTGCTTTAGCCTCCTCCTTTTTCATCTTCTGCATGCGAAGAGGAAAGCACACATTATCCATGACCGATTTCTGCATCAGCAGGTTAAAACCCTGAAAGATCATACTGATGCTGCTGCGAAGCTTTCGAAGTTCAGGGTCTGACAATTCTGCCAGAGACTGTCCTTCTACCAGGACCTCGCCTTTCGTCGGTACTTCCAGAAAGTTCAGGCATCGGACAAGCGTACTTTTCCCGGCGCCCGACATGCCGATGATTCCGTAAATATCACCTGTTTCTATCTGAAGATTAATATCCTTTAGTGCTTCAACCTGTGAATCCTTTGTCTGGAAGACCTTATACAGGTGCTGTACTTCCACAATGTAATCCATTTGCTTCATCTTTCTGCTGTTTTGCCTCTGTTCCGGTACGTTTACGATATTCCTACCAAATCAATAGGTTTAAAGTATGTTCAACATTTTACACTTATACTATATCTTGTCAAGAAGAGTATTGATCATAGGCAATGCTATCTAAGTTCGTACAAAGCCGAAGTGCATTCATTGATGATCTTGAGCCTGTTCCACTCGGTAAATTCTAAACTTGCTTCCGTTCTTTTCAATATCTCTCTTATTGCGTCTGCGTCATGGTTGACGAAACTTCTGTCAATTCTGTTGAGTTCATCTATTACAGCTTCCGATTCTTTATCCGTTTCGCTTGTCTCTTTTCTGAAAACGCACTCCGGACTCCTGCCAAAGAAGCTGCGATAGCGGTTGATCTTATCCTCATCCAGAAGATAGTTTCTGGCTTCCCGCCCGAACATCTTCTTTCTGTCCTGCAGGGTTTCCCGGTCCCTGTGCATTTCCCTCTTCGCCGCGCGGATCTTGGACTTAAGGAAAGACGTTCCCTTGATAAACACCGCATGATCCGCAAATACGGAAGGATCGTCAAAATAGAGATAAATCCAGATACCGTCCAGGATATACTTTTTTTCCTTATGCTGCCGGGCATACTCCATCGCATATTCAACGAAGTCCACAAACACCTTGTCTTCGTATTCTTCCTTGGGAATTCTGTCTCTCTGGGCTGCACCGATATAGTATTTTGCCCCCTCACCGTCAAAAAAGCTGTAGTACATATCTGAATATGCTTTCAGATCATCCATTGAAAAATGGTCCCTGATGAGAAGAATATCGTCAAGCTCGATGTGATCGATATCATTTCCCTCAAGCGTACTTGCCATCCTGGATTTTCCGCTTCCCGAATGGCCGAGAATAAAGCATAAATTTGTATCGCCCTTGTTGAAACTCTCTTCTTTGTAGTAAAGGTCCGGCTCTGAGATCACAAGCGCATCCTTTGGCAGCAGCCCTTCTTCAGAGCTGTCGCCGGCGACTCTGAGTTTTTCCTTCATAAGGACATACATTTCCGTTACTCTGTGACCAATAAATTCATTTGAGTAATAATTGGAATACCGCTTCTGTTTTTTCGGAAGGACTTCGTATTTGGTGTAAATCCTGTTGAGTTCTTTTTGTGTGGTTATACGATCCGTTATGATGGCAAGCGACGGATCATGGATCGCCTGTTCCAAATCTGTGTATTGTGTCATTTTCCTACCCTCCTTAACCGGTCTTCGTCATTCCCCATATCATCTTAGAAATCATTATATTCTTTCTTGAAATCGAACGCCATATGGTTTTCCCTCCTGTTTATACATGCTCCTCCGAAATGTGGATTCCGGGGCTATTTACGGGCTATTCTTGGCATCCTCAATCATTAAGGTGTAGAATTTAATGGAAGTGCACAGAAAAAACAGGAGAGCGTTATGGCATATACAGCGATTGAAAAGATGAGGAAGAAGAACGAGCAGCTCTACGGCAGAGATGTCGGTCCAATGCAGCCGGCGCTGTCACTCGGCGCTGCGACCGGGTTTGATCTGAAATCTGCCGCACTGCGTTTTCTCCATGAGCGATGTGAGGGTCTGCTCTTTGACAGGCAGATCGAAGAAGAGGAAGAAAGGACAGGCCTTTATCGCGGCGTGAGCCTTGCACCGAACCAGATCCCTTATAATATGCAGATGGATATCAACAGGCTTTGTCTGGAACGCGAACTGGAAAAGTTTATGGATTCCGCGGCGGCGCAGGATGCCTATACAGTTTTTTACTGTTTTCTTGAGATCTTTTTCGGGAATTACGGAAAGTATAAGAAGAGAGTGGAGCCCCTGAGCGAATTTGAATCCAACGGCAGTTCTCTTCTGATGAAGCATCGGGATCATTATTCTCATTCGGTGTTCGTCTTCGCGCTGGGACTGGCAGTTTACGAGACGAATGAAAATTTCCGCAGGGCATTTAATTCTTATTATCATTTCGATCGGGCGGGGGACCGGCATCAGGCGTCACCCGAAGCTGCGCATTTCTTTTTGAAATACTGGGGAATGACCTCCCTGTTTCACGATATAGGATATCCTTTCGAGCTGACATTTGAGCAGGTGATGGCCTTCTTTGAAGCCGGTGACGACGACCGCACTGCCAGCAATCCGTTCATTATTTACAAGAACATGAGAACAATGGCCGAACTTAGCCCACGGGCGCAGGAATGCTTCGAAAAGATGTACGGACGAAAATTCCATACCATTGAAGAATTGCTTGCCTTTGATCTCACTCAGAAGCTTGGTCCGTTCTACGGCTTTGCGGAAGACTATCTGCTGGATACCCTGAAAAAGAAACCGGTCATGCCCGAGAGTTTCTGCGGCTATATGGATCACGCATACTTCAGTTCCCTTTTGCTGTATCACATGTTGGAAACGGCAATGGAAGCCGACACGAGCGAAGAAAATCGTACACGCCCGCAGGCCTTTCAGCCTGCCCATGTAGACGCGCTTGGCGCCATCCTGCTCCACTACGATCTGTATACGTATTCGATCGCAGTGGGTGAAGACGGGACGAAACCAAAGCTTTCAATGGATATGCACCCACTGGCCTGGCTTTTGCTCCTGTGTGACGAATTACAATGCTGGGACCGCACCGCATATGGAAGAAATTCCAGAAAAGAACTGCACCCCATGGCTGTGGAATTTGATTTCAGTGAAAACCGGATCTTCGCCAGATACCTGTACGACGAAAAGGAGCAGGACAAAATAGACAAGTACCTCTGGGCTTACGTGACGTGGAAACAGAACGGACGGAGCGGGATCAGGCCGAAGCTGAAAGCATACAGTGAGATGGCAAACGATGAAAAAAGCTTCGTCAAGAATATTGAACAGATGATCGATACGATCTCTATTCCAATCACAGTTGTGTGTGACACAGCACCGGTGAACCGGGGACTCAAGCGGATCTATCTCTCAAACAGCAGCTTTCTTCACATTCATGATTTTGCAGTGGCTTTGAATGCCCGCTATGCCCTCAAGGAGGATGTGGAAGATGTGGAGAAGTCAGTCATGGAGAAAGCTTTTTCCGCGCTGTCACTGGAATACAAGCTGTCTAATATTAATCAGGTCAAGTCCTTCAGCAGGTACTTGAATGAAATTCACTGCTTCTATACGGACCGGCAGGTGGATTTTGACATGCTGGAGGAGTTCACCCCTCAGCAGATCCTGCGCTTTGCGCCATTAGAGCATGAGAGGTGGCTCAGGGAGCATCAGTCGATGGGATGGAGATGCGGCGATCTCTACGAACAAGCGCCGGTGCCGCGTGATGCCGACGAAAAGTCGTATCGCGCAGCACTGCGTGAACAGACGCGCTGTCATAAGCTGGTCGTGGATGGAGAACTGACGAAAGAGCGGATCCTCTCGCACTATCGGGAGCATCTGTCGGAATATGAAAAACAAAAGAATTATCAGCCCTTCAACCGTATGCTGAAACTGATGAGGAAGTTTGACGGCGTGCGCATTTATCAGTATTACACCTGACCATTTTGGACGTGGACTCTCTGTTTTCGTTCGTATATCAATTAAATAATAATTGATTGCCGCATGATCTCGAGGACGCACATCGGAAAGCTTCCTCGCCGGGCGGCAATATACGCAGCATAAATCAAACCCATGAATAAGAAGGTGAAAAGGAGCTTCGTTACATTATGAAACCAAGAAGTAGAAATCGTATCTTAACATTACTGTTTGCTTTTGTCCTGGCCGCAGGTCTCACAGCATGCGGCAATGGTACCTCAGCGAAATCGGAATATAAAGGGATCAGCACTGACTCCCCCGACTGGGTGGCGAATCTGGATGCCGCTGCAACCGCTGACCAAATGCTGATCGTAGCCGCTTTCGATGAAACGGCAACCGATGCCTGGATCTCCCTGCACGAAAAGCAGGAGGACGGCACCTGGAAGATGGTCATGACAAGCCCCGGCTTTATCGGCAAAAACGGCCTCGGCAAGACGAAAGAAGGGGATGCCAAAACACCGACCGGTGTTTTCCATTTTAACCGCGCCTTCGGAATTGCGGATGACCCGGGCTGCAAGATTCCCTATGTGAAAGTCGATCAGGACACCTACTGGTCCGGCGATCCGCGCGAAGGTTTCCACTACAACGAACTGGTAAGCATCAAAGACCTGCCCGATCTGGATCTCGCGAGCGGGGATTCCGAGCATATCATCGATTACATTTATCACTACCAGTACTGCCTGAATATCAGCTATAACGAGGCGGGAACGCCGGGGCTGGGCTCTGCGATCTTTTTACACTGCTTCGGCCCTGTAAAGCCATTTACCGGAGGATGTGTCGCCATTCCGGAAGATCACATGAAATATGTTATGCAGCATGTTGACGAGAACACGGCGGTCGTGATCGACACCTATGAGGCGTTATCCGGCGGTGCCGATTGGCCAGGCAGCACCTGGCCGCAGGAAAGGTAAGAGTGCGTAAAACAAGACCTCAGTAAACATTGTAAAAGCCGGGCGCAGATCATAATTGCAC
Source organism: uncultured Lachnospiraceae bacterium (assembly GCA_902801585.1). The sequence continues at coordinate 16,056 of CADCIU010000011.1, read as the reverse complement.
CCGGCTCTCTTATTATCAATGTCTCAGTAAACATTGTAAAAGCCGGGCACAGATCATAACTGCACCCGGCTCTCTTATTATCAATATAATTCAACCGTTATTCGATCGTTATTTAATTAGTCGTCTAAATCCTTGTCGAATTTCAATACCTTGCCGGTTTCGGCATCGATATCATATTCATACTCATAGCCATCCTTGTAGAAGGTGATCTCGTAAATCTTTCTGCCGTGCTCATAATCAAGCTCGACCTTCTTCACGAAGTCAACCTGATCTCTCTCGAGATGTGCGTGCTCAAGTGCTTTCTCTAAAGCCTCGTCCTTTGTAAGTGTTCCGCCGGAAACCTGTTCCATCATGTCATCAGTAAGCTTTTCAGGGGTTGCCATTGTAATTATCCTCCTAAATTATAAAATTTAAAAATGTTTTATGCTTTGAAGCATTTGTGTTTTGCTTTACATATTAATCTACGCTGCCGGAAAATAATATCCACGGGATTTGAGTAAAATTCAAGCAAAATTTTTACGATTTTTTAGAATGGTTTTGACCAGTTTACAGCACATGCACGACACCTGCATAAACACCCGCACAACACTCACGCATCCAGCCGCTGCCTCCTGATCAGCTCCGCGAAGAACCCGTTTTTGGCGATCAGCTCGTCATAGGTGCCCTGTTCCCGGATCTGCCCCTGGTTCAGCACGAGAATGCGGCTGCAGTTCTTGATGGTCGAGAGCCGGTGCGCGATCACGATCCGCGTGCACTTGAGCTGATCCAGCGCTTCGGCCACCTGCTGCTGCGTGCGATTATCCAGCGCAGAGGTCGCCTCATCCAGAATCAGGATCTTGGGCCTGCCGGCCACTGCACGGGCGATCATGAGCCGCTGCTTCTGCCCGCCCGAAATTCCGCCCTGTCCCTCGGAGATCTGCGTCTGCATGCCCATCGGCATCGCGCGGATATCGTCGGCGATGCCCGCCAGTTCTGCGGCTTTCCAGGCATCCTCCAGATTCATCTGCGGAGCAGAGATCGCAATGTTGGAGAAAATATCCCCTTGGAACAGCGTTCCGTCCTGCGTAACTGTACCGATCTTCCGGCGAAGAGAGTGCAGGTCCAGATTTGCGATGTCTTTCCCGTCGTAGTAGATGGCGCCCTTATCGGGCTTTTCGAAGCCCAGAAGAAGGCGTACGAGGGTACTTTTGCCGCAGCCGGTGGTCCCTACGATCGCTACATACTCCCCTGATTGGATCTTGAGATCCAGCCCCTCTATGACCCAGGGCATGTTGGCGTCATAGCGGAAATAGACACCCGAAAACTCGATATTCCCGCTCAGCTGCGATACAAGTGCACGGCTCTCCGACGCCTCCGGTGCTGTCTCCAAAATCGGCCTGGCAACATCCAGAACAGGTCTGATCCCTGCGATGGACAGAGCCGCTCCGGTCAGAGCTCCGAAAGAAGCGGATACAGCGCCGTAAGCCGTATTGAAAGCAATGTATTCCGAGGGCGTCACCTCGTTTTTCACTGCCAGGAAGAAGAGCGCGATCGTTCCGACGAGGTTAATGGCAATGGAAACAGCCGCTCCGATCCGTGTCAGCATGGGCGGATTGTAGCTCAGCGCGGCGACGTCGGCATAGGCATGGCCCCATTTGGCAAAGGCTCGCTTTTCTGCCCCGGCCAGCCGGATCTTCTGTATACCTGTGATCAGGGCAAAACTCAGCCCCGACTCTTTGGAACTCTTTTCCATGAGGTCGCGGCTTACTCTCATCTGAATCAAGCCGGACAGGAGACTGAAAGCCACGCCGGCTGCAATGATGAGGAGCGATGTACCGACCAGCGACCTTGTATATATGAAGATCTGCGTGACATACAGCATGGAAAGGAGCGCACTGATTCCTGTTGAAAAGATATTTCCCAGAAGCAGGTCGCAAAACTGCCTGATGGCGTTGTAGCGCGTGGACAACTCACCGGAGGAATACTGTCGGAAAAACCGGGGCGGCATCTGCATGATGCGCATCATCATGGCAGCATCCATTGAAACAGACGCTTTGAGATTGATCCGACTCATCATTATTTGCTTGGTCGTCTCGATCAGAACAGAAGCGAAGATCGTCGACGCCATGAACACGGCTGTTCCCATCAGCAGCGGAACATCTTTGCTCTCAAGAACAAATCCGGTGAGAGCGCGGGTGATGTTTGTGTACAGCATGCCGAGCAGCGTCACCGACAGCGCGAGGACAACAAAGAAAATAACATCCTCTGTATCCATACAGTCTTTAATATAGATCAGCAGATCCCTGACTTCCAGTTTTTTCAGAGGAAGAGGTGCGTAAAAACAGAGTCCTTCCTCCGAAAACAGAGAGGCGTTTTTTTTGTTTATCCGATGCGTAATACCGGTTTCCGGATCGCGGTAGTAATAACCGAAGAGGGGACCGGGAAGGATAGCGGCCGTATTATCGTTATCCTTCCGAAATGCCAGGACAGGGCCCATGGAGTCCCGATACCATTGATCATCCAATTCGACCCGCCGCCACATCAGTCCGTGCGGCCGCATGCACATTTCGAGCTGGTCCTCCAGCTCTGTTATCTCATCCGGGATTCCGGCAGACTTTATATTATAGTATTTAAGGATCTCTTCCAGTGCATCTTTCGTGGCGGTCTGCTTGTTTTGGAGCTTCCGTGCCTTACCTCTGCCCAATACTGCGGAGGCGATATGGAGCAGGGAGTCTTCCATGATCTCCTGATCCGAGACATCGCGATGATGGATCTGGTCATCAAACCAGCTCATATTCCGCCTCCTTTCAGTCGCTGGCGATCAGCATCGCATAATCGCCGCCGCTTGCCATCAGTTCCTCATGAGTACCACGCTCCGTCACATCGCCATGATCCAAAACGACGATCTCGTCGCAATCGCGGATCGTGGACAGGCGGTGAGCGATGACAATACAGGTGATCCCGCGGTCTTTTACAGCATTTACAAGTTCATACTCTGTTTTGGCATCCAGTGCGGATGTGGCCTCATCCAAAATCAGGATCGTGGGATCTTGCGCCAGTGCGCGGGCAATCTCCAGCCGCTGCCTCTGGCCGCCGGAGAGATCCTTCCCGTTCTCTGCAAGTCTCCCGTAAAAACCTCCTTCACGCGCCATAACAGCGTCATAAATTCTGGCATCCCTGGCAGCCAGGATCATCTCGAAGTCCTCGATGGACTGGTTCCACATCTTAATGTTGTCCTCGATCGTCCCCTCAAACAGAACAATCTCCTGGTCGACAACGGCAAGGGAACCGGTGAAGACGTTTCTGTCGATCTGCTCTATCGGTTTTCCGTCAAACAGCACCTCTCCGCTCCATGGCTGATAAAGGCCGGAGATCAACTTGGAAAGCGTTGATTTTCCGCAGCCCGAAGCGCCCACGAGCGCAACGCGGCTGCCGGGCTTTATGTGAATGGAAAAGTCCCGGATCAGAGGCTCCCCGAGACGGGAATATCCGAAAGTGACATTTTTCAGTTCCACTTCGCCGGACAGCTTGGCGTAGCTTCTGTCTTCCTGCTGCGCAGGAACGGAAAATACCGGATCAAGGGGATATTTCAGTACGTCCTCTATGCGTTCCATCTCTGTACGCATTACCTGAAGGTTCTGTCCTGCGTTGATGATCATCTGTGCAGGCGCCATAAAGGAGCCCAAAAATCCTTGGAACATCAGGATCATACCAAGCGAGAATTCTCCTCTCATGGCGAGCAGTACGCCGATGACCATCACCAGCGCGGTTGCAATCGATGAGAGGGCACTGGGAAGGATCCTCAGATATCGCGTGAGCCGGCCAAAGCGGGTATTCTGCCGGTTGACAGATGCCTGAAACCCCGCCCATCTCTGGAAATAGCCGTTCTCCGCTCCGCTGGCTTTGATGGTCTCAACCATCTGAAAGCCGGAAACGGTGGCTGCAGAGAGTTTGCCGGCGTCGCGCAGCTGTACGCGGGTGATATTTACCCGCTTGACAGCGATGATCTGCGAGACGATCAGGTTCAGGATAATGGTCGAGAAGCCGATCACCGTAAGGAGCACACTGCATTTGAGCATGAGAACAAGATATACGGCCATCATGATCATGTTCAGCAAAAGCGGTGCCAGCATATCCACCAAAGTAGCTGCAATGGAGGCGTTCGCGCCCTGCCGCTGCAGCAGGTCTCCCGAAAGGCGCTGGGAGAAAAAATCCATGGGAAGCCGCAGGAGCTTCCACATGTATTGGCTGTTTCCGACAGCAGCCATTTTGCCGTTGATCTTGAGCGCATAGACGGACTGGATCCAGGCCGCCGCGACCTGGGCGATGCCAAAGACGAGCAGCAGGGTCAAAAACGGGTAAAGGAGATTAATATTTTCACCTGTCAGCAAGCGATCCAGGAAGAAACGGACAAAAACGGGATTGATGATACCGAAGAGGCATCCGACCAGCGTTGAGAGCATGACAAACACGACGGCCGGTGCGGCACCTTTAAGCCGGCTTTTGGCAAAAGAGAGAACACTCTTGGGCTTTCCTGACGGCTCGAAGTCCTGCCCGGGCTTTAACTCAATGCAAATGCCGGTGAAGGCCTGATCCAGCTCATCGATCGTGACGCGAGTGTCCCCTTTGGCGGGATCATTGATCCAGGCATATTTGGTGCTGATCCCCGTCAGGACCACGAAGTGGTTGAAATTCCAGTGAATTATGCAGGGCAGAGTGATACTGTCAGCCAGATTTTCTGTTTCACACCGAAAACCCTGCGCCTCAAAACCATAGCCCCTGGCGGCGACCATCATATTTTTGGCATTGGAGCCGTTTCGCGAGACGCCGCAGTCCCGGCGCACCTGTTCCAAAGGGATCCATTTCCCGTAGTAAGCCATGACCATGGCAAGCGCGGCGGCGCCGCACTCCAGCGCCTCCAGCTGCATGATCACGGGGACGCGGGTGCGCTTCTTTTTAAAGGATGCCGGAAACTTGATGTCGGACATGACAGCCTCCTTAATTAAACAGCAGCTGAATCACCTGTGTCTGCCTGAAAAGGACATCCACGACGTAGTGACCGTCCGCAAGATCCGTGGGCGCCAGCGCGAATATGTTGCCCTGGTTGTCGACGCCCACGCTGCTGATCCGGCTCTGCGTCTCACCGGACATGACGATCATTCCGCTCTGTACATTCCTGGCGATCTGCTCATTGTCAAACTCAATGTACATTGTGCCGTTCTCCACCTGTGCGCGGCCGGTGGCAAAGCTGTCAATGCTGGCGACATGGCTCCAGATCAGCAAACCGGCCAGCAGTGCGATAATGGCGATCAGAATCAGCCAGACAGAAGGCGTGGTGACATGAAGATAGTCATCCAGTGCTTCAGGAGATGAGATTCGGTCCAGACTCTTTTTTCTGAAAATCGGGTTTTCCATAACGGGTCTCCTTGGTCGGATATTACGAAACAACAGTACCTATATTATACCATGGAGACCGTTAAAATGAGACAGGGGATGAAGAAAGACTCTGTAAAGAAAGGTCTCAAAGCGAAGGATGGCGAAGAATTGACCGTCGCACTAAAAGGCCCCAAAAGGCCGCGCCAAAAAAGTCGGAGCATCCTCGCCTGCTATACAGTGGATTCTCTATGTTTTGTCCGTATATCGTTTATATGAGTTATAATCAAACACATGATAATAAAAAGGAGACAACTATGAAACACAATATAAAGAAACTGTTATGCGCAACACTGACAATGTCCATGCTGCTCTCATTAGCGGCATGCAGCTCTTCAACGCCCGCTCCTGCGGAGCCCGCCAAAGAAGAAGCGGTTGAAACCGAAACCCCTGCTGATGAAGCAGCTCCTGCAGAAGCAGAAACCCCTGCTGAGACAGAGACGACCACGGAAACAGAAGCAGCTGCTGATGCTGCAGCCAATGCTGCTTATACCAATGAAGGCTTCACCCTGACTGTTCCGGGCAAATATGATGGACTGCTGTTCACCACTACTCCTGAAGAGGATGGAACCGGAACGCTCTTTATGTGCTCAGAGATCGCTTCCATTGAAGCCGCTCAGGCGCAGGAAAGGGATATTGACGGCGCCGGCTGGCTGTTCAGCATCCGGAAGATCGATGAAGCTGCCCTTAACCAGAAGCTCTGCGATGATATGTCCGGCGAGCAGCCATTCGCCACAGACGGAAACGGCAATTATTTCCTGTTCTGCACCCCTACAGATGTCAGACTGATCCGCGATAATTATGATAACCCGGAAGACATGGAAATATGGACGGAACTGAACGAATGGGCGGCAACTGTGCCGGATACCTTCCTTAGCGAAAACCCGCAGCTCACTGCCGCAAAGTTTGGCAATACAGATATTGATATGCATCTTGCCCGCATCGCTTTTGATGCCGATGCAAACTATACGATCAGCACACTCGAGTTCCTTGAGCTGGAGCCGAAAGATGTCGATCCTGCGCCGTATCTGGAAAAACTGAGGAACAATGTAACCTATGTGCCTGTTGAGGAAGAAGCTCCCGCCGGAGAATATGTCGTCCTTGCTTTCCCTGATGAAGGCGTACGCTTTGATTTCTTCTTTGTCGAAGATGGCCGCAATTATATCCGCGAAGTCTGGGGAGAAGATTCCGAATGGGAGAAGCTCTATAGGGCTGACTTTGAGGACGAATCCATCGATGCCACGGAAGTTATGGCGGAGTGGTACGATGCCCTCGCTGTCGCGAACGGCAAAAAGTAACACGCTTAGCTGCAACAAAATAATACTCTGTCAAACCATGGCGCGAGCCGGCTGCAGTCAATGAACTGCGGCCGGCTCGATTTTCGTGCAGATTAAGCGGCCTTAGCCGGGATCGTTTGTCCTTTGGGGCTAAGCAGCTTGGGTATGTTCAAATATCACCAAATATCACATATAAGAGTCAGTACATCTTTTCCACGAGACGCCTTGTTGTCTCACCCTCCGAACACTGTCCCGTCAAAAGCTTCCTCCAACTTAATGCCGTTCACAGTCTGTCCGTCTCCTGTCTCTACTTTGAAGCGGAAAGCTTCCCCGACTTCCATGTCATCCGTCCGCATGTCAACGAGATCAGTGCCGTTTGTTCTCCAGAAATTCAATTTCGTTCCGGCCGGGATCTCCTTCTCCTCCCCTGTCGCCTCTTCCGTTTTGAGATCCACCGTTTCCGCCGTCAGGGGCACAAGGCTGGTCAGCGTGATGTCCGCGTCAATTTCGTAATAGTCTGACAGAGGAGCTGGCATCCCGTCTTCTCCCACCTCGTAGAAGCGGCGGCCGCTGTATGTACTCATGAGCTGCATTCTCGTGCCGAGCGCGAATTTCGAGGGGTCGATCATCGGATAGCGCTCATAAACGCTCTGGTCCGGGCTGTACTCTCCGTCCAGATAGGCCGGATAGAAGGCAGATGCATAGCCGGTCCCGTCCATTTTACCAACGAGTGACGGAATGTTGTCTTTGATCGCAAATACAGTCAGCTCCGGATAGTCGTTATCTGTTCCCGTCACCACGTACACATAGTTTCTTCCGTCTTTGGTGTGCACAAAGCACGGCTGCATGCTGTAACAGTACTGCTCCGCCGTGCAGACCTGATCTCCCACGGAAACTTGAATGCCGGAATACGCATTGATCTCGTTTCCTTCTTCATACATGCCGTTCACCGACAGTTTCTCGTCACTGCCGTCTCCGTCCAGGTCCACTGTCATCTCTGTAAACGGGCTCATGGTTCTCGCATAACCGCCTCCGGAAGGTCCGTAATTGCCTGTGAACAGCGAGGGCTCCCCGTCAAAAGATATTTTGGCTTCCAGTGTGCCCATCGCGTAAGGCGCAATATCGGAAGGCGCGAAGAGGAATGTGACGCCGTCCTGATCGATCACCCATGCCAGGTCATCCATCCCTTCGTCAAAATAGTACTGCAGCGAATCCTCCGCATCCTCTATCGGTGATCCGTCTGCCTGGGCCCGAAGATATTTTGCCACGACAGGCTTCAGGGATGCGGGGTCCTTAAAGACATCCGCCAGTGTAATTTTCTCGCCGGTTGCGGTCTTAAAATTGTATCCGCTGTAACCCACGCTGCCGTGCGCGGCGCCGGGATAATAAAGCGATGTCATGTCATAAAAACTCAGGACCTCCTGATCGCACCGGACCGGAATGATCGTTCCTTCCATATTTCCGGCAGGAAACCCTTCCGAATCTTCTCTCTGCTCCGCCATAGCGTTCTCAGCTGCCTCTTTGATCTCTGAGAATGTCTTCTCATACTTCTCTTCGATCATGCTGTTCTCTACTCCAATGGCTTGATTCAGATAAAAGTTTTCTATGATTGTTTCTTCCGTAAGACTGACTGTATCATAGGAGCCGCTTGCGATCACTGTGTCGTCCTTCTCTTCCATGCGCGAGTGACTCTGCAGCTTAAACAGAGGGCGCACGCCGTCGGACTCTGCTTCCGCAGGCTGTGTCTGCGCGGTTTCTTCCTGATCTGCATCGGTCTCTACTTGCTGGTCCGATGTCTGCTGTCCTGCTGCCTGCTGGTCTGTTGCCTCTGCCTCTTTGGTGCCCGCGGAACTGCCGGCGCCTGAACAGCCTGTCATAACTAAAACTAACGCCAACAGCCCTGATAATAACTGCCTTTTCATATTACCCTCCCGCTGAATCTTTCAACTTTCTCCATTATAATATAATCAACATTATTAGGGGATTGTTAAGGAGGAAAAAATGAGAATACACCGACTGATCATTACTGTACTGATCTCCACTGTTTTGGCATCCGCGGCGGCCTGTTCGTCTCCGGGATCCGCCGAGCCGCAGCCATCAGCTTATGCTTCCAATCAGGAAACCACCGGCACAGATGAACTCTCCGCAGAGGATGTTCCATCAGACGACCTGTCGCCGGATGACCTTCCATCAGATGACCTGTCGCCGGATGACCTTCCATCAGATGACCTGTCCCAATATGATCTTTCCTATGAAGTAAAACTTCTGTTGGATTCGCAGAAGGTTCTGGGCGATGACCATCTTTTGAAAGAGGAGTGGAAACAGGCCTTCGGGATAACGGAGGATTACCTGCCCATCGAAGTAATGTACCTGGACACACCGGAAAAGGATTTCCACCGCGAGGGATGGATCAACCGCCTGCGGCTCAAATCCGGCAAGAAAAAAGCCGAGAGGACCTACAAAAAGCGCTATCCGATCGCCGGCACGGATATTGCAGCCGCCTGTGAAGCCGCAAAGAAAGATGGCTTTATCATCCCTGATCCGTCAGAAAATACGGAAAAAACGGACGAGAAAGAGAAAAATGATGCTGATGAGCTCTTTGAGGCGGGGATTGACTGGGGCTATGAAAAGATGACGCTGAGCCTCAGCTGTGAAGACTCAGCCAAATTGAAAGGCCATGACAGCTTAGCTTCTATCACCGGAGACGAGGCCAAGGCTTTCCTGCTGGAAACCATGCCGGACATTGAGGCGAACTGGAAACAAAGTCAATGGGGAATCGCAGCGATGGAGCGCGCTGAGGCGGCGGGACCGGTCCGCTTTATGCGGGCAAAGGGAAAACTTGAGGGATGGGAGATCACCGTCGAGATCTGCAGCTTGGTGGAAAAAAACAAGGGCGAGGAAAGTTATATAGTCGAACTGTCTTTTGACGCTGACGATTATTCTGCGGCCGCGGATGGCAAGGCTCAGCTCATGGAGTATCTCGACCAGAAAGAGATCCTGCTGCATGAAGACTCCCTTAAGACTTCGAAGATTCTGGATGCCTGGTTCTGATGTTTAAAAACACGAGAATGCGCCGTTATTTTTCAAACAGTTCAGGTAAGTCCTCTGCCGCAGCAAAAACAGCACCTGCCGCATTCGACAGGTGCTGCTCATTTCTACTTTATGAACTACTTTATGAAATTTACGCCGGACGCAATGATCTCTTATGCGTTCTTGAAGTTAAACGCGGCCTTTCCGGGATATGTTGCAGCGGCTCCGAGCTGTTCTTCAATCCTGAGCAGCTGGTTGTATTTCTCGACACGCTCAGATCTGGAAGGAGCGCCGGTCTTGATCTGGCAGGTGTTCAGAGCAACTGCAAGATCTGCGATCGTGGTGTCGCCGGTCTCACCGGATCTGTGAGAAGAAATTGCTGTGTATCCTGCCTTGTGAGCCATCTTGATAGCCTCAAGGGTCTCGGATACGGAACCGATCTGGTTGAACTTGATCAGGATGGAGTTGGCAGCGCCATTAGCGATGCCCTTGGAAAGTCTCTTGGTATTGGTGACAAACAAGTCGTCGCCTACCAGCTGAACTTTGTCGCCGAGTTTCTCAGTCATCTTCTTCCAACCTTCCCAGTCCTCTTCATCCAGGCCGTCTTCGATGGAGTAAATGGGATACTTGTCAACGAGCGCCGCCCAGTGATCGATCAGCTCATCTGTTGTGAAGTCCTTGCCGGATTTTTTCTGGTGATAGAATCCAATTCCCTTAGGACTCTTCCACTCGGAGGCAGCAGCGTCCATAGCCAGGACAAAATCCTTGCCGGGCTCATAGCCGGCCGCCTTGATCGCCTCAAGGATCAGTTCGATCGCGCCTTCGTCGCCTTCGGGTTTCATAGGAGCGAAACCGCCCTCGTCGCCAACAGCAGTGACGTCTTTGTTAACCTTGAGAATCTTCTGCAGCGCGTGGAATACTTCCGTGCACCAGCGGAGGCCTTCTTTGAAAGTGGGTGCACCGACGGGCATGATCATGAATTCCTGTGTATCAACAGAGCTGTCAGCGTGAGCGCCGCCGTTGAGGATGTTCATCATGGGAACGGGAAGCTTTGTGGCCTGTACGCCGCCAAGGAAGCGATAAAGCGGAATGTCCAAGGAAATAGACGCAGCTCTTGCTGCGGCGATGGAAACCGCGAGGATAGCATTTGCGCCGAGTTTGGACTTGTCAGGCGTCCCGTCTGCGGCGATCATAGCGGCGTCAACCGCATAGGTGTCGGAAGCATCCATGCCAACCAGAATGGGAGCAATGATCTCGTTGATGTTGGCTACAGCCTTTGTAACGCCCTTTCCTCCGTACTGAGACTTGTCACCGTCCCTGAGCTCGAGCGCTTCGAACTCGCCCGTAGAAGCGCCGCTGGGAGCAGCCCCTCTTCCTACAGTGCCGTCAACCAGAGTAACCTCAGCTTCAACCGTAGGGTTGCCTCTGGAATCGATGATCTGTCTCCCGTATACCTTTTCAATCTGTAAATAGTCTCTCATGTGTTCTCCTTTCGCATGATCATAAGGCTTTTGTCTGAAATCGAAGCCCCCGAAGGCCTGCAATTCTTATGCGAGGCATTTGGATGCAGGACTTCAACCGTTACGACCTATCAGGGAATTGCTCACCCCATCTGTAAAAAATTATAGGTTTACCTAAAATGGAAGTCAATTAGTTTTGACTAACTTTTTTAAAATGCTCAGATTACGGTATTAGGTACAGGTGCAAGTTTTTCGAAAATATTCCCCCCGGTTATCCAAATCTGTTCCCGAATCGTTTTTTTCCCGCTGGGTAAAGCGTCTTTCAGTAAATCTTCCGAGAGTTGTTTCTCGAAGTCGTCGTAATTGTCAAACTGTCGCAGAAAGCCCTCCAACGGAACGGTCATGCGGTTATTGATGTAGAAAAAAAACTTCTGTGTTTCTCACTTTCTGATAAAGCTGCTGTCATGCGCCGAGAAGCCCGCGTCATCGGAGATATATCTCTCCGCCGTCATATGCAGGTCATACTTGTCGCGCAGAGAAGCAATTGTCTGCATCATGGGTGATGCGTGATGCTTGTCGATCGCTTCCTGATCTTTCCACGCATCGATCAAAAGCACAGTCTCCGGATCGTTCATCGGAACGTAATACTCATAGCGAAGATTTCCGTCCTCCGCGCGGATCAGGTCCGCCGTCCCGCTCTGCTCCATCTCCTGCGCAAATTTAGCTGCGTTTCCGTTTACGCCTGTGTACCGAAGATTTACTACAATACTCATGATGCCTCCTTTTCTTTATGCCGGTTCTTCCCCGTTGCTGTCGATGACTTATTATACCAAAAGAAAGCCTATACAAAGAGGTGGCTGACTTCGCTTTTTGAGCGTATAGTCAGCCACCGTCAAATAATGAGAAGGAATTAGCTTAATACTTCTGCATTGGAAGCAATGACCTTACGATACCAGTCGAAGGATTTCTTCTTGTATCGATTGCCGCTTCCGGTTCCGTCGCCATTCAGGTCGACATAGATGAATCTGTCACGTTTGGGCAGCTCTCCTGTGGTGAAGGATACGACGTCAATACATCCCCAGTCGGATGCCTTAACATAAGGATCCTCACTCCTTCAGCGCCGCCTTAAACTCATACCCTTCATTCCAGGCCATATCCCAGAACTGATACTCATAGTTGCTGCATATCTCGACGATCCTCTCGAGGTTCCGGATCTGCTCCTCTGAATATCCTTCCGAGAAACGGTCGCACATCTCGATCATGTCATCGTTGCAGTCCCTGAAGCCCTTGGATGTATAAGTCCCGATCCAGTTGCCGTAGAAGGGGTGCTCAATTCCCTTGGGATAATTCTTTTCAATGAACTCGCCGATCAGCTCGTAGCTCCAGGAGCAGGCGAGGACCGCTGCCGCGATCTCCGCGAGGCCGCCCTTGAAGCCAATGGAGATCATATAGTTGGTATAGGATTCGTTGTTCATGCACATGGGCGTGCTGTCGATCATCTCTCGAGAGATGCCAAGCTTGCCGAGATAGCTCTGGTGCACGGCGTTCTCTGTGTCCAGCGTCGCCGTGATCAGGCTGCTGAAAGTGCGCATGTCCGACTCCTCCACGGAGCGGATCAGACCCAGTGCGAAGACCTTCGCGTACTGCATCAGGTATTTGTGGTCCTGAATCATGTAGAACTGGAATTTGAACACCGGAAGCGTCCCGTCAGCGATGCCCTTTACAAAGGGATGGTCAAAATAGCTCTCCCAGATCGGCCATGCTTTCCTGTACAGTCTCTCCGAGACCTTGAGTCCGAAATTGTTTCCCTCTTTGCTGCTCATCATGCGTTCTCCTTTTCTTTAGTAAATTCATTGCAGATAGCAAAGGCATGGTTCATTGGTCCGCTGCCTTTTCCCAGGTCGAGCATGGCAGCAAGAGCGCCTGATATGTATTTTTTGGCTCTCTCGACGGACTCCTCCATGGAAAAGCCCTTCGCAAGATTCGATGCGATGGCACTTGAGAGCGTGCAGCCCGTTCCGTGCGTGTTGGGGTTGTCGATCCGCTGTCCTTTGAACCAGCGAGGGCCCTCCGCATCCAACAGGAGGTCGTCCGCGTCATTGACCCGGTGCCCTCCCTTGAGCAGTACCGCACAGTTGTATTTGGTAAAGATCTTCTGCGCAGCCTCTTCCATCTCCTCTTTGTTCGTGATCTTCATGCCCGAGAGCACTTCCGCCTCGGGGACGTTGGGCGTCACGACATCCGCCAGCGGGATCAGATCCTCTTCAAGGCTCGCGATCGCATCATCCGAGATGAGCTTCGCGCCGCTGGTCGCCACCATGACGGGATCCAGCACGATATTGACCGCTTTGTACTCCTTCAGCTTGGAAGCGATCATGCGGATCAGGTCCGTTGAGGAGACCATCCCTATCTTGACAGCGTCCGGGAAAATGTCCTCGAATACCCTGTCCAGCTGTTCTCCGAGAAATTCCGGAGAAACATCCATAATACCCGAGACGCCGGTCGTATTCTGCGCAGTAAGAGCTGTGACGGCGCTCATGGCGAAAACGCCGTTTGCCGTCATGGTCTTGATATCTGCCTGAATGCCGGCGCCTCCGCTGGAATCACTTCCGGCGATCGTCAATGCTGTTCTCACTTTTACCTCTCTTTCCGGAGCACGATACGCACTCCTTAGCGCTCTCTTTGAGCTTCTGCGTTGCCGCTTTAATGTCCTTCTGTGCAAAGATCGCGCTGATCACTGCGATCCCGCAGATCCCGCTGCCCTTCAGCTGCATCACATTGTTCTGTGATATGCCGCCGATCGCCACTACGGGGATGCTGACAGCGCTGCAGATCGCCTTCAGGGTCTCATAGCTGACATCATCGGCGTCATCCTTGGATCCCGTGGGAAAGACCGCGCCCACGCCGAGGTAATCCGCACCTCTCTGCTCTGCCAGCAGTGCCTGTTCTACGGTCTGCGCGGAGACTCCCAGTATTTTGTCCGGACCCAGGAGCTTTCGCACGTCGCCGGCTTCCATGTCGCTCTGTCCCACATGGATGCCGTCCGCCCCCATGGCAAGTGCCACGTCCACGTTGTCATTGACGATGAAAGGGACGCCGTATCTGCGGCAGAGTGCCTGCAGCTCCTTTGCTTCCTCGAGAAAGTGCTCCTCATCCAGATTCTTCTCGCGCAGCTGCAAAAAGGTCGCTCCGCCCTCCAGTGTTTCTTCCACCTGGCTGTAGAGCGTTCTGCCGCCCAGCCAGCTTCTGTCTGTGATCGCATAGAGCAAAAGGCTCTCTTTAGTCAATTTCACTTTTCTCTTCTCCTGTCACTATAGCGCTCTTCCGACCGTATTCATTGCAAGTAAAACCGAAGAGGTTTGTATCCAGCCGTACGAACACTATTCAATCCACCGGATCAACTTGTTAACGTACCTCGAACTTTGCGCCCTCATTGAGGCATGCGCCGTCCATGTGATAGATTGCATCAATGATGCGGTTTCTGTATGTGGAATTTCCCTCATACTCCGCGAGATGCGAGTAACCAATCTCTCCCGCCAGGCCCATCGCGCATACCGACGCCGCCGCTGCTTCCAGCACGTTGTCGGGGTTGGCCACGATAAAAGCAGTCATCATGCCGGACAGCTGGCAGCCGGTGCCGGTGATCCTGCCCATCTCGGGCCTTCCGTTCCGGATCACGTAGCATCGCTCCGCGTCCGCCACCAGGTCGATGGCCCCTGTCACAGCCACCACCGCTCCCGTTTTGGAGGCAAAATCTTTGACGAATCGGATCGCGTCGTCCAAATTCTCATCCGTCACCGCATCTGCGATATCGGCGTCGACGCCCTTCGTAGTACCGCTGCCCAAGGCCAGCGCCTTGATCTCCGAAATGTTGCCGCGGATTACCGTAAATCGGATCTGATCCATCAGCTCCGCCGCCGTCTTGGTTCGCAACGCGCTGGCACCGGCTCCTACGGGGTCAAGGAGTATGACATGTCCGAGTTCCTGTGCTCTGCGACCGGCCTTCTTCATTCCCTTGATACTTCTCTTGTTCAGCGTCCCGATATTGATATTGAGTCCGCCGCAGATTGAAGTGATGTCCTCCACATCCGCAGGTTCATCCGACATAATGGGGCTTCCACCGCAGGCAAGCAGTATGTTGGCCACATCATTCACTGTCACATAATTTGTGATGTTGTGCACCAGCGGTGCCTTTTTTCTCACTTCATCCAAATACTCTCCAAGCATTTCGTCCTCCTTTTGATCTTCTTCTCGCCGCAACACAAAAAAAGGCATACCCTTGTGGCGTGCCCGTCTCAAATACACTGTATTCGCATCCCTACGTTGGCATTATCCACATCAGGTTATCGGGTCGGTGAAGTGTAATCACCCTCTCAGCCTGCTCCTGCAAGCTCCCCACATGCATGATTATGATACTAAGAAATAAACCAGTCAACACCTTTTCCACAAAGTTGAGCCTTAGTGCAAACATTTTTGCCATTTTGTCTTTGTCCTCCTTTTTCTGAATCCTTCCACTTGCGGGTTTACATTGAATCTGTCCTTATTGACCGATGCCGTTCTTTTTTCGTTTCTTGTTGAAATAAGCATAAAAAAAACGGCTGCCTTCCGCTTTTCGGAAGGCGACCGCCTTTTTCTCTGTGCGTGACCACAATTCACCTATTATTTCAGCACATCAAATATCTGTCCGCTATATTTTGCCTTTTTTATCACTCAAAGACCCGTTAATTATATATGGTACCTGTTTACTTTCATTTTCTCATTGAAACAAATCATCAAGTGTAATCTGGCTATGGATAATGCCGCTGTATTTTCCTCTCTTCACACCATATGTCGTGATCATCGTAGTCTGTAAAGTCTTTTTACAATTTGTCATTCTG
>CADCIU010000010.1 GCA_902801585.1 uncultured Lachnospiraceae bacterium | reverse complement strand
TGCAGGCGGTCTTGGATTCAAAGGTTCAAGGAAATCTACTCCCTATGCAGCACAGATGGCAGCAGAGACAGCTACCAAGGCTGCGCAGATTCATGGACTTAAAGCAGTCGATGTATTCGTAAAGGGACCTGGTTCAGGAAGAGAAGCCGCAATCCGCGCTCTGAATGCAAACGGACTGGAGATCATCTCCATCACAGATGTGACTCCCGTTCCTCACAACGGCTGCCGTCCCCCCAAGAGACGCAGAGTATAATATGCGCGTAATTACGAGTGGTGCGCTGACTTGAAAAAATGAGCTTTACGTGAGACTGCTCACGGGAAGAATCTTTTTTCGAAGATGCAAAGCGAAACAGAAACGCGAAGCGGATCGTTTCTTGTACCACAAGTAATTCACAAATAGAAACTCACTATTCACAAATACTAATTATTTGGAAGAAGGCACGCGAAGCGTGTTGTAAACAACAATCACGGCGATGACCGTGACAGAAAGGAGCCAAAATGGCAGTAGATAAGACACCAGTACTGAAAAGATGCAGATCTCTCGATCTGGACCCCACATTCCTTGGATATGATAAGAAGTCCAAGAGGACACTGATCCGCAGAAGCCGCAAGCTGAGTGAGTACGGACTTCAGCTTCGTGAGAAGCAGAAAGCGAAATTCATTTACGGCGTACTTGAGAAGCCTTTCAGAAATTACTATGAGAAGGCTGATAAGATGAAGGGCATGACGGGTGAAAACCTGATGACTATGCTCGAGAGCCGTCTTGACAACGTTGTTTTCCGTATGGGGTTCGCAAGAACCAGACGTGAAGCAAGACAGGTTGTCGGACATAAGCACATCTTCGTAAACGGCAGATGCATCAATCTTCCTTCTTACCGCGTAAAAGCCGGCGATGTGGTTGAGGTCAAAGAGAGCTCCAAGTCCATCCAGCGCTTCAAGGATATCATGGAAGTGACAGCAGGAAGACTGACTCCCGAGTGGATCGCAGTCGACAAAGAAGCCCTGAAGGGCACTGTCAGCGCACTCCCCCGCAGAGAGCAGATCGATGTTCCTGTTGATGAGATGCTTATCGTCGAGTTGTATTCCAAGTAATGCAGTAAATACCCGGCCTGCGCGTCGACGCGCAGGCGGGTTTATTACGCTTTACTGTTGACGACGAGCTGCGCAAAGGAGGGTATTCGCGTGTTTGATTTTGAAAGACCGAGCATCGAGGTCGTGGAGATCTCTGATGACAAGAAGTATGGCAGATTTGTGGTGGAACCCCTTGAGAGAGGCTACGGCATTACTCTTGGAAACTCACTCAGAAGAATCATGCTTTCTTCGCTTCCCGGTGCTGCTGTAAGCCAGGTCAAGATTGACGGCGTGCAGCATGAATTCGGTGCTATCCCCGGAGTCAAGGAAGATGTCACTGAAATCATTATGAATATCAAAGGACTGTCCATTAAGAACAGCAGTGAGACTAACGAGCCCAAGAATGCTTATATCGAGTATGAGGGAGAAGGCGTTGTCCGCGCTTCCGATATTCAGGTGGATCAGGATATTCAGATCATGAATCCGGATCTTGTGATCGCAACACTCAGCGGAAAAGACACGAAGCTTTTCATCGAGCTTACGATCACAAAAGGAAGGGGCTATATCAGCTCTGACAAGAATAAGACGCCTGACACAAAGATCGGCGTCATCCCGGTGGATTCCATTTATACACCTGTGGAAAGAGTCAACGTCATAGTGGAGAACACCCGTGTCGGTCAGCAGACAGACTACGATAAGCTCACGCTTGATGTGACAACCAACGGCACGATCGGACCTGACGAGGCGGTCAGCCTTGCAGCCAAGGTACTGAGCGAGCACCTGAGCGTGTTCATCGACCTGTCTGAGAACGCCAAGACAGCAGAGATCATGGTTGAGAAAGAATATGACCAGAAAGAGAAAGTTCTTGAGATGAGCATCGATGAACTTGAGCTTTCTGTCCGTTCTTACAACTGCCTCAAGAGAGCAGGTATCAACACAGTAGAAGAGCTCTGCAACAAGACTCCTGATGAGATGATGAAGGTTCGCAACCTGGGCCGCAAGTCTCTCGAGGAAGTACTGGAGAAACTCAAGGAACTGGGACTTTCCCTCAATTCCAGCGAGGAAGCTCCCCAATAAACGCATCAACATAGTTCCGCTGAGGTAAAACCGAAGAGTGCGAGGCGGTCGACGGCCGCGGCAGTGCCGCAAACCGAAGGGAGATAAATCCATAAGAGTGTTCCCTTCGGCGCTGTCATAAAGGAGGAAAATAAAATGGCAATGTACAGAAAACTCGGCAAAAAGACGAAACTGAGAAAAGCTCTGCTCCGCAACCAGGTCACTGCTCTGATCTACAAGGGCAAGATCATCACCACAGAAGCGAGAGCAAAAGAAGTTCAGAAGATCGTAGAGCCTATGATCACACTGGCTGCAAAGTACAAGGATGACTACGAGGAAGTTACCGTTCAGGCTAAGGTTGCCCGCAAGGACAAGGACGGAAAGCGCGTTAAAGAAGTCGTGGAAGGCAAGAGAGTTACTGTTTTCGATACAGTAGAGAAGAAGATCAAAAAGGATTCCCCTGCACGCCTGCACGCAAGAAGACAGCTTATGCGCTATCTCTATCCTGTTGTTGAGGTTCCTGCTGACGGCAAAGCCAAAAGAAAGAATTCCAAGAATGTAGATCTTGTTGAGAAACTGTTCAGCGAATATGGTCCCAAGTATGCGAACCGTAACGGCGGCTATACAAGAATCATCAAGATCGGCCAGAGACGCGGCGACGGTGCAATGGAAGTCGTGCTCGAGTTTGTCTGATGAATCAGATCTGACAGAAAGTAAGATAGATAAGCCTCCGGGATTTGTTCTCGGAGGCTTTTTGTAAACGTATTGTGACAAATAAGACCGGATGGGTCCGGAGACAGGTCTTTGCCAATGATCAAGATACAAAAGCTGATACACGATTATATAAAGAGAGACGATGAAGGAAACGCTGCGGGCACGGTCCGCGCGATTGACGGAATAGACCTTCACATCGAACCCGGGCAGTTCATAGCGATCCTTGGCCACAACGGATCCGGTAAATCCACGCTTGCCAAGCACCTGAATGCTTTGCTCTTCCCCACGGAGGGAACGGTTTGGGTCGACGGATATGACACCAAAGACGAGAAGAACCTCTGGGAGATCCGAAGGGAGGCCGGCATGGTCTTTCAGAATCCCGACAACCAGATCATCGCGCAGGTGGTCGAGGAGGATGTGGGATTCGGACCGGAGAACATTGGTGTTCCAACGCAGGAGATCTGGACCAGGGTGGAAGAAGGCCTGAAAACGGTTGGCATGCTGGAGCATCGAAAGAAATCTCCCAACCGGCTCTCAGGCGGTCAAAAGCAAAGAGTTTCCATCGCGGGCGTGATCGCCATGCAGCCCAAATGCATCATTCTGGACGAACCCACCGCAATGCTGGATCCAAACGGCAGAAAAGAAGTGATCAAAGCCGCCGTGAAGCTCAATCGCGAGAAGAAGATCACAGTCATTCTGATCACGCATTATATGGAGGAAGCGATCGAAGCGGATACGATATTTGTCATGGAGACCGGCAAAGTCGTCATGAGAGGAACCCCGCACGAGATCTTCAGCCAGGTGGAGAAAATGAAAGAGCTCCATCTCGATGTGCCGCAGGTGACGCTTCTTGCCTATGAACTTCGCAAAGCCGGACTCCCGATCCCTGTCGGTATTTTGACAAAGGAGCAGCTGGCAGATGCACTTTTGGGCCCGCTGCCGCAAGAAGAAGCCGCGCAGGTACAACCGGAAGAAGACGAGAGCGGAGATCTTCAGTCGGAAACACCGAACGAAATTTCAAACGAAGTGCCGAATGAAATTCGAAGTGAAACATCTTCGGAGCAGCGCGCAGAGAACGGCGCCCATCCGGGCGATCAAGGGATCAGGGTAGACGATATCTGTTTCGTATATGAGAGGGGCACTGCTATGCAGGTGAATGCCCTGGACCACATCTCCGTCGACATCCCGAATGATCAGTTCATCGGGCTGATCGGACACACGGGATCCGGCAAATCCACATTTGTGCAGACGCTGAACGGGCTCCTCAAGGTCACTTCCGGACATGTCTATTACAACGGTGAGGATATTGAAAGCGATCACTTTGACAAAAAGAAGCTGCGGTCCAACGTGGGCCTGGTCTTTCAGTATCCGGAGCATCAGCTGTTCGAGGTGGATGTACTCACGGACGTCATGTTTGGCCCAAAGAATCTGGGAATGAGCGATGGAGATGCCAAAAAGCGCGCCATCGAGGCACTGGAGAGCGTAAAGATGCCCAAAGCACTGTACAAAGCATCTCCTTTTGACCTCTCGGGCGGGGAGAAACGACGCGCTGCGATCGCAGGAGTTCTGGCGATGAGACCTAAGATCCTGATCCTCGATGAACCCACAGCGGGACTTGATCCGAGAGGCCGCGACGAGATCCTGGGAATGATCGCAGACATGAAGAAGAACCTCAACATGACGATCATCCTCGTCTCTCACAGTATGGATGACATTGCAAACTATGTGGACCGCATCATGGTCATGAGCGATGGAAGTCTGCTCTACGATGACGAGCCCGTAAGTGTGTTCCGCCATGTGAAAGAGCTCGAAAATCTGGGTCTCTCAGCGCCCCAGATCACCTATATCATGAAGCTGTTAAAAGAGAGAGGACTGGACGTGAACACCGATGTCCTCAGAGTCAGTGAAGCGGCAGCAGAGATTCTGGCGCACCGGAGGGAGCTGCATGTTTGATTCAATTACACTAGGTCAATACTATCAAACGGATTCTGTGCTTCACAGGCTGGATCCCCGCGTCAAACTGGTCGGGACATTTGTCTATCTGATCTCGCTGTTTGTCGTGAGTTCCTTTGCGGGATACCTGCTGGCAGCGCTGTTCCTGTTCGCGATGATCCGCCTTTCCCATGTGCCTTTCCGATATATCGTGAGGGGAATGAAGACGATCCTGTTCCTGCTGCTCATAACAGTCTGTTTCAACCTTTTTCTGACACCCGGCGAAGTGGTCTGGCAGGCATGGATCTTCAAGATCACGAAGGAAGGTATCAGTTTTGCCATTAAAATGGCACTGCGCCTGAGCCTTTTGATCCTGGGCTCCTCCATCATGACACTGACGACTACGCCCACACAGCTCACGGATGCGCTGGAATCCCTGATGCGTCCGCTCAAAAAAGTCCGCGTGCCGGTCCACGAGATCGCCATGATGATGTCGATCGCCTTGCGCTTTATTCCGATCCTCATGGAGGAGACGGACAAGATCATGAAGGCGCAGATCGCGAGAGGGGCGGATTTTGAGAGCAGGAATATAGTGAAAAAGATAAAGAGCCTCGTACCTCTTCTCGTCCCGCTCTTCATCTCCGCCTTTCGCAGAGCCAACGATCTGGCCATGGCCATGGAAGCGAGATGCTATCGCGGAGGAGAAGGTCGAACCAAGATGAAACCGCTTGTATACAGCAGTAAAGATTATGTGGCATACGGTATTTTGACAGCGTTTTTTGCGCTATGCATCACAACGCGGGTGATTTTCTGAGAAAGCCCCGGTCAATGGTCTTCCGGGAAGGAGCGGCAATGAGCATCCGGAAAGACCCCGGTCAAAACACTGACCACAGGGATGGGCCGTCCGGATCTATGCCGGCGGGACACGAGGGAAAGCGGATATGAAGAGAATACTGCTCACGGTGTCCTATGACGGCACCGGATATTCGGGATTTCAGGCACAAAAAAGCGGAGTCCCGACCATCGAGAGAGAACTGAATCGGGCGGTCACGGAGCTGACAGGTGTGGAGACCGAGGTCAGCGGCGCGAGCAGGACGGATGCCGGCGTGCATGCACTGTGCAATCTGGCCGTGTTCGATACGGAGAGCCGAATCCCTCCGGAAAAATTCGCGAACGCGCTCAATGTCCGGCTTCCCGGACAGATCTGTGTGCAGAATTCCAGAGAAGTACCTTCGGACTTTCATCCCAGGTTCTGCGACACCGTCAAGACATACGACTATGTGATCTACAACGCGCAGTTCCCTTCCCCGCGCAGGAGGAGATATTCCTTCTATTCTTATACCCCCTTTGATGTGGACAAGATGCGGGAAGCGGCGCAGTACCTGGTGGGAGAACATGACTTCAAGAGTTTCTGCAGTGTTCATACGCAGGCGCTGACTACAACGCGCACGGTCACGCAGGTTGAAGTGATCGAGAAGCCCTGCGAGGAGGAGAAGATCGCGCAATCCGTGGCCTTTAACGCCCCGCGTCTTCCTGAAACTGAAGAGGAAGGGTTACCGGTGAGAGCGGGATCAGCACGCGAACAGTTCCTGGGCAGAACGGAACCGTCCCGCAGAGGAGTCTCTCCCAGAGAGATCGTAATTCGCGTGAGCGGAACCGGATTCCTGTATAATATGGTGCGGATCATAGCGGGCACGCTGATGGAAGTCGGACGCGGAGCAATCCTGCCGGAACAGGTTCAGACCATATTAGAGGCCTGCGACAGGGCCAAAGCCGGGCCCACGGCACCACCTGAAGGACTGACGTTAGTCAGGTATCAGATCCTTCCTGCCGCTTCCGTGCAAAAGCAGTAAACGGAATACAAAAGAATCAAAAAAAGTGTTAAAAAAAATTGACAAGCACATTTCGACATTTTATAATATTCGGGTGCGACGGTGATGAACTGCGTCTTTTTTGATGTCCAAACTCCCCGGTTTTGGATCATACACCGACTGCGAATCGCACGACAATGACTATCTAAGACGGTTAACTGATAATGGAGGATATATGATGAAAACCTATATGCCTAGCGCAGCAAAGATCGAGAGAAAATGGTATGTAGTTGACGCTACTGATATGACCCTTGGTCGTCTTGCTTCCGAAGTCGCGAAGATTCTTTGCGGCAAGAACAAGCCGATCTTCACCCCTTTCCTTGACACAGGCGATTATGTGATCATTCTGAATGCCGGCAAGATCAAGGTCAGCGGCAAGAAGCTGGATCAGAAGATCTACTTCAGACATTCCGAGTACGTCGGAAGCGCGAAGTACACAACACTTCGTGAAATGCTCAGAACCAAACCTGTCAGGGTTGTTGAGAAGGCAGTCCGCGGAATGCTTCCTAAGGGAAGACTTGGTGAGCAGATGTACAAGAAGCTTTACGTTTACGAAGGCGGCGAGCACAAACACGCAGCCCAGAAGCCTGAAGAGCTTAAGTTCTAATCGGAGACTGAAAGGAGATAAAAATGGCTAAAGCAACCACTTACTATGGAACAGGCAGAAGAAAATCCTCTGTTGCCAGAGTTTTTATGACCCCCGGTAAGGGCGAGATGTCCATCAACGGCAGAACGATCGACGATTACTTCGGACTTGAGACTCTGAAAGTTATCGTGAGACAGCCTCTCGTAGAGACGCAGACGATCGACCAGTATGATTTCAAGATCACTGTTAAGGGCGGCGGCACTACCGGCCAGGCAGGCGCGATCCGTCACGGTATCGCCCGTGCACTGTGCGAGGCAGACGCTGAGCTCAGACCCGCTCTGAAGAAAGCCGGCTTCCTGACCAGAGATCCCAGAATGAAAGAGAGAAAGAAATACGGCCTCAAAGGTGCACGTCGTGCTCCTCAGTTCAGCAAGCGCTGATCGAGAGCTGTACCTGCAGAATTCTTTACCCGCGAAAATCACGGATTTTCGCGGGTTTTATATTTAGTGCATCTTAATTTAGTGTCTTAAATTTAGTGCATCTTAGATTTAATGCATATAGAAGAACTTTATGTAAAAGCTTTATGTGAGAGTTTTATGTGCTATAATAAGTCGGTATTCGCGCCATGAACCTGAGGTTGTGAATGTTAGGAAGAAAACATATATGATTGATAAGAAAAACGAAATAAAGCAGGCGGCCATAACGGCGGTTCTTTCCGCTGCTGCCCTTACAGGAAGCTTATATATCGGAAAAGCATTGGACTATGATAACATCTTCATTCCGGGCACGATCATCAACGGAATAGACGTTTCGGAGCGCACAGTGAAAGAAACGGAAGAGCTTTTGGGCGAATATGCTCTCACTGTATCTTTCAGAGACGGAAAGGACCTCACTGTGGACGGGAGCGAGATCGATTATCATTACGTATCGGACGGAAGCCTGGACCGCTTAATGGAAGGGCAGAACCGATATCTCTGGCTCTATGGTATGTATCGGAACACCGAGTATACGATCGAAGAGAAGAAAGAGTATTCAAAGGATAAGCTCCTGAATATTTTGGCGGCATTTCCCCAAATGCAGAAGGCCAACATGACAGAGCCTCACGACGCTTATCTGGATTACCGGAATGAGCAGTTCGAAGTAGTTCCGGAGGACGAGGGCACTGCTTTCGATCCGGATCAGGTGACAGAGATGATCTTGGAAGCGGTGAACACAGAAAAGGAGACTCTGGATCTGGAACACACAGAGAATGTGTACCGGGCGCCTGAGGTCCGGAAGGACGACGAACAGCTGAACCGCAACTGCGAGCAGCTCAATGAACTGGCCGGTGCGAGGATCGAGTATGAGCTGCCGGGCGGCGGGACCAAAGTGCTGGATGGCTCGGTCATGTGGGACTGGCTGGAGATGGATGACGAAGGGGACTATTACCGTGATGACGATGAGTGGGATGCATGCGTGACGGATTATGTCCGGGAACTGGCTGACGAAGTGGATACCGTTTACAAGGAGCATCCGTTCACCACCCATGAAGGGGATGAGATCATGCTCCCCGGTATCGGCTATTACGGATACCGCATCGATAAGAAGGAAGAAGAATCCCTTCTGTGGGATGAACTGGATGAAAATGAGAAAGTCACCCGTGAGCCGGTCTATTGGAGGACAGAGGCCTCTGATCCGGACGACAATCATGGCTTTGGCGGCAATTATGTCGAAGTGGATCTTTCGCTTCAGCATCTTTGGGTCTATGAAGACGGCGAGGTCATCTTTGAGACGGATGTCGTCTCGGGACTCAATGATGCAAAACACAGAACGCCTGCAGGTGCTTTCTTCGCCTATGACAAAAAGCGCGACACGACACTTCGAGGCGATAAGCAGGAAGACGGCGAGTGGGGCTACGAGACGGATGTCGCTTATTGGATCCGCCTGACAGATACCGGAATCGGCCTGCACGATGCGTCCTGGAGATACTCTTTCGGCGGGGACATCTGGAGATGGAACGGATCGCACGGCTGTATCAATATCCCTACCTGGGCGATGCCGACGATCTATGATATTGTGGAGACAGATATGCCTGTTGCAGTTCATTACGGGGATACTCAGTGATGAATTGCCGTGTTATAATAGTGATGGAATCAGGACATCAGAGGAACCGGTACTATTGAAAGACCAAGTGTCGGACGTCCTGCTCGACTGAACACACCATCGTTTATCAGAACACAGAAAAGGGGTAAGTATGAAAAAATTAGAAGATTATATCCGCACTATTCCCGACTTTCCGGAGCCCGGCATTATGTTCCGTGATATCACCACGGTCTTTCAGGATGCGGACGGACTGAAGACTGCGATCGATTCCATGCAGGATCTGGTCAGTGATCTGGATTTTGATGTGATCGTTGGTGCGGAATCCCGAGGATTCATCTATGGCGCGGCGCTGGCTTACAATCTGCACAAACCGCTGATCCTTGTGCGCAAGAAAGGTAAGCTTCCCTGGAAGACGATCGCCGTGGACTATGACTTGGAATATGGCAAGGCAACACTGGAGATGCACATCGACGCAGTTCAGCCCGGCCAGAAATGTCTCATTGTGGACGACCTTCTGGCAACTGGCGGAACAGCCAAGGCCATGGCGCAGCTGGTCGAGAAACTCGGCGGCGAGGTCGCAGGAATGCTGTTCATGATCGAGCTGGCAGGCCTTAAGGGACGGGAGTTCCTCAAGGATTATCGCGTGGACTCGGCGCTGATCTTTGATGGAAAATAAATCATAAAAAAGAAATTGAGGGGCATGCTGTATTAGGCGAAGGGATTTATTAAAACCGGCGCTTGTGCGGCATGCCCCTTTAAAACCACGTTGAATTCGCGGGGATTCACGCAGATCCTTCCCTCGCTTCGGAGGGAACCGCGTTTCCGAACTCGACGTCCGCTCTGATGACCGGACGTCTCGAACATGTGGGCTTTCGGGCTGCAGGAGCTGCAGCCCTCATTCCCTCCTACGCTCGGGAAGGATCAGGTTCATCCGTCCGCTCATTCAAAGTGGTTTAAAAGGGGCATGCCGCACTCGCTCAGGTTGATTCCCTGACGCCGAGTGCACAGGCCTCTTTTTTATGTGAAGAGTAAACAAATGCGGCTAGTGACGGAAACGAAGGAATTGTTCACGACGCATGGTTGGGCTGGGAGATCATTTTTCATTCATTTGCACCCATGACATTTCTTGAAGGGCCTTGGAAGTATTGATTTCTTGGCGGGATTACCGCTGAGTTGGGCGTAATTGAAGGAAGTATAAGGAGTTGCATACATGAACGATGAAAAGTTAGAGTCAACGTGTATGCAAATTGATGCAGATTTGGCTTCAGGGGCCAACTTTGGATTATTACGTATGATTTTAGACAATTTTGGATGATAGCTTGTGAGAGCATGGGTGCAGATATTTTATAATTTACTATTTCTGCCCAACCGGGGTTCGATCAGCGAGAGTATGTATAAAGCTTTAGGCTATGAGCAGCACCAGTTTGTGCCGGTGTCAAGACGGTTCCGCTATTTATCCCTCCCGCCCCGAAGGGGCGTGAGCATAAACCGCTTCACCATCTTGACCCCGGCACAAACTGGTGCTGTATCGTAATCAAGGGGTGCAAGGGCACCCCGGCCCTTGATCAGGGCCAAGCCTTACTAAAAGTCAAATCCGTCGGCTTGGTGCCGCTCCGGGTATTGGAAAGACGTAGAAGCGGTAAAGTAAGCTCCAATCAGGCGCGCGACGTAGTAGCGGCGTCGTTCCAGTACATTAAATCTGAATGCACTACAGCAAGATTCATTAGATGTGGCCCGGTACACGGGCCGGGGTGCCCTTGCACCCCTTGATTAATACACAGCACCGGGCTGTGAAAGTGTCAAGATGGTGGAGCGTTTTATGCTCACGCCCCTATGGGGCGGGAGGGATAAATAGCGGAACCGTCTTGACACTTTTACAGCCCGGTGCTTCTTAACCTGAAAGGTTTGATCAGCCTTCCGGCTGGGTCCGTAAAATACTTCACTGTAGTAAGCAGCCATGCTTATTCGCCTGTCTTTTTAAAATCATCATATTGTTGCTTATTTATACCAAGTTTGTGGTCTCAAAAGAGTCAATGCTTCTTTTACATAGTATGAAATGACACTTATTCTTCTATCGCAGGAGATCAACGTAAGCGCGTGCGGCATGCCCCGGATCCGCCACTTTGAATGAGCAGCCGGATGAACCTGATCCTTCCCGAGCGTAGGAGGGAATGAGGGCTGCAGCTCCTGCAGCCCGAGAGCCCACCTGTTTGAGACGTCCGGTCATCAGAGCGGACGTCGAGTTCGGAAACGCGGTTCCCTCCGAAGCGAGGGAAGGATCTGTGTGAATCCCCGCGAATTCAACGTGGCGGATCCGGGGCATGCCGCACAAGCGAAGGTTAGTCCATCGCGAGATAAAATAAATCATAAAAACCGAATAAATATAATCATTCACATCTCTGCGAAAGGGGAATAAAATTGAGTCACTGTTCTTGATAAAATTTAATAAGCTGCTTTCATCTTACTGTTTTCTGACAGCTGTTTCAGGCAGCTTTATATCACGGAGGTCAATATGAACTACAAGAAGTACATGCGGCAATATTTTCTCCCCCCGGCAGAATGCCTCGATTGGGCCAAAAAAGATCACATCGACAGAGCTCCCGTCTGGTGCAGTGTCGATCTGCGTGACGGAAACCAGGCGCTGATCGAGCCGATGAGCCTGGAGGAGAAGATAGAGTTTTTCCAGATGCTGGTCAGGATCGGCTTCAAAGAGATCGAAGTGGGTTTCCCCGCTGCATCGGAAACAGAGTATGACTTTCTGCGTTCCCTCATTGAGAGAAATATGATCCCCGATGATGTGACGATCCAGGTCCTCACACAGGCAAGGGAGCACATCATCCGCAAGACGTTCGAAGCGGTCAAGGGCGCTCCCAAGGCGGTCGTGCATCTCTATAACTCCACATCCGTGGCGCAGCGCGAACAGGTCTTTCACAAGAACAAAGAAGAGATCAAAAAGCTGGCTGTTGACGGCGCCAAGCTTTTGAAGGAGCTGGCTGACGAAACGGACGGAAACTTTATGTTCGAGTACAGTCCGGAGAGCTTCCACGGCACGGAGGTGGAGTATGCCCTCGAAGTCTGCAATGCAGTCCTGGACGTGTGGAAGCCGAATCCGGAGTGGAAAGCCATCATTAATATACCGGCTACGGTGGAAACCGCTATGCCGCACATCTTTGCTTCCCAGATCGAGTATCTGAACAAGAACATGAAGTACAGAGACGGTGTCGTGCTCAGCCTTCATCCGCACAATGACCGCGGATGCGGGATCGCGGATACGGAGCTCGGTATTTTGGCAGGCGCGGACCGCGTGGAAGGAACGCTGTTCGGAAACGGAGAGAGAACAGGAAACGTGGATATTGTTGCGGTCGCGATGAACCTGTTCGCGTACGGGATCGACCCGGGACTGGATTTCTCGAATATGCCGCTGATCCGCGAGAAATATGAGAGACTGACGGGCATGGAAGTGCATCCGAGACAGCCTTACGCGGGAGATCTCGTGTTCAGTGCTTTCTCAGGTTCCCATCAGGACGCGATCTCCAAGGGCATGGCTTACAAGGAGATCCACAATCCGGACAAATGGACGGTTCCCTATCTGCCTATCGATCCGCAGGATGTTTCCAGGACTTACGATTCGGACGTCATCCGCATCAACAGCCAGTCCGGCAAGGGCGGTGTGGCGTATGTGCTCAAGCAGAACTATGCGATCGTACTTCCCGAGAAGATGCGGGAAGAAGTCGGCTACGCGATGAAGCAGGTATCCGACGAGACGCACAGCGAGCTCTCACCCCAGACTGTCTACGAGATCTTCAGGGACCGCTATGTGGACTTCAATCCGCATTTCACAATTCCCGAGTGCCATTTCAGGCAGGTGGACGGCATTATGGCAGAGGCCGCGATCGTCTCAGGCGACCGCAGGACTGTCGTAGACGCCAACGGAAACGGCCGCCTGGACGCAGTCAGCAATACGATCAAGCAGTATTTCGGGATCAGCTATGAGCTCTCCACCTATGAGGAACATGCGCTCTCCAGAGGCTCCTCCTCCAAGGCTATGGCCTATGTGGGCATACTTTGCAACGGCAAAACATACTGGGGCGTAGGTATTCATGAAGATATCATCCACGCCTCCATCAACGCGCTGGTCGTCGCTGTCAACAAACTTCCCCAGCTCAGCGACCACTCCGCGGAGAAGGACGACAGGCTGATCGCGATGCTCAATTATATCCAGGCCAATTACCAGACAGTGACGCTGGAGGACATGTCCAGAGAGTTCCATCTCTCTACGCCCTATATATCCAAATATATCAGGGAAAAATCCGGCAAAACATTTGGGGAGCAGGTCACGCAGGTGCGCATGAAGAGAGCCAAGACGCTTCTCAGAAACGGCAATATGACGATCGAGAACATTTCCTATTCGATCGGCTATCCCAATGCGGAGCATTTCTCGAGGGTATTTAAGAAGGCATTTGATGTGTCACCGGCGCTGTACCGCAAGATCGCGACGAAATAATCGCAGCGAGATAAAGGAACTGAATAGAGCAATAAAAAAGGCTGCCTTGCGGCAGCCTCTTTTTATGCGGTTTACAGGTCGATCCGGCGGCCTTCTTCCGCGGAAACATAAGCGGCATACATGATCTTTGTGGTCTCGATGGCGATATCGATGCCTGACTCAGGCTGTCTTCCCGCCAGTGCGTCCTCTGCGAAAGCCTGAAGCTCTCCCGTATAGCCGCGAAGCGTCTCTTCGGCGACGAAGACGTTGTTCCAGCCGGTCTTGCAGCGGAGATTTTCGGA
Organism: uncultured Lachnospiraceae bacterium; assembly: GCA_902801585.1. The sequence goes on along the minus strand of CADCIU010000010.1, from coordinate 46,928 downwards.
GATGTAGACATCTTCCAGTCCTTCGTCATCTATGAAGAAGGTCTTCATGTTGTCCGGAGGAGTCATGTTGCAGTTGATCACACCGTCGTTCGTGATGACATTGATGTGGTTCTGAATACCGCCCATATAGTGCTCCGAACTGAGGATCACCGCTTTGGTGCCGTCAGAGAAAGTGAGCGTGATGTGGCCGAAATCTTCGACATCGTTGAATTTGCTCAGGATGTGCTTTGTGGCCTCTTCCGGGAAGTTGCTGATGATCCGTCCTGTGTCGGCGACGACACTGACCGGCTTGATGTCATAACCGCGGACCTCGGATTCCACCTGCTTGAGGTAGAGTACGCCGGCAATGGGGTGCGAACCAAGACGCATGATGCTTCCGCCGCCTACAAGATGCCAGTCTTTGGAGAGGGGAGAGGTGGACCCGTGCACACTGCACTCCGCGTTCATATAGATCACACGGCTCTTTTTCTTTCTGAGGATCTCTGCCGCTTTGACGATCGCGGGAGAGTAAATGTAATTTTCCGCATACATGAAGAGCTTGTCGCTCTCAGCGACCTTCTGTCTGCATTCTTCCAGATTCTTCAGGATGCTCTCGTACATTTTCCTCTTGGGAACCTTGTCCCCGAGCGGCCTTTCATCGTCCTCGGTACCGAAATAGCCGGTCAGCGGCTTATCGCAGATGACGTGCTTCCCTGCAGCCAGCGCCTTGTACGCAAAAGGAAGGTGCAGAAAAGGAGGCAGTGCGATGTCGATGATATCTACATCGGGATCGGCCAGAACCTGGTCATAATCCGCCGTCGCATACTCATAATTCCACTTCTCTTTGAGCGCCTGCGCGCGCTCCAGGTTGTTATCCACAGCTGCCTTGAGCTTAATATCGATATAGTTGACCTTGACCCATGCGTTTGAGTGAAAATTTCCGGCAAACCCGCAGCCAATGACTGCAATTCCTAATGATTTCATGGATGTCCTCCTGTAAAAAAAAGAATGTCGGCAATACATCTGATATAAATATTATATAACTAAAAACTATCATTTGCAGTATAAAAAGACAGATTTTATAATCGCTGACCTAATTACAGAGAGTTCATGGTATTATAAAAAAGATAAGTCAATGCGCCTGTCGCAGCAGACGCAGAAAGAGAGGATAGGCATGAACGCACTTCTGGTCATTGTACTGTCGATCATCATCTATCTCGCACTGGTGATCAATATGGCGATGAAGCCCGCATATTCTTCAAAGCTGAGTTCGGCTCTGATGATCATATCGATCCTGGGCGGGAGTATTATATACGGTATCGGATATACGAGCGTGACACAGGACATCGCACTCTCACTCATCCGGACGCCCTTTTCTGTGATCGGCATGTTCCTGGGGAAGAACGATCTTGGAGCGATCAGCTCTTCGCCGATCCTTTCCGGAACGGCCGGTGTGTTTTGTTTTTGGACACTGCATTTGCTCGCGTTTTATTCCATTGCGAGTGCCGCGATGACAACGGTCGGCGCAGCGGGGCTCAGAAGACTCAGGCTCTTTCTTGCACTCAACGGGGATCTGACGATCATCTACGGGATCCATGAGGACAGTCTGACTGTGGGAAAAGAGTGTGTTGTCCGGGACAAAACGGCGGTCGTCATGATCAATGAGACCGAGCCGACGGACAGTATCTCAGAGATCATCAACATGGGTATGGCTGTACTCACAGGGTCAGGCGCTGTCAGCTGCGATCACTCGACAATGCTCAGGCTCCGGATCACGGCAAGAAAGAAGATCACAGTTTACGCGCTTCACCCCGACAGGAACAAGAATCTCTTTTATGCGATCGCCATGAAAGAAGCGCTTGAGAAAGAGGGCGTTGACCCCAAGATCACCAGCATTACGCTGCCGGGAACGGAGGACATCGCTTCGTCTATGCTTCAACTCTCAGAGCAGCAGTACGGTTTCGGATATGTGCAGGTCTTTGACCCGGCCGATATGGCGGCGCGGGCAATGATCCGGCTTTGTCCGCCCTGGGATTTTCTCTCTTTTGACAATAAGGGCAGGGCAAAAGAGAACTTCGACTGTATGGTCATCGGCTTTGGGGACTGCGGTCAGGCAGCGCTGCGCTATCTGGCCATGAACGGACAGTTTGTGGGCAGCAAATTTCACGCCATGGTCTTTTCACCCAATATATCGAATGAAGCAGGCTTTCTTCTTGCGGAATGCCCGGAGCTGCTCAAGCATTACGCCATAGAATTCAGAAATGCGGACGGTAGAAGCCTGGAGTTCTACAAGGAGCTGCAAGCGAGACTCAGTACGCTCAAGTACATTGCAGTATGCACAGGAAAAGGTGCGATGAACACGGAAGTGGCGGACAACATCATGTTGTTTTTAAAGCGTGCCAAAGCGGAGCACGTCTGTGTGGTGCAGGTGAGTAAGTACGGCGCGCAGTACCAGGAGGCTGTCGGCAGTGCGATCGTAAGCAAGGAAGTGTACAAACTGGATATGCTTTCGGCTAAGAGGGAAGACAGGAACGCGATCATTCTCAATGCCGGATATGATTCGTCAGACAGGACCAATTGGGAGAAATGGGTAAGCTGCGACTCTTTCGGCAAGATGTCGTCGCGTGCGTCCGCCGAGTTTATTCCTGCCATGATCAAAGCCTCCGGGAGCAGCAGGGAGGAGATGCTGGAAGGCAAATGGCATCCTGACGATGAGATGCTGCACGTACTCGGAGAGATGGAGCACATGCGCTGGTGCGCTTTCCACTTTGCCATGGGTTACAGACCGATGAGTGAGGAAAACTTCAGGGAGAATGCGGAGAATTATCTGCGATGCAAACAGGAAGGACTCCCGTGCAGCCCCAAGATCGGAAAGGACTCCGAGAAACGCCTTCATGCCTGCCTGGTCCCCTATGACAAGCTGGATCAGGTCTCGGAGCGGGAAAACGCAGTGACCGGGCGAAGCGTCGACTACAAGCAGTACGATATCAATAATGTGATGATCATCCCCGACATTTTGAGAGCACAGGAAGAGGAACGGGAAAATGAGTAGGAGTGCCAAACTGATACTGCGTGCGCTGATCGCATTTGTGATCATCGTCATTCTTTTGACCATCTCGGAATGCAGGGCGAGCGGTTCGACCATCCACAATCTGTGGGACGCTCTCTGGTACGCCCTGATCACGCTGACGACAGTGGGATACGGGGATATGTCGCCGGTTTCGCCTGCCGGCAAGATCCTGGGCATTGTTCTGGCTCTGTGCAGTGTCGGTATCCTGTCCACGATGATCGGGTTCGTCATAGAGCTGATCCGAAACCAGTTTCTGCCCAAGATGATGCTTCGAAGAAGCAGGGAAGCGAAATGGTATGTTTTCAACTGCAGCAGCCGCGAAGCCGGCCTTCTGGCCAGGGAGCTGCTGTCGGAAGAGAACGGTATTGCGATCTTTCCTGCTCCAATGAAAGCGGTGAACCTTCCACGGGGAATGTCGGTCGTCATCGATCCGGAGCTCGGAGATCTGAAGGAGCTGAGGAAAAGCGCGGAAGGAATGACGGTGTTTCTTATGAAGGATGATCTGTGGGCAAACTACAAAGAAGGGCTGGCGGCAGTGGAGCTCTCAGTGGAGTGCTACTGTATGGCAGATGTCATAACGGACACACTTCCAAAGGGACTGCATCTGTTCGAAAAATCGGAGTGCCTGGCAAGGCGATATTGGCAGATGCATCCGCTCAGTGAGAAAGAAAAGAGCGTGGTGCTGATCGGATGCGGGAGATTTGGGGCGGCGATCCTGGAGAGAGCGCTTTTGACCAATGTCTACACGCCGGACAGAACGGTGCACTATCATGTGTTTGAGGACAGCACAGGTTTTGAAAAGATGCATACGGAATTGGCCCGCGCACTGTCGAAAGGAGAGCCGGGCGAAGACTCTCTGACATTTTACAGTGACAGCTGGATGGACGAGATCCCGGTCATCAGACAAGCGGACCGCATTATTTTGTGCCGGAACAATGATCAGGAGAACCTGGACTGTTATGAGCGTCTCGCGACCTGGTTCGGAGTGCGGGAAAATGTATACATATATCTGGACGAAGAAGTGCCCGGTGTGCTCTCGTTCGGCGTCGTGGATGACGTTCTGATCAAAGAAGGTGTCATGAAGAATTCCCTGAACAGACAGGCGATCCTCATGCATGAGATCTATTCGAGGGGCTCTGAGCATCCGGTCCCGTGGGAGGATCTCCCGTATTTCTTAAAGCAGTCCAATATCGCAGCGGCAGATCACCTGCTTGTGAAGATCCGATATCTCCTTGAGGACGAGACGATCACCAGGGTCACGGACGACAACTGCAGGAGAGCGTACGAAGTGTATTTAAGAACCAAAGCCGAAAAGCAGGACATCTATCAGGAGATGGAGCACAGGCGCTGGATGCGGTTTCATCTTTTCTATAATTGGACGTGGAATACGGTGCGGAACAATGCGAAGCGACAGCATCCTCTTTTGCTGCCTTACAGAGAGCTGGCCCCGGAAGAACAGAAGAAGGATGCATACGCGTGGGAGATCCTGGGCAGCCTGTGATTATTTTTCTTTGCAAGAATTATTGTGAAAATTGACCTGTTTGGAGTGCATTTAAATTGAATTATTAGTGAATGATGTTTATAATGACGATAACATATTATTATGCACGGAACGATCTGTTATCATTGTTTGAGAGAGGAAATAACGAATGAAAACACTTCAGTATGTCGTTAAAAATCCGCTTGGGATCCATGCCCGCCCCGCGGCCCTGCTCGCACAGGCCTGCACAAATTTCAAGAGTGCTGTCATGATCGAGAGCAACGGCAACGTTGCATCGGGAAATAATGTGCTCCAGATTCTGGGACTGCACGCGGCGAAGGGCTCTGTTTTGAACATTTCCGCAGACGGCCCCGATGAAGAAGCGGCAATCGTCAAGATTGAGGAGGTGCTCGCCGAGATCGCACCCAAGGCAAGAAAGCAGGAAATTCTGAAGGTTGCATTCTTCGGGACAAAGGACTATGACCGCATGTTCTTCAGTGAACTCTCCAGAGACAAGGGAGAGGGAACCTATAATGTGGATATCAAGTACTTCAACAGCCGCCTTACGATTGAGTCGGCAAATCTGGCCAAGGGCTATGATGCGGTCTGCATTTTCGTCAATGACGAGGCGCCCCGCGAGGTCATCGAGATCCTGAATGAATGCGGCGTGAAACTGATCCTCCTGCGCTGTGCGGGATTCAATAACGTTGACGCCAAGGCAGCAGCAGAATACGGGATCAAGGTGCTGCGCGTCCCTGCATATTCTCCTTATGCAGTCGCTGAGCACGCTATGACCATTCTTCAGGCAGCAAACCGCCGTATCCACAAATCCTATATTAAGGTGAAGGATAATAACTTCGCGCTGAGCGGACTTCTCGGACTGGACCTGCACAACAAGGTCGCAGGGATCATGGGAACCGGCAGGATCGGCCAGATCATGGCCAATATCTGCAAAGGCTACGGGATGACGGTTCTCGGATGGGATGCATATCCGAACAAGAGCCTTGAGGAACAGGGCATGCTCCGCTATGTCTCCAAGGAAGAGCTCCTGCAGAAAGCGGATCTTATTTCCCTTCACGCGCCGCTTGTCATGGGTGAGAACGGAACCTACCATCTGATCGATGACGATGCGATCGCGATGATGAAGGACAGCGTCATGCTGGTCAACACGTCCCGCGGACCGCTCGTGGATCCGGAGGCGCTGATCAGAGGCCTGAGGGCCAACAAATTCCACTGCGTGGCACTGGATGTGTATGAGGGCGAGGACCCCAACGTCTATAACGACAGATCCGACGAGATGATCGATACGGATATCGTCGCAAGACTGACCATGTTCCCCAACCTGATCCTGACTTCCCACCAGGCCTTCTTCACAAGAGAGGCACTGCAGGCGATTGCCGCCGTCACGATGGAAAATGCGAGAAACTTCAACGAGGGACTTCCTTTCGGCATGTCAGAAGTCAAATAATACAAACGGTTTAGGGCTGAAGCGGCGGGAGCGTTTGTTCCTGCCGTTTTTTTGTGCGATAAGCCGTGGGGTACAGCTCGTGCTTGCACGAAGATGCACCCCACGGCCAACGGTCAATCGGGTAGGAGCATCCTGCTCGATTGCGATCTGCCCTTGCGAATGAGTAAAAGGAGTATGTGTAATGAGTGCTTATCTGCAGAGACTGACAGAATATGCTGTCCCTTGCCTGATCTTCTGGGGGATACTTGGCATTTCCGTTATGTCGGACAGAAGCAGGTTCAGAAACTGTATCTATCTGCTCTTTGCGGCGCTCTCTACTGTACCGCTTTTTTGTGCGGCAACCGGAAGTCATGCGGCCGGGACGGCGAAAGCCCTCACGACGCTGATCTTTACGGCGCTTTTGTCTGTGCCGGCGGTGCTGGTTTTTAACGGTGTGACGATGTTTAAAAAAGAGGGAAGGAGCCTGGCCAACATGCTCTCCTTCCTTTTGGGAATCATGATCGGCATCGGTGAAATCTGCTTCTTTGCATTCTTTGTCCTGCCCTTGTTTTTTTCGGAACAGAATGCGCAGATCGTCAATCTGGGGATGAGAGTGCTTCTGTTCGTGAGTCTGTCGGTCATGTACGTCGCGGTCATATTTGCGTCCTTTATGGTCTACACTGTGCTGCTTCAGTTCATTCCCACAAGGCGGGATTTTGACTTTATCATCATACACGGGAGCGGTCTGATCAGGGGCAGAGAGGTGTCCAAGCTGCTTTCGGACCGCATCGACAAAGCGATCGAGGTCTACGCCAGATGTTCTTCGCCGCCGATTCTGATCCCGTCAGGCGGAAAGGGAAACGATGAGGAGATCTCCGAGGCGGAGGCGATGGAACAGTACCTGATCAGCAAAGGGATTCCGACAGAGCATATCATAAGGGAAGACCGTTCCAAGACGACCAGGGAAAACCTTCTGTTTTCCAAGGAGATCATCGACAAGAGAGAAGACCCCAAGTATTGCGCGCTGGTGACCAGCAATTATCATGTATATCGTGCCCTGAGCATCTGCAGGGAGATCGGTCTTAAGTGCACGGGGATCGGTGCGCACGTGGCACTTTATTACTGGCCGAGTGCCCTGCTCAGAGAATTTGCCGCGATCCTGAGTGTCAGGAAAAACTTCCTGATGTTCGTGCTGGGATGGATCATTTGTCTGATGCCCGCGATGTACAGTATTATGACCAGTGTCATCCAGTAGAGAAGGAGTAAAGGGATGGAGAGCTCGATCAAACGTATCGGGAAAACCGCATTATCTGTGATATTGCTCGCTGCCATTGTGTTTGCTGCGATCGTTGAGTTCCTGACGCTGACGGAATTCAGGCCTGAGGAGAGTGAGACGATCGCGGTCGGTCCTGTCAGCGGCGATGCGATCCAACAGGGAGATACGCTTCGGATCATGACCTGGAATTGCGGATACGGCGCGCTGGGTGACAACGCGGATTTCTTCATGGACGGCGGCAATGGCGTTTATACGGCTGACCGGGAGAGGATAGAGAGAAATCTCGGGGAGATCTCCGCGCAGATCGCGCGGCTTGATCCGGATATTGTCCTTTTGCAGGAAGTGGACCGCGATTCTTCCAGATCCCGCCACATAGACGAAGTGATCTCCATTTACAACGATCTGTGGGATGTATATGAACTCGACTATACAATGGCGTTCGCATACAATCTCATCGTGCAGTTCCTTCCCTATCCCATTCCGCCCATAGGAAAGGTACAGAGCGGAATTCTGACACTTGCGGTGCCCGGAGCATCTTCCGCAGAGCGGGTACAGCTTCCATGTTCTTTCAAGTGGCCTGTCCGTCTTGCCAATTTCAAGCGATGCCTTCTTATTGAGCGGTTTCCCATTAAGAACAGCGACAAGGAACTGGTCCTGATCAACCTTCATCTGGATGCCTATGACGACGGAGAGGGCAAAAAAGCACAGACCGACGCTCTGATGGAGGTTTTGAATGATGCGGCGGTCCGGGAAGAGATCGGGGACGGAAATTATGTGATCGCGGGCGGTGATTTCAACCAGAGCTTCGACGGCGAGGGAACAAGCCGGTATCCTCTGCAAGAGGGGGTCTGGGCGCCCGGAGAGCTGAGCACACAGCAGTTCGGCGAAGAGTGGCAGTTCCTGATGGACAGCGACGTTCCCACATGCCGTTCTCTGGACAAGCCGTATGCCGGCGCGGACCATGACAGCTTCCAGTATTATGTGGTGGATGGGTTTATCGTTTCGTCCAATATTGAGGTCAGATCCTGCAAAACACAGGATTTGGGATTCGTCTGTTCAGATCACAACCCGGTCCTCCTGGAGTGCATACTTAAATAACAGAAAACAGATGTAATACAAGGATTCAAAAAAAGGATCCAAAAATACATTGTTTCTAAAAAGCGAATACGGCATTATAATATTGTAATGACAGATCTATGATCAGGTGAAGGAGGACAACACACCATGGCAATACTAGTTACGGGCGGTACAGGTTTTATTGGCAGTCATACGGTTGTAGAGTTGCTGCAGGCCGGTTATGAAGTTGTGATCGCGGATAATCTCTACAATTCCAAGGCGATGGTCGTTGACCGGATCGAGACGATCACGGGAAAGAGACCTGCATTTTATGAGCTTGATGTGTGCGACAAGAAAGCGCTCGACACTCTTTTCGAGAAAGAAAAGATCGATGCGGTGATTCATTTTGCGGGTTATAAAGCGGTCGGCGAGTCCACCAGAAAGCCGATCGAGTATTACGAGAATAATCTCGGCTCCACATTGACACTCTGCAAGTCCATGAGGGAGCACGGGTGCTTTAAGATCGTCTTTTCATCGTCGGCGACCGTTTACGGAGATCCCGCTTTCGTGCCGATCACAGAGGAATGCCCCAAGGGGATCACGACCAATCCTTACGGTGAGACCAAATCCATGCAGGAGAGGATCCTGACGGATATTTGGAAAGCGGACAACAGATGGAGAGTGATGCTTCTTCGGTATTTTAATCCGATCGGAGCGCACGAGAGCGGTATGATCGGTGAGGATCCCAAGGGAATCCCCAACAATCTGCTCCCCTATGTGGCACAGGTGGCATCCGGCAAACTCGAGATGGTCCATGTCTTCGGCAACGACTATGATACGCCCGACGGAACAGGTATCCGCGACTATATCCACGTGGTGGATCTGGCCAAGGGACATGTGAAGGCGATCGAAGGAATGGAGAAGCTGGAGGGCGTCAACGTCTTCAACCTGGGCACCGGCCACGGCTACAGCGTGCTGGATATTATCAAGGCATTTTCTAAAGCCTGCGGCAAGGAACTGCCCTATGTGATCGATCCCAGAAGGCCCGGCGATATCGCGGTATGCTACAGCGATCCCGCCAAGGCGAGAGATGTGCTCGGCTGGACGGCGGAGAAGAACCTCGAGGATATGTGCAGGGACGGCTGGAGATGGCAGAGCCATAACCCTGACGGATATGTGGAATAATCTGAGGTAAGACAGGAATCATAGAGAACGTAAATCGGCTCTCTGCTGCGGTAAGCGGCAGGGAGCCGATTGTGATGAGCGGATCTATGAGCGGCGCCGATCATTGTCGCCGATTTTTTTCGCCGCCTTCTATGTTATACTGGTAATACGGAATGGAAGAAGCATACCGGGAAAGTATATTATATAGAGTACTGTCAATATACGCTCTTTTTGGATCAGGAGGAAAGAAATTGAAAAGAATCAGGATTACAGCGGTTTTTACAGCTATTTTGATGAGCATGATCTTCCTTGCAGGGTGCAGTCTCAAACCCACGGCGCTCGGAGTCGCCAAAAAAGCGGCAGACAAGATGAGCAAAGTGGAATCCCTCAGGGGCAATGTGACGATTGAATATGAGGGAGATATCTCCTATGGCGTCCTCAGCGGAGATATCGGGATCACTTTGGATCAGGATGTGGAGTCCTGCTCGAAGACAGGAGTGACGCATATGAGCGGGACAGCGAGCGCATCTGTCATGGGGATGGACGCAGGCATTCCGGTTGAGATCTATCTGCAGGGAGAAGAGGGAAAGGTCACCGGCTACGTGAGTGCTGACGGGAAGAACTGGATCTCTCGCGAACAGAGCGTCAGCACATCGGAACCGAATGCCCTTCTGGGGCTGGGGATCATAAAGAAGATCCTTGACAAGGAGATCGAGGCGGAGCTTTTGGAGGAACCGGAGACCATCGGAGGAAAAGAAGCATATGTCCTGCATGTGACGCTTAGGGGCGAGATCGTCAGGGAGATCATGAGGGAACTGCTCCTTTCACTGGGACAGGACGCAGCGGCAGCAGACGAGGCGGACTTGACCGATGTGAGCGTTGATGCGGTAATGTATGTGTGGAAGGACACTTACCAGATCGCGGGGATCAGGATGGACTGCACTTCGCTGGGCAATGTGATGATCCGGGAGATCGCAGGAGACAACGGGATCGAGGTGGAGACGAAGAAGTTCGTGATCTCCTACACGGCGGACGAATATGACACTGTCGATGACCTTCAGATCCCCCAGGAGGTGATCGACTCCTCACAGTCAGGCACCGCTTCCATTTTGGAGAATCTGCTTCCGTAAGAGCCGTGGGAAGGAGCGGCAGATCAAATGCCATATTTGTATGAAAAAACGTCGCACGGCGGAGAGGACTGCATCGAGATCACCGGTTATACAGGGGAACGAAAGGTTTTATCGATCCCGGAAACGCTCGAGGGACTTCCGGTGCGGAGCATAGGAAAACACGCTTTCGCGGGGAGAAGAGATCTGAGGGAAGTTTATCTTCCCTCTTCCCTGCGCGTTCTTAAGCTGTTCGCTTTTCACAACTGTCCGGAGCTCAGGAAACTGACTTTGTACAACACAGTGGATGATTACTATGACGGAGTGATCCGCCAATGCGATTCCCTGGAGGAGATCGAGATGTATTGTGACGGCAGCTCCTATTCGCTCATGAAGGAGATGCTGGCAGACAATGACCGCGCCATGAGTTTTGACCTGCACCTGCCGTCGGAGGAGATCCGCCTGTCATTTCCCGATTATACGCTGATCGCGTCGGAGAATACGATGGCGAGAACGATCCAGTTTGCCTATGAAGGGGGCGGATATCAGTATCGCCAGTGTGTGAGAAAGAAGGAGATCCGCTACAGGGAGTACGACCGCCTGTTTCCGTTTATGGAGCACGATGATCCTTCCTTCGCGGCGGTCATTGCGTCGGACAGGCTCATGTATCCGCATGATCTGGACAGGATCGCCGGTGACCGCTACATGATCTTCCTCAAAGAGCACGCGGACGAAGCCCTTGAGCAGTTCGCAGAGGGAGGACAGATCGAGAGAGTGCGCTTTATTACGGATGCGGGACTTGCTGACGATGAGAGCATCCTGCGTGCGCTCAGGATCGCATCTGAGAAGGGCGAGACCGCGATCTGCGCCGTTCTTGTGGAGAACGGGAGGAAAAGCCGCGCAGAACCGGCCGGCATGACATTGGAGCTCGAAGACTGGTGAATGTGTTGAAAGAGTGTTGAAAGGGTTTAGGAACAAATGTCGGAGACCAGAGAGAAACTGGAACAGATGGGACTGAGAATACTGGACGCAGTGAGAACGCAGCTGCTTCTCTCTATGCGGTTCATGGCACCGGCATTCGGAAGCCTGGGATTCAAGATGGATCTTTCGACCTCCTTCGCGGGGACCGATGCCGCCTACATCCGCTTTAATCCGGGTTTTTTGCTGAGGACTTATGTGGAAAGGCCCCGCAGGATGAACCGGATGTATATGCACATGCTGATTCACTGCCTCTTCCGGCATATGTTCGGCGCCAAAGAGAGAGAAGATCCGGAGCTTTGGGATCTGTGCTGCGACATTGCGGCGGAATCTGTCGTGGACTCGATGTCGTATGATGTGATCGCAAGAACGCACTCTGTCTTCCGCGACTACTGGTATGAGAAACTGGAATCGGAAGTCAAGATCCTGACAGCGGAAAAGATCTATGCGTGGTTTCTGTCAAATGCGCGTGATTACAGCGTGGAGGAGAATCTCCGGCGGGAGTTCACGGTAGATGACCACAGTTTCTGGCAGAGGATGGAGGACGAGGAAGAGATGAAGAAAAAGCCGCCGGGCCCGCCCGGCGCACCTCCGAACCGGGACGGTGAGAACGGGCAGCAGGAAACGGATGATCGCGCGCGCAGCCTCAAACCGGTCCGTCCCAAAGAGGATGAGTGGGAAAAGAATGCCAAACAGATCGAGGCGGAGCTGGAGATCATGGGAAAGGAGCGCTCGGAGGAGACAGGCTCGCTCTCAAGGATCCTTCAGTTTGAGATGAGAAAGCGCACGGATTACAGGGAGTTTCTGCAGAGATTCTCTATTTTGCGCGAGGAAGCCGGCGTGGACCTGGATTCCTTCGACTACGGGTTCTATTATTACGGAATGGAGCTTTACGGCAACATGCCGCTGATCGAGGAGAACGAGTTCCGGGAGGTCCGGAAGGTGGATACACTGGTCATTGCGCTGGATACATCGGCTTCGTGTCAGAAAGTGCTGGTGCAGCAGTTCCTGAATGAGACAGCGGACCTGCTGTCGGGGATCAGCAGCTTTTTTAAGAAGACCCGGATCCATGTGATCGAATGCGACGATCAGGTCCAGAAAGATGTAGTGATCACGGACCTGGCTCAGCTGCAGCAGTACGCGGATGGGTTTGAAGTCAGAGGCGGATTCGGTACGGATTTCAGGCCTGTTTTCAATTATGTGGAAGATCTCAGGGCAAGGGGAGAGCTGAAGGACCTGAAGGGACTTATGTACTTCACTGACGGGTTCGGGACCTACCCGGGCAAGCCCACAGATTACGATACAGCGTTTGTTTTCTGGCGGGATGAAGAGATGGATGATACCGGCGTACCGGATTGGGCGATCAAATTGTATCTGACCGGAGACGGAATGGAGACTGTAGAGAAACGCAGGAGAGAAGATTGAAAAATCGCTCCGACATGGGGGAAAAAGTGAGTACACAGTTAAATATCAAACTAAACATCAAAGAAGCCAAGCAGGAAGTGATCCGCACAGTGCGCGCCTATCTCAAAAAGGACGAGACCGGCGCCTATGAGATCCCGCCGGAGAGACAGCGCCCCATTCTGCTGATGGGACCGCCCGGCATCGGAAAGACAGCCATCATGGAGCAGGTCGCCATGGAATTGGGGATCAGCCTGATCTCCTATACGATCACGCACCACACCAGACAGAGTGCGATCGGTCTTCCCTTCATATCCCGAAAGGAATACGGAGGGGAGGAGCACGCAGTGACGGAGTACACGATGAGTGAGATCGTGGCGTCCGTTTACGACCAGATCGAGGCGTCCGGCATCCGCGAAGGCATTCTGTTTCTCGATGAGATCAACTGCGTCTCAGAGACGCTGGCACCGACAATGCTGCAGTTTTTGCAGTACAAGATGTTCGGCAATCACAGGGTCCCTGAGGGCTTTATCATCGTCACAGCCGGCAATCCTCCCCAGTACAACAAATCCGTGCGGGATTTCGACATTGTGACGCTGGACCGCGTCAAGAGGATCGACATCGAGGAAGACTTCTCCGTGTGGAAGGAGTATGCCTATCAGGCGGGGATCCACGGCGCAATCCTTTCCTATCTGGAGATCCGCAAGAAGGAGTTTTACAGTGTCAAAACACAGATTGACGGAAGGCAGTTCGTGACTGCAAGAGGCTGGGAGGATCTGTCCAGGATCATCAAGGTGTACGAGGAGATGGGATTTGAAGTGGATGAGAGGCTTTGCATCCAGTATCTTCAGGACCCGGAGATTGCCTCAGGCTTTGCCGCCTATTATGCGCTGTTCAGCAAATACAGGACGCTCTATCGCATTCCGGAGATCCTTGAGGGAACGATCCCGGAAGAGAGCACCTCGCTCAGGGAAGCGCCGTTTGACGAGAAACTCAGCATTCTGGGCCTTATGATCGACAGCCTGAACCAGGAGTTCCGCGACTATGCGGTCCACCAGGAAATCCAGAAGAGGGTGCTGAGTGAACTCACTATTGTACGCAGTCGTCTCAAGAGTATGGGCAGCATAGCGGACAAGGATCCGGGCGACGAGGGGATGGCGCGCTCATTGGTCGCCGCGCGCAGAAGTTTCTGCGAGGAGGAACTTACAAGACTGCTTCGCGCGAGGATGATCGACCGCGATCACGAGAGAATCGAGAGAAGAGTCTGCATGAGACTGAGGGAGATGGAGAAAACGCTCGCCCTTGAGGGTACAAGGGACCCGAAGGCGGATTTCATGATCCTGAAAAAGAGCTTCGACAAAGCGGAGAAGGAGAGGCAGGAGGAGATCCGGAGAGCAGACAGGCATCTGACGAACAGTTTCCGCTTCCTTTCCTCTACATTTGGCGAGGGGCAGGAGATCGTGCTGTTCCTCTCTGAGCTCACAGCCGGCTATTACAGCCTGAAGTTTGTAAATGAGTGCGGAAATGACGCCTATTACCGCTACAACCGGCTCCTTCTTCTCAAGGAGAGAAGGGAAGAGCTGCAGCAGGAGGCGGTGCAGCTGCTTGACCTGTAACAGTTTTTTTGATCAGAAAATAATGATCAGAAAAAATGATCATAAAATAACGATCAGAATACAATGATCAGTATGCAGGGAGCAGTGTGATATAATCAGTGTATCCGGGGGAGTATAGGGATGGCATTTTGGGGGTTCAGGCCGGTATTGCCTGCGTTTGAGATCGAGGATCCGAAGAGAGACTTTAAAACAGCACAGGTCATTGAACAATATCATCTGAGCGATCAGGCACTGTATATGCCGGACAGAGGATTCTCATGGAAATATATTCCCCTGAGCCGGATCAGGGGAGTGATCCCCGGAAACGAGAGCCGGGACGAGGAGAGCGCAATGGGAGGATATCACATTGAGCTTCCTACGATCAGGGTGATCTACGAGGGCGGGACGGAGGTCCTGATATTGGAGAACCCCAGACAGGCCAAAGTGCTGTTCTCTCTGATCAGGCCTGCGTACGAGAAACGGCAATGATTCGGATGGCAGTCGATTGGGAGGGAAAGCGAGATGATGAAGAACTTCAAACTGGTCGTGAGCTATGACGGAACACGATATTTTGGCTGGGAACATCAGCCGGATACGGAGATGACCATTCAGGGGAAACTGGAGTCCGTTCTCAATCAGATGACAGAGATGCCGGAGGGAGAATCCGTCACCGTGATCGGCGCGGGCAGGACGGATGCGGGCGTTCACGCCAGGGCTATGACCTGCAATGTACTCCTGAACACGGAGAAGTCCGAAGAGGAAGTGCAGGCATACATGAACCGCTATCTCCCGGATGATATCAGCGTGAACAGCGTGAAACTTGCCGCGGACCGCTTCCACAGCCGCTTCAAGGCGATCGGCAAGACGTATCGCTATACTTGCTGGTTCGGTGCGTCCAAACCGGTATTTGACAGGCGCTACCTGACAGTCCTGGACCGCAAACCGGATGTGGAGCGCATGCGGGAAGCGGCGGAATATCTGATCGGAATGCATGACTACAGGAGCTTCTGCGGCAATTCCAGGATGAAGAAATCCTCGATCAGAGTCGTCGACGTGATCAGGATCGAGGAGAGCGGAAATTACATTCGGTTCTATTACCACGGCAACGGATTCCTCCAAAATATGGTGAGGATCATGACGGGAACCCTTCTTGAAGTGGGAATGGGAAAGCGTGAGCCCGGGGACATGGAGGAGATCATAGAGGCGAGGGACCGCAGGAAGGCAGGATATACGGCACCTGCGCAGGGGCTGTGCCTGATGAAGGTGGATTACTGATCCTGACGGACCTCAGATCCGCGGGAGTTTAACGATCGGATCTGTAAAGGGGGCAGTTTTTCAATAAAGGAGGCAGATTTGAAGACGGCACTGATCAGTGATTTTGACGGCACACTGTATTTTCGCGAAACGGAAGAACAATTCCGCGCGCAAGATGTATTTGACATTCTCTTTTTCCGCAAGAGGGGCGGCGTCTTCGGAATCTGCACCGGAAGATCGCCGGACAGCATATTCGACCTTGTGGGCAGCTTCATGCGCCCGGATTTTATCATTTCCGTCAGCGGCGCCCTGATCGTCGACGGAGAGGGCAAAATACTGGACAGCTGCTGTATGGATCCCGCCGCGGCAGAGGCGATCTACAAGGATTTTAAGAAGAGCGCAGAGATCGTGATCCACGCGGGCGGCCGCGTATACTGTCTGGGAGAGAAGGAATATCCTCTGCAGATCCGGGTCTTCGACTTCTCCGAGCTGCCGCTGAATTTTATCTACGGACTCTCCATGCGGTTTGAGGGCGAGGAGGCCGCGGCGGAAGCGGCTTCAAGGATAAAGCGCAAATACGGACCCTTCGCGGATGCCTTCCGAAATGTCAGGCATGTGGATATTGTGGCAGCGGGATGCTCTAAGGGGACCGGCGTCAGGAAAGTAAAAGAGATATTCAAGCTGGACAGGATCGCGGGGATCGGGGATTCCTATAACGATCTTCCCCTGATCGAGGCTTCCGACGTGGGGTTCACCTTTCAGGGAGCGCCCGAGGAACTGAGAAATGCCGCCGATGAGATCGTCCTGTCGGTCTCACAGGCGATCGAAAAGATATGATGAAAAGAGCCGGGAACCTGTCTAAACAGGCCCTCGGCTTTTTTAACGGGCATCCTTCTGCTGTTTTTCCCGCAGGTACTTCTCCCACTGTGTCATTTCAGGCCAGCGGCCGCCAAGGGTATTTCTGAGAAACTGAAAATAAAAATCAAGTTTCTTCTGAATGTGCGGGCTTGTGTAGCAGACGCTGTAGATACTGTCATCCTGCATCAGATATTCCATCAGGCGCGCCCGGTCTTCCATGGCATACGTTTTACTGTAGGGATCGATAAACCACACATCTTCGGGCGCGCTGCCTCCTGCGGCTGTGTACTGTGTGCTGCCGGTAAACTCATAGCTGCTGCCGTTTTCGTCAATATAGGAGTCATAGTAGGTGAATCCCTCCGGGTTAAGGGCATTCCATGCACTCTCGTCCCAGAGCCCTTCCCCCGCAAAGCGGTAATCCGCCGCATGAGTGAGCTCGTGTACGATGGTCTGCGGATAGAGGTCTGTGCTGAGATTGAGAGCGATCTGGCATAGGCCTTCGGCATCTGTCACGAAAGCGCCCGCATTGGAAATATTGTCCGCCGCACTGAGCGGCGTGAGTTCTCCGGTCAGATAGAAGACGATGCCGCGGTAGTAATCGCCCATGAGGTCCTCGAAATATCCGTCCGGGTAGATCGAGAGGACATGGTCCAGAACTTCCAGTGAACCGCTGATGACGGAAGGATCTGTCATTGTAAGGGCATCGTAGTCTCGAAATTCCGAAGGGATATTGCCGCCGAGCACTATTTTGACCCCGTAACGTTTCTCCAGCTCAGCGGCTGTCTCCGTCAGTGCGCCGTACTCCTCGGGGGCAGGCATCTGCCACGGCTCTGCTGCCGGCGTCTTCCAGCTCTTTTTCCCGGCCGGGGCCGTATCCCATAGATACAGGGACTTTGCCCGGCCCGAATCGCCTCGCAGTGCAAAACAGCACCAGCTGCCGCTCAGTGACAGAGGCGCCAGGTTCATGGAAATAAAGTCTGTGCTCCCGGAGGCAGCGATGCCCGCGCCTGAGCCCAGCTGCTCCAAAACGGTGTCGGGAAGTTTCAGGCTCTTCTGATACAGCCCGGAGGGGCTGTAAACACTTAGAAGAGGAGCATTCCTGAAGGTAGTGTCGGCAAGAAGGCCGTCACGGCAGCAGACATATCCCGTTTTCAGCTGTCCGCTCCGGTAACAGGAGCAGGCACCGCCGACAGGATCCACGTCGACATAGACCGTTTCGAGAGGATTCCGGACGAGATGAGTGGAAAAAGTGAGCACGCCCTCATGTCCGCTGATGACCGGCGTCATCCCGACAAAGTCGCAGGGGAGCATGAAGACCTTGTGCAGGGAGCCGTCCGGAAGGATCTCGAAGAGAATGCCGCGGCTGCTCGCCAGATAGAGCCTGCCGCTCAGGCAGACGGGACAGGCATCCCTTAGCCATTTGGGCAGGACGATCGCGGCGGGATCCGTTCCGGGCCTGTAGATCACTGCGCCGGCCCTGTCATGGATGATCAGGGGTTCTGCGCTGATGATCTCCGGATCCGGCATCTTAGGAGATCCGTCGTTTTGATCAGAGTCTTGCGCAGGGATCACGCTGTCAAAGGAGGTCATTTCCTGTTCGGAGCCGTCTCTGAGGTCCAGCAGATCCACTTGATAAGAACAGGAGACCGCAGGATCGGTTCTGTCCGTGTTGTCCTGTTCTCTGAGAAGGATCAGGTGCGCCTCGTCATAGAGGCCATAAGCGCAGACCGCCCCATCAAGCTGATCCGCGAGCGGTGTGAGTTCATACAGACTGCCTTCGGAAAGGCCCGTCTTAATATGATAAGGCTCCAAAAAGGCGAGCGTTCTGCGCCGGTCTGCGCCCCCTTCTGTGCCGGAAAAAGGTCCGCAGGAAGTAAAGACGAGGCAGCAGAGGGTCAACAGAGCCAAAAACAGAGCCAAAATATGGAAGCCGGATGGCCGGTAGGGAGGGTGCAGTTCCATATATGGATACCTCAAAACAGAGAATTATGATAAGATGGAAACGTTCGGACAGACCGCTCGGGCACAGCTGTCAACCGACCGCGCGGCAGCAGCTGCCGGATAACTATTTGGAAACAGCCGTCGGGAGCACTGACGAACACAAAACAAGAATGTACTGCTCGAATGTAAGGATAACCCTTGCGGGGCGCAAAAGGCAAGATAGAATGGGAGGCACTTATGAAAATACTGGGCTTTATCGGAGTCGGCAACATGGCGGGGGCGATGATCGGCGGGATCGTCGGGAGCGGATTTGCAGAGCCGTCCGAGATCATCGGGTCATGCCGCACCGGAGAGAGCGCGGAGCGCGCGGCGCAGCTCTATCATATTGAAATGACCATAGACAACCGGGAGGTCGCCGGAAACTGCAGGATCCTTTTTCTCTCGGTAAAACCGCAGTTCCTCGACGGTGTTCTCGAACAGATCCGGGACGTGGTGACGCCTGAGCAGCTGGTGATCAGTATCGTAGCCGGCAGAAGCGTTTCTTATATTCAGAAGGCGCTTGGCAGTGATATCCGCCTGATCCGGCTCATGCCCAACACACCGGCGCTTGTCGGCGCCGGGATGACGGCAGCCTGCGGAGGCGCCAATGTCTCTGAAAAGGATATGGAGGAAGCCGGTAAGATCTGCAGTACTTTCGGACGGTTCGAGATCGTGCCGGAAAGCCTGTTTGACGCTGTGACCGGTGTCAGCGGGAGTTCCCCGGCCTATATTTTTATGGTGATCGAGGCGATGGCGGATGCCGCGGTGCTGGGCGGCATGCCCAGAACCCAGGCTTACCGGTTTGCGGCGCAGGCAGTGCTCGGAAGCGCCAAAATGCTGCTGGATACAGGAAAGCACCCGGGAGAACTCAAGGACATGGTCTGTTCGCCCGCCGGTACGACGATCGAAGCAGTCCGGGTGCTCGAGGAAAAAGGGCTTCGCTCTGCCATTATGGAGGGGACAAGTGCCTGTATAGCCAAATCCGCGCGGATGAATTCCTCGAAAAATGCCTGAAAAGTCTGATAATCGTTGCATTTATGGGATAAATAGAGTATTTTAATTAGGATATTGTGTTTTACGGCATTTAAAGCATGATCATTAATAACAATTTATAGCAATTTATAGCATAAGAAGTAACGAAACAGGAGTAACGAATGGGCAGTAATAAAGTGAGTCCGCAGAGGAGGAAACAACCGAGAAAGAAACGGGCGGACCAAAAGAGAGCACAGAGAAAGAAGATCAACAGATATGTACGGATCACCGGCCGGGTCGCATTTATCCTGCAGGTTGTAGTATCTCTGATCATGCTGTTTACGATCGCCAGATCAGGAATGCTTCCCTGGAAGTACATAGTGATGATATTCCTTGTCCTGACAGCACTGTCTGCAGTGACGCTGGCAATGAACCTCAAACGAAACAGGAAGATCCGGATCGCAGGTGCTGCGATCAGCGGTGTGATCATCATCGCAGTCCTGGTCTTCAATTACAACTTTAACCGGACCATGAATCTGTTCAAGGGCGGTGAAAAAGCGCTGAAGACAGATAATATGATCGTGGTCGTCCGGGCCGACGATCCGGCCGCTTCCCTCAGCGACGCAAAGGATTATACATTTGCGGTCCACAGGACATCCGCTGAGAATGACGGCGGAACGGCGATGATCGATCAGGTAGAGAACATGCTCTCTTCCAAGATCAAGGTCAAGGATTACAGCAGTGACATAGAAGCCGCCAAAGCCATGATGGACGGCGAGGTGAACGGGGCGATCTACAACAAAGCGTATACGGCCGTCATTGCGGAGACCTTGGAAAATGACGATTATGAGAACCAGATCAAGGTCCTCCATGAATACGGGATCCAGACAAGCATTCAGGAAGAATCCGTCAAGGGCGGTGAACCGTTCAACATCATGATCAGCGGCATTGACGTCTACGGAGATATTTCCCAGACCAGCCGCAGTGATGTCAATATCATTGTCACGGTGAATCCCAAGACTAAGAGGATCCTTCTGACATCCACACCCAGAGATTACTATGTGCCGATCCCGGAGGTCTCCGACGGCCAGAGAGATAAACTCACGCACGCCGGAATTTACGGTGTCGACGCCTCCATGAGGACTCTGGAAGAGCTCTACGGCGTAGATATCACCTACTTCGTAAGAGTCAACTTCGATACGCTGATCAAACTGGTCGATGCGATGGACGGTCTCGATGTCTATGTCGAGTATCCTTTCGACTGCTACACGGATGAATACCACTTCGACAAGGGATGGCACGATATGTTCGGCGACCAGGTCCTTGCATTCTGCAGAGAGAGATACAGCTTTGCGGACGGTGACAACCAGAGAGGACGAAATCAGGAGCAGGTCCTCAAGGCGCTGATCGAGAAAATGATGTCTCCCTCGATCCTTCCTCATTATGCGGAGATCCTGGACAGCCTGGAGGGCTTCTTCCAGCTGAACATGCCGCAGGAGAAGATCGCGGAGCTGGTCAAGATGCAGCTTTCCGACAATGCACACTGGGAGATCATGAAACAGACAGCAGCAGCCGGGGAGGGCGGTCTCGAGCCCACATATTCAGCAGGCAGCACGCCTCTGTATGTGATGTGGCCCGACACGGACAGTGTCAAGGTCTGTGCATCGAGAATTGAGATGATCCTGCATGAGGGATATGAAAATACGCAGAATACCGAAAATGCAGAGACCGTTACGACAGAATAAAAAAAGACAGCTTTAAAGGGGCTGCAGCACCGGAGTGTGATTTCCCGGTGCTGCAGCCCCTTTCGTGAACGCGGATCATATGACCCGGCATTTTTGATTTTTATATTTAAGTTTACTGTTCAAGTACGGATTTAAATACTGTCCGGCGCTTTCTGCTGTCGATGAATACGAAGCCCATCTTGTAGACCAGGATATAAGAGAAGATCGACAGTCCGGCGGCAATGACGACATCCGAGAAGGAGTGCTGTTTGAGGAACATTGTCGCGAGAATGATCGAAAAGCCCAGTGCAGTCATGAACACTTTTACAGCCGTGCTGCGCATCAGCTTCGCATCCGTTTTCCAAACGGCGATCATCACACAGATCGAGTTGTAAACATGGATGCTCGGCGTCACATTGGTCGGCGTGTCAGCAGCGTACAGAGCCGCGCAGATACGGGTCAGTATGTTGTCTCTGGGCATCGACTCGGGACGCAGGAAAAGGATGTTCGGAAAGAAGATGGAGACGACCAGAAAAACGGTCATTCCGATCACCAGGAAGGTGCATACCTCATGGTAGCTCTTCTCATCCTGCATAAGCATATATAGGGTAAAACCGGTCATGTAAACAAACCACAGCAGATACGGAATAATGAAGATCTCACAAAAAGGAATCCGATCATCGACAGCGGTATGGATCACCGTGTAATGAAGCCTGTTCCAGTTCTCCGTGAGTACAAATGTCACGCAGTAGAACACCATGTACAGGGCCATGGGAATACCGATCCTGCTCTTCTTATATAGGATCGACGAAGGATCAAGCGCCGACATGAAACCGTATCCTGAATTCAAAAGTCTCTTTTTTTTCATCAAAAACTCCTTTTGATCGTTCAAAATACCTGAAATTATTATATCTCTCTCTTTTTTTTCCTGTAGAATACTACAACCAAAAGAATAAAAAAACAAGTACAGAGAATCCAACAAATCAAAATAGACGTAAAACGGAGCAAAATTGACGCAATACGGAGCAAATTGAACAAGGAATGTCAGAGGAATGGAAACGGTTTTAGTGGAAGATTCTCTTGCGGGGACAGAGGGACCTTGTTATACTTAGGTTCGGCGACCTTTGAAAAAAAGACGAATGTCCGCCTCACAAAGAAAGCACAGGAGGATATACATGTATTCGATCGAAGAAGTTAGATTGACAGATCCCGAGATTGCGGCTGCCATCGAGAAGGAAGTAAAGAGACAGAATGACCATATTGAGCTGATCGCCTCTGAAAACTGGACGAGCAAAGCGGTCATGGCCGCGATGGGAAGCCCGCTTACCAATAAATATGCAGAAGGATATTCAGGAAAACGCTATTACGGCGGATGCGCAGTGATCGATGAGATTGAGACACTTGCCATTGAGAGAGCCAAGAAGCTGTTCGGCTGCGACTATGCAAATGTTCAGCCCCACTCCGGCGCACAGGCGAACCTGGCAGTGGAGTTCGCCATCCTCAAACCCGGCGACACGCTGATGGGCATGAACCTGAACCAGGGCGGCCACCTCACACACGGCAGCGCTGCGAATATTTCCGGCACATATTTCAATGTTGTACCGTATGGCGTTGATGAGAACGGCTTCATCGACTACGATGAATTAAAGAGGATCGCGATCGAGACAAAGCCCAAACTGATCATCGCCGGTGCTTCCGCGTACGGCAGGACGATCGATTTTGCCAAATTCAGGGAAGCTGCGGACGCTTGCGGTGCTGTCCTCATGGCAGATATCGCGCACATCGCGGGTCTTGTGGCAGCAGGCCTTCATCCGAGTCCTTTTCCCTATGCGGATGTCGTCACGACGACTACCCACAAGACGCTCAGGGGCCCCAGAGGCGGCATGATCCTGGCGAATGAGGAAGCTGCGAAGAAGTACAACTTCAATAAGGCGGTCTTCCCCGGCATTCAGGGCGGTCCCCTGGAGCATGTGATCGCAGCGAAGGCAGTCTGCTTCAAAGAAGCGCTGGCTCCTGAATTTAAAGTCTATGCGCAGAATATTATGGACAATGCAAAGGCGCTTTGTTCCGGACTGCAGAAGAGAGGCATCGACATTGTCTCCGGCGGCACGGACAACCATCTGATGCTGATCGACCTGACCAGATATGACCTCACCGGCAAGGAAGTGGAAAAGTGGCTGGATGACGCGCACATCACGGCGAACAAGAACACGATTCCCAATGAGAAGAGATCTCCTTTTGTGACCAGCGGGATCCGGCTCGGAACACCGGCGGCGACGACCCGCGGGCTCGGCACCGAGGACTTTGACCGCGTAGCGGAAGCGATCTCTGTGGTGATCACTCAGAGAGAGGCTGGCATCGAGAAGGCTAAGGCCATCATCAAGACTATAACGGACAAGTATCCGCTGATCTGACAAGTGCGGAGGCTGTGAAGAAATGGGGAACACACCCACCTGGCTTCACAGCCTCCTTTTTGCTATAAGTGTCTAAAAGCTTTGTGATAAATCAGAAAATTCAGATAATAATAAAATTTAGCGCGAAGTTGTTGACAAATTGCGCCTGATTTTGTACAATAAACTCACAAAGAAAAACAAATACTCCTCCACAAGAGGAAGAAAGGAAGGACGGAGAACTCCACTGGAGTACCTAATATAAGGTAACTTTAGTAACCAGTTTGAAACTTACAAATATCCGAATTCAAGTACACGAAGATAGCGGTGCATTTTCATCAGAGCAGAGTATTTCTTCAAACCGTAAGAGATTGATCCGATAGGAATTTGAATATCAAAGGATCCGATGTCAACCGGAGACAGAGATGACAGATTATCGAACAGATCATTTCTGAATAAGATGAAAACCAAGCTTTAGGAATCGATCGGAAACCGGAAAGATGCAGGATGAGAAATATATAGTTAACAGCTTATATTTCAGATCATCACATCGATCAAATAGTAGATTCGATTCAAGTATCAGGTAAGTTCTTATCAGAGATCATCTTTCAGATTAAGATCTATGGAGTGGAAGGAAGCATCCGATCAGAGGGTCGACACTCAGTGATGCAGGACACTTAGCCATGAACATCGCAGTACAATCAGTACAAAGAGAAAAAGGGTGGAAAGAAAAGGATCATACAGAAAGTGCTAAGGAGGATTAAACCATTGGACAAAGCACATTAAGAAAGGGTACCGGTCGTAAAGAAGATCAGTACCCTTTCTTATTGCTGTTTTGTTATTGTTATTCTTTTGCTGTTGATCAGCGACGACTGCCGGTTCAGCGATGCAGGAATCTGCTTATCTGATCCAAACCGCTTCTGCCGGCTCTCTTGTGACCGGATCTGGCCTTGCGGGAATTCTTCCTGCGGGCTTTTTCTTTTTCCATAGCGGCTTTGCGCGCAGCGTTCTTGCCTGCTGTGGCAAGCATCAGCTTAATGCGGTTGAGCTGATTGACTTCGCTGGCACCCGGATCGTAGTCGATCGCCGCGATATTAGCCATCGGGTAGAGACTGCGGATGTGTTTGATGACGCCCTTGCCCACAACGTGGTTGGGAAGGCAGCCGAAGGGCTGGATACACACAATATTCTCCACACCGCTGTTGATCAGTTCGATCATCTCACCGGTCAAAAACCAGCCTTCACCGGTCTCGTTTCCGATGCTGACGATCGGCTCCGCAAATTTGACCAGCTCATAGATGCTGGCAGGCGGATCGAAGTGCCTGCTCTTTTTGTAGGCCCTGTTGATAGGGGTCAGGAAGGTCTCAATGGCCTTGATGCCCGCATTGCAGAGAAATGCGGTCCTCTTGCTGGTGCCCAGGTTCTCCGCCTTGTAGACCTGGTTGTAGAAGCAGTAGAGCATGAATCCCATCAGATCGGGAACATTTGCCTCTGCACCTTCCTGTTCGAGCAGGTCCACCAGATGATTGTTGGCGGCAGGCGCATACTTGACCAGGATCTCGCCGACGACGCCGACACGGGGCTTTCTCTCCTCGCGGATGGGGATCTTGTCAAAATCCTCGATCATGCGGACAGCCATTCGCTGTACTTTGGGCAGATTGATGCCTGACGTTTTGGTCAGGTAGTCGGAGCACCTGCGCAGCCATTTCTGATGGCAGGCTTCCACACTGCCTTCGCGCAGCTCATAAGGGCGCATGCGGTAGACGCAGCGCATCATGACGTCGCCGAAGATAATGGCATAAGCTGCTCTGCTGAGCATCTTGAGGTCCAGTTTGAATCCGGGATTCTCCTCGAGTCCGGACATGTTGGCGCTGATGACCGGCACCTGTTCCATGCCGGCTTTTCTCAGAGCCCGGCGGATAAAGCCCACATAGTTGGAAGCACGGCAGCCGCCGCCGGTCTGCGTCATGATGACAGCGGTCCGGTTCAGGTCATATTTGCCGGAACTGAGAGCTTCCATGATCTGTCCCACCACGAAGAGGGACGGATAGCAGGCGTCATTGTTGACATATTTAAGGCCGACATCCACGGCATGGCGGTTGTCATTGGACAGGACCACCAGGTTGTAGCCGCATGCGCGCATGGCGGGCTCGAGCAGGTCAAAGTGGATCGGCGACATCTGAGGGCAGAGGATCGTGAATCTCTTGCGCATATCCTCCGTAAAAGGCACTTTTTTGACAGTGGTGTCGCGCAGCCTGCGCTTGGTCTTCTTGGCGTCGCGGATCCGGATCGCTGCGATCAGGGAGCGGACGCGGATACGGGCGCTGCCGAGATTGTTGACTTCGTCGATCTTGAGGCAGGTATAGATCTTGTCGGATCCTGACAAAATATCATCCACCTGGTCGGTCGTGACCGCATCGATGCCGCATCCGAAGGAGTTGAGCTGGATCAGGTCCAGGTCATCTCTTCCGCGCACATAGCTGGCGGCGGCATAGAGTCTTGAGTGATACATCCACTGGTCCAGAACGACGATCGGACGGTCGGGGTCCTGCAGATGGGAGATGGAGTCCTCGGAGAGCACAGCGATGCCGTATGAACCGATCATCTCCGGAATGCCGTGGTTGATCTCCGGATCTATGTGATAGGGGCGGCCTGCCAGGACGATTCCCTTCACATTGTGGTCCTCCATGTACTTAAGGACTTCTTCACCCTTTTTCTGGATGTCGCGCCGGCAGTTCATGAGCTCTGTCCAGGCAGCATAAGCGGCTTCTTCGACCTCCTTCTCGGGAATCGCGCTGAATTCCTTCTTGAGAGCTGCAGTGACCGTGGCTACATTCGTAAAGGCCATGAAGGGATTGCGGAAGTCCACTTCTCCGCGGCTGATCTCCTCCACGTTGTTGCGGATATTCTCCGGATAGGAGGTGACGATGGGGCAGTTGTAGTGGTTGTCTGCCTTGTTGAACTCCGTGCGCTCATAGAAAAGGGACGGATAGAAAATAAAGTCAACGCCCTTTTTGATCAGCCACATGATGTGGCCATGCACGATCTTGGCAGGATAGCAGGCGGACTCGCTGGGGATCGATTCGATGCCCATCTCGTATACCTGGTGTGTGGACAGCGGCGAGATCACGACGCGGTACCCGAGCTTATGGAAGAAGGTCGCCCAGAAGGGGTAGTTCTCATAGATGTTGAGCACGCGCGGAATGCCGACCGTTCCACGGAAGGCCTCTTCCTTGGAAAGCGGCTTATAGGCGAAGATCCTGCGCAGTTTGTATTTATAAATATTAGGAATATCGCTTTTCTTAAGTTCCTGGCCAAGGCCTCTCTCACAGCGGTTGCCGGAGATATATTCCCTGCCGCCGCTGAAGTGGTTGACAGTCAGCCGGCAGTTATTGTTGCACTTGCCGCAGTTTCGGATCGATGTCTCAAAGGTCAGGTTCTCGATCTCGTCAAAAGAGAGCATGGTGCTTGGAGTCTCCCCGTCATAGCGCTCTCTCGCGATCAGTGCGGCGCCGAAGGCACCCATGATCCCCGCGATGTCGGGCCGGATCACCTGTCCGTCCGAGATCAGTTCCAGAGAGCGAAGCACAGCGTCATTGTAGAACGTGCCGCCCTGTACGACGATGTTGCGGCCCAGCTGCGATGCGTCGGAGACTTTGATGACCTTGAACAGGGCATTCTTGACGACGGAGTAGGCAAGGCCTGCAGAAATGTCAGAGACTTCCGCTCCCTCTTTCTGTGCCTGCTTGACGCGCGAATTCATAAAGACCGTGCAGCGCGTGCCCAAGTCTATGGGATGCTTGGCAAAGAGCGCTGTTTTGGCAAAATCCTGTACGCTGTAGTCCAGTGACTTGGCGAAGGTCTCGATGAAGGAGCCGCAGCCGGAAGAACATGCCTCATTGAGGAGGACGTTGTCTACGGCGTGGTTCTTGATGCGGATGCACTTCATATCCTGCCCGCCGATATCCAGAATGCAGTCCACTTCGGGATTGAAGAAAGCGGCTGCGTAATAATGGGCGATGGTCTCGACTTCACCTTCGTCCAAAAGGAAAGCGGCCTTGAGCAGCGCCTCGCCGTAACCGGTCGAGCAGCTGCGCACAATGTGCGCGTCCTTGGGAAGGAGCCTCTTGATCTCCTTGATGGAACGGATGGAAGTCTTTATGGGACTGCCCTCGTTTCCGCTGTAGAAGGAATAGAGGAGTGAGCCGTCCTCACCGACAAGCGCGAGCTTGGTCGTAGTGGAGCCGGCGTCGATCCCCAGATAGCAGTTGCCGTGATAGGAAGAGAGCCTGCCCTTTTTCACGCATGCCTTGCTGTGGCGCTTCGTAAAGGCGTCATATTCTTCCCTGGACTCAAAAAGCGGATCCATGCGGCCAATCTCGAACTCCATCTTGATCTCGCTGCTCAGGCGCTGTTTCATCTCGGAGAGGAGCAGACTGACGTCCTCCCTGGCGTTCATAGCGCTGCCCATGGCCGCGAACAGGTGGGAGTTCTCGACGTCGATGGTGTGCTCTTCATCCAGATGCAGCGTGCGGATAAAAGCCTCCTTCAGCTCTGTGAGGAAGTGCAGAGGTCCGCCGAGGAAAGCCACATGTCCCCTGATCGGCTTGCCGCAGGCAAGACCGCTGATCGTCTGATTGACGACGGCCTGGAAAATGGAAGCTGCCAGGTCTTCCTTGGTCGCCCCTTCGTTGATCAGGGGCTGTATGTCGGACTTGGCAAAAACACCGCAGCGCGCTGCGATCGTATAAAGAGACGTGTAGTCCCTGGCATATTCATTGAGTCCTGCCGCATCGGTCTGCAGAAGCGACGCCATTTGATCGATAAAGGAACCGGTGCCGCCGGCGCAGATACCGTTCATGCGCTGTTCCACATTCCCGTTCTCAAAGTAGATGATCTTGGCGTCTTCGCCGCCCAGCTCGATGGCTACATCTGTCTTGGGCGCGATCTCCTCTAGTGCGGTGGAAACGGAAACGACCTCCTGGACGAAAGGCACCTGAAGATAATTAGCCAGTGTCAGTCCGCCGGAACCGGTGATCACAGGGTGGACCGTGTGGTCGCCCAGGCTCCCGGCAGCTTCTGTCAGAAGGTCATAGAGAGTCCCGCGAATATCGGCGTGATGGCGCCGGTAGTCTGCAAACAGCAGTTTATGTTCGGGATCCAGGACAGCGATCTTCACCGTGGTGGATCCGATATCAATTCCAAGAGTAAAGTCTTTAGCGATCACAAAAGAAACTCCTACGTATCTGTTAATTTATCAATAGTCTGTTATCTGAAATCTGTTATCTAAATTTAAATCTTTATATGCACAGTACAGTATAAGTCAGCTATTTCAAAATTGCAACGGATCGTATTGCGCAAAATCAAATTCATGCCGCTCCGAGTATGATCCGGAGCGAACTGCCGCGTTTACATTTAGTCATAGCGATGTTAAAATGTCTGAATAAGTCTCGAGTTCGTTTATCAAAGTGGAGTGATATTTATGAGTGAAATGGAAAAAAGATTCGGGCGGTATGCGGTAAGAGATCTGTCCCTGAAGCTGATCATATTATACCTGATCGGATACGCGATCTATTATCTGAATGTCAATGTCATGCAGTATCTGACGCTGGATCCGTATGCAATCGTTCACGGACAGGTCTGGAGGATCGTATCATGGCTGCTGATCCCCCCTCACACGAGCAATCTGTTCTTCGTGGCGATCATGCTGTTCTTCTATTACAGTATCGGAACATCACTCGAGAGAGTATGGGGCGTCTGGCAGTATAATGTGTTTATTTTTACGGGGATCCTGTTGACTGTCGCCGCGGCTTTTGTCTGGATGGGTTTTACGTACCTGACCGGATCTTCCGGTATTTTGACACAGATCGGGCCTGCTAACTATTTTGCCTATTATTCGCTGGCTTTTTCTACATATTATATTAACATGGGCATTTTTCTCGCCTATGCGCTCACATTCCCGGATGCGGTCGTCCTGATGTTTTTCATCATCCCCATGAAGGTGAAGTGGCTGGGGCTGCTGGATGTGGCTTATCTGATCTTCGAGTTCATCGAGACATCTGCAGCAGGGAGGTTCGCGATCCTGGCGACATTTATCAACATAGCGATCCTGTATATGCGGTTTAAGGGACCGATCGGAAGCAGGATGATCAGAAGGAACACGCTGTCCGGTATTTTCGGAAGCCCGGGCGGACAGAATGCGCGCAGAATGGCCGGACGGACCAGGACAAGCGCGGATGATTTTACTCCGGGAAGAGGCGGACGGAGCGGGGTCATTCACCGCTGTGCGATCTGCGGGCGGACGCAGAATGACAATCCGGATCTCGAATTCCGCTATTGCTCCAAGTGCGAGGGCAGCCTTGAGTATTGTCAGGATCACCTGTTCACGCACGTCCATGTGAAAGCCGGAGAAAAACCGCACGTGAACATCACAAATTGACAAGAACGTCGCGACGAAAGGGAGCGGGATGACAAATGGATGACAGACAAAAGCAAGTATTATTTCTGAAGATGCTTCGCAAGGTGACGCAGAGAGCGCAGCAGAACGGAAACTGCATCACGGAGGCGGAGCTCGAGGAAGCCTTTTCGGATCTTGAGCTGGACGACGCACAGAAACAGCAGGTGAGGGAGTATCTGAACAAGAACGGCATCGGCATCGGAGAGGCACTCCCGATCGAGGAGGTGCTCTCTGAAGAGGAGATGAATCATCTGCACGAGTATGAGGAGATGATCCGTGCGATCCGGCTGCCTTCGGATAATATCATGGATGCGATCAAGCTGTCCGCGATGGCGGGCGAGGTCTCGTCGCAGAAACAGCTGGTGGAGTATTCGCTCGGAAAAGTGGTGGATATTGCAAGATTATATGCCGGACAGGGCGTCTTCATGGAGGACCTGATCGGTGCCGGAAATGAAGCGCTGCTCGTGGCCTCTGCCCAGCTGGCGCCGTTAGAGAAGCCGGACGAAGTGGACGGCTATCTGGGACGCAGGATCATGGATGCCATGGAGGACCTGATCGCGCAGAACCTTGACGAAAAGGCGGCGGAGAAAGCGGTCGAGGAGAGAGTCAATCTGGTGGCGGACAGGGCTGCGGAACTGGCAAAGGAACTGGGCAGAAAGGTGAGTGTGGAAGAACTTGCCAAGGAGTATGAGATGGATCCCGACGACATCCGTGAAGCGGTCCGTCTCTCGGGAAATGCGATCGGAGACATTCGATGACGGACAGTGAGCGAGGTCAGGATTTTAAATATATGATCCAGGATCTTTACAGGCTGTATTTCGGCATCCGCTGCACGTACCGCGAGATCCTGGAGAACGAAGACGCCTACTACCGCTTCAAGGCGGTATGCAGACAGTATCTGATCACGGAAGTCGACCAGGACACTACACTGGAGAGCCACCTCTATCACCTGACGCCCGACCAGCCGGCTGCCGGGGTCTACACAGAACTCGGGGCGCGGGTCAAGCTCAGCGTTCCCGTCGTCAAAAAAGGAATTTTCGGCAGGGAGCACAAAGTCTATAAAGAGGAGATCTGGAAGATCACGGAGCTCATGGAACTCTCCGTGCAGAAGAAACAGTTTCGGGGGATCGTGCTGACCGAACTGCAGATCCCGAAGATCAGGCTGAGAGAATTTGCGGTCTGATCACAAACTGCGTCGGGGATCATAACGAACGAAGCGATCAGAAGCCGGACACAGCTTGACATGAGGGGAAGTTGAAAGGATAATGGGACCGGAAGCATATGCTTCCGGTCTTTTTATCTGACGCAATTCTCAGGCCGTGGCGGCGTATCCCCTGCGATCAAACAATCGGATCAATCGTGAAGGCGAAAATCGAAAATACATTCGATTTTTTAATGAAACCACTTGCGCTTTCGCGAGGACCGGTGATATACTGTTTTAGAACAAGCGTTCGCGAACAAATGAGCGAACATGCAGGACACAGGCCTGCAAATCGGAGACAATCTTTAGAATTATTATTTGGACCTATTTGGAATACTAATTTGAAGTATTAATTTGGAGGAGATCAAATGAGTATAGATAACGAACAGAAAAAGAAAGCTTTGGATGCGGCGCTTCTGCAGATCGAGAAGCAGTACGGCAAGGGAGCTGTCATGAAACTGGGCGACCCTTCCGTGCAGATGAATATAGAGACCATTCCCACCGGTTCCCTGAGTCTGGACATCGCACTGGGACTGGGCGGGATCCCCAAGGGAAGGATCATAGAGATCTACGGACCCGAGTCCTCCGGTAAGACAACAGTCACGCTGCATATGATCGCGGAAGTGCAGAAGCGGGGAGGCATTGCAGGATTCATCGACGCCGAGCACGCCCTCGATCCTGTTTACGCCCGCAATATCGGTGTGGACATTGATAATTTGTATATTTCACAGCCTGACAGCGGTGAGCAGGCACTGGAGATCGCCGAGACCATGGTCCGTTCCGGCGCGATCGACATTGTCGTTATCGACTCCGTTGCCGCGCTGGTACCCAAGGCGGAGATTGACGGAGACATGGGAGATTCCCACGTGGGTCTTCATGCGCGCCTGATGTCTCAGGCCCTCAGGAAGCTGACAGCTGTCATCAGTAAATCCAACTGTGCGGTAGTCTTTATCAACCAGCTCAGAGAGAAAGTCGGCGTCATGTTCGGCAATCCCGAGACGACGACCGGCGGACGCGCTCTTAAATTCTATTCTTCCGTGCGCATGGATGTCAGAAGGATCGAGTCGCTCAAGCAGAGCGGAGAGGTGATCGGAAACCGCACCAGGATCCGTGTCGTGAAGAACAAGATCGCGCCGCCTTTCAAGGAAGCGGAGTTTGATATCATGTTCGGCAAGGGCATTTCTTATGTGGGCGACGTGCTCGATCTGGCCGCGAAAGTGGACATCATCAACAAGAGCGGCGCATGGTACAACTATAACGGCAATAAGATCGGCCAGGGCAGAGAGAACTCCAAGGCCTACCTCACGTCCCATCCGGAAATTCTGGCGGAAGTGGACCGCAAGGTGAGAGAGCACTACCATCTGGACCCGGAAGGTGCCTTCAAGGCACCGGAAGTGCCGGCTGAGAGCAAAGAGGCGGCGGATGAAGCGTGAAAAAGATGCGCGCATAACGAGGCGCTCATCTTTGGAAGCCGCGCAAGGCGCATCTTCTTCCGGCACTTGTTCGTACCCGCTGCGCGGGCATGACCACAAGAGTGAAAACGGTGATCCGGCGGCTTCAGGGGATTCCTTAAGGAGCGGGAAAGACTGCCTGAGAAAGGCAGGCATGCTTCTGGCGCAGCGGGATTATACCTGTATGAGGCTGAGGGAGAAGCTCCTTGCGGGCGGATTTGATCTCAAGACCGTCGAGGAGACGCTGGAGAGTCTCATAGAAGCAAGATATGTGGATGACAGGCGTTTCGCATATAATTATGTGCAGCTGCACCGGGAGGACAGGAGCCGGCTCCGGATTCGGACAGATCTGGAGAACCGCGGCGTGCCCGATGATGTGATCAGCGAAGTCATGAGAGAGGAAAGTGAAGAGCACGGTACACAGGCGGAAGTCAGGCAGATTCTCAAATTGATGAGAAAGCGGGGATTTGATCCGTCTTCCGCTGACTGGGAAGAACGCAGAAAGATGCAGGCATATCTGTACAGGAAAGGATATGCGGCTTCTTCCGTGCGGTCTGCAATGAGCGCAGATTTGCTTGACAGTGACGGATTTAGTGTATAAAATTATTGAGTGCGAATCTGCTGTTTTGCGATTTGGTTTATGTTGTGAGCCATAGCAGCGTTGGCAGGATCCGAAATGACAGAGAAACGCGAATTCAATAAGGAGGTGCTCCTGTATGATTACTGCATTGATCGCGGTAATTTGTACACTTGCAATCTCTGTACCGGTCACTTTTATTGCAGCTTCCAACTACCGTAAGAAACAGCAGGAAGAGACGATCGGAAATGCGCAGGAAAAGGCCAGAGCCATTATAGATGAGGCACTGACAACTGCTGAGACCAAGAAGCGCGAGGCACTGCTCGAGGTCAAGGAGGAGTCCATCAAGTCCAGAAATGAACTTGAAAAGGAGATCCGCGACCGAAGAAATGAAGTACAGCGCAATGAACGCAGAGTCCAGCAGAAGGAAGAGTCACTTGACAGAAAGATGGACGCACTTGAGCGCAAGGAACAGAGTCTGCAGGCAAAGGAAGAATTACTGCACAAGCAAAGGGACGAAGTCTCGAAACTTGGTGAGCAGCGTCAACAGGAACTCGAACGAATTTCGGGACTGACCTCTGAACAGGCAAAAGAATACCTTTTAAAAATTGTTGAAGATGAAGTGAGACATGACTCCGCTGTCATGATCAAAGAAATTGAGGCGGAGGCGAAGGAAGAGGCAGATAAGAGAGCCAAGGAATATGTGATCAGCGCGATTCAGAGATGCGCTGCAGATCATGTTTCGGAGGCGACGATCTCTGTCGTGCAGCTTCCCAGTGATGAGATGAAGGGAAGGATCATCGGACGTGAGGGCAGAAATATCCGAACGCTCGAGACAATGACAGGCGTGGATCTGATCATCGATGACACGCCGGAAGCCGTTGTTATTTCCGGATTTGAACCGATCAGGCGCGAGGTGGCCAGGATCGCTTTGGAGAAGCTGATCGTGGACGGAAGAATCCATCCCGCGAGAATCGAAGAAATGGTCAGTAAAGCGCAGCGAGAAGTGGAAGCCCGGATCAAGGAGGAAGGCGAAGCGGCTACTTTGGAAGTCGGCGTACACGGAATCCATCCGGAGCTTGTAAGGCTTCTGGGAAAGATGCGCTTCCGCACCAGTTACGGGCAGAATGCTCTCAAGCATTCGATCGAAGTGGCACAGCTGTCCGGCCTTCTGGCAGGGGAACTGGGATTGGATATCCGTTTGGCCAAGCGTGCCGGTCTGCTTCATGACATCGGCAAAGCGGTAGACCACGAGATGGAAGGATCCCACGTACAGCTCGGCGCGGAACTGTGCCGAAAGTACAAGGAGTCCCAGACAGTGATCAATGCTGTGGAATCCCATCACGGAGACGTGGAGCCCAACAGTCTGATCGCATGTATTGTGCAGGCAGCGGATACGATCTCGGCAGCGAGACCCGGTGCGCGCAGAGAGACACTGGAGACATATACAACAAGGCTCAAGCAGCTTGAGGAAATCACAAACAGTTTTAAAGGGGTTAGTAATTCTTACGCTATTCAGGCGGGCAGAGAAGTTCGTGTTATGGTAGTTCCTGAGCAGATCGGTGATTCTGACATGGTGCTTCTGGCTCGAGATATTTCCAAGAAGATCGAGAATGAGATGGAATATCCCGGACAGATCAAGGTCAGTGTGATCCGCGAATCAAGAGTGACGGACTTCGCCAAATAAGGCAAGCTATTAGGAGAATTGCAGCGGGGACAGAGTTCATCTGTTCCCGCTGTTTTTATGTGCTTTTGTTTTCACTTTTTTTGAAGAAATTCTACGAACTATGCACAAAAATCCTTCAGATAGGTTATAATATTCTTATATTTTTACCAAAAAACAGCATCATGCTTTTGTTACAAGGGGGTCAATCAATGGCAGCTAACGAGAAAAAGAAAATTTTATTTGTCGCATCTGAGTGCGTTCCGTTCATCAAGACCGGCGGACTGGCTGACGTTGTCGGCTCTCTCCCCAAGGATATTGATCCGGAGTACTATGATGTCAGAGTCATGATTCCCAAATATTCCTGCATGAAACAGGAAGTGAAGGATCAGATGGAATATGTCACGCATTTCTACATGGACTATCATTGGAAGAGTGAATATGTGGGCGTTCTCAAGACTGTGAAGAACGGCATCACATTCTATTTTATTGACAACGAGGGATTCTTCACAACAGATAAGCCTTATACGGATGATCCTCTCTTTGAGATCACCAGATTTGCGTATTTTTCCAAGGCATGCCTGTCCGCTCTTCCTACGATTGATTTCCGTCCCGACCTGATTCACTGCCATGACTGGCAGACCGGCCTGGTTCCTGTATACCTGAAGGAGAGATTCCAGGCGAACGAGTTCTTCCACGGAATCAAGACGGTCATGACCATCCACAATCTGAAGTTCCAGGGCAAGTGGAATGTGAAGGATGTGGAGGACATCACCGGCCTTTCCGGCTATTATTTCACACCGGACAAACTGGAGGCTTATAAGGATGCCAACCTTCTCAAGGGAGGCCTTGTTTACGCGGACGCGATCACTACGGTCAGCCCCACATATGCGGAGGAGATCAAGACACAGTTCTACGGCGAGGGTCTTGACGGCCTGATGAATGCGCGCGCCAACGATCTGCGCGGTATCCTGAACGGCATTGACTACACGGACTTCAGCCCGGACAACGACAAGAAGATCTTCAAGTCCTATACAGTGGAAGACTTCCGCAGAAACAAGATCAAGAACAAGATCGCACTGCAGAAAGAGCTTGGTCTCAAGCAGGACGAGAAATGCTTCATGATCGGTATCGTATCCCGTCTGACGGACCAGAAGGGATTTGATCTCATCGCTTATGTGCTCGAAGAGATGCTCTCTCTCGACGCCATCCAGATCGTCGTTCTGGGTACCGGCGAGGAGAGATACGAGAATATGTTCCGCTATTTTGACTGGAAGTACAACGACAAGATCTCCGCGAATATCTATTATTCCGACGAGCTGTCCCACAAGATCTATGCGGCTTCCGATGCGTTCCTGATGCCTTCGCTGTTCGAGCCCTGCGGACTCAGCCAGCTGATGTCCCTGCGCTACGGCACGCTTCCGATCGTCCGCGAGACCGGCGGCCTCAAGGATACGGTGGAACCCTACAATGAGTATGAGAATACGGGTACCGGCTTCACGTTCGCGAACTACAATGCACACGAGATGATGCACGCAGTGCGCTATGCGGAGAAGATTTATTATGACAAGAAGAGAGACTGGAACAAGATGGTCGAGCGCGCCATGAAGGCCGACTTCTCCTGGAAGCAGTCCGCACTGAAATATCAGGAGATGTACGACTGGATGATCGGCTGATAAGATGTGACAGCCTGACAGCAGGGAGGTTATAAAACCGTCTGCGTATCGTGGTTGTAAGTTTTAACAATGCCATTTATAATGGGGTGACGAACGAGCGGTTCGTCACCCTTTGTTATTGTTTGGCAAAACATTCAGAATTTACATGTCAGAGGAACATGATCGATATGACTTCAGAAAAAAAGAAAAACAGTTCTGCAGGAAGCAGAACAGGCAGAGCCTCACTGGGCGGCGGCAATGTGGTCGCCCAGGCGGGAATTCTGGCGGCGGCCAGCATTTTATCCCGCGTGATCGGACTTCTTTACAGGTCGCCCCTCACGGCGATCATCGGAGATGAGGGCAACGGCTATTACGGAACGGCCATCAATATTTATACGATCGTTCTGATGGTCTCAAGTTTCGGCGTGCCTTCCGCGATCTCCAAACAGATGGCACAGAAGATGGCTGTGGGCGATTACCGCAATGCCCAGAAAGTTTTTCACTGTTCCATGGTCTATGCGCTGGCCGTGGGCATCGCGGGGAGTCTTCTGCTGTATTTTGGCGCAGGTGTGCTCGTACCGCCCAACAGCGTGCCGGTTCTGCAGGTCTTTGCACCGACTGTATTTTTGTTCGGCATTTTGGGCGTCCTGCGCGGCTATTTTCAGGCAAACCAGTCAATGCTGCAGACATCGGTCTCGCAGATCTTGGAGCAGATCGCCAACGCAGTGGTCAGCATTGGAGCGGCATTTCTGCTGATGAGGTCGGTTGCCGGAGCCGGTGCGACACCGGAGGCGATCCGCGGAGCAATGGGGAGCGCATTGGGCACCGGGAGCGGTGTGCTCGTGGCGCTGATCTTTATGACATACGTGTATTTCAAGCACCGCGGCATGTTCATGGAGCGCATAAAAGGGGATACAGAACACAAGGAGGCACCGTTCGGTCCTCTGATGAAAGAGACGATCCTGGTCATCACACCCTTTATACTCAGCAGCTTTATCCTGAACCTGACCACTTCCGTAAACCAGACGATCTTCATGAAGGTGATGATCGGAAGGCGGCAGTGGGAAGAGGTCATGACAACGACTCTGTACGGCCTGTTTTCCAACAAAGCGGTCGTGATCACCAATATTCCGATCTCGATCGCGACGGCTGTGGCGGCGGCTATCCTGCCCAATATATCGACATCGTTCGCGCGGGGAAATATCAAAGAGACAAGAAAGAGGAGCGTCAACGCGATCCGCATGACGCTGATCATTGCAGTTCCCTGCGCGGTCGGACTTATGGTGCTGGCCAAACCGGTGACGATGCTGCTGTTTCCGCAGTGGGATACGCTGGACACGGCATCACTCCTTTTGGCAGAATTGGCTGTGACGGTCATTTTCTATTCGGTCGGAACCATCATGAACGCAGTCCTGCAGTCCATCGGAAGGATCCATATGCCGCTTGTCAGCGCGGGCATTGCACTGGCCATCCAGACGGTCGTGCTCTTCGTGCTGATCCTGGCTACGGATCTCTGCG
Source organism: uncultured Lachnospiraceae bacterium (assembly GCA_902801585.1). The sequence goes on along the minus strand of CADCIU010000010.1, from coordinate 8,676 downwards.
TCCACGCCCTGGTGATCTGCAGCGTGCTTTACTCGGTCCTGATCTTTCTCATCGACAGCCGCTTTATCTGCAAATACCTGCGAATGCACCTGAGAGTCTTCAGGGTATATGGCAGACCGGTCGCGGCGGCGATCGTAATGGGAGCGGCAGCAAAGCTTGCGTATGAAGGGATCCGCCTCGGTGGGATGATGATCTCGGACAGGACCTATTTCATCAATCTTTTTGCGACAGCAGCAGCGATCGCGGTCGCGATACCGGTGTATTTCTTTGTACTGATCAAGGTCGGGGGGCTTAAAAAGAACGACATTCTGCAGGCACCCAAGGGTGCCAGGATCCTCGGAGTACTGCAGAAAGCCGGATGGATGTGACTGTAAATATTGGATTCTAAGCTTAAGCGGGCAGCAGGTTCAGCAGGCTTCGCCCATTGTCCTTGAGCCATTTTTGGGCTGCCTTGTAGTCCGGTATGACGCGCTCCACCTCCGCCCAAAAGCGGGGGGAGTGATTCATTTGCTTTCTGTGACACAGCTCATGCACGACGACGTAGTCGAGGACTGACGGAGGCATGAGCAGCAGAAGGCAGTTGAAGTTGAGATCTCCTTTGGCGCTGCAGCTTCCCCATCGGGTCTTCTGGCTGCGGATTGTGACGCGGCCGTAGTCGACGCCGACCAGCGGGGCAAAATATTCCAGCCGCTCAGGAATCGCGACTGCGGCTCTTCTTTTAAGTCTGCGAAGCTGTTCGTCGGTGAGGGAAGGGATCGGATTTGTTTTTTCCTTCTGCCTTTCCCGCAGTATTTTGGCGCGATGGGACTCGATCCAGGCACTCTTTTCGCGCAGGAACCTGTCTATATCCCGCTGCGGCAGCCGCAGCGGAGCGCGCACGATGACACTGCCATCCGGCTTTATCTGGACGGCCAGTGTTTTTCTTTTGCTTCGGATCAGTTGATACTCCATAAAACCTCTAATGATAGAACCTCTAATTACAAAACCTCTAATTACAAAACCTCTAATGATAAAAACAGCATTCTGCAGAGAAAAGATTTGTATTACACTTGAAAATGATTATACTAAAGAAGTGTTTATTTAAGAAGCATTTAGAAAAAATGGGTCCCTTTCGGGATCCGCTCAAGAATCGTCAGTGTTTTGCATACGCATAATTAAGATCAGGAGGAGACACGCATGCAGGAATATACACCCGTTAAGGAAGGCAAAGTACGTGAGATCTATGACATCGGTGATCAGCTCATTATGGTGGCGACGGACAGGATCTCGGCATTTGATGTGATCTTGAAGAACAAGATCGTGAAGAAGGGGACCGTTCTGACGCAGATGTCCCGTTTCTGGTTTGATTATACCAAAGATATCATCCCTAACCACATGATCAGCGTCGATGTCAATGATATGCCCGAGTTTTTCCGTCAGGAGCGCTTTGACGGCAACAGCATGATGTGCCAAAAGCTCACGATGCTCCCCATCGAGTGCATCGTCCGGGGCTATATCACGGGCAGCGGCTGGGCAAGCTATAAAAAGGACGGCACAGTGTGCGGCATCAAGCTCCCCGAGGGTCTCTTGGAGTGTGCCAAACTGCCTGAGCCCATCTACACACCCAGCACCAAGGCGGAGATCGGCGATCACGACGAGAATATCAGCTTCGAGCAGAGCGTGGAAGTGCTGGAGAAGCAGTTCCCGGGCCGCGGCAGGGAATATGCCGAGACCATCCGCGACTGCACGATCGCGCTGTATAAGAAATGCGCGGATTACGCGCTGACCAGAGGAATCATCATCGCAGATACGAAATTCGAGTTCGGTCTGGATGAAAACGGCACAGTCGTGCTCGGCGATGAGATGCTCACACCCGACAGCAGCCGTTTCTGGCCTCTGGAAGGTTATGCGCCCGGGCATGGCCAGCCCTCTTTTGACAAGCAGTTTGTCCGCGACTGGCTCAAGGCCAATCCCGACAGCGATTATCTGCTGCCTCAGGATGTGATCGACAAGACGATCGACAAGTACAAAGAGGCGTATCATCTGCTGACCGGCGATACAATCTGAGATTTATGTGAATCATTCGTTATGAAAGAAGAGAATTTGATCCTTGGCATTCTCGCCCATGTGGATGCGGGAAAGACGACGCTTTCGGAAGCGCTCCTGCACATCACGGGAGCGGTCAGGAACGCGGGGCGCGTGGACCACGGGAACGCGTTCCTGGATACGAATGCAATGGAGAAGGAGAGAGGCATCACGATCTTCTCCAAACAGGCGAGGTTCACCTCTGTGCGGGGTGAGACCGCCAGAACATATACACTGCAGGACACACCGGGACACGCCGATTTCTCAACGGAGATGGAGCGTGTACTGGGAATCCTGGACTGCGCTGTACTGGTCATCAGTGCGGCGGACGGCGTAAACGGGCAGGTACGGGTGCTTTGGCGGCTTTTGGAGCACTATGGCGTGCCTGTTTTCGTGTTCATCAACAAGATGGACCAGAACGGCGCAGACAGGGAGGCACTGCTTGCAGCTGTCAAAAAAGAGCTGAGCCCTCACTGTGTCGACATCATGCCGGACGCGGCATCCGGTACACCGGACGGCGCAGCAGACTGCAAAGACGTTATGGAAGACGCATATCTGCGCCTGGTGTCCCGATTGGAAAACCCGGACGTGCAGGAGGAGATCGCAGTCTGTGACGACGAACTCCTTGGCCGTTATCTGGAGGGTGAAACTGTAACGACCGATGAAGTCTGTGCGCTGACAGCGCAGCGCAAATTGTTTCCCGTTCTGTTTGGTGCTGCGCTCAGAGAACAGGGAGTCGCGGAACTCCTCGCGGCGCTCGATGTGATGATCAGGCCCCCCGTTTACGGTGATGAATTCGGCGCAAGGATCTTCAAGATCACAAGGGACGGCGGCGCAAGACTGACTTGGATGAAACTGACCGGGGGAAGCCTCAAGGTCAAAACACCGATGGCCGACTGTCTCGATGAGAAGGGCAGTCCGGAGAAGGTGGAACAGATCCGCCTCTATTCGGGAGGCAAGTTCGAAAACAGACAGGAAGTGCAGGCGGGTGAAGTCTGCGCGGTGACGGGACTGACTAAGACCCGCATTGGACAGGGAATCGGCGCGGCTGCCGAAGATGCCGGCGGGGCAGAGCTTCTGCAGCCGGTCTTGCGATGCGCGCTGATCCTGCCTCCCGGCGAGGATCTCTTTAAAGCCTACAGGAATCTCAGTATTTTGGAAGAAGAGGATCCAACGCTGCACTTAAGCTATGACGAGGAGAAAAAGGAGATCACCGCCCAGATCATGGGGCAGGTGCAGAAAGAGATCCTGCAGCGCATGATCCGGGAGAGACTGGGACTGCGCGTGGAGTTCGGGGATCCCTCCATCATCTATAAGGAGACGATCGCCAGGACAGTGGAAGGTGTCGGTCACTTCGAGCCGCTCAGGCACTATGCGGAGGTACATCTGCTGCTGGAGCCCGGCGTGCCGGGAAGCGGGCTGATATTTGAGAACCGCTGCAGAGCGGATGTGCTCGCTGTCAACTGGCAGAGACTGATCATGACTCATCTGGAGGAGAAGAGACATCGAGGTGTTCTCACAGGAGCGGAACTCACGGATATGAAAATATCGCTGCTCACAGGTAAGGCTCACTTGAAGCACACGGAGGGCGGTGACTTCCGGCAGGCAACGTACCGTGCCGTACGCCAGGGCCTGATGATGACGGAAAGCGTCCTCCTGGAACCTTTCTACAACTTCCGCCTGGAAATTCCGCAGGAATCGCTGGGAAGGGCGCTGACAGATCTGCAGCAGATGGGCGCGAACTTTACGCAGCCGGACCTGGTGGACGGCCGATCCGTGATCACCGGGAGCGCGCCGGTATCCAGGATCGCCAATTATGCGGAGACGCTTGCGGCCTATACGCGCGGAGAAGGGCAGATCACCTGCACGCTGAAGGGTTACGAGCCGTGCGTCAATGCACAGGAGATCATCGAAGCGTCCGGATATGATCCGGAACTGGACCTGAGAAACCCGACGGGATCGGTATTCTGCGCGCATGGCGCTGGAACACCGGTGCCTTGGTATGAGGTCCGTGAGCGCATGCACGTGGATTCCGGATGGCGCGATCCCTCAGACGGTCCCAGAACGGGAATGGCAATGCAGGGATATGACGACGATCTCTATGACGAAGATTTGTGGAGTGAGGACCTCTCGTACGGAGGCGCCGGCAGGACCGGCCTGCGCGCGGGTGTCCAAAAAGAAGAAAAGCCCGCTTCGTTCAGCGAGAGGGAGGCAAAATTTTTCGCCGAGGAAGCAGAGCTCAGGCGGATCTTCGAGCGCACCTACGGTCCCATCCGCTCCAATGTCGGCTCTGATGCGGACCCGGACGGTGTATTTGCCGGTGCATCCGGGAAAGGCGGCGGCCGTAAGTCTTATAAACGCGCATCCCGCGTGATCAGCGCAGATCCGCCGGACAAGAGATCACACGCAGCCAGAAAGGTCTCCGAAAAAGAATACCTTCTGATCGACGGCTACAACATTATCTTCGCCTGGGAGGAACTGCGGGAGCTCGCGGCGAGGGACATCATGGCGGCAAGAGATAAACTGATCGACATGCTGGTCGACTTTGCGGGCTTTAGAAAAGAGCACGTGATCCTTGTCTTTGACGCGTACAAGGTCCGGGGCGGACGCGGCGAACTGGTCCGCGTCGGCGCAGTGGATGTCATCTATACCAAGGAGGCGGAGACGGCGGACCTGTATATCGAGAAGGCGGCCCATGAGCTCACGAAGAAATACAAAGTGACAGTCGCGACGTCCGACGCGGTGGAGCAGGTGATCATATACGGTGCCGGTGCCTATCGCATGTCGGCGCAGAATCTTCTGGAAGAACTGGTGCTCACGAAGGGAATGATGCGGGAGCACTATGAGAAGAGGGAAGAAAAGAGGGCAGGCGGTCTTTTGGCAGGAATGAGTGAGGAAGCGGCGCAGGCGCTGAAAAAGCATCTGGAAGAGATGGCTAAGGAGGAGTGACGGGCTGCAAAAACGGTATCCGAAAATGCATTCGCATTCAGCTTTCCTTTTGCCATGAAATGAATTACAATATCAGTATAAATGGGTATTCAAAAACTTGTTTGGCTGATTTAGCCGGAAAGGGACAATTATGGTAAAACTTTTTATCTGTGAAAAATGCGGAAGCATGGTACTTAAGGTCAATAAAAAGGGATGTTCTCCGTCCTGCTGCGGCGAACCGATGAAAGAGATCGTACCGGGCACGACAGATGCGGCAAGAGAGAAACATGTTCCCGCTGTGACGGTTGACGGTGACACTGTGACTGTTCAGGTCGGTTCCGTTGCTCATCCCATGATGGATGCTCACTACATCCAGTTCATCATTCTGGAGACCAAGACCGGCTTCCAGTATGCGGAGCTTGAGCCCGGACAGGAGCCCAAGGCTGTCTTCAAGGCTGCAGATCCCGTAGCGGCATACGAGTACTGCAACCTGCACGGATTCTGGAAAGCGGACATCTGATATGTCTGCAGGTTTCCGGCCCTGTAAAGCCGGAATCGAATAATCTACAGATCACCAGGGGGTCGGCGGCATCACGCCGGCCTCTTTCGTTATGGACAGACGGTACATACCATTGAAAAATTGGAAGACAGCAGTATGCGCTGCTGCGGTCAGGAAGGAAAGAGCAGAGTACATGACAGAGAACGCGAGAGCAAATTCAATTGAAAAAGTGCAAAAGAATGTGAAAGCAGAGGGCAAGGCGGATCAGGCATTCAAGAGCAGACCGGACAAAAAGCGGTCCCGCTGTCCTGTGTCCAAGAAGTGCGGAGGCTGTACCATGATCGACGTTCCTTATGAGCAGCAGACGCAGGAGAAGCAGCAGCTTGTGGAGAATCTGATCGGACCCTTCGGCCGCGTGGACCCCATCATCCGAATGAAGAATCCGGACCATTACAGAAACAAGGTGACTTCGGTGTTTGCGCCGGACAGAAAGGGCCGGCCGGTCTGCGGCATATATAAGGCAGGCACGCATGAGGTCGTGCCGGTCAAATCCTGCCTGCTTGAAGACCTGCGTGCGGACAGGATCATCCAGACAGTCTTCACACTCATGGAATCTTTCAAGCTGCGTGTCTACGACGAAGACCGGGGGACCGGGCTGATCCGCTATGTGCAGGTGCGCACGGCTCACAGCACGAGGCAGGTGATGGTCACACTGGTGACGGGGCAGACCGTTTTTCCGCCCGCCAAAAAATTTGTGAATGCGCTCCTCAAACGTCACCCCGAGATCACGACCGTGGTGCAGAATATCAATGACAAGCAGACCACAATGGTTCTAGGCGACCGCGAGAAAGTGCTGTACGGCCCCGGTTACATTGAAGATGTCCTGTGCAAAAAGCGCTTCAGGATCTCTTCCCGTTCCTTCTACCAGGTCAACTCGCTGCAGACGGAGAAACTCTACAACATTGCGCTGGACTACGCCGGCTTTTCGGGAAAAGAGAGAATTCTGGATGCTTACTGCGGCATCGGGACGATCGGCATCATCGCTTCGGACCGCTGCAGGGAAGTCCTCAGCGTGGAACTGAATCCGGAGGCCGTCGCGGATGCCAAGGTCAACGCGAAACTCAACAGCGTCCAGAATGTCGAGGTCTATAAAAATGATGCCGGCAGGTTCATGAGAGACATGGCTGCCAAAAAAGAGAAGCTCGACGTTCTGTTCATGGATCCGCCCAGGAGCGGCGCCAGCGAGGAATTTTTGGGTGCTGCTTTGGAACTGAGCCCTGCGAAGATCGTCTATGTATCCTGCGAGCCGACGACGCTGGCGCGGGACCTCACTGTTTTGACAGAGGGCGGATATGTGATGAAGAAAGCAGTGCCGGTGGACATGTTCCCTTATACTGAAGGCGTCGAGACTGTCGTACTACTAACACATAATTGAATCGAAGGGCCTGAAAAAGCCTGAAATACTGCTGTTTCCGCCACTGGGGCATATGATTGCTGCCGGTGGCGGAAGCCTTCTTTTTGTTTTTGAGGGAATATATCCATTGGCTGGGTTCCGTAGGGTTGAGAAACGATTCTACTATTTGACCAAGTGTGGACACGATTTTACTATTTTGGCGGGTTGTGGACATGATTTTACTGTTTTGGTGGTCGGCACGTGTGATGTGGCTCTTTTTGGATGCATTTTAGCAATGGTAAATGATATAATTGTCTGCGAGAGAAAATGGCGGAATAACGATGATGGCAAACGGTGATTAACATGAGTAGTATGGATAATTTTAGATTTAGGGAACTGATAAAGACCACTATCAATTCTTTTATTATATCGTCAAAAGAGGGAAAGAATGGGGTTTCAGCAAAAACAACTGAATCGTTTCATCCTGGATCAGAAATCTCTTCAGATTTAAAAAAAAGGAATAAGTATGATAAATCTCAAAAGCATGTATCAAATAAATTAAAACATGCCGATAGAATTGTAAGAAACATTAAAACAGATGAATATATAAAAGATAGGAAAAAGAGAAATAGTATATTAAAATTTTACTACTATGGGAAGGATGATCCATTTTATGATGGATTAAAGTCTATATATGGCGAAGATGGGTTATATGGATATAGAAAACAAAGAATAGATGATTTTGAAAACATTGCCGAGAAAGATGTGGAAACAGCCGCGCAGAGGTATAAGAGCGTTTATAGTTCTATATCCGGAATAAAAAATATATTTCAAATAGCCCTGTTTATAGGATTATGGAAGTTTTACCCCTCTTTAGCAGCTTCAGGTGGATGGGATCCGATCACTTTTGGGGTACTTGATTTTTTTGGAACAGAGATAGTATTTAAAATACCTGAATGGTCCAGGACGAAGTATAATTCGGATATTCTTCATGCAAGAATACGTATTGCCGAAGAGTTGGGATTTATGGAGAAAGATGTGAAGATTGATGATTACAAAGATGAAAAAAGCTAAATGCAGGAAATAACAAAAATAGATGGAACGGAATAATAAGTTTTAAATCATTTAGAAAAAGAGAGCTTCGGCTCTCTTTTATTGCCACTTATAAAGGCGGGCCAACGGCAAGAGACGTAACAGCAAAAGGATAGATGAAGAATTGAATATTGGTCTTAAGTGTTGCAATGAAAAAGGCGAGCCGGACCAAGGGCAGAGGCAAGTTGGCATGGTAAGCCTTGTTTGCAGCTGTCAATGATGATGATCCGGTCTTCCCAAATGCCGCTTGCAACTATGCGAAGAGGTACATAGAAAAGTTTGACGGGCTAATGGGTGTTAGCTATAATATGGCTAACGTTTATTAGCGAAATGGAGGAAGACATGTCTACCAAAGGGAGAATACTGGATGCGGCATTAACGTTATTTGCAGAGAATGGATACGATGGGACAAGTGTGGAGCAGATTGCAAATATTGTCGGGATCAAAGCTCCTTCGCTTTATAAACACTATAAGGGGAAAGAGGACATCCTGAATGCGTTGATTGATTCTGCTGAAACATGGTATGAGGAAATGTTTGGATTTGAGAATAATATCGGGGAAGTACCGCAAAGCCGGGAAGAGTTTATAAAGGTGACCATGGTGTTAAAGCCGGACCGGATTGTCCGGTAATAAACGGGGACTTTTGTCTCTGGATTGCCGAAGATTCTGCCTGGCGGCGGGTAGCCGCCACCAGCAGAAC
>CADCIU010000009.1 GCA_902801585.1 uncultured Lachnospiraceae bacterium | reverse complement strand
TCTGTCCTGCGATATCGGCGCATATAACACTTGCAGGCATCTGTGCAGGTATTGCTACGCAAATGCGGAGCCCTCTGAAGTGCTGGCGCAGAGCAGGCTCCATGACCCTGCGTCGCCGTTTTTGATTGGGAACTATATGGATGGGGATAAGATCCATGATGTACCGCAGAAGTCATGGATCGATGGACAGATGAGTCTGGAGCTGGAGTGAATACCGGCAGATAAGTCTGGATTTGGACTGAATATCGGCAGATAAGTCTGGATTTGGAATAAATACCGGCAGAAGTTGGAATATACAGTTGCTTTTTGTTCTTCCTGCCCCGAATAGTCCAACACCCCCAAAAACTGCCATAAATTCAGTGAGATTTAGCTGTTTGAACAAATTACCATGGGGGCAGGGGAAGAAAAAAAGACTCAAGTGATCCAACGCACTTTGTGATTACACTTGTTCACAAGGCAGGTTGGAGTAACCTGACAGTTCCACAATCTTAAATACTCATCCGCCTCTTTCCTTGATCGGAAAATATGGATCTCTCTTCCCTGCTCATACCGGTGAAGCAGCCGATAAATATTCGGCAGCCTGTTCTCAGGAAACTCCACAATGAACTGCCGGAACTCTTCATCAAACTCATACTCAATCCAGGGAATATCTTCTCTCTCTTTTCCAATGCGGTCATTGACGCCGGCAAGACATACTTCCAAAGGATAGTCCAGGAGAAAAACTGTATCACAGTATTTTAACCGCAATTCAAGCGTCCTGCTGTAGTTTCCATCGATGATCCAGCTCTCTTTTGCCAAAATAGCTAACAACTTTTCGTCAAATTCCTCCCTGGATATCGTTGTCCGGTCAGGCTGATGCCAGATGTTATCCAAATGGTACAGCGGGATTCCGGTCCTATCCCTCAGATTTCTCGAAAAAGTGCTCTTCCCTGCTCCGGGGCTGCCGATTATTATTATGCGCTTCATATGCTAATTACTCCAATGGTGTCACCGGGACGGTTCTTCTGACAACTTTTTGCCATCGAAGCACCTGTCTTCCTGGCCAAAAAGTTGTCAAAAGAACCGTCCCCTTGACACTCTTCTACATGTTACAATAATAACATGTCCTCTTTGGACGTTTAATTCAAATCTATTCTCAACAATAGAACCATATGAATAAGCAGGATATACTTAGGGAAAAATCGAAAAGAACGCTAGAAAGGCAAAATATATGAAAAGAGTGATCGTAGGAATGTCCGGCGGCGTCGACAGCGCTGTTGCCGCATATCTTCTGAAGAAGCAAGGATATGAAGTAGTCGGAGTGACTCTCCGAAGCTGGGTCAGCTCGGATGGTGAAGACAGCCGCTGCTGCGAAATTGACGACGCCAGGGCGACCGCGCAGGCCATAGGGATCGAATACCATGTCTTCAACTGTGTCTCCGCTTTCAACGACAAGATCATAAGAGCGTTTATCGACGATTATCTTCACGGACTGACACCTAATCCGTGCGTGATCTGCAATCGTGAGATCAAATGGGAGCGCATGCTCTACTATGCAAACGTGCTGCAAGCGGATTACGTTGCCACCGGGCACTACGCTTCCATCGTGGAGCTTGAGAACGGAAGGTATACAGTCCGCAAGGCGCTGCATTCCGAGAAAGACCAGGCTTATATGCTGTACCGCCTGACACAAGAGCAGCTCGCAAGAACGCTCATGCCGCTCGGAACGTATTCCAAAGAGGAAGTCCGGAAAATCGCGGAGGAAGCCGGAATCAAGGTTGCTTCGAAGCCGGACTCCCAGGAGATCTGTTTTGTCACAGACGGCAATTATGCGGACTTTATTAAGGAACACGCAGACGCGGAAGTCCCTGCGGAAGGCAATTTCGTAGATGGGACCGGAAAGGTCCTTGGCACGCACAAAGGGATCATCCACTATACTGTCGGGCAGCGTAAAGGGCTCGGCATCGCTTTCGGTCATCCTGTTTATGTCAAAAAACTGCTTGCGGACCGCAATGAAGTCGTCCTGGGAACGTTAGAGGAAATCCGATGCAAAGCGATCATTTGCAGGGACCTGAATTTTATGAGCATCCCTGAACCATCGTACGGCCAAAAGATACCATGCCAAGTGAAAGTTCGTTATCGCCACGCAGGGCAGCCCGCGCTGCTTGAAAAGATCGGGGAAGACAGGGTAAGAATCACATTTGAAGAACCTGTTCGATCCGCTGCGCCCGGCCAGTCCGCGGTCTTTTATGACGAAAATGACTGTGTGATCGGGGGAGGTATTATCGAAGACACGGTCTTCGATGCAGGTTGAAATAGTGTCACGGGGACGGTTCTTCTGACAACTTTTTCAGGAGACAGGGGACGGTTCTCTGTCTCCTAAAAGTTGTCAGAAGAACCGTCCCTGTGACACCCTGTGACACCAAATCATTCATCAATACTCTTCAGCTCATATTCCCGGCTTCCAAGTTTGATCTCCTCCGCATGTTCCAGTGTATGAAGTCCCTGTCGGTCTTCAATGCGCTCCTTAAGCCTCTCACTGCCGTCCGCCGCCAGAGCAAGATCAACGCAGGCCTGATCCAGTGCGACCGGATCATAGGACGCGAGAATTCCTATGTCGTGAATATCCGGCTCTTCAGGGTGCCCGTCGCAGTCGCAGTCAATGGAGATCCTGTTCATCACATTGATGTAAATGATCCGATCACCGAGAGCATCCTGTACAGCTGAATTTGCTTCTGCCATACTCTCCAGAAATTCAAGCTGCAGCTCGTCATGCCAGCGCGTATCGCTTGTGCCGCCGGAATGGATCCGGACTTTGCCGCGGCTGGAAGCCAGGCCGATCGAGGAATTTTTGATCGCTCCGCCAAACCCCGCCATTTGATGCCCCTTGAAATGGGAAAGGATCACATAGGAATCGTAATCCGTAAACGCCTTGCCTACAAGGTTGCCGGTCAGCCTCGTTCCGCCTGTAACGGGAATTTCCATGTACCCGTCCTCATCCAGAATCTTAAAATCAGCAATGTCCATGAACCCGTGGTCCTCCGCCACCTGATAGTGTTCCGCAGTGGCAGCGCGGCTTCCGCCATAAGCAGTGTTGCACTCCACGATCGTCCCGTCCAGCAGGGTCACCAGGTCTTTGATGAGTTCAGGCCGCAGGTAATTGCTCGCCGGCGGCTCTCCCGTTGAGATCTTTACGGCCACCTTGCCGGTGGGGGTCCACCCCAGTGCTTCGTATACATTGACGAGGCCCTCCGGTGAGATATCGCCGGTAAAATAGACCACCGACTTGTCCCCTTCTTTAGCCGCCTGCGTACTGCCGGTCGCAGCAGCATCAGCCGATGAGGCTTCTGCGCTCCGGCCGCTCGCGTTTTCCTCGGCAGCAGGAGCTGACTCATCTGCCGCAGTTTCTGTCTGCGCCGCCGCTTCCTCAGCAACATTCGACTCTCCTGCTGCGGTCTCCGCCTGCGGCTCCTCGGCAGCATCCGACTCTCCTGCTGCGGTCTCTGCCTGCGGCTCCTCGGTAACACCCGACTCCTCTTCTGCGGTCTCCGCCTGTGGCTCCGATGAACTTGCCCCTGTGCTCTGACCGCCCACACAAGCCGTCAAAAACAAACACCCGCACATCAAATACGCCAATAGCTTCCTGTGTCTCATATTTCCTCCTTTATGCCCGGCCTAAGTTCCGTACGCTGCCGAATCTCTGTTTTAATTCATTATAACAAAACATTAACAATGATACCTGTCACCAACGCAAAGCCGATGGAAAACCCCAGATACAACAGAAACCTGCGAAGGCCCAGCACTATTTTAACGGCGCCGAGATTCGTGATCTTGGTGGCAGGCCCGGTAATCATAAATGCCGCCGCGCTCCCGACGCTCATGCCGTCCCTGAGCCATCCCTGCAGAAGGGGGATCGTCCCGCCCCCACACGCATACAGCGGCACGCCGACCGTCGCGGCCATCAGCACGCCCCACGCCTCATTACCGCCGAACACATGCACCATGAGATCCTGCGGCACATATCGCTGGAAGACCGCCGACAGCAGTATACCCAGCAGAAAATAGGGCCCCGTCGCGCGTACGTTGCGATAGACGTTGAGCAGGTAGCGGATCAGCAGATTCGGGTGCGTGTCGCGGCTCGCTCTCTCCTCGAACCCTGTGAAGTCAAAAAAGTGCCCGCCCCGGTAAAACACATGGATCAGGAGCCCCGCGGCCATGCCGCACAGCGCACAGGTGATGATCCGCACGGCAAGGACAACCGGCCCCAGCGCTGCGCTGTAAATGATCAGCTGCGGGTTGAGTAGGATCGACGCCATCATGAAACTCGCAAGCCAGTCCTCCCGCATTCCCTGCCTGTAAAAGGAGGCGGCAATGGGAATGGTGCCGTACATGCAGAGCGGAGATGCGATTCCCAAAAGGCAGGCAGGAACAATGCCGATCACTCCCCATTTCTGATCCCGCATGCGCCCAAAGAGACGGTGGATCCCGTCTTTGGCAAAAACGGAGATAAAGGAGCCGATCAGGATGCCCAGCACCCAGTAGCGCAGGATCTGCATCAGCTGCAGTTCAAAATAATAGCGCAGGTATATAAATTCTCTTGTTAATACTTTCATCATATCGTCTCATCATGGTGTCACCGGGACGGTTCTATTGACAACTTTTTTGGACCGGAGAGGTGACAGGAGCTTGCAGGGCGTCAGGGACCTGCCCGAATGTGTGCGGCATGCCCCTCCGGACCACTTTGAATGAGCAGCCGGATGAACCTGATCATTCCTGAGCGAAGGAGGGAATGAGGGCTGCAGCTCCTGCAGCCCGAAAGCCCACTTGTCTGAGCCGTCCGGTCATCAGAGCGGACGGCGAGTTTTGGAAATGCGGTTCCCTCCGAAGCGAAGGAAGGATCTGTGTGAATCCCTGCGAATTCAACGCGGTCCGGAGGGGCATGCCGCACGCGTTCGGTCAGGTCCCTGACGCCCTCCTATCCCCTGTCATCTCCCCGGTCCAGAAGTTGTCAAAAGAACCGTCCCGGTGACACCCTCACCTCTGGTCTCCGAACGTCGGTATCTTTTTCCTCCACCCGCCGCGAAAGTAGATAATCGTTGTGATGACAGCTCCCATGATCCATACACTGAGAAGCGAAACAAAGATCATCTTCTCCTGCGTAAGCACCGGTGCGCCGATCGCTTTTGTCAGTGCAACGAGGCCATAGGCCAGCGGGATGCGCAGGAAAACCGTAGTAAAGATCGTGATCCACATCGGCGACGTCGTATCACCCGCGCCGCGGATCACCCCTTGCAAACTCTGCGTGACGCCGACTGCAATATACCCCACCGCAAGGATGTACATCATTCCCATCGCCAGATTAATGAGCTCCGTGTTTCCGGGCGCAAAGAGATCCATCAGAGCCGGCCCGAACCAAATAATGATGGGGACAAGAATGAGTGCGGTCAGAACCGTCATGGCTGTCCCCTGCCGGGTTCCCGGTTTTAGCCGGTCCAGCCTCCCCGCGCCGACGTTCTGCCCTGCGTAGGTGCCCATAGCCTGCCCGAAGCTGAAATTCGGCAGCATCGCATACCCATCCACCCGCATGACCATCACATTGGCCGCGACCAGCATCGCATCGCCGAAACTGTTGACCAGTGCCTGCACGATCAACATACTGGCACTCATGATCGCCTGCGTGATACCGGACGGCACACCGAGCCGAATAATACTGCGCAGATACTCGGCATCCGGCTTGATATACTCTTTACGCAGCGTGAAGATATCCTTCATCCCCATCAGCTTAATGAGGCAAAATATAGCAGAAATCGCTTGTGCGATCACCGTTGCCAGTGCAACCCCGGCGACGCCCATCTTTTCAACCAGCAGGAGGTCACCGATCACATTGAGCCCGGCACAAATGATGAGAAAAAGCAGCGCAGAGAAAGAATCGCCCAGTCCTCTCAGAATTCCGGCAAAAATATTGTAGAACATGAAGCCGAAAATTCCCCAGAAGAAGATATTCAGGTAATCTCTGCACGCATCAAACATTTCCGGCAGCGTGTGCATTGCCCGAAGCATGGGGGTTGTCAGAAGCGGCCCCGCGATCATGATCACCAATCCGGCTGTAAAAGAGATAAAAATACAGTTTCCTATCGTCTTCTCCAAGCTCGTTCTGTCTTTTGCCCCAAAAAACTGTGCAACAAGAATTCCCGCCCCGGTAGCGATCCCTACAAACAGCGCCAGCAGCAAGTTGAGGATCGGCAGTGCGTTGCCGACAGATGCCAGCGCCGTGTAGCCCCACCGGCTGCGGCCCACGACAACGGCGTCGACCGTATTATAGAGCTGCTGCGCGAAGTTTCCGATCAGCATCGGAAAGGCGAACCTTGCGATGCTCTTCCACGGCGTGCCCAAAGTCATATCATTTGCCGTGAATAAATCTCTGATTCTTCCCATGGCACTTCAGTCCTCCCACTCATCATACGCCTCATCATATGCATCATCGTAGTCATATCCTTCTTCCATGTAATACTCCGCATATTCATCCGCGTAATCATCCGCGTCGCTGTAACTATTTCCGCTATTTCTGCGCTTTCCTGACTTATCTCCGATCCCGGAGCCGGTCGTACCCTGAGTCGTACCCTGACTGGGTTTCCCCGATCTGCCGCGTTTCCTGTTCCATCTGCTCTTCTCATCCATCAGATAATAGCTTTCACCATCCACTAAGTACAAATCGTCATAATAGCGGGAATATTGATACAGATGCTCCGGTGTCTGTATATAGGCTTCGTATTCACCTAACGCATATCCTATAAATAAGCCCCTTACCACTTCCCACTCCGGACTATCGTAGTGTCAGGGGGACGGTTCTTTTGACACTCGAAGGAGACAGAGAACCGTCCCCTGTCTCCTTTCAAAGCCCCAGTCCTTTGCTTAGTGTCACAATAAAGTCCTGCACGTTCGTGACAATTCCTTTGGCTGACAAACTTCCCCTGTCACTGAGCTTGTTGGCTGTAAACTCAGAAATATCCACACAGTAAAAATAGACTTCCCGAATCCGTCCGTCCGGCATCACCCGATAGGAAGGTGTCATATTGCCGACAGCTATGGAGTGGAGTGTGGTAGCGAGACAGAGAACGGTCGTCGCGTTTTTGACCTCGCTGCGCATCCGGTCCTGTGCCTCGTAAGCATTTCCTATGACAGGCGGAAGCGGTCCGTCATCCCTGATGGAGCCGGCGAGTACGTAGGGAATTCCGTGTTTTTCACAGCTGTAGATGATACCGTTGTCGATGTTCTCCTGCCTTATGAAATCGCTTATTCCTCCGCATTGTTTCACGCGGTTGATCGTGTCGAGATGATTATAGTGGCCGTTTGGCTGAAGTTCAGTGGTATAAATATTTTGACCGAGTGCCGTTCCGAGCCACGCTGCTTCCAGATCATGCGTCGCCAGCGCGTTGCCGGCCAGCACCGCATCGACATAGCCGTTTCTGATCAGGGCGGAGAAGGCTTCCCGTGCATCGTGGTCGAACGCGAAGGCCGGTCCCATCACCCATACGATCTTACCGTTCTCCCTGTCGTATCGGAGAATATCATATAGTTCATCGTAGTCTCTGGAGAAGGCCGTCTCACGGGATCGCCCTGTTCGGAAGGCGAAGACATCTTTCAGCTCTCTCTCACCGCTAAAGCCGTTCGGATGGACATAGATTCCTTCTCTCCCGTCTTCTGTCCTTCCAAGGATGACCGGCTCGCCTTTGCGGAGCCGACGGGGTTCCTTTACAATGATCTTACGGCCGTCGTAAACCGGCACGCAGTCCATGCGGCTCTCCTCTGCAAGAAGCCACTTTCCCCCGACTTTAAAATACTCAGGAAAAATACTCATCGCGTGAAAGCCCGTCGGAGCAACAGAGTCAGCAGGTGCCGGTGCCATCGCTGCATCGGGTGCTGACAGAAAGCACTGCTCGCCAAAATCCGGTTCCTTGTACTCTCTTAATGCGAATGCCATTGCTGCCTCCTTATCTGTCAGGTGTCACGGAAGGTGTCACAGGGACGGTTCTTTTGACACCCTGTCTGTGTTTTGATAATCTGATTTTATCATTTACGTAAGTAGCCAGCAACTTGCCGGTGGACAAACTGCCCCAGAGGTCGGTTTGTTCATCATCAGCCGGTTCATTCGAGGTTGTTTCTTCGGGAGGCAAATATGATCTATATAATCAGACATGGACAGACAGAAAAGAACAAAGCAAATCTGCTTCAGGGGCGCAGCGAGCATCCCCTCAATGAGACGGGAATTCAGCAGGCTCGAGAAGCCGGAGAATGGTTTGCGGAACATGGGATCATTTTCGATACTGTATTCAGCAGTCCTTTGGAAAGAGCGATCGACACCGCAAGGATCGCGGCAGGAAAGGGCAGCGATTTTTTGCCCAATGTGGATGAACGGCTGATTGAAATGGAGTACGGCCCCTATGAAGGGTTGGACCTTCGCGTGCCGCCGCCGGAAATCATTGAATTCTTCTCTGACTTCGTGCACAATCCGGCCCCTGAGGGGATGGAGCAGCTCTCGGAAGTGACTGCGCGGGTCGGCGCTTTTCTGGAAGAAATCCGGGATCGCGCCAAGTCGGAGGAAATCCTCGTCTCGACCCATGCGATCGCGATGAAGGGTGCCCTTGAATATCTCACACCCGAATCAAACGGCGCATACTGGTCAAAATATATCGGTAACTGCACGGTTTATGCGGTCCCTATAAAAGAGGGGAAATTCGGCGTTCCGTATGAAATAAGAGCTTAGCGCGGGAGACAGGGGACGGTTCTCTGTCTCCTAATTCAATCAGGCTTGTGAAGCAATTGAAAAAGGAGACAGAGAACCGTCCCCTGTCTCCCGCCCTTTTACGCAGCAGGCCCGCTATATTCCGTCTTGGCTAAGCTCAAGCCAAATCTTCCAAGAGACTGGAAGAAAGTGAGCAGAATTCCGGTAACGATGCCTTTTCCAAAAGCCTTTGCCAGCTTCACGCTCTCCAGCAGCCTGATCACGAGATACACAATTATGAGAACCAGAGAACAGATGATCTCCCAGTTTGCATGAGATCCCAGGAAAAGGACTACAAAGCTTCCAATCTGGCAAAAAATAGAGAGAATGCTGATCCATCCTTTCCAGCCAAGCGCAAATTCCTTGTAGGTGCTCAAGACTGGGATCAGGCTGTACCAACCCGGCATTCCTGCTTTCACGAAAAGACGCCATCTCCCGATCACGAGCAGCACCATTGCACCAACGATCAGCGCAAGGATCTGCAGGATGTAGGAATGTGCCTCTTCTGTAGGAAGAGTGCTTCCGTCATAATCTGCGGAGAGGAATATTTTCACCTTTTCCTCAAATGCTCCTTCCTCTACAAACGCACCTGTTTTGATAAAACCGACCGTGCCGTCGCGTGTGACGAAGATTGTCGTCGGATAGCCGGACAAATTGAGAAAGCTGAGCGCGTCTCCCGCCAGTCCCATCGGAAACGAGAGGGCATGGGACGCTTTGTAGTCCGCGACCATCTCCATGGTATCATCAGGGTCAGCAGAAACCGAAATGATCTCCATCCGGTCGCTGTTGGCTTCATAAACTTTCTCCATGTCGGGAAATTCTATTTCGCAAGGTCCGCACCAGGTGGCAAAAATATTGAGAACCACCAGGTCTTTCTCCTTAAGCACTTCAGAAAGTGTGGCAGTCGTCCCGTCCGTCAGTGATACGGTGAAGTCGGGCATTGCCTGACCGGGTTCAACGCCGATCCCTTTCG
Organism: uncultured Lachnospiraceae bacterium; assembly: GCA_902801585.1. The sequence goes on along the minus strand of CADCIU010000009.1, from coordinate 57,891 downwards.
AAGCAGCGAGTGCAGTGCAGTTCATGGTTGTGAGTATCAGCACTGACAGCAGAAGACAGATTACTTTTTTCATGATCGCATTATCCTTTCCGATATTTATCGCATTATTATATCTAAACCAAGATACTATTATCTACGGGATAGCACGTGTTTTCCACGGGGGAATGTGTCAGGGGGACGGTTCTTTTGACAACTTTTTAGAAAAAAGTTGTCAAAAGAACCGTCCCCCTGACACATTCCCCAAAACAAACTACCCCAGAGGTCGATTTTTTCTAATCCAGGATCTTCAACGGCTTCCAACGGAGGTAATCGCCGGACACCAGATGGTATTCCCGACCTCGGTATTCGCCGTGAATGCTGTCGTGAAACCTGCTTTCTCCGTGGCTGTGTGCGTAGATCACCTGCTCAGCGTCGTACTCTTCCGCCATGTCGGTGAAACCACTTCTCTCTTCCAGGATGCTAGTCGGCGGATAGTGCAGGAACATGATGAATTTGCGATATCCATCAGCTTTGGCCAGGTCAAAAGATTTCCGAAGCCGCACCAGTTCTCTGGCGACCAGCTTCCCGGCATGCTCCTCCGCCTCTTCATCCCAGCCCACAATACGGCCGCGGCGGTCGATGTAAAAAGGCCCCTCAAAAGTAAACCCCTTCGTCGCGACAATAGCGTAATCCTGATAGGAGTCATAGCTGTCCTGCACAAAGGTCAACTCCGGTCGGTACAACTCATTGAGCATACCCGTCTTCTTCACGTCCCAAAACATATCATGGTTTCCTCGTGTCAAAATCTTGCGCCCGGGCAGCTCGCGGATATACTGGAGATCCTGTTCGCATTCCGCCAGATTCTTTCCCCAGCTGTGGTCGCCGACAAGGACCAAAGTGTCCTCCGGGGTCACTGTTTTGGCACAGTTCTTGCGGAACTTTTCTTCGTGTTTTTTCCATACCCGGCCGTGCAGCTGCCCCGGTGCTTTCAGCACGGATTGGTAGTGCAGGTGCAGATCGCCGATCGCGTAAAGGCTCATAATTTTCTAACTCCTTAGGTTGTCAGAGGGACGGTTCTTTTGACAACTCTTTGTGTCGGTGGTCTGGAGAATTCGCAGGCGTCAGGGACCGGCCCCCTGACACCACCTCATCTCCCGCTGACCATGGCTGCCACCATCATAGCCATAGCCGCCGCTTCCGTCACCAGCGGCACCATCGCAGCGTAAAAAGCTTTCATCTCTTCCATCTTGTAATAAGCCACATACAATATCATGCTGATCACAAATGCCGCAGCAATCACGGCGCACATGACTAAAAACCCTGCCGGTCCAATAATCTCTCCGGCCCTGAGTCTCACCAGTACAGTCATCTCCAGCACTGTCCATCCTGTGATCAGGAACAATTCCGAAGTCACCACTCGGTGGAAAATGACTTTCGTCACCAGCAGCAGAACAAAATAGCCCACTGCACCCGCTGCAACAATGATCGCAGCAGGAACCGGCGGTTCTGTCAAAGCAGGAACCGGCGGTTCTGTCAAAGCAGGAACCGGCGGTTCTGTCAAAGCAGGAACCGGCATCAGGCTGAATATAAGCCCCGCAATTCCCAATGCCGCAGTCACAAGAAGCAGCAGTCCGTTGACGCCGCCCACGCGGCTCACATTCGTGTTCGGACGGAACCCGCGGTACCACCAGATCAGGTATACGGCACAGCACATGATGAGCAGCATCTGTCCTGTCAAAATATAGTTCATCTTCCGCTCCTTCATAACCGTCAGTTCAGCTCTCCGGCGCATAGGTCCAGCCGTGATCATCATGATAGATCATCAGTTTCGTCATCCCGCCGTCTATACAGATATTCTCTCCGGTAATAAATCCTGCTTTGTCAGAGCACAAAAACATTACCATATTTGCGATATCCATCGGGTTCCCAACTCTTCCGGCAGGCTGCTGCAGGGCATCCGGTCCCTCATAAACCTTGTAATCAGTGTCGATCCATCCGGGTGAAATGGAATTCACCCGCACTTTACCGGCGAAACTGGCTGCCAGCGCGTGCGTAAGTGCGGCGATGCCGCCTTTGGCAGCAGTGTAACTCTCTGTCTGCGGCTGGCTCATCCTGTCGCGGGAGGACGAAATATTGATAATGCAGGCTCCCTCCCTAAAATGCGGCGCAAACAGCTTGGCCAGGTAAAACGGCGCCGTGACGCCGACATCCAGCGCATATCGGAACTCCTCATAACTGCACTCATCTATTCCCTTCATCAGTGGCAGCGCATTGTTGATGAGATAATCAATGCCTCCTGCTTCACTGATCACACGCTCCGCGAATCCTTCCAAAACCGCCTTGTCGGAAATATCGCCCACGTAATGGTCTCCGGCTGCCTTATCAATCACATAAACTCTTACGCCCTGCTCCCGGAATTCATCCGCAATACATTTCCCAATACCATGCACGCCGCCGGTAACCACGGCTGTTTTCTGTGTGCTGTTCATAATCCCAGTCTCCTCAATGCAATAAACACCCTCAACAACGAACAACCTCTGGGGTCATTTTTCCACACCTGGGCACAAACTACCCGGCACAAACTACCCCAGAGGTCGAGGTTGGTCCAAACTACCCCAGAGGTCGGTTTTACACACTTGGGCACAAACTACCCCAGAGGTCGAGGTCATTTTTTCTCGACTGACCGGAATCTCCCCGCCAGCCGTACTTCCTCGATCTCACTGATTCTGTCAAGCTGCTTCTTCGTGATCCCGCCTTCGCTCTCCACTTCAATCACATAATAGTAGAATCCCAGCTCGCTCCCCTCAGGCCTGTCGTGGATCGTCACAAGTTCAACGCCGGAATCATGAATCTCGACGATGATATCATCGATACGGTTTGCCTTACAGGTCGCCACAAAGACCGCCCGCGGGAAATCATCCCCTTGGGGCTCTTTTGCAGCAAGAACATAGAACCGCGTTTTGTTGGCATCTGTGATCTGGACATTCTCTGCCAAAACATCGAGCCCGTAAAGCGCCGCCGCTCCGGGCGCCGCGATCGCAGCTATGGACTTATCCTTCTGCTCTGCGACATATTCGGCTGCCGCAGCTGTGCTCGCCATCTCTTCTGTGACCGCATCCGGAAGATGCTCCTTGCGCCATGTCTCACTCTGCTTAATTCCCTGCGCGTGAGAGCAGACAGTCTTGATATCCTCTATTTTGGCGCCGGGAACTCCCATCAGCGTCTGACTGATCGGCAGGATGACCTCTCCGATCACAAAAACATCGTTCTGCTTGATCAGCGCATCCACATAGTTTGTCACCGCGCCGCCAAGTGTATTCTCCTGTGGAATCACTGCATATTCCGCAGTTCCGTTTGTGACATCGGCGATTGCCTCCTCCACAGTTCCCTCCGGCATCATAGACTTCGCCTCCGGAAAGAAAAACATCGCCGCTTCTTCCGTATATGTCCCCGCCGGTCCCAGATAACTGACCACGGCGTCTGATGTGTCGATCACGGCAGTCTCTGCCTCGCCGGTTGTTTCAGGAGCCGCAGCGGTTGCTGCCGCTGTACTGTCTTTTGACATACCGCTTGAATTCCCGCATCCGGTCAGGCTGATACTGGCTGCGCACAACAGGAAGAATAGTGTTGTTCTAAAGTTTTTCATGATAGTTCTCCTTCTCACACAATATTCTATACCAAAAACGACATCCGTTGTCACAGGGACGGTTCTTTTGACAACAATTTCAGCAAAAGCGACCTCTGGGGTAGGTTGTCGTAGCAAAAGCGACCTCTGGGGTAGGTTGTCGTAGCAAAAGCGACCTCTGGGGTAGGTTGTCGCGCAAAGACGACCTCTGGGGTAGGTTGTCATTGTTTCTTTGAACACCGGCATAATATACTATGAGTAGAAGGGATGTATGTCACCTCACCACCCCAGTAGTAGGACAAATTACCCCAGAGGTCGAGGTTACCCGAGGCAGGTTATTCCACGACAAATTACCCCAGAGGTCGAGGTTACCCGAGGCAGGTTATTCCACGACAAATTACCCCAGAGGTCGGTTATCTTGATTGGAGAAAAAAGCATGGACCATTCTTCATTAACCCTTACCAATGATATTTCCAAAATAGAGACTGGAGATTCGGTATCTCTGACTCAGGCAGCCATAAAGGATGCCATTGACAGGCCGCAGACTTCCATCACAAATGAGCAGCTAAAGAAAGGGGACCCTGTCCTGGATACCTATAAGGTCATGGATGACGCGATCCCGGGAGGAATGGGCAATGTCTGGAGGGTCCACCACAACAGCTGGAATGTGGACCTGGCCATGAAGCGCCCTCAGCCGGCTTTCTTTGCGGAAGCCGGGCCGGAACGAAAAAACGAATTTATCGCGGAATGTGAGAATTGGATCAATCTGGGGCTCCATCCCAACATTGTCTCCTGCTACTATGTCCGTGAGATCGGAGGCGTTCCCACTATTTTCTCAGAATGGATGGATAAGGGAAGTCTCAAAGACCGGATCCTTGACGGGACCCTCTATCAAGGTACTAAAGAGGAGGTCCTCGAACGCATTCTGGACATTGCCATTCAGGCCCTGCGCGGGCTCAGGTTTTCCCACGAGAAGGGACTGATCCATCAGGATATGAAACCGGGAAACCTGCTGTTATCCGGCAATTGGGATGCCAAGGTCGCGGACTTCGGACTTGCCAAAGCAGTGAGCACCCTCGGTGAAGGGATTGGGAACCTCCCTTCCGGATACACCCCTGCCTACTGCCCCGGGGAGCAGGCTGGCGGCGCTCCCGTTATGCCGTGGATGGATACATACGCATGGGCTCTGACAGTGATAGAAATGTTCGCCGGAAAGAGATTTTGGGAGAAAGGGGCAGACAGCGAATACATCTGCAGCCAAATCGATCCCACGCTGAAGCCGGACCTTCAAGCGTTGGAGCCAGACCTTCCCGCGCTGAAGCCGGACCTTCAAGCGTTGGAGCCAGACCTTCCTGCACTGCAGTCGGACCTTCAAGCGCTGAAGCCGGACCTTCCCGCACTGAAAGCGAACCTCCCCGCAGCGCTCTTTTCCTTGCTGAAAAGATGTCTTCTGAATAAAAACGTGGAGGAAAGTGACGCCGAATCCTGTCTTCTATCGATTTACCGGGATGTGACCGGAAATGAATACAGCCGTGTCCTGCCGGAGAATTTTGACATTTCCGTGGACAATCTCAACAACAAAGCACTGAGCATGCTCGATCTCAACATGCCCTTGGAAGCCCGGCATATCTGGCAGGAGGCCGCATTCAAAAACCACCGCCATCCGGAGGCTATTTACAATCATGCACTGTTTTTGTGGAGACAGGCAGAGATCGACGGATATGAAGCATATCAGAGGATCAAAGAGGCCCCTCTGTCAAAAGACCGCACTCTTCTGCTGAATGAGATACTCCGGGAATCCGGGTGTGATGAAGATCATTTCACGATGGAGATCGCGCCCGAGATCAACAACAGAGAGCACGATGAGTTTGACCTGCCCGGATTCGCTTTACGTCCGGTAATAGAAAAACTATGTAAGCATTATGGAAAGGAAGACTGTCCGAAGACAGCCGGGCCGACATTCAAAAAGTCATCTGTGTGTCCGCTGGATCCTTGGAACTGCTCACAGATAAAACTCGATCCTGCGACAGCGCAAAAATGCCGCTCTGTTTTGGGCGATCATTTCCTCACCGCTGAAGATGATGCCCATATTTACGCCGCCAGGCGTTCTCCGATCGATTGGAATGTCGAATTTGATTCCACCGGTCCTAAGCTTCTGGTTTTTGACAAAGCAGCTTCCGTACTGAAAGACCGGCTGTTTTGGGATGATCCGAATGTCCCGCACAGCGACAAAGGTGTCCGCCGGCTCCTCTCCTTCCCCGGTCTTTCAATCGCGGATGCGAGGTTATATATACATGTATATCGTGCTGCGGAAGGAGTTTGCGATCATATTGAGTTGGGCGACCACACGCTGCAGGTGAGCGAACGGGGTGACCTGCTGGCCGCCGGATGCATCGATGGCATGATTTATGTCTGGTCCCTGCCGGATATGGCTTTGCTGTTCACCGGCACTTCTCATAAACGGGAGCTGGTACAGCTGGCCTTTTCTCATCGAGGTGATATGCTGGCGTCTTTTGACATAAGCCGTGAGGTGCGGATCTGGTCCGTGCCTTCAGGCCGCTGTGTCAAAACACTGTACTCCTCCTACTACTATATAAAACATATCGCGTTTTCCAAGGACGACCGGGCACTGATCATACAGACATATGGCGGCGAACGGACCATACCGGTCGGGCCGTTTACCTACAAAGCCCCGTGGTATCTGAGCAGGATCGCCACCACGGATGAATCCATTCATGACAAACAGCGCTTTCTGGAAAGACAAAAGAAAGCAGAAGAAGCCTTAAGCCGCGGAGATTTCGCAGCTGCGCTCGACCGGATCGCACAGGCGCGCAGTCTTCCCGGATATGAACATGATCCTGAAATACTGGCTCTGAAAAGACAGATCATAAAGCGGCTGGGCAATTCCGAAATTCAGGATGTGTGGGAGACAGCATCGTTCAAATCCCCTGAGGATTACTCCACGTATCTGGCGCTTTCAGGAGACAGCATCTATCTGATCTGCTTGGAAAAGATCTACGAATATAATCTTGCCGGACAGCTGCGGCGTTCCTTCCCCTCTGAGGTCGGAGAGCCTGTTGCCATGGATATATCCTGTGACGGCAGATTTCTGCTTGCGGCGGGTTCTGTGAATTTTGAAAGTGCTGCGGGTTCCGGAAATTCTGCGGGTTCTGCGGGTTCCGGAAAGTCCGAAGGTCCGGTGAAAATATTCAGCTCTTTAAAGAAAAAAGCAGATAAAGGATACCGTATCTGTGTCCATGACCTTACAGACGGACATATTCTGAATACTCTGTTTTTTCCCTGTATGCCCTACTGCATTGCGTTTGATCAGACTGCAGGCATGTTTGCCGTCGGCGGTAAAAATGCGTTGGAGATTTACGCCTTCCCATCCTGCAGGAGAATTTGGAGGAAGTCTTTGAAATGTATGGCGATCAGTTGGAACACTGAGGCGCCGGTCCTATACGCGTTATGTTTCGACTCTGATAACCAAAAGAGCATGCGAATAATAACTGTAAACGGAATTCTGGGGACAAGAATAAAGAAAAAGCCGATACCGCCTTCGTTGTATCATTTATATCCCACTGTCTCACCGGACGGCAGGCTTTGCGTTTACGACAGGTCCCGCGGTTTTGAACGTTTCCTTATTTGTGAAGAATTTGAAAATAATGAAGAACGAGGGGAGGTCGAGATCACTGCCGGCGTTCCGGATCGCTGTGCCTATACAAAAGACAGCCGCTTCATCGCCATAGGGACAAGCGCCGGCAGCTTAGGGATTTATAATTGTGAAACATTGGAGCGTGAGCCGAATCTGAGGGAGGATACTCTTCCCAAACATAACCTCGGGCAGATTGCCTGGAACGAAGACTCCTCGGCACTGGTCTGTACCAGCTGGGTAAACCAAAAAGATACTATTTGCATGGATGTGCACGCTTTTTACGTTGACTGGAAGACATAAAGTGTCAGGGGGACGGTTCTTTTGACAACTTTTTCAAGATGTCACAGAGACGGCTCTACAATATCAGGGACCAGCCCGGGCTGGTCCCCGACACTTCCTCAATCTACCGGAACTTCCACTTCCACCGATGCATTGTTGATTGTGAAGGAATACACCTCATCGACCTTGTCGTCCATGAAGTCCGGCGTGTCATCGGTTATATTGTCCAGTCTTGTGCAATAAGGATCCTGTGCAAAGATCATGAGTTTCAGGCTGTGGCCTTCTTCAACCGTATAGACTGTGGGCGTCAGATACAGTGTGTAGTCGTAGTAGGTGTCCGCCTCTGCGGCTGTATGCGAAGGATCCTCTGAGGCGATGTAGCCTGTACCGGGATCCATCAGGTCCGCCCAACCCTTGCAGATTACCTTTGATCTCGTGGAGGATTTTACAAGTTCACTGATCTGTTTGGGCTTTGCCCCTACACCAATCTGATATTCGCCAATCTTATTGAAAGGCACTACATTCTGAACCTTACCGCTTGTCATATATGCTTTAAAAGGCTTTCCATCCGCTTTGGTGTCCAGGAGCATTGCCGTGACCATCAGGTTATCGCCGCTCACATCAGGCATCTTCAGTTTTACGTGCACCACGGGCACACCGTAGATGGTCGTACCCTCAGGGATATCAAGCGTGTATGTGGCTGCGTGATCCGCATCCAAATCCTCGCAGTACGCTTCTACCGGCTGTTTTTTCTTCAAATACTTGTCGTAAAAGTCATCGAATTTTCCCGACCGGATCTCCGTCTCGCCTTCAACCGCAGACTTCGCCGTCAGAGACTTTGCTTCTTCCCACGAAGCATAGGTCCGGTAGGTTCCGTCCACATTGCTCTGCACCGTAACTTCCGCCATTTTTTCAATTCCGTTATCGACATCGTAGAGATAATGGGACAACCACTTGTTAAGCAGCTCATCGAAAAGTTCCTCTCCCACATACTTGCCTGTCAGATAATTGTGCCCGTCCTGGTGCCATATGATCTTCACATCCTGATTCGCTTTTTTGAACGCTTTGTACATGAGGTCGGACTGCTTGGTCAAAACATTGAAATCATTCAGTCCATGCACGATCAGCGCGGAACAGGCAATTTTCTCGTAGTCGTCGGAATAGTCCATCCCGGGCCACGGCCCCTCGAAGTTTCCGTTGGCCGCCATCTCGTCTTTGGCAATCTGCCGGACGTAAGCGCCGTATTCATCATTTGGAATGACCCAGAAATCGTCCTCGAATTGTGAACCGGCATTTAAGGATGACAGAACGTCCATATAGTGGGCCATAGCTACGCGCGAAACGCCCTGGGAGTTTGAATAATCATACCAGTTGGAAATACCTGCCACCGGTATGACGGTCTTAAGGCCTTTTACTCCGGTCGTCGCCACTTCGTAGGCAAGCGTTCCGCCGTAAGAGCAACCGGTCATTGCAACATTGCCGTTGCACCAGTCAGCTGTAACCTCCACATTGTTTTCCTTATCGGTGAAAGCAGGCCGGTCACCCGTAAGCCACTCCACGACACATTTATGCGAATCCCGTTCGAGATCGGTTCCGCAGAGCTCATACCCCTCTGAGCCGTATGTGCCGATCCCGCAGGCCTGAACGATCGCAAAACCCCGATCCAGATAATAGTCATACCTCGATATGTCATAGTAGCCTATGTCCTGTGATCCAACCAGAGAATAATCCAGTTCCTTGATATCTGCTTTGGCTGCCGCTTCTTTTGTCGAGATCTTCCCGGAAGCCTCTCTTTTGGCGCCTTCCGCATAGAGCTTGTTGTAGTCGAATTCGTCTTCCGCGTAGGGATAAGACATATATCCTTCGGTTTCTTTATAAGTTCCTGCAGGATAAGGGACGGGGTCATAGATGACAGCTGCTTTGTACCGGCCTTCCACAGCGCTCTTGGGGATCTGGACACATGCCTTGACCAGGTCCGCTTTTCCGTCGCCGTCCGTGTCGTGGTCTGTCTCGACATAAACACACAGGCGCTGGATCTCGCTCTCCGCGTTCGACACATCATAAGATGAATGATTGAGCATCGGCTGCGCCATTCCGTTCTCGAAATGCATCTTTCCGTCAAAAGACTGCTTCTCCTGCTCTTCGTCCCCGGCAGCCGCACCGGTCGCGCCGGTATCAGATTCCTGTGCCGCCGCCTGCTCCCGCTCCGGAACTGATGCGGTCGCCCCTGCTCCGCCGGAAGCAGTGCCTGACGCGCCTCCGCATGATGACAGGCATAACAGTGCGGGAATCATTAACATTGCGGTGATACTCTTCCAGTTATGCATTTTTCGCCCTCCCTCTACTTTCCCTCTACTTTCCGTTCAGTTCAGTGATCCTTACAAGATATCTCCTTTTTCCTTCGTCGGACAAAATAGAGTACTGGTACTCCATGAGAGCAGTCATGATCTCATCTGCGCTCTTAGCGCCGAGATTCCTGATCCTTAGCAGGTCTGCTCTGTTGTCGATCCTGTCCACTATATCGCCTACATTTCTCACCCCTGCTCTTCGCAGGCAATTATATGAGCGCACGGAGAGCTCCAAGTCCTCCAAAGGCGTCTCCAAAAATGTCGTTCCCAGATAGACCGGAAACCGGAATTTCTGTCCATACTTCTCGTAAATCTCTTCAACTTCCCGGCATTTTTTCCTTCTCTGTTCCATTACCGACTCCTTCCCCCGCCCTTCTGAGATCTGATAGCAGGATATGCCACGAGACGCGGCGGATTCCCTTCGTATGATTGAACAGATAGTTTACATGCGATTCAAGCGTCGATTGATTGCGGCTGCGGCCGATACAGTGGATCCGGCAGTCTCCTGTTATGCTGTAGATCTGCTCGAGCTCCCTGTCGGCCTGCAGTGTTTTGACAACGGCGGCATACTCCTCCGGGAGCGCTTCGATATCAATGATATACCGAATCCCTCCTCTCGTCTTCTCCTCGTCGATGACGGTTTGGTAGCCTTTGATGACACCGGCCTTTTCCATCGAGTCCATGCGCTTTTTGGCAGATACTCTGGAGATCCCAACCGCTTTGCCGATATCGGAATAACTCATGCGGGCATTTTCCCTGATCAGTTCCAGTATTCTTTGATTGATCGGATCCATCGCTGCCTCCAAAACGTTAATCTCCTTGATGATGCAAAATACCTGTTCTCAGTTACATACAGCGTCGACTCTGTAAGAGAATTGTACTAGAGTTGCAGGGACGTTACAACACCATGGATTTCGTAATGTATATTTATAGTTACGTTTTGATCAGTATAATTCATTATAACATACCAATACGTTCTTTAATTCGAACGTTTAAGAAGACTAAAAAGGCCTCTTTATTAAAAAGACCTCTGAGGTAGTTTGCAGACATGTGGCGATTATTCCACAGGTGTCAACAAACTACCCCAGAGGTCGTCGGTTTCAAAAGGGGTTTCAAAAGGTGTCAAAAGAACCGTCCCCCTGACACTTTCTCTTATTCCTGTTCAGCTTCCCCTTCAGGAGCCGGCTCTGTGTCATCTTCCGGATCAGCCGCCTGAGTATCCTCAGAGATGGCCTCAGATGCACCCTCAGAAGCCTCCTCGCAGGCAGTTGTCTCGCAAGGAGCCTCAGATCCGGCACTCTCATCTTCATGCGTCTGCGGATCCGGAACTGCCTCGACCGCGCTCGTCTCTCCGGCTTCCACTGCAGTCATTTCTTTTGCAGCCTCCTGCATGGAAGCGTTCATGGAAGAGTTCATAGAAGAGTTTTCCTGAGAAGGCGCACTAAATGTCAAAACACCACTGCTGCTGCCCAGCGCACTGACCGGTCTGCCGCTCTCCGACTTACCGCCTGTAGAAGAGGCGTATCTGTCTGAGACAGTTGACCTCGCATATCTCACGAACTCTCCGTCCTCATCATCCAGAGGCTTAAGGACATCTGTCGTATAAGTTCCGTCGAAATTGAGAGGGGAGGTAAAATCCTTATCGAAATCGAACAGGACCGATCCGTTGGCATAGAAGTTCCGTTCTCCTCTATCTTTTGCTTTATCGATCTCATTCATGTAATTCATAAAGTCATAGATATAGTCCAAAGATGCTGTATCTACGTAATCGCCGTATTTGTTATCCTCATTTTTCAGGCCCTTTATGAATCGCGCCTCGTAATCAGCCGCGTCTTTGTAAACTCCGCCGGAAATCCTGTTAATGACTTGATCCAGAGTCTCTCCATTATGCATGCGTTCCATTATGGAGTTCATGCCGAGCCTGAGCTTTCCGCTGTCGATCACTGTATTTTCGCCTACTGTACTTCTGGAAGAACCGATCGAGGCATCACCGACGGCAGCCAGCTCATACAGATACATACAAGCCAAATATCCGCTCACATAGACACTGGGCGCATCATCGCACTCCAAACCATATCGGTCTTTACCGTTGCAGTATTCAATATCAAAGTTGTAGTCACATTTCAGATTCCCGTTCTCATCAAGAGTATGTTTACCGTCTACATATCTTTCCAGCAGCACATCCTTAGTATAATTGTCCAACGGATCTTCTGACCTGAACGGCGTGCGCATGAGTTTCAAAAGCTCCTGACGGAACTGCCAGCTGTTTTCAACCGTTGACGCAGTTCCCTCCACGAACCATCTGGGAAATCTGACATTTTCTGAGTATTCCCGCAGAGTATCGCCATCATAGAGCTGTCCTGTGAGGCCCGGACGGTTGTAATCATATGTGACACAGTGGAAGAGTTCATGGACGACTGTATTGGCAAGATCCGTAAAGTCTTTGGAACCTGTATCTTTCGTGATGACCGCCTTGTCGCCCTCTTTGTGATCAACGAGCGTGCTCGCATTCACGGTCAGACTGTAAACGAAATTATGATCAGGATCAGCATCATCATCGATCCAGCCTCGGTTAGCAAAGCCGTAGATATTTGTACCTTCGTCATAACTGACGATAACAGTGAGGTACTTACCGATCTCCTGATTCTTGACCGCCTCCTGCAGGGCCGGGAATCTATCGATCAAAAGATTGACTGCCTGGGGCTGCAGCGTATTGACGAGGAGGTCTGCCAAAAATTCCAGATCCGATTCGGTCATCGCTTTTTTGGCGTTGTTGTCGCAGTGGACGTTGACGATGTGGGAGTATTCTTCTTCTTCTGCTTCTTCTTCCTGTTCCTTTTCGGGGTCTTTGGACTGCTCCTCTTCCTTATCAGGAGCTTCTTCCTGCTCCTGCGTGTGCTCATCATCTGCGTCGTCCCTGTAAGGCGCGGCCTGATCAGCGGGAACGGGCTCGTTGCCGCCTTCATCCGTCGGGTTCCTGATTGTGCCCTTCTGGGCATAAAGATCCTTAAGCTTTGCGGGAAGAATGTAGGTGATCCCTGTTTTGTTCTCGTAGACGGAGATGATCTTCTCTTCGCCGAACAGCTCGAGCAGGTCCTCGGAGAGGGTGACGTTGTAGCCTCTTCTGTTCGCGTCGGTACTTCTGATCGTGTATTCGTCAGGGACCACATAAGCAAGGACCGGCAAATAACTGCCCTCGCCGGCGATACCGGTCTTGGACTTTAAGTCCTCGCCGATCCAGATCACGGGGATCTCCCATGTCTCGCCCTCGGCGGTCGTCACTGCTGCTGTGTCGTCAAGTCGTTTCCCCTCTTCGGGGGCGGTCACATCGCCGATGGTGATCCCGCTGACGGTCTTGGCGTTCTCGCGGCCCTCGGTGTGATTATCGACGCCCACTTCCGGAGTCGGTTCCACTGCGTATGCTGACACCGGTGCCAGCATTGAGGCAGAGGTGGCGAGGGCCATTAGACAGATCAGTGATTTTTTCAAGCCGAGCAATAGATGACTCATTTCTGTTCTCCTTTGGTTGTAATTATTCAGTATTAATTCAGTAATTATAATATCACTATATTGGTGTCACAGGGACGGTTCTTTTGACAACTTTTGGAACCAAAAGTTGTCAAAAGAACCGTCCCTGTGACACCACCAGACCCAAAAAATGTCAAAAGAACCGTCCCTCTGACACCTTTTCCAGCTCTTCAGCCCACTTGGAGATCAGTTCATGACTTGCCTCAACTCTGATAAGCCTGGCGAGCGCAAGCACTATTCCAATCAGCTTTGCTTCCGAAATTTTCCTCTGTATGAACTCTTCCTGTTCATCTTTGTAATACTCACCGATGAACACGTCCCATATTCTTTGGCATTTGCCGAGGGGAAGCCCTAGGAAAGCATTAAAGTCCGAGGCACCTTCCGTCGTATTGCATAAAAGGGCTCTGTACAGCGTTCCCAGATCATAGACCGCCTTGCCCGTCGAGAAGCTGTCAAAGTCAATGAACAGCATCTCATCCATGCTGACCATTATATTGTTCGGATGAATATCGCCATGCACAAGGCATTCCGGCTCATCGATCGCTTCAATGATCTTTCTCGCCCTGCCCCTGTGCTCCTCTTTGAGCACCAAATCGCATCTGTCTGCTTTTCCAAGTATTTCTTTGCCCAGCAAATCTCTCTCAAAGTATTTGAGCTTCTCCTCATCCCGGATCTCATGGAGCTGTTTGACGAACTGCGCATATCGGACAATATACTCGTCGCCGTCCTCTTCTGAAGAGAAGATCTGCAGGAGGGATTTGGCATTGAGGAGTTCCATCAGGATAACGATCTTGCCGTCATACTCGGCATATCCGAAAGAGAACGGCGCGGGAACGCCGGCGATCAGCGCATTCTTCTGCGCGATCCTTCTTTTGACAAGGTCGTAATAGTCCGGTTCCTCTTTAAACATCTTCGCGACTATCTCGTCGGAAACCTTGTAAATGATGCCCGCCGCACCTTCATTGATCTTGGGACATCCACTCAGGTCGATCTTCCGGAGCTTTTCGTTTTTATCAAGGTACTCCTCAAATCCCTCGACCTTGAGCAGCACCAGAATATCGGCATTGAGATTTCTTAGCACAAATTGTCTGCCGGATGCTCTCAGATCTGTCAAAACACTGATGCCTTCCATATCGATCCATGCCAGTGTACGGCAGTCAAATATTACGCAGGCGTCGCTGTGCTCTTCGTAGAAGGCCTCTATATTTTGACGGAAGTCCCGGTTCCTTTCTCCTGTGAGTTGGCCGGTAAGCTTACATATATACGAACCGTCCCCTGCTCTTTCCACGAAGCTGTTGTAACCGATTTTTCTGCTGGGGCAGATTTTCAGATAGTAGGAAACAAATCTCCGGAATTCGGAATCTGCTGCGAGCCGATGCAGGTCACTGACTGTCGGGATCTTTTCGCGTGCGGCGGCGGCTTTATACTCTTCTCCGGAAGTATATTCAGGGCATGGCAGATCAAAGCGCATAAACACATATGTGCTCATGAGCATGGATACAATACTGCAGCCGTCCGAGAAGAAATACCCGGTACTATTAATGACATATTCGCAGAATGCGGCGATCTCCTCCACTTCCATGTACTGCGATCTGAGCATCCAATAGAGACCTCTCGTGAACCAGTACCAAAAGGCCGCGATATCTTGGCTCCTCACGTAATGAAACCTGATGCTGTCTGCTCCGCTTCCGAAAAGGCCTTGCCCGCTGATTATTCCATTGTTCGTGATCCTCACCAATTCAAGTACCAGCTCCTCAAGCTCCTCGGCGGTATTGAAATTTCGTCTGCGGTTGTTGAACAGGAACACGATCGCATAGTCCACGTTTTCATACACAGGATCTGAAGCATCTTCGGTTCTGCCGGCAGATGCATCCGATGTTCCGTTTGCTGTGCGTATGATCATCAGGTTTCTTTTGAACTGTTTGCGATAATCATTAAGAGTCATTTAAATCACCCGCTAAATGCTGGTGTCAGAGGGACGGTTCTTTTGACACCTTTTGGAGCCCAAAGGTGTCAAAAGAACCGTCCCCCTGACACCTTCTCTGCGATCACATTCACCCACTTCTCGTCGCCTCGTCCCTCCCTGACGTCACCGGTCACAAAAATCTCTATGACTCCAAAGCCTGCCTGCTCCATCAGACTGCGGCAGCTCTCCTGAGTAAAGTCGCAAAAATAGCGGCCCTCCTTGATGCGCTCACCGGTACCATATTTGAAAGAGGCATAGAGAATTCCGTTTGGCTTCATCAGTTTGTGAAGGCGGCGAAGAACATCCGGAAGGTCTGTTCTTGCGACGTGCAGGAGAGAAGCGCATGCCCAGATGCCATCGTATTCCTGCTCCCCTTCCAGTTCTTCAAAGAACAACTGCTTAACAGGGATTCCTGTCTTTTCAGCGGCAATCCTGCAGAGCTCCTCCGACGCGTCAAAACCGCTGACATCAAAACCGGCATCGCGAAACGCGATCATGTCTCTTCCGCTTCCGCAGCCGGCATCCAGAATTGCCGCGCCGGGCGTCAGATAATGGAGGAACCGCCCGCGGCATTCGCTCATATCCGCATTCTCTGTTCCCGCTGCAAATGTGGCAGCGTTGGAATTGTAATAATCGATCGTTTTGTTATTCATTGGATTTATTTCATTATGTGAGGAGATAGGGAGACAGGGGACGGTTCTATGTCTCCTTGAGAAGGAGACATAGAACCGTCCCCTGTCTCCCTCCCGTCTCCTACTCCACCAGTTCCTGCAGTTCAATGTACCGCTCGATCTTTTCTTCCAGCTCCTCATCGATCTTCTGCTTCTCTTCCGAGAGCGCCTGAAGCTTCACATAGTCCGAAGTGACCCCGGCCATCTCCTCCTCCAGCTTCTTGGAGCGAGCCGTCAGCTCATCGATCACGTCCTCGATCGTCTCATACTCCCTCTGCTGGGAGAACGTCAGCCGCTTTCGGGTCTCGGGCGCCCTGTATTTTTTGCCTTTTTTTGACGGCTCAGTCCCGGCGGAGCCAGGCTCCCTGCTCTCCGAGGCTTCTTCAATATCCATCCCCTCTTTGCGCGCCAGATACTCCTCGTATCCGCCCTCACTCTGATGCAAAAGACCGTCTCCCTCGAAGCTGAAGATCCGATTGACGACCCTGTCCAGGAAATACCGGTCATGGGAGACCGCGATCACAATGCCCGCAAAGTGGTCCAAATAGTCCTCCAGAATCTGCAGCGTCTGAATATCCAGGTCATTCGTGGGCTCGTCCAGGATCAGCACATTGGGAGCTTCCATCAGCACGCGCAGCAGATACAGCCGCCGCTTCTCTCCACCCGACAGCTTCGCGATGGGTGTGTACTGCTTGCTCCCAATGAACAGGAAACGCTCGCACATAGCTGACGCAGTGATCAGGCCGTCAGCCGTGCGCACATACTCTCCGTGATCTTTGACCATCTCGATCACAGTGCCGGAATCGGGCAGCTCCTCATTTTCCTGGCCAAAATAGCTGATCCGGATCGTCTGTCCCTTTTCCACCGCGCCCTCATCCGGCTGAATTTCGCCGATCAATATTTTGAGCAGAGTGGATTTACCGCAGCCGTTCGGCCCGATGATCCCGATCCTGTCATTTTTCAGAAATGTATAGGAGAAGTCCCTAAAGAGGCACTTGTCCCCGTAGCTCTTGGCGAGGCGGCGCACTTCAATGGTCTTATTTCCCATTCTGGAAGGGAGCGATTCCAAAAGCACGTTTCTCTCCTCAGCGATCTTCTCCCTGTCCCGCAGCGCCTCAAAGCGCCGGATGTGCGCTTTCTGCTTGGTCGACCTGGCTCTCGCGCCGCGCATCATCCATGCGAGATCCTGCTTGTAGAGAGCTGCCATCTTCCTCTCCGCAGCCAGTGCAAAATCCAGCCTCTCCTGTTTGGTCTGCAGATATTTCTCATAGTTGCCGGGATAGCTGTACACATCAGCCCGGTCGATCTCCCAAATAGTAGACGTCACTTCATCCAGAAAATACCGATCATGCGTGACCATGACGATCGCGCCCTTATAGCTTGCCAGCTGTTCCTGCAGCCACTCGATCATCTCGTGATCCAGATGGTTGGTCGGCTCATCCAATATCAGAATATCGCCGGGCGTGAGAAGCGCCGCTGCCAGGGCAGCTCTTTTTCTCTGCCCGCCAGACAGAGTATCCGGCATGACGGAAGGATCTTCGATCCCCAGCTTGAGCAGCATTGCGGCTGCTTCTCCCTGCACGTTCCAAAACTCCTGATCCTGTTCAATATTTTGAACGACATTTTCCAATATGCTCCTGCCAGGATCAAAAACCGGATTCTGCGGCAGGTAAGAGACCTTCAGGCCGTTTCTCGTGACGATCTTCCCTTCATCCGGCTGCAACGCGCCCGCGATGATCGCCAGAAGAGTAGATTTTCCCGTCCCGTTGATACCGATCACGCCGATCCTGTCGTAATCCTCAATGCCTTGCGTCACGTTCCGCAGCAGTGCTGTATCTCCGAAGGATATGCCGATTCCTTCCAGTGTCATGATTACCATTTGTTTCTCTCCAAAGTGTCAGGGGTGTCAAGGGGACGGTTCTTCTGACACCTTTTGGACTCAAAAGGTGTCAGAAGAACCGTCCCCTTGACACCCCTTTACATCAAACAGACCTAATAGAACTTTGTAATCCCCACGATCGTATAGTAATAGGTTTCCGGGCCACCCTCCTTGTGGTAATTCGGATTCGGCTTCATGTCCACTTCATATGACCCCGTCGGAGTTCCGTCTTCATATGCTGTGTAATAGACAGCACCGATCGAGCCGTCATCGAGAAGCTTCCAGCTTCTGAGTGTGACAAAGGAAATGCTGTCAGCAATCGCAATTCCATAACATTCATCATCAACTGCAATGGCACGGTCGGTATTATCACCTAATTCCGGGAAAGTTTCGTCAAAATCAGAGAACATAGCATATGCTGCATTTCTGAGCACGTAATTCGGAACACCTTGATAATTCCCATCCTCTCCATATCTCGGATAATTCATTGCCCCTATTTCTCTGGTGACAGGATAGGAGTTGCAATATGTACACATCGTATCCCAGAAAAACTCGTTATTATTTACAGACGGTTCTAATGTATCCAATCCTTCCAGATCGCATGCAAACAATACTGCATTGATAACACTCTCCATCTCAGTCAGTCTCGTAAATGGATCATCCTGCTCTTCCTCATATTCCCACTCACAAATGAAAATGTCTGTATTTTGCCTGAACGGTGCGTCATTCCATGTGCCGTCATTGGGCAAAATACTCTTTCCCCGTTCATAATTGAACTCTGCATAGTCTTCGTCGCCGCCGTATTCGATCCCATTATCCGGCTGATCCCACTTTCCGTAGTTTGTCCAGTTCTCGTAAGCACTGGTTTGGTCTGACCATACCCATACAGATTCCTGCTCATGGTCTGAGTATCCGAAAAAGGCTGTCGTGGAAAAGCTGTTTTGGAGAGTCTCAAACAGAAAACCATTCTCATCATTGTCATTAATGACTGCCAGATGCCCTCCCATGCTCCGGCAAAAATCTTCCACTTCGCGGTAAGAATTCAACCGGTACTCTCCAGCATCCATGAATGCATAAGTGTGCCCTCTGTAAGTGATTTTTTCATCTCTGACTACGTAGTCAGCCTGCGCACTTGCCTCGATTCCTTGAGACATAATTCCGCATATCGCGGTGATCCCTACGATCATAGATAAAGCTAACGCGGTGGTATTATTTAATCTTTTCTTCATGAGCGCTTCTCCTTGAGTAGAGTACTATTTGCCAAGATTATTATACCTATTGTGGACGCAGGGTGACAAGGGGAGACAGGGGACGGTTCTCTGTCTCCTTTATCGACGATAAAGCTCCATCATCCCCTCATCCGGTACAAATCGCGATCCCATATCCTCGATCAGCGAACGAAATCCATCTGCAATTTTCTCCCTGTCTCCGTAAGAAGATCCATATTCTTCGCTCCAGCTTTCCTCGTCCCCGATCTCCGCTGAAACATTTCCGCTGATATCATTTACCATATCCTCTTTACTGCAGTCTTCGTTAAACTCTACGCCCGTTTCTCCTCCGATGATCATATTGGCGTATATGCGATTATTTCTGCTTCGCTGCACTCCGATCTGCACCTCATTATCCACAAGTGTGTTGTGATCGAATTCGCAGTCTTCGGTAAAACCGAGATCCCGATCATATCCGCCAAAACAGATTCCCGTCCACCCCGTACAATCGGCAATAACGTTGTCATGCACTCTGATCCCTGTTACCCGGAACAGTTCATTGTCATCCGGACTGTGTTCCGTTGCGACTTCCACCCCAATATCGCAGCGGTAGATGAAATTATCACAGATCTCTATATCGCGTCCGCCGTCGACATAGATCCCGCCTGCGCAGAGATCATACTCCCCGTCCTCAAAATAAGCAGGATTTCCCTCCGTACTTATATTGTAGATCACATTATCCCGGCAGATCCCATTCCTCACCTGATCTGCGTCATAAGGGTTCCTGCTGCTGTCCTCCTCCGGATGCATCGCCAGCCCTTCGAATCCGATCATATCGATCCCGATGTTGTTATTATCGTGGACTGTATTTTCAGCAATGAGGAATCCGTCAATATTGCCGTTCAGGACCAGGGATTCGCTTGATCCGCACTCACAATCATAGACTTCGCACCCTTCGATCGTCAGATCCGCAACCGGCGCCTTATCATTAAACGCATAGACATTTATTCCGTGGATCCCGCGAACGCCGTGAACAGTGCAGTTTTTGATGCTGATATCCATAAGCGGCTGTTCTCCGGCTTCACGCGTGCTCATATACCGGATTCCGTGCGTGCCGCCCCGGATTTCCAGTCCCTCGACCGATATGTGCCTTACGTTCAAAATACTGATGCCGATTCTGTCAACCTCCTCATCTGATGCTGTCTCACCTTCCGCTGCATTCACAGTGGCGTTCTCTCTTTCTTCAGAATCAGTATTTTCAGCGCTGATAACGACTCTCTCCCCCTCCGCTGCGCGGATGACCGTAGGAGATCCTTCGCTGCCTGAGCATTCCTGTCCCAGTTCAAAGGGCATGTACTCACCCTCGTGCACTATGATTTGAGATCCGGGCATGGTTTCTGCAGCATAGGAAATCGTCGCGAACGGGGCATCCACTGTCCCGCTGCCTGCTTCGTCGCTTCCGTCGGCTGCGACATGTACTTCGCCTTCCACTGCGGATAGTATCTCGCTTTCTGTTTTGGTGTTTACTTCGACCGGTTCCGCCGAATGCGTGCCGCAGGATGCTGTCCCAAAGGCCGCAGAGACTATAAGTGATGCGGCTATTAATTTTACAATTGATTTTTTCATATCTTGTATTCTCATGTTTACCTCAAATAGTGTCACGGGGACGGTTCTTTTATGTCAGGGATGTCAAAAGAACCGTCCCCCTGACACCCCTGACACCATTCTACCATGGATTGCCCTCCTCTCCCCCGTAAATAGGAATAGTTATTGAATAATCCCTCACTGAAAAGGAGTTAAATATGGAACAGAATA
This sequence comes from uncultured Lachnospiraceae bacterium, assembly GCA_902801585.1. The sequence goes on along the minus strand of CADCIU010000009.1, from coordinate 36,938 downwards.
AGAAAAAAGGCGGTGCCGGACGAGTGATCCTGATTATCCTTGTTATTATCGCCGTACTGGGAACTGCCGGTTTTTTAGGACTCAGAGCTTACATTGCAGACAAGCTCGGTCAGATAAAAGAACTGATCATACATGACCAAAAACGGGGATTCCGGCAGCAGCCGGATCCCCGTTCTTTTTTTGCATTCTAATCCTCTTCCAAATATCCGGATACGCATGCATCCCTCCATTCACTCACAACCCGGCATCAAATCTCTTCGCATTTCTGCCTGCTGAAACGCCAGATTTCAAGGAACATGGCAAACGCATAAATGACTGTTGCCAAAATATTGAGCCGCATATTCTCTCGCAGCAGGATCATCGCCCCCGCAAACACAACCGTCGTCACGGCGATCGGCACCAAAAAGCGGCGGCACAGCTTGAACTGCGGCTTTGCAAACATCTGCAGCGTGAACAGGCAGAAAAAGTACAGCAGCAAAGAAGCGATCAAAAACAGGATCTTCGGCAGCAGAAGCACCTGTTCGTTGCGCATGAACTCCAAAGATGTCGTGATGTTGTTCATGGCAAAGATCAGGAAGATATGGATGATCATGTATCCGATTCCCGACGTCTTCATATCGCGATCAATGATCCGGTCATACAGCACCTCATAGCAGAGGAACAAGCCCACCACGATCAGGAAGCACAGGGCGGAGAAATAAGCGTTATTCACTGTGAAAACTTCGTCAAAATAGGAAGCAATGACAATGATCATCTCCCCGAACGTAAAGACCACATACAGCATTGCTCTCTCTGACAGATGTGGGAAGTCCACCAGCTCTGCTTTATTTTTATCCGCAAAGATCAGAGTCATCACCATACCGTACAGGATCGGCACCGGTGCAAGGAACATCCCGGTGTTGTTATAGAAAGGGAGCACTGCCAGCACCAATGCAGCCTCTCCGAATAGAACGATCATCATGCGCCTGATCGTTCGTTCCTCCACAAGGCGTCCTCTGTGACCGCGAAATTCGATGGCGTATTGAACACCGAGATTGATCAGGATCAGTGCCCAGGCGACGTGGAACTTCTTCTGATAGCTGTCCCAGTGAGGCCCGATCCCCTCTCCGATATAGTAAAGCAGATACATGTTGAGCAAAAGTGCAATATGATCCCGTATGCCATTTCGCCCGTGCATATTGATGTAGTAAGTGGAGAAATTCCAGATCTGAATAACGGCAAGCGTGCAGAACACATAGATCATAAAAGTGGATCCCGTGACGAACCCGCCCTCCACTTGGCGCAGCAGAGAGTTGTTCCTTCCGATGATATAGACAAAGATCAGGTCATAGATCAGTTCGAGGTACTCTACCTTTTTTTCTTCTTTCTGCAATTCTTCTTTCTGCAATTCTTCCTTCTGCAAGTGTCTTTCCCCCATCACGAAAACAGTATCACGAAAAAAAGTTGCGGAAAACTTGTTGACATTTCAACAAACTGTGTGCTATTCTCCTAAACGTTGACAAATCAACATTTGTGCTTCAAACGATATTTATTCACCGGCAAGAGACATTTAACCCAATACAGGTCATTATTTTGCCTTCATAAATTTACCGGCTTAACCAAGTTATGACCTATATATTCTAACACAGAAATAAGGAGGATCACTCAAATGGCAGTAAGAATCATCATCGATTCCACTGTAGATATTGCAGAGAAATACAGCAGTATTTTTACCGTCGTACCGCTCACCGTCTCATTTGGAGAGAAGGACTTTATTGACGGCGTCACTATAAACAAGCAGGAATTCTATCGGAAGCTGACTTCCGCCCCGGAGCTTCCCAAGACAAGTCAGGCGACACCTGAAGCATTCGAAAAGGTCTTCCGGGAGCTTAAGGAGAAAGGAGAAGAAGCCGTCGTGATCACGGTCTCCTCCCGCCTTTCGGGCACATATCAGAGCGCTTGTATCGCCGCTGAGGATTACCCCAATGTCCGCGTTGTGGACAGCATGAATGTCTCCATCGGTTCCGGCATTCTCGCCGAGTACGCTCTGCGCTGCGCTTCGGACGGCATGGGACTGGATGACCTTGCGCAGCACCTGTCAAAAAAGCGCGATGAGATCGGTCTGGTCGCTATGGTCGATACTCTCGAGTACTTGAAAAAAGGCGGCCGGATCTCCGGTGCTGCCGCGTTTGCAGGCGGCGTTCTGGGCATCAAGCCTGTCCTCACGGCCCGGGACGGCAGGCTTGCCATTCTCGGTAAGGCGCGCGGCTCCAAAAAGGCCAACAATCTTTTGGCAGAGCAGATCCGCCGGGACGGTGTCGATTTCTCCATGCCTCTCCTGCTCGGTTACACCGGATTGTCCGACAACACGCTCCGGCAGTATATACAGGACAGCCAGAGCCTGTGGCAAGGTCAGGTCTCAGATCTGGACTGCGTCCAGCTCAGCAGCGTCGTCGGTACACATGCAGGCCCCGGTGCCGTTGCGGTTGCTTATTTTAAATCCGGTGAGGTAAAATAAGGCTGTTGCAGTATCACTTGGGCTGCCGATGAACAACCTGGGCTGCCGTGTTGCGGGCGCATTTCCCGTCACCGCGCCGCAGACGGAAAGGATGGAATGATGGAGAACCGCTTTGAGCATTTTTCATTGGATATTTTCAACATTTCCAGATATTGGAATAAGATCGCGACTGAAGAAATGAAAAAGTACGGGCTGCGGGGCACGCACGCTCTGTACTTGCTGCTGCTCGACGGTTATGAGGGAGAGATCACTGCCGCCCGGCTCGCTGATTTGTGCCAGCGCGACAAGGCGGATGTCTCCCGAGCTCTCGCAGACTTTCAGAAGAAAGAAATTTTGGAGCCGTATAACGGTCCTAAGTATAGGATAAACCCGAAACTCACTCCCCGCGGGCAGGAGCTCGCCGCGCAGATTCGGGCTCGCGCAGCAGTTGCCCTCGACCTGGCAGGCCAGGGCATCACGGATGAGATGCGCGAGAATATGTATCACTGCCTCGATCTCATCGCCGCCAACATGCGCGAAATCTGTGAGGAGGGGTTGATGAACCAGTAAGGGAGACAGAGAACCGTCCCCTGTCTCCCTTTTCGTTCACCACTTCGGGCCTTCAACTTCTTTCTTCTCGCCCGACTCCGCCTTGATGACATTATCCATATCCAGATCACTTAGTTTTTCAAGGAATTCTTCGTATTCCAAGGTCTCCCAGCCATCCTCTGAATACAGATAATAGATAAGATCATCATCATCTTCTTCGTTGATCAGTATGAGGAACATCGCATACTGACCTTCCGGCGCAACAGCTGCCACCTGCCCTGTGCCGCCTTCCGGCCACGTCATGATCGAGTTATCGTTATCGTCAATATCGATCAGCCTGATCAAAGGATCGTAATTCTGATATTTCTCAGGCTCCTCATACGTAAATGTGATGATCGCCTTCCCCTCCGGCACTTCATCAGGAAGCTGACGGTTCCCGTATCCGGTCTCCTCCAGCGCTTCCCGAACTGCACCCTCGTACTGCGCAAATCCTGCAGATTTCATGCACCAGGGAAGAAGCTCCGCGAGCTGCGCGAAGTCCGTGCGGGGCGTCAGTGCAATTGCCACGTTCATCCAGTAGTAGCACTGATCATCTTCGCTCATACCGGCTTTACTCAGCTTATAGGAAATGACATTGAGGAGGGAAGAATTAATGTGCACACCGCCGCTGTCGTTGTGGTCCGATCCTCTTTTGACACTCGGGACAAAATACTGATCCCAGAAGAACCCCGGCTGGCTGCCCTTATTGGGTTCCTCAAAGAAACGCCGCACACTTGGAGAGTTTTCTCCGATGATCCAGGCTCCGTCCGGACGGTCATCGACGGACATCTCGATGAGGTTGCCCATGATATCGCTCATCGCTTCGTTGATCGCGCCGTAGTCATTGAGATACAGGTTCGTGGTCATTGTCGTTCCTGTCACGCAATGGGTGAATTCGTGACCGATCACATCCGCGCAGTCGCCGAAATTGACAGCGTTAAAGGCGAAGACCTGGAATCCTCTTTCGCGTCCGCTGTAATATGCATTGTTGACGGGCTCCCCGTTCTTGTCGACCAGATTCATCAGCAGAAGAGACGGTGTCCCGTTATCATCCGGTCCTGTCCATCCGATCTCGTCGTAGTAATCCCAGACACGTATAACATTGTAATATGTCAGCAGTTCACCCGCATTCCAAGTGGCTCCGTCTTCCGATGCTCTGGGCGTAAGTGTCTTGTTAAATTCATAATCGGAAAAGTCGGCACACAGTATTTTGCGCTTGAGATCGCCGAGAATAATCTCACCGGTCTCCGTATCCTGCATGACCGGAACCGTGATCTCCTCTTCCGTCCCATCCTCGTGCTCGATGGTGCCTGTCCACTCTGCTTCCTCCATTTTGTCGAAGGCAAATGCCGTCACATCGCCGGCCATCGCATCCGCGTTGTGCGGCTCCGAGATCGGAATTGCAAACAGGTATTCTCCGTTTGATTTGACATAATGCGCAAGATAGGCGGTATCATACTGGTCGGAAAAATTCTCCGTGTACACGACCCATGCATAGCAGTATACTTCTGATCCTTCCATGATCGGCATCAGGATCTGATCCGTAGCTCCATCCACTGCATGGACGCCAACCTCTTTGTAATAATCTTCGATGATCGCTTCCGCTTCTTCTTCTGTAATGCCCCACTCCGAAGCCGGTGCGGCCTTCACATTCGGCAGGATCGCACTCACAAGACCGATAGCCTTGCCATCGTTGTCTGTGATCAGCTTGACCGCAGCGCCGAATACTCGAATATCTCCGGCGATCTGCCAGAATGTATAGCAGATGTTATCTTCAGTCGGCCGTATCTCCGCCAGTTCAAGCTTTGTCGTATTATCCGCGCCGATCCTGTCGTATACGCTCTGTACTGCCTTATAGGCTTCGTCGTAGTCCTTGATCACACCGTCATAGAAAGGCTCGCCGATAAAAGCAGTCACCGTTCCGTCGCCCGTTAAGGCGTTGTCATCTTCTGTAATGATCGCGTCGCCCTTCTCGTTCTGCGCAATTCCCTTATTCTTTCTGCCGCTTGCGGCGGAATCTGCTTCGTCTTCTGTGTCCGTCTCTACCGCTTCGTCTGCTGCAGCGTCTTTTGCGCTCACCGTTGTGTCGGCCTGTGCTGAGGCTGCTTCTGTCTGTGCAGTCTGGGCGTTGTTGTCCGTCTGCGTCCCGCCGCCGCATGCGGTTCCAAGCACCAGTACGCCGGCAAGAGCTAATGCTGTCAGTCTTTTCATACTTATCCCCGCTCCTTTGAGATCATGATATATCGATGTAGTGAAAACATATATACTCTATAATACCATGTTTTGGGAGAGACGGGGAGGGGTGTCAAGGGGACGGTTCTTCTGACAACTTTTGGACTGGAGGTGTCAAGGGGACGGTTCTTCTGACAACTTTTGGACTGGGAGACAAGGGCCTCAAGGTCGCCGGGGACCAGCCCGAGCGAGAGCGGCATGCCTCTCCGGAGCACTCTGAATGAGCAGCGCGGATGAACCTGATCATTCCTGAGCGAAGGAGGGAATGCGGGCTGCAGCTCCTGCAGCCCGAAAGCCCACCTGTCTGAGACGTCCGGTCATCAGAGCGGACGGCGAGTTCTGGAAATGCGGTTCCCTCCGAAGCGAAGGAAGGATCTGTGTGAATCCCTGCGAATTCAACGTGATACGGAGAGGCATGCCGCTCTCGCTCGGGCTTGATCCCGGCGTCCTTAAGGCCCTTGTCTCCCAGACTAAAAGTTGTCAGTAGAACCGTCCCCTTGACACCACCCGCGCGAGACAGAAAAGGAGACAGAGAACCGTCCCCTGTCTCCCTTACGCCCGGATCATCTCATACCGCTCGCTGCCCAGCACACGGAGCATGTGCTCCATAGGCGTGATATTTCCGTCAAACTTATGCGCCATTGTATTGGTCGCGGCTCCGCTCGACAGCGCCGTGCCGCGCGTGTGCGCCGTGACAGGCGTCTGCATCTGCCAGCTGTTCACGTTGTGGAACACAACCGCGGGCATCTTGTAACCACTGGCTTCAAATAGGTCTCTGGCATTTTCGTACACAGTCTTGTCTGCATTTCTCATGCAGTAGTTGAACTCCATGTCCGAAAAAATATAGATCACCGAAGGCAGTTCTTCCTGCATGACATTGTTTTTCAACGCTGTGCGACGGATAAGTTCAAAAACAGCTTCCAGATTCGTGCTTCCGCCCCAAGGCAGTGTGTCGATATACCTGAGTTTGTCAAGCAGGTTCGCGCCGTGGATCTCGACCAGGTGCGGGGTACTCTCAAACGTGATCAGGTGATTGTGGAAATATCCTTTGCAGCGTTCCGCACAGTACAGGCCCATCGCCTGAGAGATCAGTGCCGGCATCAGCGGTCCACGGCTGCAGTACATGGATCCGGATGTATCTACTACACTGATTGCATTCACGTTGCCCACGGCTCCGGGCAGATGCTCCCACAGCTGCTCCAGAGTGTTTATGCCGTCAGGAATATCTCTGTTCCAGTAGCCGCCGTCAAAAAAGGGCCTGAGCACTTCATACGGAAACAGCGTATCCGCATGGATCTTCTTCTCTCCGGCGCACACATCGACCAGGTAATCCTCGAAGCGGTCCTTATCGATCCGCTCAAACGCGCTGCGGTATTTCAGCATCGCCTGCGCAGGCACCGCCTCGTAATTAATCTTTTCCGGGTGTTTCCCGGTCAGCTGGCGCTCTGTCAGGCCGATGCGCGCTCTGAGCGCGGTCACCAAACGGCGATACTCTTTCTGATCCATATTAAGCGCGCTCATCAGCTTCTGCGCATTTTGGCGCGTGCGCGGGCTGGATGCGTTGTCCGAAGGCATCCACTTTGCCAAAAGAGAGATATGCGCGTCTTCTTCTCCTGCCTCCCTGCGTTTGAGCGCGGCCTCATCCTCTGCCAGCTGGTCTTTGATCACCCGGACTGCCTGTATTTTGGCAGGTGTGCCCAAAAGACACAGCAGGTCATCCCATCGCCCGAATTGTGCAATGTAAGCCGCATTCTTCCTGGCGGATTCCGGCCAGGTGAAAGCCACGTGGCGCATCAGCGTCCTGAAAAGTCTGCGCTCGCCCATACCGCCGCGGATGTCGCGCAGATGAAAAAGCAGCTTCATCGCAAGATCCGGGGTCTCGATATACGCGCGGTCGAACAGCCTGATCTGACTTTCAGGGCTGCGATAGCGCATTCCGCCTGCGACGGCAAAAAAGTCCAGGCATGCACTGCCGGTGCTGCCGTGCGTTTTGGCGCCGTTCAGGGTGCGGGTGTAATTGGCTTCTGTTTTCAGCTTGTCCAGATAAGTCATTTTCATCTCCTCCTTTCCTCAGTGCTGACGACATTTCAGCCGCCGCGAGGACGTGAGGTCACGCTTCAGATAAGTGCCCGGAGGGGCGTTCCTGCGGGAGTGATCTGTCCGGTGCACGTCTGTTAACGCCGTTCCGTGCTGCCGGCAGCAGGAAGCCGCTGTTTTTCACTTGCCCTTGTAGAAAAACACGATCACCGGGAGCATTTCAGCCCTGTGCCGCTGCGGTCTGCCTGCGGAGAACCTTTCTCGTTCCCCAATACCTTACTGCGTTGTTCGCTTTTGTCCTCCCCGTTTCGGGATTTTGGCAGAGAATGCGCCGCGCCGCTTGTCCGCTCGGCATTCCGCCTTTCATGTTTGGTATGACTCCCCTTTGCCCTATTCCATAAACGCCGGGGCAGTCCATGACAGGTTTCCTGCTCTGCTTCCACAGCGGCGTATTGCACGCCGGTCGTGGTGGACGCCATAGGCAAACGTGGTAAAATGACCGGATATTTGATCAGACGCGGTTTTCATTCATTACTGATCATAGAAATTGTTCTGTCAGAATATCCAACGGTGACTGCACCTCCTCTCGGAACAGTTCAGGGTGGAAGGTTAACGGTGCCACACGGCCTGGGTTTTTCCCTGTTATGCGGTGTTTCCTGTTATCAACTCATGTTCTGACAGCGCTGCAGTATGCGCCTGTATCCGGCAGGAAATCCTTTGTTCGCCTTGAAGTCGGTTCTCTGCCTGACTTCGGTCTTCGGGATTTTGTATTGTTCCCTGTCGATGATCATATGATAGCAAGGACGGATCAGGGATGCATTAAACCGATGGTTTAGTGTCAGGGGGACGGTTCTTTTGACACATGTGTCAGGGGGACGGTTCTTTTGACACAAAAGAACCGTCCCCGAGCCTTGGGCTCGGGAACTTAAGCTTGGGGATCGAGAACTTAGCCTGAAACTGGGGAACTGTTGACGACAGATCTGCGGTTGGGCTGAGACAACCCTTTTTGAAGATTTTGCATCCGGGGATTTTGAGATTCCATCTGGAATTGGCCTAAATTGCCGGAGAATAACATTCCGGTTGGACCAGGAAGCTTGTTTTGTAACAAGTTGCATACATGTGAAAAGGGTAAGCTTATACTTCATGTATGCAAAACATCTTAGAGAGATGGTCTCAGCCCAACGAGGCCTTTAAAACCTCCGAAAATGCAGAGTTTTAGAGTCCTTTAGGAAAACTCATGGATGCAGTTTGTCATGAAAAAGCTTCCTGAGCCCAACCGGCAAGTGATCGACAGAAGGGCTGCGTGTTCCCGAGTTTTATGCGCTGGGAACAGAAGAAGAACCGTCCCCTGACACAATAAAAGGAGACAGAGAACCGTCCCCTGTTCCCTCCTGTCCCCTGAAGAACCGTCCCCTGTCTCCAAAAAAGAGACCTCCTGGTCTTCATAAACCAGGAGGTCTTCCATCTTCACCTCGAGGATCCTGGAGAGAGCCAGGAGGTTATCAACTGTGGGCAGGCATTCGCCATGCTGCCATTTATAAATGGCCTGCGGGTACTCGAACCCGAAGTAGTCCTGAAGATCCCGCACGCTCAGGCCGGCTTCCCGGCGGCAGCTCTCGATGTTGCTGCCTGTGCTCTTAAGGTTAATCACAGGGAAAGAAATAGTTTTTGTCATGATCTCCTCCTTAAATGCGGTGTCATTATTAGCAGGAACATCAGTAAAAGCATTATACACTTGTCTGCTCCAAATGTCATTAAACCATCGGTTTAATTCACATGATATCACTTGCATTACTTCTCAAGGTCGCCCGGTACGCGACAAAGATACATCAGCAGGCCGATCTGAAATCGACAGCAATTCACAGAAATTATGCCAAAAACTGCATAAGCACATGGTAGTATAATAGTAAAAACGAAAAACAGGCAGAATCTTTACGAAAGGAGCTCCATATGTCTTTTCCCGCAAACTTCCTTTGGGGCGGAGCCACAGCAGCAAATCAATGCGAAGGTGCCTTTGACCTGGACGGCCGTGGCCTTGCCAACGTCGATGTCATACCCAATGGCCCGGAACGCCGTTTCGTCACCGGTGGGCATCGCAAGATGCTCGATTTTGAAGAAGGATATTTCTATCCTGCCAGACAAGGCATCGACATGTTCCATCACTTTAAAGAAGACATCCGCCTTTTCGCAGAGATGGGCTTTTCCGTCTACCGCCTCTCCATCGCATGGACCAGAATCTATCCGAACGGCGATGAGACCGAGCCCAACCGCAAAGGCATCGAGTTCTACCGCGAGCTCTTCCTCGAGTGCAGAAAGTACAACATTGAGCCATTGGTCACCATCACGCATTTCGACTGCCCCATCCACCTCATTAAGAAGTACGGGGGCTGGCGCAGCCGGAAAATGATCGATTTTTACAAACGCCTTGTCTCAACGCTCTTTACAGAGTATAAAGGGCTTGTGCGCTACTGGCTGACCTTTAACGAGATCAACGTCCTCTACCATCTCCCCTTCATGGGCGCCGGTATCTGTTTTGACGAGGACGAAGACCGCTATCATGTCACCAACACCGCTGCCCACCACGAACTGGTAGCCAGTGCATGGGCAGTCAAAATCGGCCATGCAATTGATCCCGCAAATAAGATCGGATGTATGATGGCAGCCGGAACAGTCTATCCCGCATCCTGCCGTCCGGAGGATATGCTCAAGGCACAGGCGGAGAACCGAATGAATTACAGACTGATTGATGTTCAGGTTTTTGGCGAATATCCGTCCTATATGCTCAAAGAGTACGAGCGCGGCGGATTCACGATCCCTTACGCTGAGGACGACCGCGAGATCCTCCGCGGCGGCACTGTCGACTTTGTGTCCTTCAGTTACTACTCAAACCGCACCGTCTCGGCGCAGGACACGCCTGACCCGAACAAGGACAGCTTCTTCAGCGGTACGCACAACCCTTATCTCAGGGCCTCAGACTGGGGCTGGGTCGTCGACCCGCTTGGGCTTCGCCTCACCTTAAACGACCTGTACGACCGTTACCGGATCCCTCTGTTTATCGTCGAGAACGGACTTGGTGCCCATGATACCGTTGAATCCGACGGCACGATCAACGACGACTACCGCATTGACTACCTCCGGCAGCACATCAAGGCGATGCATGATGCTGTCACACTCGATGGCGTGGAACTGTGGGGATACACCACTTGGGGCCCGATCGACCTGGTCTCCGCTTCCACGGGAGAGATGAGCAAGCGCTACGGCTTCATCTACGTCGACCTCGATGACAAAGGGCAGGGAACAATGAAAAGGATCAGGAAGAAATCCTTTTACTGGTACCAAAAAGTGATCGCGAGCAATGGCGAGTCACTGTAGCAGATGGTTCGTTCAAATAAGATAATTACATAATCAGCGAGGTCTATTTATGAAAAAGAAATACTTCTTCTTTGATATCGACGGTACACTGACAGACAGGGAAACGGGCAAAATAGTCCCTTCGGCGGCTGAAGCACTGAAAAAGCTTCGTGATGCGGGTCACTTTGTCGCCATCAATACAGGCAGGGCACATTACAAAGCGAGGAAGTTCTTTGATGCGAACGGATTCGACAATATGGTGAGCAACGGCGGAAAGGCGATCGTAGTAGGCAAAAAGCTGGTGGAGAACAGCCCGCTGATCTATGAGAATGCCCTCAAACTGTATAATGATGCAATCGGGAAGGGATACGGCGTTCTCGTCGCCGATGAAGATTCCGAACTGGTCAGGACCAGGGATTTCAAATTCTATGATCAGGCCGGTATCAGGAAAGAGCCGACCAGATATGTGATCGACGAAAAGTATACGCCTGAGGAAAAAGGGATCATTTACAAATTGTATATTTCGATCCCGCAGATGAGTGAGCAGGAGCTTCTCCGGATCCTTCCGTCCGCAGAACTTCTGGGGCACATATGGTTTGAGCCTGAGTATCTGCTGGTCCAGCAGGACTGCAAGAGAGAAGGGATTTACAGAATGCTGGAGATCGTCGGGGGAAGTCCGGAAGATGTCGTCGTATTCGGCGACGATCTCAACGATATGGACATGTTCGCCCCCGAATTTTATAAGATCGCCATGGGCAACGGCCATCCCGCTCTCAAAGCCGCGGCAGACCTGGTCGCACCTGCCAACCTGGATGACGGAATATACAGAGTATGCGAGGAAAACGGGTGGTTTTGAACCACCCGTTTTTTATATGGTGCGTAAAAGGAGACACATCATAACTTCTTTTACATAACTCCATTTACCCGACTACATTCTCCAGCTCTCCGATCCCGCTGATCTCACACCGCACGACATCTCCCTTCCTGAGGAATTTCGGCTTATCCATTCCCATGGCCACGCCGCCCGGCGTTCCGGTCGCAATAATCGTCCCGGCCTTCAGCGTCATCCCGCTCGACAGCTCCTCGACAGCCTCTTCGATCGTAGTGATCATGAGCGCCGTGCTGCTGTCCTGCCGCTTCTCGCCGTTCACATAGCAGGAAATGCGCAGGTCATAGACATCTCCGATCTCGTCCGCTGTCACGATGCAGGGACCCATGGGCATGTAGCCGTCGAGACTCTTGCCCCGATACCACTGCTGGTGCCTCTTCTGCACGTTTCTGGCAGTCACGTCATTGATGATCGTGTAGCCACAAACGTATGACAGCGCATCTTCCCTGCTCACGCAGAACGCATCCCTGCCAATGATCACCCCCAGTTCGACTTCGTAGTCCAGACTGTCCACGAAATCATACATCGGTATCCTTCCGCCAGGATCGTTGGCTCTGTTCACTCTTTTGCCAAAATAGATCGCGGCCTTCTTTTCCTTGAAATCCAGTCCCTTAGTCATATCACTGATATGAGACATGTAGTTTACGCCGAGGCAGACCACATCCTGCATCGGGACCGGAATAGGGGCAAGGATCCGATAAGTCCCGTGCTCCACAGGGCTGCTGCCCGCCTCGATGCCGCCGCTTCCCGCTGCCGCGATCTTTTGACCAATTGTCTCCTTGAGCGCATCGAACCGGACGATCAGTTCATTCATGTCCTTTACAGGGATCCCAAGGGATTCAAGTGTGTAAATCTTATTGTCCTTCCCCTCAACAGCAGGAAGTTCTCTTCCCTCAAATTCAATCGTATAAAGTCTCATATCGCTCCTTTCCCGGCTTCTGCTTGTCAGTGCCCTGTTAATCAAAATCCTGTCAGCAAAAATCCTGTCAGTTAAGACCTGTGCGTCAGTTGTCTGCCGCACGATCTCCCCGAATATAAGGATTTGTGAAGAATGCGATCACCAGATGTAATGTCATCACGCACCAGATCAGCGGTTCGCACAAAATGACAGCTCTGTACCCCATCTTGGGCACGAAGCTCCAGGCAAAGAGACATTTCCCGGCGAGCTCGATAAAACTGGAGATGAGGGGCGTAAACTTGGCGCCGAGTCCCTGCAGCGCGAGTCTTGTCTGGTGCAGGACGCCAAGCACGCCGGAAAACACTGCGGCAAAGCGGACATATGCGACCACGTTTCCGATCAGCTCCGGATTCCTCGATCCGGAGATCAGGACCGCCAGCTCGTCCGCAAACAGGAACAGTATGGTGATCGTGAACACGCAGCATACCAGATCGTAGACATAGGACTCCTTGACGCCGCGGATGATCCGCTCTCTCAGCCCCGCCCCCTTATTCTGAGAGACGAATGTAGAGATCGCCATTCCCATTGCAATATTCGGCAGTGCGCACAGCATGAACAGTTTTCTGGCCGTCGTATGACCGGCGATCACGGTCGCCCCCAGGCTGTTGATCCCGGACTGCAGGATCACAGATCCGAGGTTGACGACAGATCCCATGAAGGCCATCGCATATCCCTGCCCCGCCAGTTCCAGATACAGGTTTCTGTCCCGGCCAAAATCTTCTCTGTGGGGAATGAGTATCTTTGCCTTCTTCAAAATATAGCCGGCGCACAGCGCTGCGCTGATCCCCTGCGCTATAACTGTCGCAGCCGCAGCTCCCCGCACTCCCATTCCGACACCCGCCACCAGAATGAGATCGAGAATGACATTCAGGACCGATGAAATGATAAGAAAAACCAGAGACATCGCGGAATTGCCGATCGAGCGCAGGAGCGATGACAAAAGATTGTAACCAAACATGACCGCGATCCAACCGCCGATGATCCGAATGTACGCCAGCGCTTCCCCGTAAATTGCTTCCGGCGTCCCCAGAATCCGCAGAAGCGGGCCCAGGCCCAGCAGCGATAATATCGTCATGACCGCGACCGTTCCGGTGCCGATCACAAGCGAACCGGCCACAGACTTACGGAGCTTCCTCTCATCACCGGCTCCGTATGCTCTGGACACAACGATGCAGAGCCCGTTGCCAAGCGATTGCGCGAACATGACCATCAGGTCAAAGATCGCGACATTCGCTCCGACCGCGGCCAGCGACTGCTCTCCCAGATAATGTCCCACTATCGCAGTATCCACTGCATTGTAAAGCTGCTGAAACACATAGGACAATAAGATCGGCAGCATGAAGATCAGAAGGTTCTTCATGATCGGACCGCCGATCAGGTCGACTCCGCCCACCGCCGATGCGCCCGGTGCTGCTATCCGTCTGTCTGTTTTGTCCTTATCAGGTCTCATATATCTTTCCGATCCACTCCCAAAATCTATGCTTCACGAGTCCTATGTCCTGATCCGGCATAAAGATCAGCTCTCCTCCCTCATCCACAGCGGCAGTGAGACGGAGCGAAACAGGCTGTTCCTTCTTTGTGTAACCAATGGCCGTTCCTGAATTTCATCGGGTTCCTCCGTTTGATAATAAAATCCTCACCAGTCTCTCCGCATCTCTTCGAAGTCGATCGTCCCCATGACTTTTCTCCAGATCAAAGCCATGAGGACCAGCTCGATCATCATGTCGACACACAGCACCACCACCACGGACTTCCCCGCGCTCCCTTCGAGGACATAGCCGCCGAAATTCTCCAGGTTTAAATCACCGAACAGGGCTGCCGGACCGATCAGCAGGAAATCATAGAGAGCGTGCACGACTGCACATCCCACAGCATCGCGCGTCTTCCAGTAGATCATCAGAAGGGAAAATCCAAGTATACCGGTGCTCACTGTTTTCAGTACTGCCTGTGCAAGCATCAGCGGATTGTTGACCGGGCTCCCTGCAACATGCAGGAATCCGAAAATAAACGACACCGCAATGCCGGTCAGGACAAACACGCCTTTAAAACTCCTGAACTGATAGATGAATGCATCACACAGAACTGCTCTGCACATGAGCTCCTCGAACAGCCCTACCGACGTCATCAGGATCAAACATGAAGCCAGTTTCACAGGCCACCCTTCGGCCAAGTTTCCACCGTTCGTGCTGTAGTACAAATAGAAGCGCGCGAGGCTCAGCAGGATGGCGTAGATCAGGATGGGGCTCAGTATTGTGACCGCATATTCTGTCTGCCGGAAACATTTTTCGAACGTTTTCCTGCCGGAGATCAGATACAGACAGCCGGCCATGAGCGCGGCGAGACTAAACCGCAAAAAGGCGGCGGCCATGATGTCATACGTCCTGAACATGCGCAGGAAGATCAGCGCAGTTCCGATCGCGGCGGCTGCCGACAGAAGGGGCACTTTTCTAATACTATCGATCACCTGCTCTTACCTCCATGTCGAAGCAGTTTGTGCTAAGGACCGGAAGAGAACTTCGCATGAGTGATTTCTCCTTTATGATCCCGCTCCTTTTGCGTGCATCTAAAAAAGAATCACAAGCGAAGCTGTGATTCTTTTTTTTCTGTTAGATCTTAAATATCAGATTACTGCGCGCAGCTTAGCAGCGACTTCTTCGCACTGTGCTTCGTCAAGCTTTTTAATGTTGGGGTCCATTGCGAATGTGCCGCCCCACTCGAACTGGTCTTTGTATTTTGGCACCAGATGCATGTGGAGATGATGTCCTGTGTCGCCATACATCCCGTAGTTAAGCTTGTCGGGGTGGAAGGCTTTGTGGATCGCGTTTGCCGTTCTTACGACATCGGCGATGAACGCGGCCCTGTCTTCCTCGGACAGCTCCACCATCTCTGACACATGATGTTTACTCGCTACGATCACACGCCCCGGATGGGACTGCTCTTTGAAAAGATAGACTGTGCTTGCAGGGAGTTCGCAGACCTCATATCCGAACTTCGCAACCAGCTCACCCTTTGCACAATACGCGCAATTCATATCCATAGAAATACCTCCTTACTATGAGTGCGGGAAGAGATTCCCGGCCCGCATGTGAATTACCGTTTTGTTTATTGTATCACTTGCAGGGAGTCAAGGGAATGATTCTTTTGGTGTCGGGGGGAGTGTCAAAGAACCGTCCCCCCTGACACCCCCTGACACCATCCGGCACGAAAAGCTCAGTCTCCATAATTACATAGATTATTGCCTTACATCCCGCTAAAATAGCAATCACAAAGAAATATCACCCTAAATAATACGGAGGAATATAGAATGAAGATCACATTTATGGGAGCGGGAAGCACTGTATTTGCAAGAAATGTCATCGGCGACAGCATGTGCAGCGAAGCACTTAGGGACAGCGAGTTCGCACTGTACGATATCGACGGTGAGCGTCTTGAGGAGAGCAGGACCATCCTCGAAGCGATGCGGAAAGTTCTGGGCGGATACGGCCGGATCGAGTGCTATCTCGGCGCAGAAAACAGGAAAGCGGCGCTGCGCGGCGCGGATTTTGTCGTCAACGCTATACAGGTCGGAGGATATGATCCTGCGACGATCATCGACTTTGAGATCCCCAAAAAATACGGCCTGCGCCAGACCATTGCCGACACGCTGGGAATCGGAGGCATCATGCGGGCTCTTCGCACGATCCCGGTGATGGAGGATTTTGCCAGAGACATGGAAGAGGTCTGCCCGGACGCCCTCTTTCTCAATTACACCAATCCCATGGCTATGCTCACAGGCTACATGCTGCGCTATACCGGCGTGAAAACGGTCGGCCTCTGCCACAGCGTTCAGGTCTGCTCGAAGGACCTGCTCACTTCCGTCGGTATGGAGGACAAGCTCGAGGGGCGTAAGGAGCTGATCGCCGGCATTAACCACATGGCCTGGCTCCTTGACATCAGGGACAGAGACGGAAAGGATCTCTATCCCGCGATCCGGTCACGCGTCGATGCCCGGATCGCGGATCCGGATTTTAAGGACAAAGTCCGCTTCGACTATATCCGCAACTTCGGCTATTACTGCACCGAATCGAGCGAACACAATGCCGAGTACAACGGCTTTTATATTAAGAGCCGCTATCCGGAGCTCATAGAGCGCTATAATATTCCTTTGGACGAGTATCCGCGCCGCTGCGTGGACCAGATCGAATCCTGGAAGAAAGAGTATAAAGAACTCCTTGAGACGGGTGTCAAAACACATGAGCGCTCCAGGGAATATGCTTCCCACATTATGGAATCCATTGTGACGAACACACCTTACCAGATCGGCGGCAATGTTCTCAACACAGGGCACCTCATCAGCAACCTGCCTGAGGAAGCATGCGTGGAAGTTCCCTGCCTTGTGAACGGCAATGGTATCCATCCCTGCCATGTAGGCCCGCTCCCGACCCAGTGCATGGCTATGAACATGACCAACATCAGTACACAGCTCCTGACGATCGAAGCAGCACATACGCGCCGACTGGACAGAGTCTATCAGGCAGCCATGATGGATCCCCATACCGGAAGTGAACTTGATATTGACACCATAAAGAAAATGGTAGATGAGCTGATTGCGGCACATGGAGATTATTTGCCGAAGTTTAATTAGTGTCACAGGGACGGTTCTTCTGACAACTTTTTGCGGGAGACAGTAGAACCGTCCCCTTGACACCATCAGTAGAACCGTCCCCTTGACACTCCGCTGTATTTTGTCGTCTCGATCATATCTTTCATCCACGGCCCGTAATTATAGTTCCACAGCGCTCTGATCATCAGTTCATACGAGGGATCATCTCTGATCTCCTGCGCATGCTCCGCGAACGTCCCCTCTTGATAGAAGCTGAGGAATTGCCCGATCAGTTTCAGGACCTTTTTCTTCTTCGCCCCGCGAACGCCCTCCAAGTCCAGAAGCTCGCCAAATACCTGCTCCATATACTCCGCGCTCTCCCGGTCCAGCCTGTTCAGCTCCTCTTTGACAGAATTCCCGTAAACCGCAAAGTCGATCGGCTCGGCAAAATAGACCATCCTTCCGCCTCCGACTGCAAGGCTTCCCATGAGATGTTTCCCCGAAAACGGCATTCCGCTCAGGATCTCCCACAGGCCGCCTGCCTCTGTTATATACGGAAAATGCATGTGTCCGGTCAGTGCCAGCTTCACGCCGCCTTCCCGCAGGAGGTCAGGCAGTTCCGGATTTTGGATCAGGTGGGAGGAAGAATCTTCTTCTCCGTATCCGTACAGCACATTGTGGTGAGAGAGGAAGATGACTTGGCGGTCTCTGTATTTTGACAGCATTTCACCGATCCATCGCATGGTCGCCGGCGAGAACTCACCCTGCCCGCCTGGGTAGACCGCATTGTCGTCCATGGCCAGGAACACGACGTCCTTAACGATCGCCGTATAGCTCAGGGATGCAGGATCGCGGTCGACCGGATCGAGCAGACCGAAATAGGCTTTTTCAAACTCCTCCGCTCCCATCAGGTCAAAATCGTGATTGCCCGTAGTCAGTATGATCTGCACGCCTTCTTCTCTGATCTTCTGCAGCTTCGCAGTCAGCCCCGACACATCCCCGGAATAACCGCTGTTAGTGTTGTCACCGGTCATGATCAGGACATCCGGATGTCTGTCGATCACTTCCTCCACGATGGCGTCCGTGATCCCCTCCGCCGCAGCCTGCGAGGAAAAGCAGGCAGATTGAGATGATCATTATGAATGTGCTTTTTTTCAATTTCACGCTCCTGTGACCATCATTCGATCACATACTCATACATCTTATGGTGTCATTTCTCCTGTCTGCCCTTTTCACAGTATTGCAAGCACCACCGCCATAATAGCCGCCCCGCCGACAAATCCCCCGGCATGGGATACCATGTTGATATTTTTTGATGACAGCCCGTAGACCAGATTGATCACTAGCGTTGTGATAATACTCCTGAGTGAGAAGCCGTATCCGGCGACCGCCAGGACCAGGCACGCTCCCAACAGCCCGAAGATGCAGCCTGACGCGCCCGCAGACATATTATTGCGCCCTGCCTTTTGAAAATAAAGCAGCGTTGCGATGTTGCCGATCAGTCCCGATGCCAGATAGATGATCAGATAGATCACAGGTCCGCACACATAGTCCACCGCCGGTCCGATCACAGAAAGCGCATACATATTGAAAAGCAGGTGATATGGCCCAAAGTGCAGGAACATCGAAGTAAACAGGCGGTAATACTGCCCCGCCCTGACAGACGGCGGGTCCAGCACTCCGTATCTGAGCGCAACTTCACTGTTTGTGCTGCCGCCGGCTTTCGTCTCCATTAGGAACAGTGCCACATTGATGATGATCAGTATTGTCGTAGTCTTGCTGCTCAAAAAGTCCATTGAATTCCTCCATTTGTTGTCAGAAGAACCGTCCCCTTGACACCCTGAAGAACCGTCCCCCTGTCACCCCGTCTCACAGCTCATTGCTTTGTAAATACTCCTCTAACGATTTGATCAGCTCTTCCTCATCGAGATTGTAAAAGAGTTTAGTGAAACATCCGGAAATCATTGGATTAAGGTCCATATCGAGTTCGACGGATCTCGCGTCACTCTTAAACCCATAACATCTTTTGCCGTTGGCATAAGCTATGCCGAGTTCAACACAGGCGCCTTCATCAGGCACTCTTCCATCCAGCAGTATGAATAGAATATCAGACTTAAGCACTTCATCCCTGTCTTTCTCGAAGATCATCTTAATCTTCTCTGATTCCCTCTGCCTGAAAAGTGTCACAGGGACAGGTCCACTGACACTTTTCTCGTGGTGCACAGCCCTGCTTCTATAGTTCAACCCTAGCACACTTCCGCCTCTCTTTCTACCGGAACAACACTATAACGCAGTGTTTTTTCGTCTTGAAAAGTACGGTTTTTGATGCAAAATATAGATATCCCAATGAACAAACTACCCCAGAGGTCGTTCGTTTTTAGCAAAGAAAGGACAGCCAAATGAAACCGATCAAAACCTGCGCCGTCTACGGCCTCGGAGCCCTTGGCATGCTGTACGGCTCCATGCTTCAGAATAAATATGGACCGGACAATGTGAAATTTGTGATGGACAGCCCTCGCTATGCTCGCCACAAGATAGATCTCTACACGATCAACGGCGAGCCTTTCGACTTCGCCCTGCTTGACGGATCTGATGTGGCTTCCCCCTCGGATCTGGTGATCATCGCTGTCAAAGGTCCGTCATTGGCGGAGGCCGCAGATCAGGCCGCGCCTTCCATTGGTCCTGATACGATCGTGATCTCTCTCATGAACGGGATCACCAGTGAGGACATCCTCGCTGAAAAATACGGACGCAGCCGCATTCTCGACTGCATCGCCATCGGCATGGATGCAATGCGCGACCGCACGCAGCTCTCCTACACCAAGTGCGGCAAGCTCCAGTTCGGCTCCCGCGACGGATCCCAGGTGGAGGAAATAGAGGCGCTCGAGCGATATTTTGCTGATGCAGGCGTTCCCTATGAAGTGAGAGATGACATCCGCCGCGCCATGTGGTATAAGTTCCTGCTCAATGTAGGGGTCAACCAGGCGTGTACTGTCTACGAGACGGATTACGGACACGTCACAGCGCCGGGGCCGATCTGTGATGAAATGAAAGAAGCGATGCGCGAAGTCTGCCACCTGGCTGCTGTAGAAGGCATCAGCCTGACCGAAGCCGATGTCGACGCGGCAATAGAGCTCGAAAAGACGCTGAAGCCCGACGGCTATCCTTCCATGCGCCAGGACGCGCTGGCGGGGCGTCCGACAGAAGTGGATCTCTTTGCAGGTACTGTCATCGCGATGGGTCATAAATACGGCATCCCCACTCCGGTCAATGAGAAGTACAGGGATATGCTATAGGTGACAAAGGGACGGTTCTTCTGACAATGCTGCCAGAAAAAGGAGACAGAGAACCGTCCCCTGTCTCCCTCACTCTTCTTCGAACTTCTCCAGCAGATCAGAAACTCTGACAAAATAGAAATCATCCGCAGTCTGCTTAACCCCTTTACCGGTTGTCAGAATGTCAGCGTAAAGATCCGCTGTCGGAAGGGAATTCCCGTTGGCATCCATGTAATCAGCTTTTTGATCCGTTGTGTCCTTGTCAATAGCGAGGACCAGCCCGTCGTAGTCAGCAGGGACCCGGAACGTGAGGGTCGTATCCACCCTTCCCGGATAAGAAAAGATGAAACGGGAACCCTCATAGCTTGTAGTTATATCGGAGGTAGATGCGTTCCGAACATCCGATTTGGCAAACAGCCTGTAGGTCCGTTCCTCCCAAGTGATCATGGATTCCACCATGGAAGAGATCACAGCCTGGCCGGGACTGATATCCTCATCCGCCTTATCCTCGTCTGCGTCACGGAAATTCAGCAGCGAAGTGCCTGTATAAGCATCGCACGGCTGGGCTGTATTTTCTTCCCAGCGGATTCCCCAGCGAGCATATCCGCTATCCAGCAGATCGTAATCCAGATATCCTTCCATCGTCCCGGTCCACTCCAGCTCGATCGTGATATCGACATATCCTGCGGACCTGAGTTTCATTTCTCCGCCTACCGGCTCTGCCTTGGCGTCTGTGATCGTCAGCACAGCATCTTCAATATGCTCAGGATCCTGAATAAATCCCTGCTTGGGGAGTGAACTCCCGTCATTCATGCAGAAGGACCAATATGTCCGGACCGGAAATGAAGTGTCCGAAGAGTACTTGAATTTCTTCCACTCATCGTAGCGGACACCCGCCGGCGGAATATCCGGTCCCTGCACCGGCTTCCCGCCTTTTGGATCTTCCGGTTTTCCGTCAGCACTGACAGTGATCCCACTGGACAGCACCGCCAGACACACCAGCGTGATCACGATGGAATATAGTTTTCTGTGTTTTGTCACCATAGCGTTCCGTCTCCATATCCTTGGGCATCTCCGCCGTCCAGATATTCGTAATCATTGCGGCGGGTCGATTCGCTCTTCTCTTTGAGGTCCTTCTTCTGCTGTTTGAGGTCCTCCTTGAGCTCTTCCTGGCGTTCCCGCTCCTGCTTTTCCTTCTCATCACTGCTCTTCGAACTGTCGGACTGACTGTCGCTGTTGTCCTGATCCTGACCCTGATTCTGGTCCTGATTCTCGTCATCACCGCCGCCTCCGCCGCCGTCTCCCTGCCCTTTATCATTAGGAGCATACTGAGACAGATATTGGAGCATATCATCGATGTCCTTCCGCAGCTTATCCGCATTCTCGTAGTGTCCGTCACTGCTTCCCACAGGCTCGCTTGCGCAGCCCTTTTCCGTCAGGACATATCTCGCCTCATAAAGGACGGTGATCGCTTCAAGAACAGCGTCCGTATCCTCGAGGTCCAAGCTTTCAAAATCGATCGTATGGCAGATGGAAAGCGCCAGATTCACTCTGATCATGCATTCTTTCTCATTCTCCGGCAGCTTCTTGCTGAGCGCCGTGACGTAATAGGAGATTGCCTTGTCGTAATTCTGCTTCTGATATTTCGCGTTGCCAAGGTTATAAGGGACCACATAGTTCTCTCCGACCGCGATATAGTCCACTGTGCGCTCCGGGATCGTCAGATAGGAGTCATGATCATAATTGTAAAGGAACACGGCATTCACAATATTCCTTAAGAGAATAAGAACACCGATCACGGCAATCGCGATGGATATTACGACCAGCAGCTCCCGGATGACCGCGATGAACTTATCAAACCGGTTTTCATTCTGATTCATCACGCCACACCCCCTCTGAAGATCGTCAGATACAGCCAGATCAGGAGCAGGAACTCGACGAACATGGCAAAATAGTGATAAGTCTCCATATATCCTTCCCTGCTGCCGGACGCAAAAGCAGCTTCCCTGCTCATCATCCGGACAGACCGCAGCCTGCCTGCAAGGGAAGTTCCCGTATCCTTGGTCTCATTGATGTAGGACACGGAGAGATCGTCAGAGATCTGCCGCAGAGTCGTCTCGTCAATGCGGGACAAAGCTGTGCTTCCGTCAGAACTGTTCCTGATATAGCCTCTTCCGGGATAATACATCGCGCCGCCGCTCTCTGTGCCGTACCCAAGGACAGCGCCGCTGTCGATCAGTCTGCGCAGATCTTTAAAGCTCTGAAGGGTGTCGCCATTGGTCGTCTCGCCATCGCTGAAGAGGAAAACGACCGTCTTGCGGTCTCCCTCCTTCCTGGCCGCGGACTCCACCATCATATGGAGCGCTTCGTAAGAAGTATTGAGGGAGGACCCTCGGGACGTCACATAAGAAGGCATGCTCAAGTCGTCCAGCATCTCATCGACCGCAACAATATCCTGCGTAAAGGGCGAATGTATTTGGGCGCCGTTATCAAATGTGATCAGCGCGAAACTGCTGCCCGGAAGGGCCTCCATGATCGATCGGATATCACTTCTGACGCCGTCGATCCGGGTCCCGCCCTTGTGGTCTTGCGCCCACATGCTGATCGTCGTGTCAACAACAAATGCGACATCCAGATTTGTCGTCCTGATCTCCGAATCCATGCTCAGATACATGGGTCTGATACCGACGGCGATGGTTCCGGCGAGCATACCAAGAAGAAGGATCAAAGCTGTCAGCCCGCGCCCGGACTTAACTTTACCGATTCCTCTCTTAACAACAATATAGATCGTAGTCGCGGCGATCACTGCAAATCCGGCTGCAAGGATATAGAACCAGAACTGCGGCACGTCTGACTCGACAGTGGCCGTCGTGGTCTTTGTTTCCTGATTCTCTATAGCCTTGATATCCTCAAGGATCATCTGCGCTGTCAGCTCTGTGCCCGGCTCATAGAATTTGCCGCCGGTCAATTCCGCTGCATCGCGCATCTCGTCGACGTCACCCCCGCTAAAACCGCTCCCGCCATCGCCGCCCGCGCTGCCGCTCTCTGCAGAGGAACCCGCATCCGCTCCGCTCACGGGACAGATGCCCAGTACTCTTACTTTGTCGAAAGCACACATCTCTGCGGCGTCCGTCAGCGTGACCAGCGGATCGTCAAGCAGTTCCGGCCGGTTGTCGGTGACAAAGATGATGACCCTGGTCCGCTCCTCCTCGGTCAGTTCCGGAAAGCTGAACAGGCATGACGCGAGACCCTCTCCGATCGCAGACGTTCCCTTCAGCTCATATCCTGCTGTGATGCCGCTGTCAATGGAGGCCAGGATCCGGTTCAGTTCCTCGTACCTGCTCCGTTCGGAATCCGGGATCTCGTAGACGGAATCATACTTCTGCGCATATTCCGTCATGAATTCTTCCTGCGCGGCAAGATAGTCCTCCAGGACATCCAGCCTGCGGAGTACAAATTCATAGTCGTCCGTCATCGGCACGAACTGCATGCTGGAAGTGTTGAAGAGAGAGATCCCTATGCGGTCTCCGTCGAGTCCTGTCACGATCTCTCTGAATTCCTGAACAAGTTCCTTGACTCCCGAATAGTTGGAGGAAGAAGCATCCACGCACAGAAAGATATCTCTGCGGCTGACTGTGTCCTGGACACGGTCGCTCCGATAGGGCCTCGATGTCAGAAATACCGCTGCCACAAGAGAAATGATGATACCCGCAACGGACAGGATCCGAAAGATCCTGGCTTCCAGCATTTTCCTCTTGTAGAGGGGATGTTCCTTAAGGCGCCTGGTGTTGGCAGCCCGCAGTCTGTTGCTGACGCCGGGCTTTCTGCGCAGTATAAAAGCAATGAGGCAAACTGCAGCGGTCAGGATCCCGCCGATCATGAGTGCCCCTGGATTATGATAGCTTACACCCATTTTTCGATCAGCTCCTTACCCTTTTCTATTGATAACTGTGCCTCCCTTTCAGAGCGGCACACATATTCCGGTTCGTAGTATGCGTCCGCCAGAGCTGTCACTCCGCTCCTGCCGGAAGCCCGCAATACGTCAAGCGCCGCGGAATCCGACCGGGTACCGGTCACCGCCCGAAGAAAACTCGCAACAGCAGCGCTCATCTGCTTGTGCACGCCATACATATCGATCTCCTCCCTGCGGAAGGCTTTGTCGATCCTCACGATCCACTTGCGGGTGTTCGAGCGAATGAGATCCGTCAGCGCAGGGGTCAGAAAGCCCGGCGCTCTCCGCAAAAGACCGCCCAGATCCTCGTTCATCACCGCCCGGAAGGCAGCCGCCGCCTTGACGCCTCTGGCCTTGACGGATCTTTTATACTCTTCCGTGACCAAGGTTCTGCCTTTCTCAATGGCCTGTACGGCATCTGCCTCAGAAATATACGAAAATTCCGGCCCGTAATACTCCTTGATCAGCTCCGCGAGTTCCGGCCTGCCTCTCTTTCTGAGCTCGTCATAGACCATTGTCTGTGCCTGAAGCCCTGTCATTTCCTGTACGAAACCACGCACCTCAGAGCTCATCTGTCCGTGCGCGGCCCGCGTATCCAGTTCGCCGCTGCTGTATCTGCGCTCGATCTCAGCGATCCTCTTCATGCAGGACTTGTAAGTCCTGTCGACCTTGAGCGGCGGCTCCGGATCCATTCGGAGGATTCGCCTAAAGAAGAGGAACAGCAGACGCCCGAATATGATCAGCAGAATCCCCACTGCATACCAATAGGTGGAAAAGACAAAAGGGGCTTCAAGATCTACTGAATATTTCATAGGATCCCCTTTCTCATTCCAAACAAACCGATCAGCACATCGACGATCTCCTCTTCCCTCGAAACGCTCTTAAAGAAGACCCGGTTCGGTGTAAGAAGCCGGTCTGCCGCTTTGTCTAAGTTCTCTTTCATCTTCTTTTCCTCCTCGCGGAGGTCCTTGCACAGCGCAAGAAAGGGGTCCGCCAAAACACCGGCATCCAGATCGTACACGTTGTCCGATGTGAGTAGGGCGTCCTCTATTTTGAAAATATAGACGTCATTGTAGTAGATGAGGCGCCTTACCAATTCCATATCCAGCTCGGCGAGACCCTCCGCATCCGTAATGATCACCATGACCATGTGCCGCGTGAAAACGGAAGCAGTATCCGACAGCGTCTGATAGAAGCTCTGCCGGGGCTCGCCTGACTCGATCGCTTCCTTATAGCTGTAGAGCAGCTCCTCGAGATGCGCGGGACTCGACAGGAACGTGCTGATCCTGCGGCTCTCGCTGCTGCAGCAGGACAGCGCATAGTTCACCCCCTGCTTCCCCAGCAGGTAGGCCGTCACGCCGAACGCCATGAGCGCGATCTGCTCCTTGGACTCGCCCGCCGGCGTGTCCCCGGTCATCTTCGTGCCGGTATCCCCGACAAAGATCACGTTGTGCTTGCGGTCGGCAAAATAGCGCCGCACCAGCGTCTTGCCCGCTCTTGAGGAAGATTTCCAGTCAATATAGTTGATGTCGTCTCCGTGGCGGTATTCCCTCAGGTCATCAAAATCAAGACTCCGCCCATGCTGCATGGAGCGATAGTCTCCTTCGAGAAGATCCGATGTCTTCCGCTTCGTATAGAACGCGGCGACCCTCCGCACCCGGTCGAGATAGTCGTAACTCAGGTCGATCTTCATGGCGCAGGTACCTTATCTACGATCATGTCTATGAGTGATTCCACGGATACATTGTCCGCGACAGCCGCATATCCAAGGCTCACCCTGTGGCGCAGCACCTGATGGCACATTTTCTTGACGTCGTCCGGGATCGCATAATCGCGCCCGCTGATCAGTGCGGAGGCCTTCGCTATTTTGAGGAAGTTTATGGTGGCGCGGGGGCTGGCGCCCATCCTGATATACCCCGCGTATCTCTTGTCGATATAGGCGGCAGGGTTCCTGGTCGCACTGACAATGTCCGCAATGTATTTCTTGACCATGGGGTCCACATAGACCTTCTCTGCAATGTCCTGTACTCGATCGATATCGCTGAGTGTGAGCACGGCCGGTTCTATCCGGGCAATCGAGCCGTCTTCGATCCGGTTCAGGATCTCGATCTCTTCCTGCGCGGACGGATAAGTGATCTTCTCCTTGATCATAAAGCGGTCCGTCTGGGCCTCGGAGAGAGGATAGGTTCCCTCCTGCTCGATGGGGTTCTGCGTCGCTATGACGATGAAAATATCCTGCGGCATGCGGTAGGTCGTTCCGCCGATCGTGACCTGACGCTCCTGCATCGCTTCAAGCATCGCGCTCTGTGTCTTGGCGCTGGACCGGTTCACCTCGTCGAGCAGGACAAAATTGGCAAAGACCGGACCGAAGATAGTCTCGAACTTACCGGTCGACTGGTGATAGATCTGGGTCCCGATGATGTCGCT
This sequence comes from uncultured Lachnospiraceae bacterium, assembly GCA_902801585.1. The sequence continues at coordinate 10,171 of CADCIU010000009.1, read as the reverse complement.
GGGAAGAAGATCCGGCGTGCACTGAATGCGCGAAAATTTGCCGTTCACGGCATCCGAGATGGCCTTGGCCGCCGTCGTCTTAGCCAGTCCGGGGACCGACTCGATCAGAATGTGGCCGTCCGCCACGACAGAAATGATCAGTGAATTTCTGAGCGCATCCTGTCCCACTACCCGCGTTGAATAATAATCCGACAGTTTCCTGATCACAGACTGGGAGAACTCGAATTCTTCCTTCTGTATTGCTCCTTTGTGATTGTTTTGATCCATGGTTATTCCTTTCTCAGCCGACCGATGCCCGGGTCGACACATCTTTAGTCCAGCAGTGACTTATCAATGATCTGAAAGTTTGCTCTATGAATATACAGTGCCTTTCCGTCGATCATCAGCTTAGTAAATCTTGGCAGATCTTCCTCAATATCCCAAAACACTTTGTCCCCGGAAAAAGCATAAATCGGCGCTCCCATCTGTGACTTGATGATTACCACCATAGGTTTGCCGAATTCATTCTTGATACTGTTCACTCTTCCGCTGATCAGCGTCGAGTCCAGGATCCCTGAAGAGTCGCTCTCTATATTGTCCAGGTAAAATTCGTATTCCGGAATAAGCCGCTTATCATAGAAAACACAGGTATCTCCGCAGGAGATCAGCTGCCTGCCGTCGATCGTGATCGTGATCACGGAACTCAGTGTCTTAGTTGTATACCATTCATCGGTAGCGGAGGCATATGTCCTTTCCTCTACGATGTTGTTGTCGATGTCGATCTTTTTCCCGTGAGACTTCAGAGTGCGGATCCCGGTATTGTCGAAAACATCGATATTGTATTCGTTTCCGATGATACTTCCATGAAGATCGTGAACTCCGCTCTGCAGTCTGGCGCAGCCGGCGGCACCTGTCATCAATACAAAAATAATTGCGAGCGTTAAAGCTCTCTTGACTTTCCTCATTTTCTTATTGTTCCTCCAAATATTACAGTTATGATCAGCTCCTGTCTACACGACCGGAAAGGATCTGATCCTCTCCATAAAGAAATCAATAAAGCGCTGGCTGGCAATAGGAAGCAGCTCTTTCTTCTTCATCGCAAAAGCCACTTTTCTCTTTACCATAGGCTCGGTCGGCAGTATCACGATATCAAAATTCATTTTCTTTAGTGCAAGATTAGGCATCACGGAAACGCCGATGCCCGCTTCTACCATTGTACAGACGGAGAAGTTATCGTGCATTCGCAGTTCAATGTCCGGCTCCAGCCCCAGCGCATGAAATGCCTCGATCGGTTCGGACAGCTCTCCGGTCTCGAGCTGGATATAAGGCTCTTCTGCCAGCTCCTGCAGCGTGACCACCTTCTTACCGGCCAGCCGGTGTCCTCTCGGCAGGATCGCAGAGTGGTTTCCCTCCCGGATAAAAACAGTTTCCAGCCCCTGCACTGTTTTGGCATCCGGATTCACAAATCCGAAGTCCACATCCCCCTGGCGGATATATTCCGGCACTGTGGTGTAGTCCCCCTGCCGCATCCTGAATTTTACCCCCGGATATTTGACCTGAAATTCCTTGATGATCGCAGGGAGCCACTGGGACGAATACGATGACAGTGTCCCGATCCTGATGAGCCCGCCTTCCAGTCCCAGGATCTCCTTGTCCTTGTCCATCATAGCATAGTACTCATTGACCATGCGCTCAATGTAGGGATAGAGCTCGGCGCCTTCGCGGGTCAGTCTGACCCCGTTGCGGGACCTGGTGACCAGCGTCAGCTGAAGCTCCTTCTCCAGGCTTTGGATCATCTGGCTGACCGCGGACTGTGTATATCCCATATCCTGCGCCGCTTTTGTTATATTCTGAAGGTCGATGACCCTCAAAAGCGTAATATATCTCTGCAATTGAATGTCTCCTTAACAGCTTCTTTCCATTAGGATTACTGATGTTACCATCAATTATATTTGTTTGACTGATGTATGGCAAGATGATAATCTCAAATCATAAGAACAAGGCCTTGTCAAAATACAGATTATACAAACTACTTTTCCATACTCGAACATGTTTGTCACAGCATAGAGCTCCCGCATGCACACCTGTCCCCTGCAGGTGACATTTATCCCTTGCTAAAGGACACCTTCCGATTTGGAGGGTGTCCTTTGTTGTGTATTATGAATCCGGCTCCGACCTGCTTTTGATCGCAGTTTTTGAACCGCAGCCTGCCCTGAGGGATCTTATTTCTTCTATTTCTTCCTTCGGGCAGCAGCAAGAAGCAGTGCGACGCCAACGATGAGCGCGATCGTGGCAGCTCCCAGATATCTTGAGAAGTCCGTCACCTCTTTTGACTGCGAAGCCGGGTTGTTCTCTTCTGACGCGGAGGCAGTGCTTCCTTCTTCCGAGACAGCATTCGAGCCGTTCTCTGTAATATTTCCTGTGCTCTGCTCCATGTTCTCCACCGGCTCGGACCTGAAATACATCACATCCGGCTCTATCGTATTGTAACCGATGACATAGAGTCTTCCGTCATATACGGTCGCGATCGGATCGAACGCTTTGTGATAGGAGGAAGCCTTCTCATACAGGACCACTTCATTCCCTTCGTCAAAGATCATGTGAATGTCTTCACCCGGCGTACCCGATCCGATTACAGCAAGACCGTTCTCAAGTCCCGCGATCGCGAAATGTTCCGCCGGTACATCCCCTGCGTTCTGCTTGTCATACTCAGTGCGCAGAGCCGGTCCCATTGCCTCTTCAAGCAGTTCTGTCAGATCTTCCGTCATGAACCGGTTCTGCGACTCATCGTAAGAAGCCCTGATCAGTTTTCCTTTAGCTGTCAGATTCGGATCTGCCTTATTCTCCGTTTCGAAGTCATATGGCATGTAGATGTATATATTGTCATTGCTCACCGCGATCTTGCCGTACGTTGCGTCAAGCGCCGTATCCATATCAGAACGGACCTCGATGCCTTTATCTCCCTCCGGATCGATCTTGAAGAACTTCATGCCCTCGTCAGACTGCGCATCTGCTTCATCCTCAGGCACTTCACTCTCAACCTCCGCAGCGATCTCACTCTCCGCAGCTGTCTCACTCTCCGCTGCACTCTCACTCTCCGCCGCACTCTCGCCCAGCCCGGCAAACTCATCTTCCGATTCACTTTCCTCTTTAGGCCAATATTGGCCGCCCACCGCGAAAAGCGTATCACCGAGAACACAGATGCCCGCGCAGCTGCTCGGCATCTCAACTCCCATCTTCTCCCAGCGATCGACTTCCGGCTCGTACCTCCACAGACAAGGTTCCTCTCCGGTCCTGCCGTCATCACTCGGTACATTTGCCGTTCCGTACATATACAGCTTGTCCCCCAGTGCGGCAAGCTCGTTCGCACCGCACGAAGCAGTAAGGCTCAGATCTTCCGGCAGTGAGCAGGGGGACCACTTGTCCGCTTCTATATCGTAGCTCCATATGCCCTGCAGCGTTCTGTTCTTGGCCGTGACCGCAAAAGCGTAGATTTTCCCGCCGCAGCCCGTGAACGAATCGTAGATCCTGTCACATTCATTGTCTATGAACGCCTGCTCGCCAAGGGGCAGAGTGTGCGATCTCTCAAAGAGACTGCGCCCTTGTGCCGACTCCGATGAAATACTGAAGACCGCTCTCGACACCGCCCCTTCCTCATTGGTCACCCTGACCACATGGGATCCGTTGGAAATGCCGCTGATGTCCACCCGGACTGCGCCGTCTTCCCAGGAGAGTGCCTTGGTCTCTTTGTCGTCGACAGCGACCGTTCCCTGTGTGCCAAAATACCAGCCCTTCACAGTCAGACTCCCGTCCTCAGGCGATGCTTCCACCCTCGAGATGAGCGGCGCCTTCACTGTGAACTCTGTCTTGCCGTGCAGGTTGACCCTGCCGCCTGTGCGGCACAGGGGCGCCAGTTCTTCATCATAATCGACACTTGCCAAGAGCTTGGCCGCGCGCTCCCGCGCAGCTTCCTCCAGCTGTTCATCGGTCATCGAAGCGTTCTCCGGCTCGTTCGCTGCGATCACGCCAAGGCAGCCGGTCACTGCCGGGGCTGCCATCGACGTGCCGGAAAAGATCTCATAGCCTCCCGTATAAGCGCCTTCTCCTCCGACTGCAGCGTTGTCAATAAACAGCGCCGTCTCTTCCGTCACTTCAGTCTGTCTGGCATCACCGGCGAGCATACCGATCCCTATTCTGGCGATCACATATTTCTGACCGTCATATTCCCATTCGTAGATGCCATCGATCTCACCGGGATCTCTGTAATCCCCGAATCCCGTGTAGAGAAGGCTGTTCCGTTCCTCTTCAGACATCTCCCGTCCCAGCAGTTCATGCGCTTCGTTCGACGCCTCTATATATCCCTGAATGTTGAAACTCAGAACGGCCCACTGGCACTGATAAAACGTATAAGATGCACTGCTGCTCAGTCCCTTCTTGAGTGCGCCGGCGCATGCAATGTCAAGTTCGACAGGATTGCCGTCAGCGTCCCTGCAGGTGATCGAATCGATCGCGCCGGCCGGTTTATAGGCGTCGCTCATCGCTGTTTTGACACCGATCCAGCGCGCGTCCTGTGCAGACGTGACCGGGATCGCCATGTACGCGTAACCGTTCACAGCTCTGTAGACACCGTATGACGACGGTTCCTCTTTGGGAAGTGCCGCCAGCCGCAGCGCCATCGAATACTTGTCGTCGTATCCGTTGTGTTCGTCGATCTCTCCGATCCGGCGGGCATTCTCATCGATCGCGGGATTGGCATCAAAAAAGAGAACGCCCTGTGTATCAGGATCGAACCGATCGACACCGGACAAAAGGCTTTCCTCCTTGGAAACCTCCGGGTAGAACTGCGTGTGAACCTCGTAGACATCAGGGTTCCGACTCTCTCCCAACTGTATGACTTTGGGCACAGATGCGATAATGGACCCGCCCGGCGCAAAAACATCCGTGGAATCCTGCCCCCAGCAGGAGAAATCAGTCATTCTGCCATCCCCCGAGGCTGCGTTGACAACGATCGCGAATTCACTATGTGTCTGGCTTCCAAGATCGATGGTCTCATCGAGGTCAAGATACCTGTTGCCCGATGCGATCACGATGTTGACACCTTTTCTGCCAAGCTCTTCGATCGCAGCGCTGAGGGAGAACTGCGGCTGCGCCGTCCCCCAGGAGCAGTTGACCGCCTTGAGATTGACTTCCTGTGCGACATCCGTGAGGAACTTGAATCCCTTCAGTACAGAATGCATTTCCATGACCGACCCGGTGCCGCCGAAGACGTTCACCGAGAAGATCTTAACGCCGTGCGCAATGCCGGATATGCCATCGCCGTCCCAGTCCGCAGCGATGATGCCTGCCACATGCGTTCCGTGAGACTCCACCGCTTTCTGTTCTGTCAGTGGCCTTCCGTCACCGCTGGCATTAAATCCGTATTGGCCGCATCCGTATTTTGCCTGCTGTTCCTCACTGAATTCGTAGAGCACGCCCTGCAGGTCCGGATGATCCGTGTCGATGCCTGTATCCATGATGCAGATCGTGCCGGAAGCGTTGGCCGGCGCGTTCTCATCCCTGCGTCCCTCGGTCCATCCGGGCACGCCAAGCCAATATCCTCCTGTCGGGGAGAGAGGCGTTGTGTAGGTGTCCGAGGTGTCCGCGAGATCCCACTGCATTTCGCTGAGGTCGCCGGAGATGGCGGAGTCCTGCCGCGTCTCTTCGGCGGATTCATCTGATACCGGCTCCTCTGAATCGGGTTCCTCTGCGGCATAAGCCAGATAATTCGGCTCTGCCGAGACTACATTCGGGTCCTCGTAGAGTTCCTCAAGAAGTTCTTTCGTAGTCTTTCCCGGATCGCTGACCAGCCAAATGGAGAACTCATCTTCTTGCATGAGCTGTTGATCTTCCTCCATTCGCTGCCGGGCAAGACCTGCTGACGGTGAGTCGTTTCTGATCTCGGTCTCAATGGCACTTTTGACCGCATCCGAACTCAAATTCATGAGAAGTTCCGAATTCTCAGAAACAGCCGGTTCTGTACTGCCCCGGATGATCGCGATCGCTTCGCCCTCAGAGAAGCTCCCGGAAGAAAGCATTTCTTCAATAAGCATCTTATTAACATGCATTTCATAAACTGCGCCTGACACAGCCTTTGCCTGCATCGGGTCGTTTGAACGCTGTGCCGCCTTGGCATAGTCAGCTGCAGTATTGGCTGCATTTGCGAAAAGGATCGTCGACAGTCCCAGTCCGGCTGCCGCAAGAGCGGCCAGCAGTCTTGTATATCTCTTCATTTTTACCTCCGAGCAGAAGCGCTTTAGTGATCGATAGTGTAGTCTTCAAGCTCCTGTGAATTATTCTACAGGTAAATCCGTCTCATTACAAATCCGACTGCATCCTGAGTCTGCGATCGGCCTTTTTTATTCTGTACGTAAAAACTCCTTGCCAAGCCCATTTTAATTTGGTAAAATACAATTGTCCAAAATCTTTTAGAGAGAGTTATTCGAAATTTATAATTTATTACAAAGAGGTGCACAATATGAAAATTGCAGTCAGATATTATACGAAGACCGGAAACACGAAACGTCTTGCGGAAGCAGTCGCGAATGCCGTCGGCGCCGAGGCTCTTCCTCTGAGTTCGCCCATCGAAGAACCGGTTGATCTTCTTTTCCTCGGAAATTCCTATTACGCTTTCAGCATAGATCCGGAAGTACGAAGCTTTATCCGTTCCCTGGACAAAGATAAGGTTGGACGAATCGTCAACTTCGGATCAGCTGCTATGCTCAATTCTACTTGGAAAAAGGTCAAGGCTGAAGCCGACAAGAAAGGGATTCCTATGGAAAAGCGCGAATTCCACTGCAAGGGCGAGTTCAAAGGCCTTCACAAGGGAAGACCTAATGACAAGGACCTGGCAGCTGCTGCGGCTTTTGCCAAGTCGTTCGTAGGATGAATGTAAACTAATATGGAAACCTGTTTGATCAGACGACAAAGTCCTGATATCGTAGAATGAAAAAAGACTGCTGCAACAGCTGAATGAAAAGCTATGCAGCAGCCTTTTTATTTCTGTGTTTTCATTATGTAAGCGCCAGCACTTCTCCGATTCCGCAAACCCGGCTGATCTTGCCGTCCGCGATCCGATAGGCCTCTCCGCGGATCTCTTTTCGATCCTCCGTCTGCAGCACATAACTGCCGTCCACGATCGCATAGAAGTTCTTTCCCATGCTGTCCGGATATGTGATCTCTTCCATTAGGCGGCATCCGTCGACCCAGTCATTCTTCACCGCCTGATAATGAGGCAGGACGTTAATGTCTGTGAGTCCCAGGCCTTGAATGAATTTCTGATAAGACGGATCCACAGCCTCACCCGGCATCTCCGGCTGCGCGTAGACCACCTCCGCGCAGTTCATGCTGCCTGCGCTGATGCCCATGACGATTCCGTCCCATTCCTGTAAGGCGGCACGAAGTCCGATCTCGTCAAAAAAGGCTTTCTGGGTCGGCACATGACCGCCCCCGAGAATAATCATGTCATAATGCGGCAGCTGTGATACAGCTTTTCTTCCATTGCGCCGGTCGCAGAGATCCATGCATTCCAAGGACAGGCCGGTCTCTCTGAAGATCCTCTCGAAATCCGACCTCATGTGGTCATTTACAGCGTATTCATCCGGAAAGGCTGAAATAAGGAGACAGCGCGAGTCTTCTCTCCAGTAAGAGTGCAGCTCTTTCACCAGTCCGTTTGCCGGGTCCAGTCCTTTAAACGCCGGCGCCTCTTCACTTCTGTATGCCCCCATCGGGCTGCTTGTCATAAATATCTTCATATGTTTCCTGCTGTTCTTTGCTGATCCTGACTGCCGGCTTCTGCATCCGGCAGATCACCCATGTGTCTTTTTATCTACTTCGTCCATCTCATCAAACATCTTTCGGAGCCTTGGCACGGCTTCTTCCGGGAAGGTCTCGCCGAATTCCGTGTCAAGGAAGGCCTTCACCATGCGGCAGGCAAGGTCGTATGCCACAATATTGCCGCCCAAAGCCAGCACGTTGCAATTTGTGATCGTACGGGCCATCTTGGCAGTGTGCAGCGATTCGCACAGACCGCAGTAGACGCCCGAATAGCGGTTCGCCACCAGGTTGACACCCATTCCGGATCCGCACATGACGATTCCGAAAGGGTACTCGCCCTTCGAAATGCTCTCTCCGATAATGGATCCCGCTTCAATATAGCTCAGGTCATCACGGGATGTAGCATCCACAAAATCATATCCTTCTTTGGCCAAAAAATCGACGATCACTTTTTTCAGATGCACAGCAGACGCCTCGGCACAGACAATCACTTTTTTCATAATACGCTCCTTTCAGTACGGCTTTCTCTCAGTATTGCTATCTTTCGGATTTGAATTCAGTATAAAACAAACACCTGCCGCTCGCTACTCGGCAGGTGTAAAATCGTGTTCAATTATTGCAGATCATCTTTCAGATCACTTTCCATTTGTCAAAAAAGTTCATCACTTAGCCAATCATCACTTAAGGATTTCCTCCGCCACTTCTCTTTTGGAAAGGCTCCTGTCCATCGCCTCTTTTTCAAGGTAATAATGTGCCTCTTCCTCCGTCATCTGCCTGGTCTGCATCAGACGAATCTTGGCGCTCGTGATGATCCGGATCTCACTGAGGTTCTTCCGAAGGCGCGCAAGCTCCCTGTCTTTGTCGTCCATGACGATGCGGATCCGCAGCATAAAGGATGCCGCTTCCGCCAGCACCTGCCGCTTGAAAGGCATGGCGATGACAAAGATCTGCTGGTTCCTGCACTGGTAAGTAACCTGTTCGAAGGCCTCCTGCCGCACCAGCAAAATAGTCATGAGCTGCGGATGTCTCTGCGCCACATCGATGATTCCCTCCACGCCGGTCCCGTCACTGAGGGGCATGGCAGCGATCAGAAGGTCCGCAGGTGACTGGGCCCCCGCGCCTGACACGCCCCGCCTGATCTGCTCAAGCGTGGCGGCCTGCCGGATCCGCAGCTGTCCGGAGCCGGATACCCCCCGGAGGATCTGCCGGAGCAGCACAATGCTCTCCTCCTTCCCGGCCGCGGCCAGAACATGGCAGGTCTTATTTCTTCCCTTCATAAGTATATGCCTCCAGGCACGATTTCGGAACATGGCGCCTCACCAGTTCACTTTCCATCGCGCATTGCATCGCCTCCTGCCTGGACGCCGGGAGCTGCTCCAATCCCCGCATCAGTGCCGGATCTTCTCTGTAAAGATTTGCTTCAATAGACTGCGGCGGTGTCATATTTTGACCCATGCCCTCCAACCCCGCGTAGATCAGCAGGGCAAAAGCCAAATAAGGATTGGCCAAAGGATCCGGTGAACGCAGTTCGATCCTCCTGCGCCCGGAGGGGTCTGCCGGCACCCGGATCAACTGGGAACGGTTCTGTTTGGACCAGCTGATATAGCGCGGCGCCTCCATGCGGCCGAAGCGCCAGTAGGACTGGTCCGAAGGATTTAAAAACAGCGTTATCTCGCGAATGTGTTTAAGAATGCCGGCCATAAAGGCATTCAGATCTGTCTGTCTGTCTTCTCCGCCTATGCGGTGGACCGAGATATTGAGGTGCATACCGCTGCCCGGCTTGTCCGCGATCGGCTTGGGGGAGAAATCTGCCGTATAGCCGTCCGCTGCGCAGATGCTGCGTACCGCCCACTTGAAGGTAGACGTGTTGTCGGCTGCAGTGAGCGGATCTCCATAGCGAAAGTCGATTTCCATCTGACCCGGTCCCTGTTCGTGGTGGGACGATTCAGGGGTGATCCCCATCTCTACCAGTGCATAGCAGATGTCCCTGCGCAGGTTCTCACCGGCGTCCAAAGGGTCCACATCCATATAACCGGCCTGGTCGATCGGCTCGTCTGTCTTTCGCCCGCGCTCGTCCTGTCGGAATACGTAGAACTCCACCTCCGGGCCGAATTTAACTTCGACTCCTTTCGAACGCGCTTCCTCTATCGCTTTTTTGAGCATATAACGTGTGTCCCGCTCAAAAGGCGTCCCGTCCGGATAGACGATGTCGCAGAACATGCGGCAGACTCTGCCGTCCGCGGGCCTCCAGGGGACGATGGAAATAGTGGAAGGATCCGGCTTCAGGAAGAGATCGCTGCGAATATCCGCGTCAAATCCCGCGATAGCCGCTCCGTCGATGGAGATCCCGTATTTCATGGCCCTCTCCAATTCCCCGGAC
>CADCIU010000008.1 GCA_902801585.1 uncultured Lachnospiraceae bacterium | reverse complement strand
TTATGGCGGTTCTCCTTCCAGGGCTTGCCATACTCATCTTCAAAAGCTTCCTCGAATTCCTTCATCCGGCCTGCTTCGGTGAGCTGCTGCTCCAAATCCGCAAGGTGCGGCAGAGCCCCACAGTATCCCTGCATCTCATTGAACACGCGGAGAAAAACGTTGACGATAGCATCCTTGTTCTGTTTGCTGCCGGTATCGCTCTTGGAATCAATATTGAAAAGGACAACGTCAGACGGCGTCTCTGCTGCAAGCCGGATATCCGCCAGCACCATCGGATCTGTGATTTTCTTGTCCTCTGTAAAATAGTCCAGGGCGGTCCGCTCGCCGACTTTCCGGTTCTCCAGAAGGTAGGAAAGTATCTTCAGGAAGTGAGATTTACCGCTTCCGAAGAAGCCTGAGATCCAGACACCCATCTTCGGAGTCGTTCCAAGAATTCCCTTCTTGTAGGCGGAGAAGAAATCCGCGAAGTGCTTCTGCAATTCCCTAGTGACAACATATTCTTCCAGTTCCTGGGCCACGTTGGTCTCTTCGCCCTGTCCCACTATAATGACGCCCTGAATATCACGATCAATTGGCTTTACAAACATGTCCTTAAGCTGCATGATATATCCTCCGTTTGTGACAGGGGGACAGTCCCCGTGTCACATTCTGAACCAAGGGTCAGTCCCTTGTTCACTTAACAAGTCTAAATGCTCTGTAATAATTATCGTCTTTAATCTCATTGAACAGGACAAGTTCCTGTTCGTCATATGTGCCGGGGAAGAACATGACCACCGGTACTCTCACAAACGCTTGATGAAGGTTGTTCAGCACCTTATGCGAGCGAAGGATCGGATAGCACTTTCCTATCCCCGTCAGAAACACAACGGCGTTTTCCGGCGTGTGATCCCTGATGTGCTGCACAATATAGCTGTCATCATCGTTGATCTTCATGGCATTGTTTACCGCCTTCGTGATCCTATCCAGTCCTCGCCTCTTCTCGAACCTGTAACACTGCTCAAGAAAGTCTTCTTTCTCGAGATAATCCATGATGATGTCATATAGGTCGAAGACGACCAGTTCAAATCCATCAACGCATTTCTGGTTCTTTTTCTTTAGGTATTCTACCCGCTCGCGAACTTCCAGCTCACTTTCCGGCGGGTAGTCAAACACCCAGTAATTGACTTCGTTCGCTCTGCCGCTGCTCTGCCTGAAAGAAGGCTTTTTGATCGCGGCTTCCATCAAATCCAGCCTTGCCTGTATTCCCGCCATCATCGCTCTCCTTTCAGTGCCTTCAGATAATAATCCATGTGCAGTTCCTGCATCCATCTCTCCATTTCAGGATCCAGTATCGGCTTGAGAATCCTCCGGATCTCCCTGCCGTTATCCGTAACACCGGCTTCGTACAGAAAATTCCTATAGCTTTGTCCAAGTCTTCCCAATGTCTGGTCTGTCCAGCCTGCAGCTTTCTCGCTCTGTTCCTGTTTATGCTTAAAAAACAGACGGATATCACTGGGAGAATACTCATTGATCCCGATAATCATCTTCTCGCGAATGATCTCATAGACAAACTCTGCAAACAGCATATCGTTGGCCATGGTCGCCACTAATGCAAACAGTTTCTGTGAGGCCAGATCGCCATTCATAAAGATTGGATAGAAACTGTCATCCATCGCCTTAATCCTTGCGGATACCGTATTCCAAATCTGCTTTGCGCGAGCTGTTGTCGGCGCGCCGAACAGGTTCCCCTCTTCATTCGCTTTCTTAATCTCTCCCCAGTCTTTCCCCTCATACCTGAGGGTGACAACCTTGCGGAATTCCATGAACCAAAACGCATGCTTGACAGCTCCTGCGCTGTAATCCCTTTTATTATTATTCATATGACACCTGTCAATTTTTGATATAGAAATGTAATTATCATTATACAGCAATCAAAGAAGGTATGACTCAGATTTCTTTGTTTTTGGCGGCCCAGTAAGCGAGATGGGCAAAAAAGCGCCCACAGATCAAAAATCCCCTGCTCCACTACCAAAAGTAGTATGAGCAGGGGATGTAGTTCTAAAATCCTTCTTTAATGTTTTCAAACCAATCAGTACAAATCTGCTTCCGCATCGATCGACATCATTTTCACAGCCTTCTCGCCTTCAGTTTCTTCCGAGGAACAATTCGTTGATATTTTACCGCCGGGTAACCGATGACCATGCATGTCACGACTTTCTGTCCTTTGGGCAGTGCCAGCAATTTGCGCAGTTTGCCGCTGAAGCCGGCGCAGGCCTTGAAAAAGCCGCTGTACAGGACACCGAGTCCTAAGCTTTCAGCCATAATCTCCATATAGGAGCTTGCAAGAGCAGCATCTACGTCGTTCTTTCCCGATACCACGATTACCAGCGGCGCGCCTTTGAAAAAGAAGTTATCTGTTATATTGATTTGTTTGAGAAAGTCCAGCAGAGGTGCCCCAAGTTTTTGTCCTTTTCTGAAAATACCGACGCAGATTGCTTCCGCCTCTGCCTGCCGGCTGCCAAGGATGGTATATGAGACATTCTGAGAATTCCCTCCGGTCGGCGAATATCTTCCCGCTTCGAGAATCTTTCTGATCTTATCGTCTTCCACTGCTTGTGCTGTGAAATGCCGGATCGTTCTTCTGCTGCGCATTGCGGAAAGAAGTGTATCACTGTCAAGTTCAGTCATAGGGACGACCGGTTCGTCTTTATATTTGTAGTCTGTCATGCGGATCGCTCCCTGCGGGCAGACCGCGTAACAGTGGCCGCACTCAATACAGAAGGCTTTGCTGCTGATATGAGCTTTCCCATTCTCCAAATGGAGACAGGCATTGGGACAGTCGTCAACGCATAACGAACAGCCTATACACTTTTCTTCATTGATCATGATTGAGTTCATCTTTTTCCCTCTCTATTTACGATAGCTTGAGCCGGCTGTGTTTTCGACTGCAGCCGGCTCATGTTGATATCATCCTATTTAGAATTATGCATTATGATAACTGATCTCGCACTCCCCCGTCAGCCGGCTCATGATATACCCTTTCACAAATTCGTAGTCCTCCGCCGGAATATATACTCTCATCTTCTTGATTCCTCTATGGAGTTCTATATACTTAGGCGTAATGACGGCCTCCTTTGCCTTATCGTAGTCAAAATATACAGATGATTTCCCGTATCCGCTCTTGATATAAATGTCTGTCATCTCATAGCTCTCGGTTGGGTTCTGATCTAAAAGCGCCAGCTTGAAGACCGCAAACGTGATCAGCAGAAAAACTGCATCACAGCCTGCAACGATCAGCAGATTCGTCCAGTCATTGTTCTGAAATGACAGGAACCCGCCAAAAAACAGTATGAAAACTGCTATGCCCAAGCATGCTTTGATTCCTAACCACATATTTCTCCGGTAGTACTCCACATCAATGGAGCAGTTCCAACAGTAAAATCCGTTCTGATTCTTAGTTATTCTAACAAGAGTATCGTTCATTACACTGCCTTTCTGAACTGCCGAGAATGTATTATTATGCTTCCCGATTATGGTCTCACAGTTGTCACTTTGATCGAAGACAACGTTTTATTCCCAATCAATCGGTTGCTCTCATCCGCTGCCGGAGTAATGTAGGCAGCCCTATAAAAATGACGTCCGGCTACAAATAATACACCATTATGGTAATACTCTGTTCCATCGTCTTCATCGGTATATCGGTAGATAAAATATACCGCCGGTTTTGAATCCAAATATCCTTTTTCGTATTTTGCATCAATACCGTAACGAGTGTCTAATAGTTCCACAAAGCACTCATGATACGCCTCTTCCTCATCAGAGGTATCCACTTCATCACTCCATCGATCGTATTCTGATACTTCACACTGTAAAGAATCATTGATTTGAATCGCTGTACTGTCAACGATCCTCGCATTAACAGGAACTTTTATCGATAATGATGCTACAGTCACCTCTTTAGTATCATCTGATTCATTCCATCTTTGGGCAAAATCTTCAAAAACTCGAACCTCTTCCGCTGACATCCGCCGGATTTCTATGCTCTGAACTATTCCCCGAAAATCATCAACTGCAATTTCACAGGTTCTGTCCTTTTTATATCGACGATAAATGCCGTATCCATCATAATATGATAAGCTCATATCAGCCTGTCCTAAAGCATTATTAGCATCGTCAGCGGAACTGCCGGGATGCACTCCTCCTACTAACACAGAATTGGATTCAATATTTGATTCTATCAAATCTGAACCTTTTACAGTTATGCCGCGCACGATCCGTTTTTTCAAAACTTCTGCGTCTTGTGCCTTCTCTCCTTCTATCTCCACATAAATCTCAACACCGCTTTCATTTGCACCAAGCTCGATAGTTAAAGTATCATTCCATATGTGATCATCATCCTCTATAAGCTTATACTCGCACGTAAAACCGCTTTTCTGTATTAGTTCCCCCAAAGTCACTTCTCCAAGCTCTATCTGTGCTCCATTAACAACCACAGAAATCTCCTCAGCAGCAGATGGACTATCGCTTGACTGTCCATGCACTACAGTCTCTGGTGAAAAACCGGTTGAAGATACTTCATTTTTCTGTTCTTCCTTTGTGTTAGGTGCTTTTGCACAAGATACACTTGATACCAATGCCATCAGCATAATTAGTAAAAACTTAAATAAGTTATAGTTCTTTCTCATTTTTCAACTCGACTTGTGGTTCTTTTATCTTCTCCTGTAATCCTCCGAGACATCCGAATACGAACGTTTCCCGGTGATATAGTCATCATATGCGTGCTCCGCATCTTTTCCGCGGAACACTTTGCACAGACCGCACATATCGCAGTCCGCTATACAGGGATACTTTGTTTTGATAAACGCTCTGCGCTCCTCGACAGTCGAATCTGCTATTTCAGGCGCGTTGATCATTGTGGCTCCTCCTCATCATTTTACCCGCGGACAAACGGTGCACGAAATTCTGCATTGATCTCTCTGATCTCCTTTTCGCCGTCGATATACGGCTGGTAAATGCTCTCGATTCTGCCTCCGCCGCGGTTGTCGCATCCGGAGCAGAACTCGCAGTCGATCCCGCATGCCCCCCACAGCGCCTGATGAACAATACGGATCCTCTCTTCGCGTGTCGTATCTTTGATCAATATGGAGTTCATTTTCTTATCTCTCCTTTCTGACACTCTGATCTTTCAGAGCGGCCGCCGCAGTCATTTTCAGTTCCGTAATCTTGACGCCCTGCCGCATTTTTGATGCGGTTGACTATTGCTTCCACATTCTATAATACCATATTTCAATAACGGTTATTCGTTATTTAGTACATTCCCCCGATGCTTATTCATTCTCTGTTTGTTCTTTGCCTACCGGCAGCTGCAAGGGAGATCAATGCCAGCTGCAAAACGATCACCCAAAGGATCCCCTGACTTTGATCGCCGGTCTGAGGTGAGGCGGTGGTCCCAAGTCCGTTCGCCCCGGCCTCTTCCGATTTGTGCTCCGATGCACTTGAGTTATCGGTTTCTTTAGTTGAAGAAGGCTCTTCCGTCTTCTCCGGGGAATGCGCAAAAATGGGGCGGGACTCTGTTTTGCCGCAGACAGAACAAGACCTGCTCTCTTCCCCCTCAGCGGTTTCTGTCGCAGCGCGGATCACCGCCCAATTGCCCCAGTGATGTCCGGCCGCTTCCGTCTCTATATGAGTGCGGTCCAATTCCATTCCGCAGATCGTACAGTATACTGCCAGATCGTAAGATCCGCCGTGCTCGCAAGTCGATTCAGCGGTATTCTCTTTGACGCCCTGACCTTCATTATGCCGTTGTGCAGCAATGGTGACGCTGTCTCCCATCGGGTCCTTTGTATTGCCGTCGACTCCCAGTCCTACCGTCTGCCCGCCGTTGTACTTGGTAAGTGTCAGCGCCCCGTCAGCAACTGTGACAAGCGTCGCATTTCCGCTCGTCTTGAGGTATCCCGCTGTCAATGAAGTATAGAATATGTTGGAAAGGACCCCTTCTGCCCTTCCGCCCGGCCCCGGTCGCGGGCGCGGGTCTTCTGTGCCTTGTGCTTGTGATTTATCTACCTGGACACTCAATGTAGTTCCTGCGCCAAAATAGTACTCAGATGGATCATTGGTATGATTATGCCCGTGGAGGAAGAGAACATTTCGGATGATATCGGCTGTCGTATCCGTCGTCGTGATTCCCTCAGTGCCCGTTGCGGCATAATTGAGTGCTTCGTTCCAGTAGGAGGCTCCGTGATTGTCTCCGCGGCTGGCCTGGATCGGCACATGACACAATACGATCACGGGAATCGTGTGGTTGATCCCCTTCACCCATTCCTTAAAAGCGGAAGCAGCTCCCGCGCTGACTGCATCCCCTCTCGACATATCGTAATGCCCGATCCCGTATATGTAATAGGCAGGACTGTTGTCTTCATTGGTCCCTTCGCGGATCAGCTCGGATTCTCCGTCCATGCACTTGACGATCCCGGTCCCTTCGTCATTGACACTGAGATCATGCGTGGCCCAGACGATCGAAACGCTTGTGCTGTCCAGCTTAGGAAATACTTCCCTGACAAGGTCCAGGATCTCACCGGATTCGTATTCGGGATGAGAGCCGCCCCGGTCTCCGACCATGTCGCCGATCAGGCTCACGTATTCCACATCTTCCGGCATCCCTGACAGGGCGTTTTCAATGCTGCCTTCCGTACTGTGATAATCCGAGGCAAAAGCGAGATGATGCTCTTCTGAAGAAAAACCGGGTGCGGCCGCATCTGCTGCAGCAGATTGTTTTGTCGTTCTGAGCAGAACCTGCGCTGTGTCGGTGTATTGTGCGGCATCTTCATCCGCAGCGGTTTCGGGATTCCCCGGCATCTCAAGTGCTTGCGCGGTTCCATCCGACTCGGGTGCAGCAGTTATTTCCGCTTCTTCAGCGGTTCCGTCTGACTCGGGTGCAACGGTTATCTCCGCTTCTTCAGCGGTTCCGTCTGACTCGGGTGCAACGGTTATCTCCGCTTTTTCGGCGGTTCCGTCTGACTCGGGTGCCGCTGTATTTTGACCTGTGCTGCTGTCGATGCTCACGTTTTCTGTCGCGCTGAACAGCGGATCTGCTTCCGCCGCATATACTGCTGCAGAAAATACCGCTGTATTGGCACAGACAGATATTACTGCCGCCAAGATCATTGGCAGCAATCTTGTCCTTGTCATTTTTCTTCCTCTTCCGCTTCTATCCATTTTCCTTGCTGCGTTCCAATCTTTCCAGATGTCTGTCAAATTGGAGTTTCAACAGCGCCGATGTGGGGACAGCGATCAGCATGCCCGCAATACCGCCGAGTACGCCGCCGCCAAGCAAAGCCGCGACCACAAGCAGCGGATGAACGTCGACATTTTCCGACAGAAGCTTGGGATTGATGATATTGCCGTCAATGAACATAATGACAGCGATGATCACTAATCCGATGATCATCTTGACAAAATTCCCGGAAGGAAGGCATACGATCACGACTGCCGCGTAACCTACGATCGGACCGAAATAAGGGATCAGGTTTCCGAGGCCCATGCAGAAACCGATGATCACTGCATAGGGAACTCCTGCTATAGCAAGCGCTATGGAGGCGAGCACTCCAACAATTACCGCATCTACCATCTGACCGCGGATATATCCGGAAAAGGCATTGTCTGCATCCTTCATAAAACTCTTGAACCTGTCCTGCTGCTTGTCACCGAAGATCAGGCGGAATGCCCGGCTCCAGTATGAGACAATGCTGTTCTTTTCATCCAGCAGAAAATAGACAGCAAAAATAACGCCGAACAGTAAGCTGGACAGGAAGTTTTCGACGGCTCCCGCCGCTGCTGTCAGGGCCGATGTGATATGCTGGTTAGAGATGTTAAGGGAAGCCATCAGCTGTTCCAGGTATTTCCCTAACTCCTTATATTGTTCTCCGAAATTTGAAAATAGATTTGTTAAGGAGTCAACATTCAAAGCTTCTACGTTCTTATAGATCGATACCACGATCATGGCAAGAACGAAGATGATCAAAGCGGCAATAATGGCAAAAGTCAGACCTACGCCGGCTGTTCTCGCCCACTTGTGCTTTTTCGTACGGTTGAACAGTCTCTCAAATTTGTTTACGACCGGCAGGAGGAGATAGCAAATGATCCCTCCGATAATGATTGGTTTGAGTACTGCCGTAAAGATCGCCCACACTTTTGACCAAAAAGGTCCTGTACAAAAGGACAGTGCTAAAGCGATCACAGTCACCATTACCGTGATCGCCGCATATACGCATACCTTCAAATACTTTTGATCCAATCCTGCAAAAAACTTTCTAATCATTGTTCTTTCTCCTTGTTGTCGTCTTTTCACCGGATTCCTAGTCAATTAACAAGCCCGGAAAGCGGTCATCGATACTCTTCCAGTCAATCCCGAAGTGCTCTTTGAGCACTTTCTTTTTTTCCGCCCAATAGGTATGGCAGAATCCGGTCCATCCGCCTTCACCGGTCTCGGCTCTGACCAGCCGCTCCATCTCCGGCTCGATCTTGAGATACCGGTCGGTGTACTCTACCGGTTCTAATCTGCCCTTTCCTGTTCTGTAGTATTCCTCACGCTCCTCCGTAAAGGTGCAGCCGCGATCCATAAGATACGTACAGTCCTTAAGTCCGATCCAGAATCTCAGGTCCCTGTCCGGATCAGACTCCTCAGCATCCGAATAGGACTTACAGATTTCCGGGATCATATCATTTACGACGCTTTTGGTTTTTCTGTCCATGATCGCGATCGGATATTCTCCAATGTCTTTCATTGCAAGACAGAACTCTTCAGCGCTGATGACCCCGTATTTATACTCATCGATCTTGGATTTCAAATAGTCCTGTGCACTAATGATCGGCTGCATTGTTCTCTCTTCCTCCGTTTCTCTGTTTTGGCTGCCCTTCTAATATTCTCTTGTAATCTTCAGGTGCCGTCAATACATTATTGCGTTCTTCGTCCGACCTTTTCAGGCTTATGCGCCTTGTTCCCGAGCATTCCGTGTCTATGAATCCGGTGTCTGTTCATCAACTTTTTATTTTCTCCATGCTCAACATGTGATAAACTGATATTTGACGCTTAAAACAGACATGACATAAAGCCTATTATATATGGATTCATTATCATTGAAAATAAAACCGGCAGCAAAAATAGCAGGGTTCATCATAGGTTTGATGATCCTGCTCAAAATTATGAGTTTTCTGTTCGGCGGCGGCTTCTGGTTTGCAAAAGGTTATATCTATGACCGGAATGCGCGGAATGCGGCTCTGTCACTGGAGACAAAGGGACAGATCGATGTCCTCAACATCGGAGACAGTCTCAGTACTACCGCTCTCACGCCGCTCGAGCTGTTCAGGGACTACGGCTATACCGCTTACAACTGCGGCCAGGACAGACAAACGCCTATTGAGAGTTATTTCTCGATCCGAACTGCAAGGAGGACCCAGCCGATCAAGGTCGTTCTCTTTGAGATCCACAACCTGTTTGAAAAGAAGTACGATGAAGGTTTTCCCAAGACCTATGTGACCGAATACGCCCAGTACCAATTTCCGATCCTCCGATATCATTATGCGTGGCTGCAGTATTGGAAAAAGAGAAGCATCCGCAAGTATTTCAAGGGTTTCCTCATCAACGACGGACATGACGCCTATTCCGGCGAAGAGTATTACGACTGGGACAGCGAAGAGCGCGCCAAGATCTACAAATACCACAAGAAGATGCTGTTTGAGATCGCGGATTACTGCAAGCGCCATGATATCAAGCTCGTCCTCTACAGCGCTCCTTCCCCGGAGTGCTACGACATTACGATCCACAACCTCATGACGGACTTGTCTCAGGAGCTTGGAGTCGACTATATCGACGCCAATTATGACCGCGATAAGATCCAGATGAACTGGAAAAAGGATACCAACGACTCCGGCGACCACCTCAATCTGAGCGGCTCCAGAAGAATGACCGTCTATATCGGTGATTATCTCAGAGATAACTGCGAACTCGCTGACCACCGCCCGGATCCGGCCTATCAGCCTTGGTTCGATCTCCAAAGTGTTTACGAGGAAACGATCGTCGAAATGAAGGGAACTTATTATTCCATTTTGGAAGATGAGTTGGGGTTTAACGACTGATTCAAAAAAGTGTCAAGGGGACGGTTCTTCTGACAACTTTTGGTTTCAAAAGTTGTCAGAAGAACCGTCCCCTTGACACTTTATCCGTTATTCCACCACATGTGCCTCAAGCTTTCCATCCGCCACACCGATCTCGATCGTATCCCCCTCTTCCACCTGGTCCTGCAGGATCAGTCTCGCAGAGAGGGTCTCCACATGCTTCTGGATATATCTCTTGATGGGTCTTGCGCCGTATGAAGGATCATAAGCTTCGTCTGCCACAAAGTTCTTGGCTTCGTCTGTCAGCCGAATGGTGATCTGTCTGTCCTCAAGTCTCTTATTGAGGTCAGCGATGATCAGGTCAATAATGCCTGTGATGTTCGCCTTGGTCAGAGGCTTGAACAGGATGATCTCATCCAGTCTGTTGAGGAACTCGGGACGGAAATGAGCGTGCAGGAGGTTCATGACCTGCTCCTGTGTCTCTTCCGTGATCTCGTCCTCTTTGCCTTTGTTGTCTTCAAGATCCGCAAGGATCTGCTGCGCTCCGATGTTGGAGGTCATGATCAGGATCGTATTCTTGAAGTCCACGGTCCTGCCCTGGGAATCCGTGATACGTCCGTCGTCAAGGACCTGCAGCAATACGTTGAATACGTCAGGATGTGCCTTCTCGATCTCATCGAACAGCACAACGCTGTAGGGTTTGCGGCGCACGGCCTCCGTCAGCTGTCCGCCTTCCTCGTATCCGACATATCCGGGCGGCGCTCCGATCAGTCTCGATACGGAGAACTTCTCCATATACTCACTCATATCGATTCGAACGATGTTTTTCTCATCATCGAACAGTGACTGTGCCAGTGCCTTGGCCAGTTCCGTCTTGCCGACGCCGGTAGGGCCCAGGAACATAAAGGAGCCGATCGGTTTCGTGGGATCCTTGATGCCCGCTTTGCTTCGCAGGATCGCCTCGGAGACTTTCGTCACTGCTTCATCCTGTCCGATGACTCTCTTGTGCAGTTCGTCATCCAGATGCAGGGTCTTGCTGCGCTCACTCTCCGTCAGTTTGCTGATCGGGATCCCTGTCCAGCGCGAAACGATCCTTCCGATCTCGTTTTCCGTCACGCGCTCGTGTACCAGTGACACGTCCTCGTCCTTGATCTTGCCCTCTTCATCGGCCAGCTGCTTCTTAAGAGAAGGCAGCGTTCCGTACTGAAGTTCTGCCGCTTTATTCAGATCGCCGATCTGCTGAGCTTTCTGGATCTCCTGGTTGACCTGGTCGATCTGTTCGCGGATCTTGGAGAGGTTGTCCACTCTTGCTTTCTCGTTTTCCCACTGCGCCTTCATCGAAGCGAAAGATTCCTTGAGCTCAGCCAGCTCTTTCTGCAGGTCCTGCAGACGCTCGATGCTGAGTTTGTCATCCTCTTTCTTAAGCGCAGTCTCCTCGATCTCCAGCTGAAGGATCTTCCTCTGAAGTTCATCGAGCTCTGTGGGAAGAGAATTCATCTCCGTCTTGATCAGTGCGCAAGCTTCATCGACGAGGTCGATCGCCTTATCCGGCAGGAATCTGTCGGAGATATAGCGGTTTGAGAGGATCGCTGCACTGACAAGTGCGTTATCCATGATCTTGACGCCATGATAAACTTCATAGCGCTCCTTAAGGCCGCGCAAAATAGAGATCGTATCTTCGACTGTCGGCTCATCTACCATGACAGGCTGGAATCTTCTCTCCAGTGCTGCGTCCTTTTCAATATACTGCCTGTATTCCTTGAGGGTCGTGGCTCCGATGCAGTGCAGTTCTCCTCTGGCCAGCATGGGCTTGAGCATATTGCCGGCGTCCATTGCGCCCTCGGATTTACCCGCACCGACGATCGTGTGAAGCTCATCGATAAAGAGGATGATCTCGCCGTCGCTCTGGCGCACGTCCTCCAATACGGCTTTGAGTCTCTCCTCAAACTCTCCTCTGTATTTTGCCCCCGCGACCAGTGAGCCCATATTGAGGGAAAAGATCTTCTTGTCCTTGAGTCCCTCGGGCACGTCGCCCGCCGCGATTCTCTGTGCCAGTCCCTCGACGACTGCCGTCTTGCCGACGCCGGGTTCGCCGATCAGAACAGGATTGTTCTTGGTCTTTCTGGAAAGGATGCGGACGACATTTCTAATTTCCGCATCTCTTCCGATGACGGGATCCAGTTTCTGGTCCCTGGCCTTGCCGACGAGCTCCTCGCCGTATTTGGCAAGTGTGTCATAGGTTGCCTCCGGATTGTCCGTTGTGACCCTCTGATTGCCGCGGACGGTCGAAAGCGCTTTGAGGAATGTATCTCTGGTGATCCCGTATTCCTTGAAGATCTGTCCAATCGTGCGGTCGGCATTCCTTATGAGCGAAAGGAACAGGTGCTCAACGCTCACGTATTCGTCGCCCAGCTGCTTCGCCTCATTTTCAGCTCCCAGAAGCACTTTGTTAAGATCTCCGCTCACATAGACTCTTGCGCCGGATCCGCTCACCTTGTTGAGGCCGGCGAGAGCCCTTTCCGCTCTCATCTTGAACTCCCCGGGATCGATACCCATCTTCTGAACGAGCTTCAGAATAAGGCTGTCATCTATGGTCAAAAGACTGTAAAGCAGATGCTCCTGTTCGATCTGCTGATTTCCGTATTCATAGGCAAGCTTTTCGCACTGATTCACAGCTTCAATGGACTTTTGTGTAAACTTTTGAATATTCATTGCGCTTGTCCTCCTTGCTTAATTTGTTTGTTCTATAACTACTATAACACGCGTCGCATGAATGTCAAGCTTTTTTACAAAAACATTTTGCTGTATACGAATCCGCTTTACGGAGTACTGTCTCCTCCATCGTACAAGTTGTTGTCCGCGTCCATATAGAGCATATATTCAGGGATGTCCGAATTCGCCGTCTCGGATATACCGATTTTTCCTTTTCCGTCCTCAGCCTTGGCGTCTGTCTGCGGCATTGCAGGTGTCTCCTGGTCGGCTGCAGGCTGCGGCTCAATGGGTACTTGCTGCGCCGCTGCTGGCTTCGATTCCACGGGTGCTTCCTGCGCCGCTGCAGGCTGCGGCTTTACAGACGATTCTGCCGGTGCTTCCTGAGACGCTGCTGGCTGCGGCTTTACAGATGCTTCTGCCGCCTTCGGTGTTTCGGCCTTCTGCGCTTCAGCTCCCTGAGGCGTCTTGCTGTCTGTGCCTTCTTCCGCTGCTTCTTTCTCACTTACGATCACGCCGTCGACCGCCGATTCTTTCGAAGAGCTCAGAACCCTTGAAGTGACCCACAGATCCGAGACGCCGTCAAACAGCAGGATTCCTCCTGCGATCCTGGTAATGATCGCCACGAGGTCGAACGCATACTTGACGAGAAAGATGCCCGCTCCGATCGTGAGCAGTGAAATGATCAGCGAGACCCACCACTTGGAATATTTCCGCTTCGACAGAGTGAAGGTCTCCATGAGATTGACGATGCCGCTGACCAGCACGAGAACACCCATGATGGACGGAATCAGCCGAACCAGATCATAGGGATGCAGAAAGATGACCACACCGCAAATGATCATGATCACGCCCATTACAAGCAGAAACGATCTGGACAAAGATTCATGGTCCTTGATGAAGAATCCCCCCGCAACAAGACCGCCGACAGCGAGCGCAATACCGATGCATCGGCTTATGATGTTGAGGCTGGTTCCCGGCCAGATCAGCAGCACGATTCCGATGATCACAGCTCCGACAGAGAAAATGATACGATTCGTCTTATAGCTTTTCATATACCCCTCCAAATATGCTTTTTTCATTATGCCGATATCAGACTGCTCCCCGGGCAGCCGGTCGACGAATAGACTTTAGCAAATTTAAGCATATCTTTTTTTTATTATAGCATATGTTTTATTCTGAAAGAAAACCTTCCAAGACTGTATATATGTCTTCTCTGCCCGCTTTGCTGAGTCCTGAGAACGGTATCACTTCAAAACTCACGTCGCGTCCGGCCGTGCTCTTGTCCCTGATCGTTCTTCGGATCATCGCCATCTGCTTAGCGATCTGGCTTCTCTTTAATTTATCGGATTTGGTCGCGATCACATAGGGTGTGAATCCCGCAGCGAGCACCCAGTCAAACATCATCACGTCGTTTTCCGAAGGCTCATGTCTGGCATCCACCAATAAGAAGACCGCTTCGAGCTTCCTGCTCGTGTGCAGATAATTCTCGATCATTTTGCCCCACTGCTGTTTGACCTTAACACCTGCTGTGGCATAACCGTATCCCGGCAGATCTACGAGATAAAAAGCATCATTGACATTATAATAATTGATCGTCTGCGTTTTTCCGGGCATAGAGCTCGTTCTCGCATAGGATTTCCGATTCATCAGTGCATTGATCAGCGTCGATTTTCCAACATTGCTCTTTCCTGCAAATGCAAACTCCGGCAGTTTATTGTCAGGCAGTTTGCTCGTAATACCGCATACTGTCTCAAGGTTTACCGTTTTGATGATCATAAGCGTCCTCTCCTGATATGTTATTACTATTTTCACCGGCACCGGGTAAAAGTGCCGTATACAAATTTCGCTTCCGCACAGTATGCAGAAGCGAAATCTTTCATTTCATCATAATTCATCATATTGAATGACAGGTCTGTCAAAATACTGCCGGACTTCACAGTCACGAGGCCGTCACTTGGCCTCCAGCAGTTCGATCGTCTTGATCTGGGGAGTCTCTCGGACGATCCGGGGAGAAGCCCCTTCCAGCACAGATTCCTTTGTGATCACACATTCCTTAATGGTCTGATCGGAGGGAATCGTGAACATCACATCCATCATAACTTTTTCCATGATGGACCTGAGTCCTCTCGCGCCCGTCTTTCTCTCCACCGCCAGGTCAGCGATGGCGTCCAGCGCATCATCCTCGAAGTTGAGCTCCACATGGTCATATGAGAACAGTTTCTTATACTGCTTGACCAGCGCGTTCTTGGGTTCCTTCAGGATCCTGATCAGCGCTTCTCTGTCGAGCTCGTTGAGGGTGGTGACGACCGGCACACGGCCGATGAACTCGGGGATCAGCCCGAACTTCACCAGGTCCTGAGGGAGGACCTGTCTTAAGGTCTCATCAAGCTTCTTGGAATCATGCCCCTCGACAGCAGCATGAAATCCCATGGACCTCCTGTCCATACGGGCATTTATGATCTTATCGAGTCCGTCAAAAGCACCGCCGACGATAAACAGTATATTGGTCGTGTCGATCTGGATCAGTTCCTGCTGCGGGTGCTTGCGGCCGCCCTGGGGCGGAACGGAAGCATTCGTTCCCTCAATGATCTTCAAGAGGGCCTGCTGAACGCCCTCACCGGATACATCTCTGGTGATCGAGACATTCTCGCCCTTTTTCGATATTTTGTCGATCTCATCAATATAGATGATACCGTATTCGGCGCGCTCGATATTGTAATCGGCAGCCTGGATCAGTTTGAGAAGTATATTCTCTACATCTTCACCGACATAACCGGCTTCCGTCAATGTGGTTGCGTCTGCGATGGCAAACGGCACATTGATGATCTTAGCCAGCGTCTGGGCCAAATAGGTCTTGCCGGATCCCGTGGGGCCCAGCAGCAGAATATTGCTCTTTTGCAGTTCGACGCCGTCGTCCTCTTTGACTCCGGGTGCCATCGTGACTCTCTTGTAGTGGTTGTAAACGGATACTGCCAGCGTCTTCTTGGCCTCATCCTGTCCGATCACATATTCATCCAGGAAGTTCTTGATCTCCAGAGGTTTTAAGAGATTGATGCCGGAGACAGCAGACTCTGCCGCGGACAGATCCATTTCCTGCATGGACTCGTCGATAATATCGGCGCATATGGCGACACACTCATCACAGATATAGACATTTTCCGGGCCTGCGATCAATTTAGCCACCTGATTCTCCGTCCTGTTGCAGAAC
Organism: uncultured Lachnospiraceae bacterium; assembly: GCA_902801585.1. The sequence goes on along the minus strand of CADCIU010000008.1, from coordinate 49,925 downwards.
GAGCACCTGCGGGGCGGCTGCATCTTCGTCTTATCTGCCATCTGTAATCTCCTTGCGCGTTGTATAGATCCGGTCGATCAGACCGTATTCCAGCGCCTGCTCCGGTGTCATCCAGTTGTCGCGGTCTGTATCCATGACGATCTTTTCATAGGGCTGGCCTGTGTTCTGTGCCAGGATCCTGTTCATTCTCTCCTTGATCGAAGCCATATGTGCAGCCTGGATCGCAATGTCGGAAGCCTGTCCTTCCGTTCCTCCCAGAGGCTGATGGATCAGGATCTCAGAGTGGGGCAGTGAATATCTCTTCCCCTTGGTTCCGCCCGCAAGAAGAAACGCTCCCATGCTGGCGGCAAGTCCGACACAGATCGTGGACACATCGCATTTAACAAACTGCATCGTATCATAAATCGCCATACCGGCGGAAATAGAGCCGCCGGGGCTGTTAATGTAGAACTGAATATCCTTATCGGGATCTTCTCCTTCCAGGAACAGCATCTGGGCCACGATCAGCTCGGCCGATGTATCTGTCACCTGATCTCCCAAAAAGATGATCCTCTCCTTGAGAAGACGGGAGAAAATATCATAAGAGCGCTCGCCTGTCCCGGTCTGTTCAATTACATAAGGAATATAATTAGCCATCTTTATTCTCCAATCCGTTGTCATACAATGCAATATATGGCGGCGGAGCACAGATCCTGCACTCCGCCGACCTATTACTTCTCTACAGCATTGTCAGCGACGAAGGAAACTGCCTTCTGTACAGCGATATCCTCCATCATTCTGTCTTTCTCTCTTCCCTCAAAAATCTTCTTGATCGTATCAAGGTCTGTTCCGTACGCCTCAGCAAGTTTTCCGAGTTCTACCTCGAAGTCCTCTTCTGTTGCTGTAATGTTCTCTTCCTTGACGATCTTCTCAAGGATCAGGCGTGTGCGGATGCGCTTGTCAGCCTGATCTTTCACATCCTCGAGCATCTTCTCTCTGCTGCTGCCCATGTAAGTGAAATACTGATCGATGTTCAGTCCCTGAGACTGCAGTCTCTGCGCGAACTCATCAACGATCTGCTCCTGCTGGGTCTTGAGCATGGGCTCGGGGATCTCAATCTCGGAATCAGCAATGATCGCGTCGATCACCTTGTTTTCCTTCTCGGTCTTGGCCTGTGTCTCCTTCTGTTCCCTCAGGTTCTTGCGGATGTCTTCCTTGTATTCCTCCAGTGTGGAGAACTCGGAGACGTCATCTGCGAACTCGTCGTTGAGCTCAGGGAGAACCTTCTCGCTGATGCTGAGCACTGTGCACTTGAATACAGCGGGCTTTCCCGCAAGATCTGCTGCGTGATAATCTTCGGGGAAGGTCACATTCACTTCCATTTCCTTGCCGATCTCTGCGCCGACCAGCTGCTCCTCGAATCCGGGGATGAAAGAGCCGGAACCGATCTTGAGGCTGAAGTTCTCGCCCTTGCCGCCTTCAAACGCGACACCGTCGACAAATCCCTCGAAATTCAGTTTGATCTCGTCTCCGTCAGCGACTGCTCTGTCCTTGACTTCATTGGTCGCAGCATTCTTCTCCTGCTCCGCCTTGAGCTTCTCCTCGACTTCTTCATCTGTGACTTCGACATCGATCTTATCGATCACTACGCCTTTATATTTGCCAAGGCCTACCGGAGGCTTTACAGCAACGACTGCGGTATAGATAAGCGGCTCTCCGGGCTGTGCCTGCACGAGTTCGATCTCAGGATTGGAAGAGATCTCATCGCTGATCTCACTCTCCTGCGCATACTTGGGATATGTGCTGTTGATCGTATCGTTGATCGCATCCTCAAGGAAGATGCCGGTGCCGTATGCCTTCTCCAGAATCCTTCTGGGAGCTTTGCCTTTGCGGAAGCCGGGTACGTTCAGTCTTCCCCTCTGCTTAAAATATACCTTATCGATTGCTTTATCAAAGTCCTCGGCGCTCACTTCGATCGTGAGTTTCGCCATACTGTTTTCCAGTTTTTCAACCGTAACGCTCATTGAAAGTATCCTCCTGTCTGATTTACACAATTACAGTGCATTATAACACAGCCTCTTTCAAAAATCCAACCCGGAAATCTGATTAAGTCTGAATAATAAATGAATCTTTAACCGGCGCTTCTGCCGTAGGTCTGTGCAAGTTCTCTCATCTTAGATGCCAGCTCCGGTGTGAGCTGTCCCGGCAGCAGTCTCCAGCACCAGTTTCCGCCAAGTGTCGAGGGTGTGTTGATCCTCCCTTCGGAACCGATATCCAGGTAGTCCTGGATGGGAATGATCGCCGTATCCGCGACGCTCCCGAAAGCCAGCCTGATCAGGTCCCATGCAGCCGTCCGGCTGCTGCGGATGTTTGCATATTTCCTCACAAATTGTCTCTCTTTTTTGCCCAAAGAGTTGTACCAGCCGCGGATTGTATTGTTGTCATGGGTGCCGGTATAAACGACGGAATTGGCTGTATATTGATGCGGAAGATAAGTGTTGTCCGCACCCGACTCAAAGGCAAACTGAAGGACCTTCATGCCGGGATAACCAGTGCGCTTTACGAGTTTTAACACCGATTTGGTCAGATATCCGAGATCTTCCGCGATGATATCCTTTTTCCCCAGCTTTTCCTTCATCACAGTGAACAGGTCATATCCGGGCCCCTGCTCCCATCTTCCCTTCATGGCCGTCTCTTCGCCGCTGGGAATTGCCCAGAACTCGTCAAATCCCCGGAAGTGATCGATCCGGACGACGTCGTAGAGCCTGAACATTTGCGACAGGCGCTGCATCCACCAATCATATCCGCTGTCCTTGTGCTGCTCCCACCGGTAGATTGGATTGCCCCACAGCTGCCCCGTAGCAGAAAAGGCGTCCGGCGGAACACCGGCGACCACTGTGGGAAAGCCTTTCTCGTCCAGTTCAAACAGTTCCGGATGGCTCCAGGTATCCGCGCTGTCAAAAGCGACATAGATCGGAATATCTCCTATGATCCGGATCTTCTTCTTATTCGCGTACGCTTTGAGGCTGTGCCACTGTTTGTCAAAGAGGTACTGCAAAAATTCATAGAATCGGATCTCATCGGCGAGCTTGATCCGGTAGCGGTCCATTGCGGCGGCATCCCGCAGGCGGATATCCTCCGGCCACTGCGTGAACATGGCGCCCTCAAAATATTCCTTGACCGCGCTGAAAAGCGCATAGTCCGGAAGCCACTGCGCACTGTCCCATCTGAAATCCTCGAAGCTTCTCCGGTCGGCATCGTATTCCCCGCCGGCCCATTTCCCGGAGGGATTAGTACAGTACGGACTGTTATCATATGCTTTTCGAAGAAGGACATACCTGCTCCTGTATATTTTCTCATAATCCACAGTTCCGGGATCTTTCCCAAAGTCAAACTGCTCTGCATCCGTCCTTTCGATATATCCGCTCTCGATCAACGGTTCCGGATCAATGAAGTATGGATTTCCCGCAAAAGTAGAGAAAGACTGATAAGGGGAATCTCCGTACCCGGTCTGTCCCAGAGGAAGGATCTGCCAGTAGGTCTGTCCCGCCTGCTCAAGAAAATCCACAAATTGATATGCTTCTGACGAAAAGCACCCGATCCCGTAAGGAGAGGGAAGACTTGCGACAGGAAGCAGTACGCCGCATCTTCTTTTCATTTTGAGTCCTCTTTTTGTACTCTCTTCACATTCCAATCATCATATACTGCATTCCGGTCAATAGAACCATTTCTGTTTTTTGACTATGTTCACGAATTCGCCGTTGGTCCTGGTCTTGGAGAAGAGGTCCAGCACCTGGTTGACGGCCTCTTCGGATTTGACGCCGTTAAAGGCTCTTCGGAGCATGTTGATCGCTTCCAGTTCATCCGGTGTAAGGAGAAGATCATCTCTTCTTGTGCTGGACTTCTGTATATCTATTGCAGGGAAGATCCTGCGCTCGGACAGCTTTCTGTCGAGCACCATTTCCATATTGCCGGTTCCCTTGAACTCCTCGTAGACGACCTCGTCCATCTTGCTGCCTGTCTCGATCAGTGCTGTGGCAAGGATCGTTAGACTGCCGCCCTCTCTCATGTTTCTTGCGGCTCCGAAGAATCTCTTGGGCATATGGAGCGCCGCCGGATCCAGACCGCCGGAAAGAGTCCTTCCGCTGGAAGGTTCGGTCAGGTTATATGCACGTGTCAGGCGGGTAATGCTGTCGAGAAGGATCATGACATCCTTCTTGTGCTCTACAAGGCGCTTGGCTCTCTCGATCACCATCTCGGATACTCTCTTGTGGTGATCAGGCAGTTCGTCAAAAGTGGAGTATATGACCTCCACATTGGGGCCCTCAATAGCTTCTTTGATATCTGTGACTTCTTCCGGCCGCTCATCGATCAGGAGAATGATCAGGTGGATCTCGGGATTATTGGCCTTTACCGATTTGGCGACCTCTTTCATAAGTGTTGTCTTACCGGCTTTGGGAGGGGAAACGATCATTCCTCTCTGTCCTTTTCCGACCGGACACATCAGGTCCATGACTCTCATGGAGATGCCGGCGCCGTTCTTCTCGAGGCGGATCCTCTCGTTGGGGAAGATCGGCGTCATATCCTCGAAATTATATCTCTTGTTGGCTTCTTCCGGTTTTAATCCGTTCACGGATTTCACGAAAAGCAGCGCCCCGAATTTCTCCCCCTGTGTCTTGACGCGGATATTTCCATTCACAATATCTCCGGTCTTGAGGTTGAATCTGCGGATCTGGCTGGGGGCCACATAGATGTCATTTTCACCCGGCAGGTAATTTGCGCAGCGAATAAAACCGTATCCGTCAGGCATAACTTCCAGGATCCCGTTTGCGATCTGTCCGCTGTCCAGCTCACTGGCAAATTCATTTTTGTGTATGATCGGTGTATCCGGCTTTTTCTGTTCCGTGCGCGGAATCCGCCCGCCGTTCTGCGCAGCCATCTGCTGAGCGTCTTCTTCATCTTTTTTCAGAAGAGCTTCGATCAGATCAGCTTTCTTGAGCGCCGATATTTTCGTCATTCCTCTTTTTTTTGCTATCTCCCTCAGGTTTTGAAGCGCCAGAGATTCGTATCTTTCTTTTGTCATGCTCCTCCTTTTTATTCGCAATGAAATCGGGCGGACAACGACCGTAATTCACCCAGATTTATAGTCACCCTCTTCTGTCGGAGCCTCCCGGCAGGTTGTTATTCGATTATATATTCGATTAAATCGTCTTGGGGTATTTATCTGCAGAAAACTGCATGTAACAGACAGGCATAATTCATCAGATCGAAGAATCCACAGAAAATTTTCAGATTCATTGTAATCCTATCAAAACAGATTTTCAATCAAATAGTTATAAATCATCTCATTTTTTGAGGTCCAATTGCGGCATATCTCTTCTGCCAGAGACCGGTCGGGAACACGGAGGCTGATCTCCACGACCGGGTCCTGATCCTCATTCACACTCAATACCGCTTTATACATTCCGTTCTCGTCCGGGACACACCTGGTCCTGACTGCCTGCTCGTTTCTCAGGACCCTTCCTTCGGTTTTCAGGAACAGGTCTGCCTGCCTGCGGATCTCGGGACTGAGCTCGGGCATGAACATACTCAGTGTCTGCCGCCCCTCTGCCGTCACACTGTAAAAGCACCTGTCTCCCTCTGATCTGGATCTCACAAGACCGCTCTCCTCGATCTCTGCATAGGTCTGTACGAGAGAGACAAAATTCACATACCCTTTTTCCAGAAGGAAAGAGGAAAGTCGGTCCATAGCGATCTCTCCTCCCGATCTGTCCAATAAATAGAGTATGATCAGTTTATATACTGCAAGTGGTGATGCCATAACTGTCGCTCCTGTTTATTCAGCCGGCTCCCTGGAAATCAATTCTTCCGGTTCCGTATATACAGGATCGCCGGTGATCCTGCTCATATGCTCTCTGATCTTTTTCTCATAGCCGTTGGCAGAAGGCCTGTAAAACCTGCTGCCGCGCAGCTCATCGGGAAGCATGGGCTGCCCGGCGTAATGATCCTCATAATCATGCGCATACTGATATCCGATACCTCGTCCCAATTCGCCCGCGCCGCTGTAGTGGGCGTCCCTCAGATAAGGAGGGATCCCAAGACTTCCTGATCTCTGCACCTCTTTTCTCGCCGCAAATACGGACATGGCAGCAGTATTGCTTTTGGGTGCTGTCGCCACATACTCCGCTGCCTGGGCGAGTATGATCTGAGCTTCCGGCATTCCGATCCTCTCACAGGCGAGAGAGCAGTTCACTGCCACGACGATCGCGTTCGGGTCCGCATTTCCCACGTCCTCCGATGCACAGATCATGATCCTGCGCGCTATAAAAACGGGATCTTCTCCGGCTTCGATCATACGCGCCAGATAATAGACGGCCGCATCGGGGTCACTCCCCCTCATGCTCTTGATGAAGGCCGATATGGTATCGTAGTGGTTATCTCCTTTTTTGTCATATCGGGCAGTCCTCTTCTGGATGCATTCCCTCGCCACATCCATATCCAGATGGATCTTCCCGTCCGGGCTTCGCTGCGTAGTAAGAACTCCCAGCTCGACCGCATTGAGCGCACGTCTGGCATCTCCTCCGGAGAGATCCGCCAGAAAATCTGCGGCATCGTCGTCGATCACCGCATCATACGCCCCCATTCCGCGCTCCTGATCGTACACAGCCCGCATGATCAGTTCTTTCACATCCTCTTTTCCGAGCGGGTGCAGTTCAAAGATCATCGATCTGGATAGAAGCGCGCTGTTTACCTCGAAATAAGGGTTCTCCGTCGTCGCACCGATGAGCGTGAGCGTTCCGTCTTCCACAAAAGGGAGCAGGTAGTCCTGCTGGGACTTATTAAAGCGATGGATCTCATCGATAAAGAGGATGGTCTTTTTTCCGAACATTCCTCTTGTGTCCTGTGCCTTTTTGACGACGTCCTCCATGTCCTTTTTCCCGGCTGCTGTCGCATTGATCTGCGTGAACTCCGATTTTGTCGTGCCGGCGATCACCTTGGCAAGCGTCGTCTTTCCTGTTCCGGGAGGTCCGTAAAAGATCAGGCTGCTCAGTTTATCTGCTTTGATCGCACGATAGAGAAGCTTGTCCCTGCCTATGATATGCTGCTGTCCCACGACCTCTTCGAGCCTGACAGGGCGGATCCGCGCAGCCAGAGGAGACTCCGTCTCCATTTCCGTCTCCCTCATGTAGTCAAATAGATCCATAAACTGTTTTACTTTCCTTCCTCGGAATACGTCATAAATGACTTAAGCTTCCAGATATCCCTGTTGTATTCCAAAATCGTCCGGTCTGCCGAAAAGCGGCCGGCCGCGGCAATATTCGCAAGCATCTTTCCGGTCCAGGCCGTTCTGTCTTCATAATCCTCATACATCTGATCGCGGGTCCTGATGTAGTCTTCGAAGTCCATCAGCGTCATGTACCGGTCAGTCGTTCGAAGTGTTCCCGCAAGTCTCTCCAGTCTGTCACTGTGCCCTGCGCCGAGCATCTGCGGGCCGGTGATGAAATCCACCGCTTCCCTGACAGCAGAGCTGTCTCTGTAACATGCCTCAGGGGAGTACTCTCCCGTCTCCACAGAACGCATTACTTCATCCGCCGTTCTGCCGAACAGATAAACATTATCTTCGCCCGCCTGCTCGCAGATCTCCTCTCCGACACCGTCCCTTGAGCTCAATGTGATCGCGCCGTTCAGCATATACTTCATATTTCCCGTCCCGGACGACTCTTTGGAGGCAAGTGAGATCTGTTGGGAAATATCTGCAGCCGGTGCGAGCTTCTCCGCATAAGTCACATTGTAATTCGTGATCATGACCAGCCTCATATACGGATTTACTTCGGGATCCGAATTGATGATCTCCTGCAGCACAAGGATCAGATGAATGGTATCCTGCGCAAGAATATAAGCGGAAGCTGCCTTCCCGCCGAATATAAAATTGATCGGCCTTACGGGACGTTTTCCCCTCTTGATCTCAAGATATCTGCGGATCACATAGAGGGCGTTCAGCATCTGCCTTTTATACTCGTGGATCCGCATGACCTGCATATCGTAGATGCCGTCCCTCAAGAGCTCGGCACCTTCCCTTACCCGTATATATTCCGCAAGTCTTTCTTTAGCCTTAGCTTTGAGCCTCATCAGTTCATGGAGCGTCTCTTCGTCATGGGCAAAATCCAGCAGCTTTTCCAGTTCTGCCGCATCCGTCTTGTACCCGCATCCGATCCTGGCGCTGATCAGAGATGTCAGCTCAGGATTACTCACCATGAGCCAGCGCCTGAGTGAGATCCCATTCATCTTAGTACTGAATCTCTCCGGATAAATATCATAAAAGCCTTTAAGTCTCGTGTTCTCCAGGATCGAAGTGTGTATTTTGGCTACGCCGTTTGTCGAGAATGAAAAATGAACACAAATATGAGCCATGTGAACATTTCTCTGTGCATCGATGATCCAGACGGATGGATCATGATAACGGTTCTTAATGATCAGATCGAGCCGGTGAATAATGGGAACCAGCTGCGGGACCACTTCATTGAGATAGTCGATGGGCCAGGTCTCGAGCGCTTCGTTCAAAACCGTGTGATTCGTATACGCGCATGTCTGCGTCACGACGCCGATGGCTTCCATAAAGGAGAGCGCCTTCTCATCCACCAGGATCCGAATGAGCTCCGGAATGATCAGCGTCGGGTGTGTGTCGTTGATCTGGATCACGGCATAATCGTACATCCTTCTGAGGTCGCACTTTCTCGATTTCATTTCCAGCATGATCATCTGCGCCGCATTACTGACGAGAAAATACTGTTGATACAGGCGCAGCTTTCTGCCGGCCTCGTCAGAATCGTCGGGATAGAGAAACAGCGTCAGATTTTTTCTGATCTCATTCTTGTCAAAGGAGATCCCCTCCTTGACCAGCGATTCATCCACATCTGCGAGATCGAAGAGCCTGAGTTTGTTGATCCCGCTCTTAAACCCGGCGACACTGATCTCATACATGACCGACCTGACGCGCTCTCTTCCGAAAGACACGTAAAATGACGTCTCTTTCAGGTCCTCCCAGGATTCCCTCTGGATCCATGGATCTTTCTGTGCCTTTTGCAGTTTGTCTTCAAAGACCTGTTTGAAGAGCCCGAAGTGGTAGTGGAGACCGAATCCCACGGCCGGATACCCGAGTGTCGCAATGGAATCCATGATGCCGGCGGAAAGGCTGCCGAGACCGCCGCTCCCCAGTGAGGGCTCGATCTCCGCTTCGGCAACATGTCTGAGGTTCTTTCCGTATTTGCGGAGTATCTCTTCTGTCCTCTCATAAATGCCGAGATTGATGAGCGTATTGGCGAGCAGTCTCCCGGTCTTGTACTCCATGGAGATATAGTATACCTTCTTCTCACCGCTGTTCTTCTCTCCGATCTCCAGGATCCTTTTCGTAAACAGCATAAGAACATGGTACGTCTCCGCGTTCCCGCATTTTTCAAACGGCTTTCCGAAGCGTTCATGCGCGAGCTCCGTCAACTGCCTCTCCATATTCAGGATCATTACATCAAAGATCATATCATTATATCCCATCGCACGGCTCCCCTTATGAACAATACACCCGGTCACGTCTGACCGAGTGTATGACCTATTCAATTCATTATATCAGATTCAAAAACGGGGTCAATGAAGACCATTCGGTAAGTGCGGTCTCAATATGGTCTTCGAAGTCCCTTGGGATAGTGATTCTTGATCTGGTTTCCAGTCACTTTGCCCCAGCCGGCGGCAAAACCGCAGACTGTCACAAGGCACCATCCGCCCTTCCCGGAAAGATCCTTCACGCGGATCTCATCTGTCATTTGGAGACTTTCTCCCCTCAGATAGGCACATGCGGCGGCAGTATCAGAAGCATCCTTCCCCTCTGCCTGTATCAAACAGGCGTCCGGTTCATGGAAGGATGCCGCCTGGGCGCAGCACTGAACGTCCTGCGGCGCAAGGGCATGGGCCAGCGCATGGGACGGCTCGAAACGGTTCTTTTTGACCGTACCCAGATGGAGCCCTGCGCGGAGCACCTTAAGGCCTCTCAGATCAACACAGTGCGGCACACGGTACAACTCTTTTCCGAACAGCACAAGCCCTGCGTCCGCCTGCCTGCCGCTGTGATCCCGAAGCCATGCAGCTCCGCGCTGCGTGAGCGTTTCCCCGCAGAACTGATCCCACAATCTGAGTGCTTCTTTATCCCTGACCGGCACTCCTGCCGACACTCTTCGCTCAAACGGAGTGCCCGCCTTTTTGAAGACCGCCAGAAAATGGCCTTCTCCTTCCAGCTTATGAGGCCAGAGCCTGATACAGCCGCTGACTTTTTCCCGCGTCTCATCCGGGATTTCAGGTATATCCGCATAACGGGGCATTCCGGGCGCGAGTCCGCAGGCGCGCATGTATTCTTCTCCCAGCTCGGCCGGAAGATCCGCAAGTTCAAATTCCGGATGGCGCATTAAAAACAGCGCCGCATTCTGCTCATTCTCCTCCGGCGCAAAAGTACAGGTAGAATACACAAGGGTGCCGCCGGGCGCCGTCATCTGCGCGGCGCAGTCCAGGATCCCGCGCTGCCTCTCAGCGCAGACCCTCACGTTCTCAAGGCTCCAGTTCGGGATCGCTTCCTCTTCTTTGCGGAACATCCCTTCTCCGGAACACGGGGCGTCTGTGACGACCACGTCAAAATACACCGGAAAGCGCTCCGCAAGTCTCCCGGGAGTCTCATTCGTCACGATCGCGTTGATGATCCCCATGCGCTCGATATTCTGCGAAAGGATCTTCGCTCTCGCCGGGTGGATCTCATTACTGAAAAGGATTCCCTCCCCTTTCATCATGGATGCCAGATGTGTGCTCTTCCCTCCGGGTGCGGCGCACAGATCCAGCACGCGCATGCCGGGCTTCACACCGGAGAGCGCAGCGACGGCCATTGCGCTCGGCTCCTGCAGATAATATACCCCCGCTTCATGGAGAGGGCTTTTGCCGGGCCTCAAAGCGGGATCGCAGTAAAACCCGTGAGGTGCCCAGGGGATAGGTTCACGTCCGAACATGCCGCTCTCTTCAAAGCTTTCCCATCCGCTTCGGAGCACGTTGACCCTGAGACCGGATCTTCTCTCTCTGCCGTAGGATGCCACAAAGGCCTCGTAATCCTCTCCCAGCATATCTTTCATCCGCGCTTCAAATTCGTCCGGAAATACTATATTTTGATGATTATTGGGTGAAGCGGTATTTTTATTCCTCATCATCGATGATCATCCCGGTCAGGCTTGAAAACTCGGATATGTCGAATTTCCTGTCTTCAATTGCTTCTTCAAGCTCCATATTGCCGTATCGCGCCATGACATCCTCTGCTTCCCAGATGTCACCGTACTTTTTCATCTTTTCTATAAATACCGATACCTCATCTTTTTTCATGGCTGCCCCTCTTCTTTTTTGTCTTTATAAAAGGAGCTGCCATGACAGGCAGCTCCTCATGTGATCAGATACTGTTCTCATATTTGTCCGCTTCCGATATCCGCATTTTTTTTCCGTTTATGATGATATACCCCTGCTCCGGATCATCATGCACAATGTAACGCGTCGCAGGCTCCTCCCACTTTGAGTGATTGTGCCCGAATTGGCGGCATGTGATATCACGCATCTCACTCAGGATATGGCCGTCGGAAGCCCTCACAGGGCGTCTGCTGCTGCCGGCTCCCGGAAGCTTTTCCGTATGCCATCTGTTCGCGGACCGGGACGCACTGTTCCTGCTCACTGCGTCCTTTGTGCCCTCTTTCTTTTTGAGGAGCTTCATGACTAAGAGCCAGATCACAACGCCAAGAATTCCCAGACTGTATTCCATCTCCGATACCTCGCTTGAGCCTTGTGCTCAAAGAACTTCCTCTTTACGTAAGTTACCGTAAGTTTCGATCATCATGATCGTCATCATGATGGGAGAACTCCCCGGATGCGGTCAGAAGACCCGCTCACAGATCCCTGGACCATTTCCGGTTTGCCGCCGCCTTTTGCTCCCAGATGCTCTCTGAGCGGTTTTAAGACCTCTCTCGAGTCCATTGTACGGCTCGCGATAATAAACCGGTATTGTTCATCCTCATCGCTGCCGGTAAACACGCCGCATACGCCGTCATGCCCCTCGCACAGCCGATTGACGAGATTTCTCTGAACGATCGTATCCATATCCCCGACAAACAAAAAGACATTCTTCTGTTCTTTCGGAATCATCTCCAGACGAAGATAAGCAGCTTTGTATTCCAAATCCCTGTTTTTCTGCTTCAGGGCGCCGATCTCATCGAGAAGGTGTTTTACACCGTCTCCGATCTCATCCTGACTGCGGTTCGTCAGATGCGAGACCTCTTCGATCCACTGCTGTCTCTTCTGCATGAGGTCCAGCGCTCTTGCGCCGCACGCGATAAATAGACGCATTCCACCCTTGTAGCGAATCGTCTTCACGATCTTGATCAGACCGATCTCACCTGTTCTTGCCACATGCGTGGCGCAGCAGGCACACACATCCACACCCGGGATCTTGACAAGCCGTACCTGCCCTTCGATCTCGATCTTGCTGCGGTATTCGATTCCCGACAGCTCCTCGTCAGTGGGATAATCGACCTGCACCGGAAGATTTCGGTAAATGACCTCGTTGGCTTCCCGCTCCAGCGCCAAAATGCCGGCGTCGTCCAGCTGCCCGTTCACGTCGATCGTCACCGAGTTGTCGCTCAGGTGGAAACCGATGTTGTCAAATCCATACCGGCGATGCATGAGACCGGACAAAATATGCTCGCCGGTGTGGTTCTGCATAAATCCGAACCTTCTCTCCCGGTCAATCTGCAAAAAGACCGTATCTCCGGCTTTCATCGGCAGATCCTCCGATTCCGGAATGTCGATCATATGTCTGATCTCTCCGTCCGTGATCTGAACATCTCTCACCCACAGTTCCCGGCTCTCATCTCCCTCACCGACGCAGATCACGCCTGTGTCTGCCGACTGTCCGCCTCCTTCCGGGAAAAAGACAGTGCGGTCCGGGATCACTTCGATCGTCCTCCCGTTCCGCCTGACAGCGGTCACGACCGCTTCGCAGCCGCCAAGGTATGCGTCTGTTTCATAAAGCTTTTTCGTCTGCATTCTAGTGTTACAGGTTCTCCCTCTCCGCCTTGCCTGCTTCCATCTTGAGGTATGCATTGATAAAGCGGTCAATGTCACCGTCCAGAACGGCACTTGTGTTGCTGGTCTCCTCCGCTGTGCGGGTGTCCTTGACCATTGTATAAGGCTGAAGAACATAGGATCGGATCTGGCTTCCCCAGGCAATATCCTTGACTTCGCCGCGGATCCCGGCAAGCTTGGCCTGTTCTTCCTCCATTCGTTTCATATACAGCTTCGCTTTCAGCATCTGCATCGCCTTGTCCTTGTTCTGGAACTGCGAGCGCTCATTCTGGCAGGTCACTACGATCCCCGTAGGGAAGTGTGTGATGCGGATGGCGGAAGACGTCTTATTGATGTGCTGTCCGCCGGCGCCGCTGCTTCGATATGTATCGATCCGGATATCATCGGGATTGATGACGATGTCGATGTCCTTCTGAATATCAGGCATGACGTCACAGGATACAAAGGACGTCTGCCTCTTGCCCTGTGCGTTGAAGGGGGAGATGCGGACAAGCCTGTGGACACCTCTCTCTGATTTCAGGTATCCGTATGCATTTGTTCCGTTGATCTGGAAATCAACAGATTTGATGCCGGCTTCGTCTCCGTCCACAAAGTTCATGACTTCCACGCCAAATCCCTTGCGGTCCGCCCAGCGCGTGTACATTCTGTAGAGCATGGAGCACCAGTCGCAGCTCTCCGTGCCGCCGGCTCCCGCATTCAAGCTCACGATCGCATTGGAGTCGTCGTACTCACCGGTCAGAAGTGTGGAGAGGCGCATCTGTTCAAGTTTCTCCTTAAATGCGTCAAGATCCTCCCTGATCGTCTCGATCACAGAGCGGTCATCCTCTTCATTGCCCATCTCGATGAGCATCATCATGTCCTCATAGGAAGTACTGAGGCCGTCGGCTTCCTCCACGAGGGTCTGCAGATCCTTGAGCTGTTTCATCTTCTTGTTCGCAGTATCCGCGTCGCTCCAGAAATCAGGTGCTTCGGATTCTCTGGAGAGCTCTTCGATCCTCTGCTTCTTGAAATCCAGATCCAGTGAATCCCTGACTTCCTCGAGCGGGGTTTCGTACTGCTGCAGTTCAAGTTTCATCTGGTCTAATTCGATCATTCGGTGTATGTCTCCTTAATCATTAAATTCTCAGAATCAATATATTATAAATCGATATTTTTGAATCAATACTCTTATGATCATACGATCTTGCGGCCGTGACAGTTTTTATACTTCTTGCCGCTTCCGCAAGGGCAGGGATCGTTGGGATAGATCTTTTTGTCTGTCCTTCTCTTGGGCTCTTTGACGGCGGTCTCGTCCTTGTTGGTCCCCGTCACCTTCGCCACTTCTTCTCTCTCGACCTTCTGCTCTACTTTGACATGGAACAGGACGCGCACGGTCTCTTCCATGATATTGCGGTTCATCTCGTTGAACATGTCATAGCCGGCGATCTTGTACTCGACAAGCGGATCGTGCTGGCCAAGGGCCTGCAGTCCGATGCTCTGCCTGAGCTGATCCATATCGTCGATATGGTCCATCCATTTTCTGTCGACGACCTTGAGAAGGACGACGCGCTCGATCTCACGGACCGCTTCCTCATCCGGGAACTCGGACTCCTTGCTCTCATAGAGCGCAAGCGCCTCTTCCTTGAGCTGCTGCTTGAGACCGTTCATCGTGCGCTCCTTGATCCTGCCCCTGTTGATGACCTTGAGGGGAATTGTAGGCAGGAGCAGTTCATTGAGTTCGGTCAGGTTCCAGTCGTCGCTGTCCTGGTCCTCGGAGATGCTCGTATCGACCGCTCTCTCTACGATCTCGGAGATCATATTGAGAATAGAATCTCTCATGCTCTCTCCGTCAAGTACCTGGCGGCGCTGCTTGTACATGATCTCTCTCTGCTCGTTCATGACCTGGTCGTAATCCAGCAGATTCTTACGGATACCGAAGTTGTTGGCCTCGATCTTCTTCTGGGCGCCTTCCACAGCCTTCGTGAGAGACTTATGGGAGATCTCCTCGCCCTCAGGGATCCTGAGCGCGTTGAACATCGCGATCATTCTGTCGGAGCCGAACAGGCGCATCAGATCGTCTTCAAGAGAGATGTAGAAGCGGGACTCACCGGGGTCTCCCTGACGTCCGCTTCGTCCACGCAGCTGATTGTCGATACGTCTTGACTCATGCCGCTCCGTTCCGATGATCTTAAGGCCGCCGGCCGCTTTAGCCTCTTCGTCCAGCTTGATATCCGTACCACGTCCTGCCATGTTCGTAGCGATCGTGACCGCTCCGTGCTGTCCGGCCTGTGCGACAATCTCTGCTTCCATTTCATGGAACTTCGCATTGAGCACGTTGTGAGGGATCCCTTCCTTGCGGAGCATCTTGGAGACATCCTCGGAAACCTGGATCGTGATCGTACCGACCAGGACGGGCTGGCCTTTGGCATGGGCCTCCTTGACGGATTCCACGACCGCCTTATACTTCTCTTTTTTGGTCTTGTAGACCGCATCCTGATGATCGACACGGATGACCGGTCTGTTGGTAGGGATCTCGATGACGTCCATGCCGTAGATCTCGCGGAACTCGCGCTCCTCTGTGAGCGCTGTACCGGTCATACCGCATTTCTTGTCAAATTTGTTGAAGAAGTTCTGGAATGTGATCGTTGCGAGTGTCTTGCTCTCTTTTTTGACCTTTACATTCTCTTTGGCCTCGATCGCCTGGTGAAGGCCGTCGCTGTACCGTCTTCCCGGCATGACACGGCCGGTGAACTCGTCGACGATCAGCACCTGGTCGTCCTTAACGATATAATCATGGTCCTTGTGCATCAGGTTGTTGGCGCGCAGTGCCAGGATGATGCAGTGCTGGATCTCCAGATTCTCCGGATCTGCCAGGTTTGGTATATGGAAGAACCTCTCAACCTTGGAGACGCCCTCCGCCGTCAGATTGACGACTTTGTCCTTCTCGTTGACGATGAAGTCTCCCGTCTCCTCTCTCTCAACACCCATGATCGCATCGATCTTGGACAGGTCCTCCATATCCTCGCCGCGCTTCATCTGCTTGGCCAAAATATCGCAGGCCTCGTAGATCTTGGTCGACTTGCCGCTCTGTCCCGAGATGATCAGCGGTGTACGCGCTTCGTCGATCAGGACCGAGTCGACCTCGTCGATGATCGCATAGTGAAGCTCGCGGAGTACCAGCTGCTTTTTGTAGATCGCCATATTGTCGCGGAGGTAATCGAACCCCAGCTCATTGTTCGTGACATATGTGATATCGCATGCGTATGCTTCCTGTCTCTCCTCGCTGCTCATGCTGTTGAGGACGACACCGACAGTAAGGCCCATAAATGTATAGACTTGGCCCATCCACTCAGCGTCACGCTTTGCCAGATAATCGTTGACTGTGACGACATGGACGCCTCGTCCTTCCAGCGCATTGAGATAAGCAGGCATTGTCGCCACCAGTGTCTTACCTTCACCGGTTCTCATCTCAGAGATACGGCCCTGATGGAGGATGATCGCGCCGATCAGCTGAACTCTGAAAGGTTCCATGCCCAGCGCTCTTCTTGCGCCTTCCCTGACTGCTGCATAAGCTTCGGGAAGGATATCGTCAAGGGTCTCGCCCTCTGTAAGTCTTTTCTTGAATTCTTCTGTCTTGGCACGCAGCTGCTCGTCACTGAGTTCCACCATAGAAGGGCGAAGATTCTCGATCTTTTGCACAAGAGGCTCGATCCTCTTGATTTCCCTCTGGCTGTGTGTGCCGAATAACATATCTGTAAGTTTGGACATATTTTACTCCTGTATTCTTGGATGTTGATTTCTTCTGCCTGTAAAGACGCTGAATTCCTTGCAATCATACCATAAAACAGTACTCTACGCTACAGCATCTGTTACCGCTCACTGCTAATTCACTGTATCTTCACCGTTTTGACCCGTGCACCGGTTATTCACTGTTTTGACCCGGGCACCGTGTGTTCACTGCTCATTTGATCCGAGCACTTTGTACAGCAGTCTGTAAAGTTCTGCAGATTCCTCAGGCTTGAGATTGACACACCTCGACATAGAAGTCGGAATGCTTAGTGCCTCGTCGCGGAGCTCCCAGCCTTTTGGCGTCACCGTGACGATGAGATTGCGCTCATCTTCTTTGGAGCGGCATCTCTCGATATAGCCTTTTCCCTCCAGCTTCTTGAGCACAGGTGTCAATGTCCCCGAGTCGAGAAACAGGCAGTGTCCCAGCTCTCTGACATTCATGCTGCCGTTCTCCCACAGAGCCATCATTGCGATGTACTGGGTATATGTAAGATCCACCTGATCCAAAAAAGGCTTATACCGTCTGATGATCTCCTTTGAACATGCATAAAGCGGAAAGCACAGCTGATTCTTTAGTTTCAGGCATTCATATGTGTTGTCCATCAAATTCCTCCGGTCATCGTTTTCATCTTAAGATTTTCATTTAAAATTTTTGTATTTCGATGCATTATGCAATCGAATTTACCACAATTTAATAGTAATTGCAATCGTATTATGGTTTCCTTGACACCGTCAAAAAAAGGAGACAGAGAACCGTCCCCTGTCTCCAATCAATCTTTAATCCAGCAATTCTCCTGTATTTGCGAAGTAGTATACCTTTCCTTTGATCACCTGTCTTCCGGTGACCATCACACCTTCGCTATTGAGGTAATAGTCCTGGCCCTTATCCTTGAGCCAGCCGGTCTTCATCTTTCCATCTTTCTGGAGATAGAAATATCTGTTGTTCAGCTTGAGCCAGCCGGTCTTCATTTTTCCGTTCTTGTCAAAATAGTACCAGTATCCGCTCAGTTTGACCCAGCCTTTCTGCATGAGTCCTTCACCGTTGAAATAGTACTTGCTGCCGCTGATGGTCTTCCATCCCGTCACCATTGCACCGTTGGTCCCCAGATAGAATACCCTGTCTTTGTTCTTCCCCAGCTTCAGCCAGCCGCTCTGCAGCGTGCCGTTCTTATAATAGTACCATTTACCGTTCTTCTTCTCCCAGCCCGTCTTTCCGGTCTTCTTGGTCGTACTGCTTGTCTGAGAGGAAGTGCTGCTGCCCGATGTCGAACCGCCTGAAACGTACTTGCCTTTGACGATCGTCTTGTCCGCTGCGGTCGTACCGACAGCCACTTTGCCCTGCAGAACGCCGTTCTTGTCGAATTTGTAGATGGTACCGTCGATGCTGACATTTCCTGTCACCGGTACGCCGGTGCAGTCAAAATAGTATTTTTTGCCGCTGACGGTGTGCCATCCGAACTGTACGACGCCCCACTCATCGAGATAATACTTCTTGCCGTTTACAGTGATCCAGCCGAACTGCTCTTCGCCATTGCTGTTGAAGTAATGCAGCTTTTTCTTGACTTTGTAGAAGCCTTTGGCCATAGCGCATGTCACGGGATCAAAATAGTAGGTGTGGCTTCCGATCTCCGTCCACTCGGTCTCAGCCTCTCCGTTGGATTTGAGATAATACTTCTTGCCTTTATAGGTGACCCATCCTGTATACATCTCGCCGGAAGAGAGATTGAAGATGTAAGTCTTGCCGTCAATCTTGGTCAGGCCTTTGGCCACGTAGCCGTCGCTCTTGAAATAATAGGTCTTTCCGCTGATCGTCTGGAAGCATCCCTTGATGCGCGTTCCGTCTCCATACTGATAATACTTTCCTGTACTGTCATACTTGAAGCCGCCATCCGATGTGGATGAGGAACTTCCTGATCCGCGCAGCTGGATCGTAGCGGCTTTCTTAAAGCTCCAGTTGGTCCATGTCGCGTGGTAGAGATCTCTCGTATGGGAGTCCAGGATCGCCGTGCCGCTGTTGTTGCGTCCCACGCAGATCGTCGCGTGGTCATATACGCCGTCGCCGTTCCAGTCGAAGTAGATCGGATTGCCCCTGAGCAGGTTTGAATTGCTGGCATTCATGAAATTGCCGTAATCCTTAAAATGTGCGATCTGCTTCATGACATTGATCCATGCCACACTGTGTTTGTACCAGACGGAATCCTGCTGGAAACCACCCGCATACAGGCACTGGGATACAAAGTTGGCGCAGTCTCCGCCTCTTCCTTTGTAGCTGTTGTAAGAAGAATTGTAATCAATGCAGTATTTATCCGCATATGCGATCGCCGCAGATACATTGTAGTTGTAGGACTTCGCCGCGGACGCAGCCATCATTTCTTTGCTGCCGTCTTCGGAGATGACCCTCATATCGTAATCTCCGGACGCCTCCGCTTTTGCGGCATATTCCGCCTCCTCATTCATCCAGTCAAAATTCTGATCCGTATCGGATACAGATATGAGGTTCCAGCTGCCGCTGCGGTCCCGGTCTACAACAAGAGAGAAGTTATAGCCATATGCCGTCGCACTGATGACATCCGACGCTTTCGGAGCATACCCTACGGTCATCCACTCATAGATGTCCAGCACAGCGGAGTCTCCGGTCGTGCTGCAGCCTGTCACCTTGATCCTGGGGACCAGTGTGTGAATCGTATCGGATGCGGGCATCACATAGGAAGTGAACTCTCCCTGTCTGTCCCACTCCGCGATGATATCTGTGGCAAAATCCGCCCCTTTGTGATCGGTGCCGGCTATATACCTGCTCTTAGCCGCCTCATAGAACTTCAGGTAATCGATCAGGCTCTGCGCTTCTTTGCCGACGTTCTTTTCGATCACTGCAAAATCGGAATCCATTTTCTGTGCTGAAGCGATGATCTCTTCATCCGTCACAGACATTGAATTGTCATAGAGGTCCCGGATCGCACGGTCAAAGTTTCCTGCCCCTTCCGAGGCGATCTTCGTCCGCTGCGATGTTCCGCTCATATTGTTCATGGCCGCTTCTGTGTTCGCCCTCAGTTCCATCATAAATTCAGAACCGGTCGGGGTAGTGATTCCTGCGATCATACACGATGTTAGAAGTATGGCTATTAATCTTTTCATTACAATATCCCTCCCATATGTAACATTATTGTAATATATTAATTACAATAGTGCAACATATTCGAGAGGGATTTTAACTATTTATTAATAATTTAAACATTTTTATAACGTGCACGCCGGATCACATTCCAAGCTTCTGCATATCTTCAAGGATCTCTTCTTCCGTCACAGTATGTGCTTTGGGTTCTGTGATCTCCTCCTCTTCCTTGTCATCCTTCGCGGAAAGGTAAGGCTCAAATTCCGGCAGAAGAAGCGTCGCGCCCAACATTGCCAAAAGCCCGAATCCGCACAGCACCCACAAAAAGGCGTAGAGCGGAAGAGACTGCAGATCTGAATAGGTAAGGACAAAGGGGAAGATGTCAAAAAACAGGATCACCGCCGCTTTCCAAGGCTTTTTGCACAGAAAGAAGAAAGCATTCCGGATCTGGTGCGGCAGCGTGTCCTCAAAAGCAGCCATCACGGGGATCAAATATAAGTATATGATAAGTGCCGAAGCACCAATGACGTATGCACCTATTTTCAAGAAGTCCAGTGCGCCTCCTGCTGCATTGCAGATTCGGATATCTGCCAGCAGGAAAAAGAACAGCAGGACGAATAGGATCCAGGAGACCGTTGCCTGCCTGAAGTTCAATTTGAGTCCTGTCATGAACTCTTTGAACGGGTTTACGACCCCGTCATTCCTCAGCGTCCTGAACATGACATAATAGAGGGCCGAAAGCCCGGCTCCAATGGTGAAAAAGGGTATACTCAGCAGCACGAACATGATATTCGCAGCTATGATGATCCCCAGCTTCGTCATGAATCTTCCGAAGAAGCTGTCGTTATCCAAAAAGCCCTGCATCAGAGTATTCATATCTGCCTCCCATAACTACAGCAGGATACGCCAGATCACTGCATAGATCACGATCTCCAGCACGATCGCAGCAAAATAAGCGTACATAAGCTTTCTCGGCGCATCACCGGCTGCCGCGATATGCACCGCGCCGTTTTCCTCCACGTAATAGCGGATCCCAACCTTGCTCCCTACTTGATACTGCGCCGCCTGCTCCCGCGGAACAACGATCTCCGATCTGATCTCCTCGCCCCCGATCTCATATTCGAGAAGAATGTCATTGGCGGGAGATTCTCTTCTTTTTGCAGGCACATGATCACTGATCTTCCTGACGACAGCCTCCGTCTCGTCCTTATAGTTCTTGACGATCCGATAGTATTGAAGGAATCTGGCAGACGTGTAGATCAGGGCCCAAAAAACCAGGAACAGCGTTGTATAATAAAGCATAACGGAAGTCTTCTCCTATTCAAAACCTATTTAGGGCTTATTAAAGCCTTATTCATTCCGAGGACCCTCAAACAGAAAATCCAGAAACAGCTCCACCGACTCCACGTTCTCTGACAAGGCGCCGATGCCGAGCGCGCAGGGTTCCGAATAGATCCCGTACTCACTCACGAGACGGCTGTCGCTGATATCTATGCAGACAGGGACCTCTTCCGTGCTGTATTCCTCGTCGAGCGGGACCGCATAGAGAAAACGGTCTCCGTATTTTGCCCGGATCGAAGAACATGCGTCACTGTTAAGATCTAAGAGTCTTCCGGTCTTTCCCAGAGCGGTCAATGAATCCCTTCCCATCACGATGGCATCCAGCGTACCGCTGTCCGCATATGCGACGAAAGCTTCAAAATAACTGTTTCCGGTGACGCCTTTCAAATAGTCAAAATATGAATTTGCGTCAAATCTCACCGCTTCCTCGTGCAGATCGATGCCCGCGTATTCGACATAATCCTCCCACAGCTTTGAGTGGTCGCCGGCATCGGCATAAGTGTTTGCGAACACCACAAAGCACCGGTAATCCTTCAGACTTGTCGTGTACTGACGGACTGCAAATGTTACAAACCAAATGCCAAAAACGATTCCTATGATCCAGAGCTTATAATACTCCCAGATGTATTCGAACTTTTTTGCCGTACCCGGAATCCCCGAGATTTTATCTCTCTCATCCTTGAGCCACTTTGCGAGGCGGCCTTTTCTTTTAACCATTCCAAGTCTCCACGTTCAACAAAACCCGAAAAAAATGAGCTGCAGTATGCAGCTCATTTTAACGAAAATACTGCCTGTTACAGTTTTCCGCCGGAAGTTGCAATTCCTTCGACGAACTGTTTCTGGAAGATTATATAGATCAGGATCATCGGCACCACCGCAAGAACCGCGGCCGCCATCATCTGCGGATAATTGCTGCCGTACTGTCCCTGCGCCTTTGCAAGACCGGCTGCAAGCGTTGTAGTCTGAACGCTGGAGCATACGATCATGGGCCACATAAGGTCCTTGAATGCAAACAGTGCGGTGAAGATTCCGAGCGAGACCATGGACGATCTGGTGAGCGGCATCATGATCAGCAGGAATTTCTGTCCGATGTTGCAGCCGTCAATACCGGCCGCCTCCTCCAGATCCTTTGGCAGTCCCTGGTATCCCGTCTTCAGCAGATATGTACCGAACGCTGTGACAATACCGGGGAATACAAGTCCCGCTGTAGTATTGAGCCATCCCAGTGATGAGACCATCAGGTACTGCGGGATAATGAAGATCGTGGAAGGGATCATCATCTGGATCAGCACGAGCGAGAACAGTACATTCCTTCCCGGGAAGTTCAGTCGGCCGAACGCGTAACCTGCCATGGTAGCAGTCAGGCATGCGCAGACAACGCGGAAGAAGATCATGAGCAGTGTGTTCTTATACAGAAGCACGAAGTTGTAGCTCTTCCAGACTTCTCCGAATGTCTCCCAGTGCCATCCGTTGTGCGGAAAAATGTAAAAAGGATCAACTGAAATCGCTTCCTGGTTTGTCTTGAGCGCCGTGAGGATCATCCACGCGAAGGGAACCAGCATGATAAAAGCCATGATGATCAGGATGACATAGACGATCGTTTTCCTGATTTTATCTTTTGTGCTTGCACTTTCCATGTATCATTCCCCCCTTTCTCAGTTATAGAAAACGAAGCGCTTCTCAGCGCGCTGCATGATCACTGTGACGAGCATGATGAAAGCGACGAGGATCATTACGATCGCCGCGCCGTAACCCTTATTGCCCTGGTCAAATGTATACTTATAGAATACATATACTGTCGACTGGACCTTGGGCAGAGCTGCATTGGTCTTATCCATGACCATGAACATAAGGTCGAAGATCGTCAATGCACCGATGACACGGGTCTGCACGATAAAGAAGGTGGTCGGGCTCAGAAGCGGGACCGTGATATTGAAGAACTGGCTGATTCCGGTCGCGCCGTCGATCGAGGCCGCTTCGTAATAGTCTCCGGGAATTTCCTTCAGTCCGGAAATAAACAGGACCATGTTATAACCGATGATCGACCATACGCCGATCACGCCGACTGAGATCCACGCGATCTTGGGGTCGGATATCCAGGCAATATTCGTATGAAGGACATTGTTGAACAGGCCGAACTGCTGATTGTAAAGCCACTTCCATACCATGGCGACCGCCGC
Source organism: uncultured Lachnospiraceae bacterium (assembly GCA_902801585.1). The sequence continues at coordinate 26,399 of CADCIU010000008.1, read as the reverse complement.
GGGCGCGCAGACCATGGGAAGGAAGAAGATCGTGCGGAATACAGAGACTCCTTTAATCTTGCCATTCAGAAATACCGCAAGAAGCAGGGCGATCACTACGCCGAAAGGCACTTCGATGATGGCATATTTGATCGTATTGATCAGTGACTGCAGGATCTCCGGATCTGCAAACGCCTTTGTGTAATTGGCAACTCCAACAAAAGTATTGCCTTTTCCGAAATCTCCTGTCTTACAAAAAGACTGATAAACCGTATTGATGGCCGGATAAAAGTTAAGAACGATCAGTCCGATCATGGTAGGTGCCACAAAGGCATATCCCCATATCGCCTCATTCTTTTCTCTGGGCGTCATCTTTTTCTTTTCCTTCATGCATAGCCCCCTTTCATGAAGAAGAATCATCAGTGGACTGCCGCTTTACAGCGGCAGTCCGTAGTATCTCAAAGTTAGCGATGCGTAAAGCTAATTACTGTTCTTCTGCGATGCAGTCACGGATCAGCTTTGCGACTCTGTCGCATGCATCAGCCATAGCCTGAGGATCTTCGGGAGCCTGCCATGCATCGAGGAAGTAGCCTGCCTGCTTCATAGGTGTCTGCCACTTGCCGGAATTGCGTGTGCCGGGACGTGCATACAGTGTTCCGTCTTCTTCAACCTTTGTAAACGCGGATACATCCATGCCTTCAAATGCGTTTGCGAAGTCATCAGAGATTCCGGGGATACCGGCCATGGTAACACCGAGCTGTGCCTGCTTGATCTGTGCGTCCTTGGAGCAGAGATACTCGATCAGGCTTGCTGCCGCATCAGGATTTGCAGTGTTGGCGGCTGCTGCCCAGCCAAGTCCGTTGTAGCAGCTCCATCTCTCATCCTTCTGGCAGGCGCCGTCTCCGTTCCTGTCAAAGTAAGGAAGCTGAGCCCATGCATAATCCTTGCTGTTTTCAGATGTGTAGAAGGAATTGATCATCCAGGAACCCTGTGTGATCATGCCGACCTTGCCGGACTGGAAGAGAGAATCCGTGCCGGATTCCGCTACGACTGCCTGAGGTGTTCCGACAGTGAGCATCAGGCGGACCATCTCCATAGCGGCCTTGGACTCAGGGGAATCAATACCTGTATCGGTCTTTTCCGTGTTGACAACATTTCCGCCGTAAGCATAGATGTAGTTGTACCAGCCGTCCTGATCGTTGGACGTATTGAGCGCGACGCCGTAGGTGTCATCGGGAGTGGCCTCTTTGATCGCCTTGGCAGCTTCATACATATCCTGGTACGTCCACTCGTCGGTCGGATAGGCTACGCCCGCCTGATCAAAGAGCGCCTTGTTGTAAAGAAGCGCGATGGTGTCATGATCCTTGGGCAGAGCGAAGATCTTGCCGTCGCTGCGCGTGTAGATCGCGGCAATGTCAGGATAGTAGATACTCATATCTACGCCGTCTTTTGCAATGTAATCCGTCAGATCCAGCAGAATGTCATTTTCCATATAGATCTGCGCATAGTCGGAATGCATCCAGAATACGTCTGCAAGCTGTCCGCCGGAAGCGCCCGCTTCAAGCAGTGTCCAGTAGTTGTCCCAGTCAATGACCTCAACCTTGACTTTGGGGTTGCCCAGAGCTGTCCAGTCATCGCAGATTTCCTGAATACCTGCCTGCTGGTTTGCATCCCAGATGTTGATGAGCAGGTCGCCGGATGCAGCGGTTCCCGCATCAGCAGAGCCGGAATCAGAACCGGAACTGGTGCTTGCTCCGGAGCCGCCGCCGCAAGCTGCGATAGAAAGAGCCATAACTCCCGCCAGCGCAAGTGCCATTACTTTTTTCATTTTCATAAACTACCCTCCTTTTGAGAATCGGCCTTAAAAGGCTATATCTGTCTACATCAGTGTATCTGTATTGATGAATACCGAACATGGATTGATGTAGCGTAGGTATAGAATGATGTGTTTTCCTGCTGTTTTTTCGTCAAATTGATCGCAAAATAACAGGTTTTTTCATTTTTTGAATATATGTTTCAACAAATACCACAATACAGGCGCCTTCTTTTTGTGACATCTGTTAAATCCTCTCATCTGTTCATTTATCGTTTCGGGAGTTTTTGCTGTACGTTTCTCTGTAGTCGGTGGGATTGAGACCGAATCTGGATTTGAACACTTTGGAGAAGGCCAATGCATCGTCATAACCGCATTCTGCTGCCACGACCCTGACAGGGTCATTTGTCCTGCTCAGAAGATCCGAGGCCCTTCTCATCCTCGTCTCGATCAGATATTCCTGAGGGGACATTCCTGTCTCCTGCTTCATCAGTTTTACCAGATAGCTTCGCGAAATGCCGATGTGATCCGCGAGATCCTGGATCCTGATCTTTTCAGAGAAATGATTGTTTATATATCGGACCGCATATTCTGAATAAGAATAGATATTGGGGCTGCTGTCAGTTTCTGCGCTCTCGGTGTGCTCTAAGATCATATCTGAAAGAATTTCCAGCATTCCTGCGTTTCTCTTAAGCTGGCCGTCCAGCGTCAGATTTCTTGCCTCCAGCATTTTTCTGATCCCGCTCTCGACCTTAATGACATCTCTGAGTGTAAGCACCGGTGTCTGCGCTGAAAATCCTATGCTCTCCACTATTTTGGCTGCTGATTCTCCCTGGAATCCGATCCAGCAGTAATACCAGGGGTCATTCCTGTCGGCATAATAAGTGGTCTCTTCCCCCGGAAAGAGGATGAATATCTGTCCTTCCCGGATCTCCCATCTCTTGCCGGAGTAGTCCAGGATCCCTTTCCCGCTGATCACGGCATGGATCACATAATTACTCCTCACATTAGGCCCATAGCTGTGTCTGGGAAGACAATGCTCAAATCCGCAGAAATCCAGTGATATTCCCGCCGCCGTTCCGAATCTCCCTTTGCTTTCACGTAAGAAATCACTGTATTCCAAAATCTCTTCTTTTCTGCGCTCGCCCATTTTAAATCCCCTTGTTTTTTTGTCATTGGCAGCTCGATTTCTTTTACTAAACGCATTGTAATATGCCATTATTCAGCTTATAATAGCCTTATAGGACCGTATTTATATCATTTTGCTGTTTTTGTATCGATACATACATATAGCCTCGCAAATAGATATATTTCATTCATGTGCTTTTCATTGACCTCTTTGACACGGCCGGAAAGGACTGACATATGGCACAGGATTTCACCATGTTTCCCAGCATTCATTTCGTTGATCTCGGTCTGTATCAATTCGGAAAGGAAGACTGCGACCCGGCCCACTCTTATGGGCCTGCGATCCGGAACCACTATCTGTTCCACTATATTCTCAGAGGAAAGGGTATTTTTTATTGGAATGATCAGAAAGGGCACGGTCATGAGGCGGTTCTGAAAGCGGGGCAGGGTTTTCTCATCTCTCCAAGACAGATCACCACATATATCGCCGATTCCCGTATTCCCTGGGAATACTGCTGGCTGGAGTTTGACGGCCTCAGGGCGAAGGAATCCCTTGAAATAACGGGCCTGAATGTCAATCAGCCGATCTATAATCCCGTGCACCGCGAATTTGAGACGATCATGCGCGATGAGATGCTCTATATTGTGCACAATAAAAAAGAGGCGCCGCTTCATCTGATCGGCCACCTCTACATTTTTATTGACGCTCTCATGAGATCCGTCACGGATTACCAGCCTCCGAACAGCAAGGTCAAGGATTTCTATATCAAAGAAGCCCTCGCCTTTATAGAGCATAATTATATGAACGACATCTCCGTGGAAGAGATCGCGGAGAGTTCCGGACTAAACCGCAGCTACTTCGGCAGAATATTCAAGGAATCCGTGGGTAAATCCCCTCAGGAATTCCTTATTAATTACCGCATGATCAAAGCCTGTGAGCTGCTGCGCATGACGCGCTATTCCATCGCCGAGATCGGCAGTGCGGTCGGCTATCCCAATCAGCTGCATTTCTCCCGGGCTTTTAAAAATGTAAATGGCGTCTCTCCGCGTGAATGGAGAAACGCCCATAAAGAAATACATAATTAAAAATACATAATTAAGCCAGCTTTTTCAAAATGATCTGGATGGAGTCATAGTCACCTGAAGGCACCGGCATCGGCAGGCCCGCTTCCATGAGCGCATCCGAAGGATATACTTTCCCGCTTTCCCGGTCCATATACAGTGCGCCGGGCTTTAGTCCTCTCATCCGGACATAGGTCACCGGCCTGTTGCCGTGAATCTCCAGATTCACCACATTCAGCAGTGCATCCTCCTGATCCTCGGAGACAAATGCCCATGCAGCGCACTCCCCTTCAAAAGGATCGCTCAGGCGGTAATAACTGCCGTTATGGATCAGTTCTGCCAGATCGTTCCTTCTCGCGATCTGTTTCCTGATCTCCTCCTTATCCTCGGCTGTGAGCTTCTCCGGATTGAGTTCGTAGCCGAATGTTCCGGACATGGCAACGATCCCTCTTGTCTTCAGAGGTGTGATCCTGCCGTTCTGCTCATTAGGGCAGACAGAGACATGGGCGCCCACACAGCTCGCAGGATATCCGAAAGATGTACCGTACTGGATGCGGAGGCGGTCGATCGCGTCTGTATTGTCACTGCACCAGATCTGCGGCGTGTAGTAAAGCATGCCTGCATCGAAACGTCCGCCGCCGCCGCTGCACCCCTCGATCAGCATATCCGGATAGCGCTGCGTCAGTCTCTCCAGAAAGTCGTAAAGGCCGAGGATATAGTCATAAAGAACCTTTCCCTGATCTTTGGCTGTGTGTGAGTACACATCGGCAATGCTTCTGTTGTAGTCCCACTTGAGATAATCCACGGTTCCCATGTCCAGCACTTTGCAGATGCTTTCGAAGATAGCGTCCACAACTTCTTTGCGGGAGAAATCCAGGACCAGCTGGTGCCTTCCGCGGACAGGCTTTCTTCCGGGTACTGCCATAGCCCAGTCAGGGTGTTCACGGTAAAGGCTGCTGTCCTCATTGACCATTTCAGGTTCTACCCAAATGCCGAATTTAAGACCTTTTCTGTGAACCCAGTAGATGAGTTCTTTCATCTCGCCGCCGAGCTTTTCCTCATTGACATACCAGTCGCCGAGTCCGGCGTAATCATCATTTCTCTTTCCAAACCAGCCGTCATCCAGCACCAGCATATCCATGCCCAGGATCGAAGCCTGCTCCGCCAGAGCAAGAATGTCCGCTCCGTCAAAGTCCATGTAAAACGCTTCCCAGCTGTTGAGAAGAACCGGGCGCACCTGATCGCGCCATTTTCCGCGGCAGACATGCTTCCTGATGCAGTTCTGCAAGTTGTGAGAAAGCGTTTCGAGTCCGGCGTTAGAGAAACTCATGATCACTTCCGGCGCAGTAAACTCTTCGCCGGGAGCAAGCGGATAAGAAAACTTCTCCTGCATAAGCCCCAGCTGCATTCTGGTCTGCTCGTACTGGTCTTTCCCTGCATTTCCGCTGAAGCCGCCGCTGTAGACAAACTGCATCGCATAGCATCCGCCCGACGTCTCTGTCGTATCTCTTTCCGCCAGGATCATCATCGGATTGAACTGATGCGAGGAGGTGCCCCTGCGGCTGCCGATCGTCTGCTCCATATGAGCCACCGGTGTCCTCTGGAAATTTCTTTCCATGCAGTGGCGGCCGTAAAATGTGATCAGATCATAGCGCCCGCTGACCCAGTCAAGACTGGCGCTCATGATCTTTTCAATGCGGATTTCCTGATCAGAGGTATTTCGTACCAGAACACTTCTTGTGATGATATCCAGTTCCGGGAGCACTCCGTATAACAGCGTAACTTCCGCCATCCCTGCTGTATCCTTAAGAACGATCTCCAGTGTCTGCGCTTCCTGCTCAGCTGCGTAGACGGCAGGGAGTCCCTTGAGAGCGTACTTTCCTTCTGATATCTTATAGCGGTCAAAGCGCAGATCGCAGCAATCGATGCCGTTTCCGTATTCGAGGATCAGCGCCGGGCTCCTCATGTCTCCCGTACCGGACACGGGATATTCTTGCGGAAGCACATCCAGCGAATATGTGCGGTCTTTTCCGGCGTCATAAATGTTCGCCGCATATCCTCTGTCTGCATAAGTCAGAAGGTAATCCATACAGCCTTCCGTTCTGCGTCCGTAATATAGATGAAGAAGGACCCCGTACTTGTCTGCCTTCATCTGATAAGTCGTATTCTGAGTATGTATTGTAAATAGTCTTTCTTTTTCCTGAACTGTGACTGCCATTGTGTCTGTTCCTTTCGCAGAATGATTCTCACAAATTTGTTTTTTCTTAATACTATTCATATATTATTCTTACAGTTACCAATGATGTAAATCATTATAAAGACACAGATTATTTCTCATCTATAGCATGATCGCACCCTTTTATATCATTATTCGCATATATCATATGGTATGTGTTAAAAAACAGCATAATGGTATGTTTTGACACTATTCGTCGGACATTGATCAGCATAAGGATATAAAAAAGGTGCAGCGATCGATCCAGGTAAAACCTTCTTTCGCTGCACCGGTTTTCAGATATTAAAACTTCAATTTATGATAATAATATTTGATTTTAACCACATTTCATATTCACTTTTTCTGTTCACCGTTTTGTGCCTGTCTGCGCATCTCTCTGCGAAAGCTCTTTTCATCCTCCCTCGCCATTTTGTAGAATTTCTGCGCGTATTCATCCATAAACGCCATGCTCTCTTCCATCTCCTGCAGTTCCATTCCGATCTCATTGAGCTTCTCGAGAGCACCTTTTTCTTTTCCCGTATTTTCTTCAAACATTGTCTTAACCTCCCGATGCATAGTTTTTAGTCCATTATATCGTAAATCAAAATAAAATCCACTTTAACAATCCAAAGCCGGACGACAAAGATTCCCAATAATGTGATAATATATTTTGGAATGAAGCTGTTTTCGGCACTGCACTAAATTACAACGGAGGAAGCCATGTTTCATGTGATCGTCAATCCCTCAAGCAGCTCCGGACGGGGCAAAAGCAAATGGGACCGCATAGAGTCCCGCTTCAAACAGAGCGGTCTTCCATATAAAGTCCACTTTTCCTCTTCCGCCAATTCCATAGAGAGCATCTGCGCAGCGCTTACTTCAAGCGGAGAGGACTGCAGTCTGGTCATCCTGGGAGGAGACGGGACGATGAATGCCGTCGTCAACGGCATCCGGGATTTTGAACACACCAAGGTCGGTTTCATACAGACCGGCTCCGGCAACGACCTGATCAAAGGGCTCGGGATCCACGCAGATCGGGACCGATTGATCAGCTCGATTCTCAGAAATGAGGTCGTGCGCACCTGTGATATCGGAAGAGTGACCTATCACAACCGCTCTTCATTATTGGATTTCTTCACACACAGGCGTCTGTCGGACGAGGAGCAGGAGGCAGCGCTCAGCACCGGTGCCTTACAGACAAGGCTCTTCAATATCAGCGCCGGGATCGGGTTTGATGCGGCCGTCTGCCAGAGGGCTGACAGCTCTCATTTTAAGACGATCCTCAACAGCATCCGCCTGGGAAAGCTGACCTATATCTCCGAGGCGATCCACATGATCATGGCCAGCCCTATGGTCGGTATGAAGATCCGGTGCGGTGACGATGAGAAGATCTATCCCCGCACATTGTTTGCTGTCGTCATGAATACCTGCTATGAAGGCGGCGGTTTCAAATTCTGTCCGGACGCCGTGAATACCGACGAGATCCTCGATCTCTGCGGTGCCAACGACCTGAACCGCATGAACTTTTTCAGGATCTTCCCGACCGCCTACAGCGGTAACCATCTGAAATTTAAGGGCATATTCAGTGATCGGTCCCGGAGCATTACGATCAGGAGCGCCCGGCCTCTATGGGTCCATACAGACGGAGAAGTCTTGTGCAAATCCAGTCACATCACAGTCGACGTATTTCCGCACAAATTACAGCTCCTGATTTAGTTCAGCACCTCCCCTGCCCCGGCTCAGTTTGTATCTTCTTCCTCCGGGACATCCTCCGCGTCCTCTTCTTCACCGGTACTCTCTTCCAGTTCTTCGTATCTTTCGAGGGCTACTTTGCGAAATGTCTCAAGGGCTTCGGTCTGTGAGACCCTTCCTGCAAAATAGTCCTCCATGGATACCTGGAACCCGAGATCCAGATCATCATCATAAGAGGTGACATGCATCTGCGTCAGCTGCTGAGCCACCTCAAGATAGACCGGCAGCGGATTCTGTCCGCCCAGCACTTCCGCGCTGTATCCGCTTTCGGCAAGTTCTTTCATCCCGCTGATCGTGTTCGTAAACTCGTGGATATCCGCTGTGATCTTTTTCATAAGCTGCGGATTACAGGTCATATTTCTCATGATCTCCCGCACCGCATCCGGGTCATCACTTCCCGGGGCGGCCAGGATCCACTGCCCGCCGAAATGGCTGGGCTCCGGTCCTCTGCATACCGCATAGTCTCCGGAAGCGCTCTCCGTATCCGCGTCTTCCTCTGAGTCCCCTTCTGCCTTGTCCTGTAAAGTGTAATGGATCCCCCAGCTCGAGTAGAAAAAGCCGAATACCTGCCCATCGCCGGTATGATCCGCTCTCCACTCTTCGCTCCACTGCTGCGTTCCGTGCGTATAACCGTTCCGGGCAAAATCATAAGTCTGAATCGCCCACTCTTCCAGATGCGGATCTATATTCAGCGCCCCGTTTTCCACCCAGGCACTGCTCACGTTGTCCGAATATACCTGATAGGCATCACCATACCCGGAGAGCATGTAATACCCCGATTCTTTGGCCATCTCCGCGGTCTGTTCAAATTGTTCCCAGTCCGACACATATTCCTGCACTTCATCGGGATCGTCCGTTCCGAGCACCTCCTTGGCGATCGAACGGCGATAGGCAAACACACCGGGCGTCGCCTGCCAGGTCACCGCTTTGAGCCTGCCCTCCTGATCCGTCGCGATCTGTTGGGTATAGGGAAACTGGTCTGCCAGCTCTTCCCCCGTCAGTCCGACTTCTGATACTACGTCCGATGACATCCCGCTTTCCACATAGTCTCTGAGGAAGTTTTCCTGTACGACATAGAGGTCGACCGTCCGCTGCTCCAGAGCTTCGTCCAGTGCGTCCCGGTATTCCTGCTCATCAGAATAGACGTGCCATTGTACCGTCAGATCGCCGATCATTCCGCTCTGATCGCCGGTCACGGTGTACTCCGGATAGAAGAACTGTATTCTGTTCTTAAAATCTTCCCCCATACTGTAGATATGGAGTTCTGTTTCAGGCTCTGCCTTTTCTGCGGAAGATCCGTCCGCCTCTCCGGAAGCGGTGTCCGCCGCATCCGAGCGCTCTGTAGCGGTTCTCTCTGCATCCGCCTGCTCAGTATTTTGGCCGCTCTGCGATGCTCCGCATCCCGCCATAAGGCCGGTCAGCAGGGAAACGGTGATCAAAACAACTGCCATTTTTCTCATAGCTGGCCTCCTCTCATATGAACGCTGTTCTCAATCATCGATCGAGAGCTCCGGATACCTTCCTCTCACCTGCTCATAGAAATAATCCATTGCCTCGCTCTCCGATTTCTCGCCTCTGAAATAATACATCATACTGCTCCTGAAACAGTCTGCGGTCCATCTGTCATAGTTCCCGGCTGTTATGACATTCAATCTGGTCGCCGCGTCAAAATATACCTCAAACGGATTCTGTCCGCCCAGGAAGGGGTCCGAGATCCCGCTCTTGGCCATCTTTCTCATGCCGCTGATCGTGTTGGTGAAGATATGCTCCTTCTCCGCTATGCGATAGAGAAGGTTGCTGTCGCAAGTGAGCTTTTCCATGATCTCCTTATCGAGGATCAGGTTATCCGTACTCGGCGCCGCGAGCAGCCAGACACCGTCGCGGGAAAAGGACTGCGGTCCGCAGCAGACAGCGAAATCGCCGTATATACCGTTTCCTTCTGCCGGCGCCTCATCAATATCCTCCAGCGAATAAGCCGCCATCTTGGAGTCGATATCCGTGATCGCCCTGAAAAAGCCGAACACTTTGCTGCCCGGTCCCTGATCGGCCACCCAGGCATTGTCTCCCATCACAGTTTTATGACTGTAATTCTTTTTCGTGAACACCATAGTCTGGAACTTCCAGTCTTTAAAGGCATCCGGGATCACCAGCTCGCCGTTCTCCACCCAATGCCTGTCGGCGCCGTACCGATAAGCGGGATATGTGTCATAATAGCCGGATACCATGTAATACTTGTTCTTTTTCATGGTGACCGCTGTCTGGTTGAACGATTTCCAGTCCTCCAGCTCTTTTTGGACCGCATCGGGGTTATCTGTCCCGAAGACCTGCTTGGCAATAGATCTTCTGTAAATGAATACGCCCGGTGACGCCTGCCAGGCGACGGCCTTCAATACTCCGTCGTCAGTCGTGGCCATCTGCTGCGTAAACGGGAACTGATCCTCCAGCTCTTCATCCGTAAGCCCCAGCTTTTCTCTCACATCGAGAGAGTAATCGCTGTTCACATATATGGCAAGATCTTCCTCCGGCGCCAGATACAGATCCACTCTGTCGTCCTTGTCCAGATATTCCGCAGTGAGCAGCCTCTCTGCCAAAAGGTCCATATACTTCTTTCCGTCTTCCGGGATGACCCAGTTTACGGTCGTATCACCGATCTTTCCGACTCTGTCCCCGACATCCTCATATCCGGGATAGTATTGAAGGAACAAATCCTCAAGTGACTCATCCCAGCAGTAAATATTGAGAACCTTTCCCTCGCTTCGCCTGCGCTCCTCCTCCGGAGTCAGTTGTTCGCTGCCGGGTTCAACGACCGCGGCCGATTCTGTGCTTGTCGATCCGTTTGCCGCCGCCTCGTTTTTCCCGCTGTCCTCATCCGCCTGCTCCTGTTTGGGGCGGATCTTGAGATCCTGCAGTTTCTGCACGATCTCTTCTGCGGAACATCCCGTTCCGGTCAGGGCCAGTATGATTGACAGTGCTGCGCAGAGTATTTGTTTTCCGCACCTCATTCTGTAATTCTTCAATTCTATATTGCACTCCTTTATATTCACTTCCGCTTTCTGTTAGAACCGCATTATTTAGGTATTGTATCACAGTTTGTAAACATGTTCGAGCAAAAGAGCTCCGGCTGTACCTATTTGAGCATATCCTCCCATTTGAGCATATCCTCCCACACGAAAAAGGGGCTGCCGCTGACGGCAGCCCCTTTCATGAGCTCGATCTGTTATTAAAAACATCCAATACTGCTTTATTCTTTGACACCGCCTGCAGTAACACCGCCGACAATGTACTTGGAGAGAAGAAGGTAGACAACGATGACCGGGAAGATCGCGAAAGCGATCATTGCATAAACCTGACCCATATCGAATGTCTTCCAGTCGGAGTTACGCAGCTCTGCAAGCAGGATCGGAAGTGTCTTCTTCATCTTACTGCTGATGATCAGGTTCGGAGTGAAGTAGTTGTTCCAGCTCGCGACAAAGGTGAAGATCATCTGCACTGCGATCGCAGGAATCATAAGCGGAAGGACGATGGAGTTGAAGATCTTGAACTCGCCTGCGCCGTCGATCCTCGCTGCCTCGATCAGGGAGCCGGGCAGGTTGGACTCCATGTACTGCTTCATATAGAAGAAAGTGACCGGAGCTGCAATGGCGGGAACGATCAGCGGTACATATGTATCCGTGAGCTTCATCTGTCCCATCAAACGAATGAATCCGAGTGCGCTGACCTGCGTCGGAATCATCATGATCGCAAGGATAAAAGTAAAGATCGCTTTTTTGCCCTTAAAGTTGTAAGCGTGGATCGCATAAGCTGTCATCGTTGAGAAATAGACGGATAACACAGCACTGGAAGCCGCGATGACCAGGGAGTTGAGCATACCGCGGATGACCGGTGTTGAACCTCTGAAGAGGTTGGTCATGTTCTTAACGAGATAGGTGCTGGGCAGCGGCGTAAAACCGGACTTGAGCTGGTTATTGGATCTCGTCGCGTTAATGAACAGGACGTAGAACCAGACCAGGCACAGGAACGAGAGGATGATCAGCACGATATAGGCGACCGCTCTTCTTGCATGAACAGAATTTGTTTGTCTATTTGCTTTGCTTTCGCTCATTGCTTGACCTCCTTACTTTTCATTCGTCGCGGTTACCTTGAACACGATCATGCTCAGGATACCGGTGAGGATCAACAGGATAACGGAAAGGGCACCGGCCATACCGTAGTTCTTGCTGAACAGGTGCTTATTCAAATACATGATCAGTGTCATGGATGTTCTCATCGGATCACCTTTTCCGTTGGTCAGGATCTGAGGAACATCGAACATCTGCAGACCACCGATCAGGGATGTGATCATAACGTAGATCAGGATCGGGCGGAGCAGAGGAAGTGTGATCTGGAAGAAGATCTGTCTTGCAGTCGCTCCGTCAACCTCCGCTGCCTCGAACAGAGACTGATCAATTCCCATCATACCGGCCATGAGCAGGATCGTCGTATTGCCGAACCACATCAGGAAGTTCATCATGGCCACCAGGCCTCTTACAGACCAGACATGGGACATAAAGCTGTACGGTTTGGCGAAAATACCGATCTGTACCAAAATCGAGTTGATCGGGCCGCTGTCGCTGAACAATGTGAAGAACAGCATGGAGAATGCCGATGCCATGATCAGGTTGGGAAGATAGATCACGGTCTTGAAAAATCTCTGGCCCTTAAGGCGAAGGGACGGATCCGTAAACCAGGCGCCGAGCAGGAGCGATACAAGGATCTGCGGAACAAATCCGAGAATCCACATGATCATCGTATTCTTGAAATAAGTAGGAAGATCACCGCTGCTGAAAAGCTTCGCATAGTTTTTGAAGCCGATAAATGTGGGGCCAACATGTTTGAGGCCGCTCATATAGTTTTCAAAAAAGCTGTTAAAGATCGTGCTGATCAGCGGAATCAGCTGAAAGACAATAAAGACACAGATGAAGGGGATCAGGAATATATATCCCCATCGGTTATGCTTATTGATATTGTTGTTCTTATGTACCATTTGTCAACCATTCCTCCCTCTTGTTTTTTCTGTTTAAAATCCGCAGCACGCTCCGTGCCTTGATCCCGACACCGGTCCGCCCGGTACGGGGCGTCCTCCGGACCCTAAAGAGCAGGGTTGTGCATGTCTGATGTCTTTACTTTGATCAAAAATGCCGTTTGGACTGCTGTTGGAGCAAAATAAGGGCCTGCCCATCAAGCAGGACAGGCCCTCGACACTCTAATTCTCTATGAAGGTTCTTAATCCTCAGATACTCTTCTGATTCTCAGATACTTTACTGAGCAAGCTCAGGGTGCTTCTCGCCGACAGCTGTCATGAACTGTGCAAGTGCATCTTCATAAGTTGCGTTTCCATCGAAGAAGTTCTTCATAGCGTTCTGATACTCCTCGACGCAAGCCTGGTCATAAGGAGAAAGGTTGCTGAGGTCGATGGTCTCTGCGCCGTCGCTGAGCATCTGATAAGGGTTCTGTCCGCCAAGGACGCCGTTTCCGAAGGTCTCGTCAGATGCAAGATCAGCCAGGACGTCTTTGTTGTTGACACAATCGGAATCCTTAACAGCGATATCCTTCATGATCTCGTCATTCGTTGTCATGTTGAGGATGATATCCTTTACGATGTCTGCGTTGTCAGTGCCCTGTGCTGCGCAGATCCATGTGCCGCCCCAATAGAAGCCCTGAGGTCCGTTTACAAGTCCCCAGCCGCCTGCGTGAGCGATGGAACCGTCATCTTCCTTAGTGGGATCAGCGCCCATGGAGAAGTTGATCAGCCATGCGGGTCCAAAGTAGCAGAATACATCGCCGGGTGCCTGGAAGCCCTTGCTCCAGTCATCACTCCACATATCGTTGGTTGTGGTCATGCCTGCATCTACGAGAGCCTTGGAATCATCTGCCCATTTCTTAACATTATCATCAACTACGATCTGGCCGTCCTGTACCCACTTGCCGGATACGTTGTTTGCGTAAACACGGAAAGTATCGTTTACAGTTGCAACGATCTTATAGCCTTTGTCTTTCATCAGTTGTGCAGTCTCATTGAACTTGTCCCAATCAGCAACTGCAGCCTGAACTGTCTCAAGGTCATCGGATCCGAGAACTTCCTTAGCGATCGCTCTGTTGAAGATCAGACCGCCGGCGCAAGCCTGCCAGGAGGAGCCGCGGATCTTGCCGTCTGCATCCGTGACAACATCCTTGGTGTACTGGAACTGCTTGGAAAGATCAGCATCTGTGATTCCCAGCTCATCCAGAGGCATTGCAACATTGATCTCAGGATCTGTATACTTCATAGCATAGTCAGCTTCGATCAGGAAGATGTCAACTTTGTCATTGTCTGCTGCGGAAGCCTGGTTGGTGAGCGCTTCATCCAGCTTGTTCTGGTACATGTTGTCCTTGTTGTCGGTCACGACGAAGTTGATCGCGTAATCACCGATCTTGCCGCCCTTAGTGGAATCGTTTTCATCATTTGCCACGAATCCCGGATAGTGATCTTTCATTCTGTTGGGGAACTCGTTGTTCCAGCAGTAGATGTTGACTACCTTGCCGGCTTCTGCCGCAGGAGCCTCTGCTGCTTCCTCTGCCGGAGCTTCTGCCGCTTCCTCTGCAGGAGCCTCTGCTGCTTCCTCTGCAGGGGCCTCTGCCTCAGCTGCAGGCTCTTCAGCGGGAGCGCTGGAGGAGCTTGAACCGCCGCCGCAGCCTACGATCGAGCCGGCTACCATAGCTGTCGCAAGAATCAGACTAAGTGTTCTTTTTTTCATAAGGTAAACCTCCCTTTTAATTTGCCGCACACCCAATTGTGTGACGGTTATGATTGATTTATTTGCAATCCGCATTTGCGGTAATTGCCGTTTGAGTGTAACATCATTGCCTTACCGGTGATCCTTTGCGGATCACTCGGCTATCCTGTTGATATCTCCTACGGTCGAGCCTTTATACAGCTCCCCTTCGACGACGATCGGACGAATGATCGTTGATCTGGGATGTTCGATCAGGCGGATGAGGTTCTCTGCAGCCTGTTTGCCGATCTGCTCCGTATCCTGCCGGATCGTGGTCAGCTTCGGCTCAATGTGTCTGCCGATCCTGATCCCGTCATATCCGGCCACTGAGATATCTTCCGGTATCCTGAGGCCTTTCTCCCTGATCGCATTGATCCCGCCGAATCCGGCGAAATCGTCCGGATAGAGAATGCATGTCGGCGGATCACTGAGTTTGAGCAGTTCCTTGGTCCTGAGGTACGTTCCTTCTGTATCTCTGTAGTCAGCCTGCTTGATATACTCATCCGGAACACTGATTCCAAGCTGTGTACAGGTCGTATAAAATGAAGAGACTCTCGCCTGTGTTACGGAGGTATCGTTTCCGTGTATATAAGCGATCTTCCTGTGTCCCATCTGATAGACATAAGTGACGAGATCTCTCATTCCCTTGACATTGTCGGAAATGACGGCGATACGATTGTTGAAAATATAGTCGATCGTCACGACCGGAATATTGCTGTCCACCAGTTCGACCACTTCAGGATCCTTGAAATCGATACAGGCGATCACCACCCCGTCGAATCCTCTGTACCTGGCCCTCTCAAGATACGTCATGGAGTTACTGTGAACCTTACTGCAGTTGACCAGTGTCAGGTCGTAATCTCTAAGCTCGATCGTTCTCTTGAAGCTGTCCAAAACGTTTGCGAAAAAGTCATGTGTCAAACCGCTCTGTGCCTCGTCTACGAAAAGGACTCCGATATTATGGGAACGATTTGTCTTGAGCGCCTTCGCTGCGGAATTTGGAAAATATCCAAGCTCCTTTGCCTTTTTCCGTACCATCTCTTTGGTCTTAGCGCTGACATCGTGCTGATCGTTCAGAGCTTTACTGACCGTCGCTATTGAGACGTTACAGGCGGCAGCCAGATCCTTCATAGATACCATCTTCCGCCCTCCTACTCAGGTTTTCGCTGGTTTCGATTCGAACTCGTTTAATTTGCTTAAACGTTTTTGTATCTTTACTCTATATCGCTTTTTCACATTTTTCAAGCCCAATTTTGAAGTTTTTTGTCGATTTATGTCGAATTGTTAGATTATCACAAAATCTCATACTCGGTTTTGTTCGAAATTATAGGTTCGGTCCCATGTTTTGGTGATTTTATTCTAAAACGTTTTCGTTTTTTCTGTCATTGTTACGATTGTACTTGTTTTTCGGGAAATCTATAATGTATTCATATAAGTTTATTTTTTACTAAAATCACGAAAACGGAGGGAATTATGAAATTCGGATATTTCGATGACGCAAACAGGGAGTATGTCATCACCACTCCCAAGACTCCTCTTCCCTGGATCAACTATCTGGGCAACCAGGACTTCTTTTCTCTGATCTCCAACACATGCGGCGGCTATTCTTTTTATAAAGATGCACGGCTTCTGCGCATTACAAGATATCGTTACAATGATGTTCCCTACGACGGCAACGGAAAGTACATATATATAAAGGATGGAAACACAGTCTGGAATCCCGGCTGGCAGCCGTCCAAGACGGAACTTGACAGTTACGAGTGCCGTCACGGCATGGGATATACCCGCTTTCACTCCTCTAAAGACGGTGTCTGCGTCAATCAGCTGAATTTCGTTCCCATGGGAGAGACATGTGAAGTCATGCTTCTCGACATAGTCAATGCCTCTGACCGGGTCAAAAAACTGAAAGTATTTCCTTATGTAGAGTGGTGCCTCTGGGATGCCGATGATGACCAGAAGAATTTCCAGAGGAATCTCTCCACCGGAGAAGTCGAGATCGAGTCCAACCTCGGTTATGAGATCAGCGGACTTAAAAAACCCGAAAAGACCTCTATCGATGACTACAGTGCTCTCGACTATGCCGCGATCTACCACCGCACCGAATACAGAGAGCGCCGCAATATGTACGCCGTTTTTTCTGTGAACCGTCCGATCAGCGGCTTTGACACCGACAGACGTTCCTTCATCGGTGATTACAGAAGTCCCGCTCTTCCGGAAGTGGTCGAAAACGGTTCCTGTAAAAACACTGTGGCCAGCGGGTGGTCTCCCTGCGCGGTCTTTGATCTCGACATCACCCTGGATCCCGGTGAAAGCACAAGCGTAGTCTTCCAGCTCACTTATGTAGAAAATCCCGTCGATGAAAAATGGGAGTCCTACGGAGTGATCAACAAGACTCGCGCACGCGCTATGATCCGGAAATTCTACGATCGCGATGCTGTGGTCGCAGCTTATGATACACTCTGCTCTTATTGGGAGAGCCTGCTCAGCAAATATCATGTCAGCAGCAGCCGTCCCGAAGTGGACAGAATGGTCAATATCTGGAACCAGTACCAGTGCATGATCACCTTCAATATGTCCAGAAGTGCATCTTATTATGAGTCCGGAATCGGCAGAGGAATGGGATTCAGAGATTCCTGTCAGGATCTGCTCGGTTTCGTGCATCTGGTTCCCGAGCGCGCAAGAGAAAGGATCATCGATATCGCTTCCACGCAGTTCCCTGACGGCAGCGCTTATCATCAGTACCAGCCCCTCACCAAGAAGGGCAACGCCGACATCGGAAGCGGCTTCAACGATGATCCGCTGTGGCTCATCGCCGCTGTCAGCGCCTATATTCGTGAGACCGGCGATCTCACGATCCTGGACGAGTCTGTTCCTTTCGACAATGATGTCAGTCTGGCACAGCCGCTCATGGAACACCTCCGCAGAAGTGTGAACTATACGATCAGTCACAAGGGGCCTCACGGAATTCCGCTCATCGGACGCGCAGACTGGAATGACTGCCTCAACCTCAACTGCTTCTCCGAACACTCCGGTGAATCCTTCCAGACCTCCGGTCCCAGCGAAGGCCCCGTCGCAGAGTCCGTCTTCATCGGCGGCATGTTCGTCAAGTATTCCGAGGAATATGCAATGATCTGCGATCTCATCGGTCTTGGCGAAGAAGCGGCGCAGATCCGCAAAGAGCGCGAGATCATGGAGAAAACGCTTCTCTCAGCCGGATGGGACGGCAAGTGGTTCGTCCGCGCCTATGATGCCCACGGCGATAAAGTCGGTTCCAAAGAGTGTGAAGAGGGACAGATCTACATCGAACCCCAGGGCTTCTGCGTACTTGCCGGCGTCGGCAAAGAGACCGGCGAAGCACTGCAGGCACTTGACAGCGTCAAAGAGATCCTGGATTCCAAATACGGCATTGCGCTCCTTAAGCCTGCTTATACCAGATACCATGTTGAACTGGGCGAAGTGTCCTCTTATCCTCCGGGATACAAGGAGAACGGTGGTATTTTCTGCCACAACAATCCTTGGGTATCCATCGCCGAGACCGTCGTCGGCCGCGGAAACAGAGCTTTTGAGATCTACTGGAAGACCTGCCCTTCCTGTGTGGAAGAGTTCAGCGAGATCCACAGAACAGAGCCTTATGTCTATTCTCAGATGGTCGCCGGTCCCGAGGCTCCTAATTTCGGAGAGGGTAAGAACAGCTGGCTGACCGGAACTGCCGCCTGGACATTTACAGATATCTCCCAGTACATTCTGGGTGTATATCCCACTTTCAACGGCCTTAAGATCGATCCCTGCATCCCGGACGATTTCGGTGATTTCGAACTGACCCGCGCATACAGAGAAGGTGTTTATCACATCAGTGTGAAGAATCCCGATCATGTGGAGAAGGGTGTGAAGAAGATGATCGTTGACGGCAAAGAGATCGCCGGAAATGTGATTCCCTACAACAAGGGACAAAAAGAGTATCAGGTAGAAGTGATCATGGGATAGAATCCCTTTTTCCGATATTTTTCATAACTTCCTTTTCAGAAAATGCCCCGGCAGTCAAGCCGGGGCATTTTGTATACAGAATTTGTATATAGATAAGCGCTTATGCATACTTGTAGATCACGGCGGAGAGTTTGGGAAGCATCTGCATCTTTCGGGATACCAGGCCTTCCTGTACGCTGTGCTGTTCTCCTTCCTGATCCGGGTACGCCTCAAACAGCCAGTTTGCCTTATCTCCTGCCGCAAACAGGATGGAACGGTTTTCGAGTGCAGAGGTGATGGATAAGATACCTATGTCCGCATTCTTGTTCTTGGTCAAAACATCGAGCGCCTGCTGCATGTCGTCCGCCCTGTATCTGTAGGGCTCCACCTGCGGCACATTTACCTTGGTCAGCATGAGCCTCACACCCATGACATCCTCAAAGATGATGTCGCGATTCATGAGCTCTTCCAGGGATCCTCCCGTGTCCTCTGTCAGTGAGAAGAGTTCTGCGGAGAACTGATCCAGATCCAGACCCGCCAGTGCTGCCAGGATATTGGCGGTCTGCCTGTCCTTGTCCGTTGTCGTCGGTGTCTGCAGGTTCATGGTATCCGACAGGAGTCCGCCGAGCATAAGTCCTGCGAGATTCTCTTCGATCGGCACCTGGTTTTCCCTGAAGATCGTCGCAATGATCGTGCATGTGCTGCCGACGATCTCATTTCGAAAACTCACCGGCTTGGATGTGGAGAAGTCCGTGACTCTGTGATGATCAATGACTTCCAGCACTCTGGCCTTCTCAATTCCCTTGACCGATTGGGAAAACTCATTGTGGTCCACCAGGATCAGCTGTTTGTCATTATAATTGAGAATGTGGTACCGCATCAGGTATCCCATCAGGTGGTTTTCCTCATCCACCACCGGGAAGGATCTGTACTGTGTGCGCGCCATCTTCCTGCCCGCATCTTCCGCCAGCTCGTGGACATAGAATTTCATGGGCTTGAGTGCCATCATCATTCTGATCGGCGAGGAGAAGTACAGATATCTCGATGTATTCATGGCCCCGTAGCCGGATGTGATGATGCAGCAGTGATGTTCCCTGGCCAGTTTAAGCACGCTGTCGTCGACTTTGTTCTCCCATATGATGATCAGCATGCCGGCGCCCTTCTCGATCAGGATCTTCTGCGCTTTCTTATTGCTCCCGGTGATGACGATCTTATCGGTGACTATATAGTCTTCCAGATTTTCCTTATTGGTCATCGTCAAAATACTGACCTGACCGTTGAGATGCCGCTTTTCATCGTCGTACAGGATGTTCCCGTTGATGGTCTTCGCGATGTATTCTATGGGCGTATCTTTCAGCATATTATTGGAATAGCTGGTATCATTAAGCGCTATTTTGGCCAAATCCGTCTTGGAGACCCATCCGATCACCTTTCGGTCATCATCGACGACCGCAAATCCCTCTCTCTTTTCGCGATCCATCATATGGACCGTCTCTAAGATCGTAGTCTCCGGTGTTATGGATATGGGTGAAGCAAGGTCCACTTCGTCGAGACGGACCTGCGCTGTCTCGAGAAACATGGGTTTCTCAAATCCAAAGCGATCCAGCAGATACTGAGACTCCTTGTTGATTCTCCCAAGGACACAGGGAATGGCATCAAATCCCTGCTCCTTTTTGTAAGCAGCATAAGCGATCGCTGCTGCTACGGAATCCGCGTGAGGATTCCTGTGTCCGGTTATATAAATCTTGTTGTCCTGTGCCATACTTACCTCCCGCTTTATGGAATCACCTCTCTTTATGATACCATTTCCGATTAGAGCCGACAATCACAAACGCAAAGCGTTTCAGAGGCACTTGCCATCCGTCCCATATTCTTTTAAGATGTAAGGCAGAACGTCTTTAACACAGAAAACTCTGCCCGTTCACAGTGATCAGGCAGCTTTTGTGAAATCATCGACGATTAGCGGAGGTAGAAGAATGGAAAGAGAAACAAAGTGCATCCAGGCAGGATATGCGCCCGGAAACGGCGATCCGAGAATGATTCCGATCATTCAGAGCACTACTTTTAAGTACGATACCAGTGAGGACATGGGCAAACTGTTCGATTTGGAGGCGGCAGGTTACTTTTACACGCGCCTGCAGAATCCCACCAACGATATGGTCGCTGCCAAACTCGCCGCTCTTGAGGGCGGAACTGCAGGCATGCTGACTTCTTCCGGCCAGGCTGCCAATTTCTTCAGCGTTTTCAATATCGCTTCCTGCGGAGATCACATTGTCAGCGCCTCCACCATTTACGGCGGCACTTTCAACCTCTTCAATGTCACCATGCGCAAGATGGGGATCGAGTTTACCTTCGTAGATCCTGACTGCAGCGACGAGGAACTGGAGCAGGCATTCCGTCCCAACACTAAGGCAGTGTTCGGCGAGACGATCGCCAACCCCGCCCTTGTAGTTTTCGATATCGAGCGATTTGCCAAGGCCGCACACGCCCACGGCGTCCCGCTCATCGTGGACAATACCTTTGCGACCCCTATCAACTGCAGGCCCATCGAGTGGGGCGCGGATATTGTTACCCATTCTACCACGAAGTACCTGGATGGCCACGATGCAACGGTCGGCGGAGCCATCATCGACGGCGGCAAATTTGACTGGATGGCACATGCCGACAAGTTCCCCGGACTCACCACTCCCGACGACTCTTACCACGGGATCACATATGCAGAGAAATTCGGCCTCGGAGGCGCTTTCATTACGAAGTGCACAGCCCAGCTCATGAGAGACTTCGGTTCCATCCAGGCACCTATGAACGCCTTCCTTCTCAATCTGGGAATCGAATCTCTGGCCGTCCGCATGCCCAGACACTGCGAGAATGCCCAGAAAGTCGCCGAGTATCTCAAGGGACATGAAAAAGTTGCATGGGTCACTTATCCCGGGCTTCCCGGTGACAAATACTATGAGCGGGCAAAGAAGTATATGCCGAACGGAACCTGCGGCGTCATCTCCTTTGGCCTTAAGGGCGGCAGAGCTGCCGCAGAGGCGTTTATGAAGCGGCTGAAAGTGGCCATGATCGCCACGCACGTCGCCGATGCTCACACCTGCATCCTTCATCCCGCCAACTCCACGCATCGCCAGCTGACAGATGAAGAGCTGATCGCCAGCGGTGTCGGTCCCGACCTGATCCGCCTTTCTGTCGGAATTGAGAGTATCAAAGATATCCTGGCCGACCTCGAACAGGCTCTGAGCTGATCTCCCGTCATGAAAACGGGCTGCCGTATGAGCGAAAGGATTTAGATCCTTCACTTGTCCGGCAGCCCGTTTTATTTTTGATTTGATCGTATTTGATTGTATTTGGTCTTATTTGGTCTTAACGGTCGAAGGCACCGAAGTCACCATAAATCTGTCTTCCTCGATCACCATTCCGGTCAACTTGTTTCCGTATACGCATCCTGTGTCCAAAGCGATCATACCGTTTGTCGGCAGCCGCCCCCACCTGTCTTCCGTGATCGCCCCCGTAGAATTCAACCCGTTAAAATAGAGTGGGATCCTGTACGGCGTATGCCCTGTCAGGACCAGTTTTCCCGTGTAATCCGTATCGCGCCCCCAGATCAGCGTATCGATCTCATTCTTCCCGGGATCCTCATCCACAAGGCAGGCATGTACAGCGATAAATCTCTCGTCGACGTAATAATACGGCATCTGCTCATACCAGTCACGGAACTCATTGATCTTATGTTTATGACTGATAAAAGAAAAGACCGTCTTCTCTCCGCTGTTCATATACCAGAGCCTCTTTCCGAAGCCTTTTCTGTCAATGGAATCCAGCATCATCTGCTCGTGATTGCCCCGGATCAGCACGCAGCGCTCCTTCATTTCCTCCTTGAGACCGCGAAGGAATTCGAACACTTCATAAATTTTCGGACCGCGGTCGATCGTATCTCCGAGATTGATCAGCCGGTCCCTGTCCTTGTCAAAAGACAGTTTGTTCAAAAGCTGTCTGCACTCGTCATAACAACCGTGAAGATCTGTAATTATCACAATGCGTTCGCCTTGCACAAAACACCTCTCATTTCCGCCTCACCGGCCGCAGCCTTATCACTTCATCCAAGCTCTTCACCGCTTAAAAAGTATACGCTCAGGCCCGGATTGTCTTCGGAAGCAGCCCCGCACATCTGCTGCAGTGCCCTGAAATATCCGGGCATGCTCTCTTCAAAGTCTTCGCACCCTGTAAAATATACTGTGCATCCCTCTCCGAACACAGGCTCTGTAAGCACATCATACAGTGCATCCAGATTTCTTCCGTACCACTGAGGGAGCGGCAGCGCCTGTTCGATCCTGTCATGCAGTCCGCTGCGGTCTCTCACCCCTCTGAGGTCAATCCTGTACTCTCTGTACTCCATGTCCATCTCAGATCCTCCTTTCCGACATTGCTAATACAGCTGCGTAAAGGATTCATAGTGATCCGCCGTATAGTATATCCTGCCGTCGTCCGAATAAACAATTCTTTTTGCTCCCCGGCTTTTTTTGCCGAGTGTGTCAATGTCGCACTCTTTGTAATTTCCCTGCGGCAGAACACCCTCGTAGTTTCCGAATCGCCCGCCTCCTATACATTTGCCGGGCGCGTACGGCTCCAGCGATCCGCCGGTCCATCCGAGCTTTTCCGCCTCTTTTTTTGTAATGAAGTTCGAGGGCAGTTTTCCGTACACATGAATGTAAAGCGCCACATCATCTCTGGTCGTATAGCTGCCGTTTTCATCGATCCTTTTTTCAGCGGAATCATCCGGTTCTGCTTCCGCGGTTTTTTCCGACGCCGGTCCCGCAGCTTCTTCCGCCTCTTCATCCGTATCTTCTGATCCCGGTCCCGAGGCCTCTTCCGCCTCTTCATCCGTATCTTCTGATTCCGGTCCCGAGGTCTCTTCCCGGCTCTCCTGTTCCGTCACGGTCGTCAGCACCGCAGCGTTTTCCTGTGCATCCTCTTTCCCGGCGCCTGCACAGCCCGTCATAAGGACGACCGTCATGATCACTGCCAACAGCAGTCCCGGCCACCGGCTCCGTCTCCGCTTCTTCATGGTATTCCTCCGTCTGCTGTCGTAAACATCATCTTCATCTCATCGTGCCGGAGCCGCTCAGTTGAATATTCTGCGGATTCCGGCAATCGTTCTGTAATCCGCGCGCTCACTGATCTTGATCCCGTCACGGCTGTTGGAAGCGTGTACGATCCTTCCGTCGCCGAGATAGATCGCGACATGACCGTAGTAGCAGATAATATCTCCGGCCCTTGCCTCTTTGAGAGAATTCACTTTCGTTCCCTTCTCCCTGATCGCCGCGTCGTAATGGGGAAGGCTCACACCGAAGTGCTGATAGATGAGCATGACAAATCCGGAGCAGTCAGTTCCTTTCGTCAGGCTGCATCCGCCGTACACATAAGGATTTCCCACAAACTGCAGCGCATATTCCGCGACCTGCTCACCTTTGGTCTTCTGCGCATTGGATTTCGCTGTCGAGGTATTCTTCGCCGCTGTATTTCCGGAAGTCCCGCTGTTTCCTGACGACCCGCTCTCCGCCGCCTGCTCCTGTGCAGCCGGTTTGGCATTTTCTTCCTTGGACTTGGCAAGGTCAAGCACGCCGTTCTCGTCAAAATAGTACTTTTTGCCGTTCAGCGTCAGCCAGCCGGTCTTTCTCTCGCCGCTTGACGTCAGATAATAAATCTTGCCGCCGATCTTGATCCAGCCCTTTTTCATGGCGCCGTTGGCTTTGAAGTAGTACCACTTTCCGCCGTCGCTCAGCCAGCCTGTTTTCATGGCGCCGCTCTTTGTCAGGTAATACCATTCTCCGCCGTCCTTCAGCCAGCCGGTCTTCATCGCTCCGCTCTTCGACAGGTAATACCATTTCCCTCCGTCTTTCAGCCAGCCCGTCTTCATGGCCCCGTTCTTCGACAGGTAGTACCACTTTCCTTCATCATGAAGCCAGCCGGTCTTCATAGCCCCGTTCTTCGACAGGTAATACCATTTCCCGCCATCTTTCAGCCAGCCCGTCTTCATAGCTCCGCCTGATGACAGGTAATACCATTTCCCTCCGTCTTTCAGCCAGCCCGTCACGGTCTTGCCGCCGCGCACATAATACCAGTTCCCGTCACGGTAGTTCCATCCGTTTTTGAGCCCGGCAGATGTGAACGCCGCCGCTCTTCCCTGGGCCGATACTTTCTCCGCTGCCGCCGCGGGGCCGTACCGCAGGACGTCTGTCATCCCTTCTCCGGTCACGGCTGCCGCCTGCGCGGACAGGGGCGAAGAGATCATGATCACGATCATTAAAATTGTTGCAGCAAATCTTGTCTTCATGTGTTATCTCCGCATTGTCGTCTCGTTGCACGAGGTTTTCTCACACTACTCCACGTTCATATCTGCAGTATAACACATTTGTAACAAATTTTGAAATAATTTGTAATTTTTATGAAATATTTTCTATCCGGTATTTACTTTCTGGTCACAAACCACCTCTGATTTTCTTCATAGAAAAGATTGACTTCCTGTCCTCCTATGACACAAGTATACATAAGGCCCATTCCTCCCGCTTTGCGGCTGGCGCGGCGCTCACACTTCCTGATGCGGTCGATCGGATATTTCCTCCCGTCCTCCCAGGTGATCCTGCAGGGCCTCAAAAATCCTTCTCTCGAAAATTCCGCCAATACATCCACGTAGACCTTGGACGGATTGGACGCGTCTTCGTCTCCGTATACCCTGATGCGCTTCTCCCTCTCCTGTTCCCGATCACCGCTCTCTGCCTCCTGACCGTTTACACGGTCTCTGCGGCCTGCCCGCCTCGCCGGCTGCATTCCGTAGCTCCTCAGAGCATCTCTGCTGATATTTGTATCTGTATGGGGCATCTTCTCTCCTCCCGTCTCTGATCACATTTTATGACTGCCGCGCCGTCCGCGGCATCTCCTCTGTCATATTCCTGTCCTGTTGCCTTTTTCAAAATATCCGTGCGGATGAACAACATGCGTCTGGGCGTCATCCGCAGACAGTTCGGTGTCCACCCGCATCAGCCCTCTTCTCACCGCCTCAAAGCCGAACCGGTCGCGGATCTCGTCCACGGCAATATCTGCCTTCAGCTGCTTCTCCCGCCACTGCGGATCTGTAAAAATATTCAGCTGATACGGATCATTTCCATTCCTGAGGTGCGATACCCTGACGCCGATACTGCGGATCGGCCTCTCCCATCTGTAATTTGCCCGAAACAGCCTCATCGCCTCCTGCGCGATCTCCTCCGAGATATTGGTCGGCATACTGATCTTGTGCTGCCGGGTAAAGCCGCAGAGCTCTGTGTCCCGCACATAGATCTCCACGACTTCTCCCGCAAATCCATGGCTCCTGAGGCGGGACGCGACGCTCTCCGCCAGCATATATATCACCATCTTGACATCCTGATCCGTCGTGAGATCTCTGGGCGTCGTCGTGCTGTTTCCTATGCTCTTAACAGGAACCTCGCCCAGATCCGGCGACACCGGCGTCCGGTCTTCCCCTCTCGCGAAAGCAGAGAGAACAAGCCCGATCTTTCCAAAAACGGACTGAAGGAATGCGGGCTCCGTCCGGGCCAGATCCCCGATCGTCAGGATTCCGTACCGCAGGAGCTTTCTCTGTGTCGCTCTCCCCACAAACAGAAGGTCTGAGACGGGGAGCGGCCACATCTTCTCTGGCACCTCC
>CADCIU010000007.1 GCA_902801585.1 uncultured Lachnospiraceae bacterium | reverse complement strand
GGGAGCGCCGCAGATAACGCCGACGCAGGCGATCGCGCCCATGACCGCGCCTCTTGCGCCGCCGACCATCTTACCGCCTGTGTAAGCGATCAGGATCGGAAGCACGTAAGAAAGCATAGGGCTGACCATCGTAGACAGCTTCTCGTTGGGCAGCCAGCCGGTTGCGATGAAGAGTGCTGTGATAAGTCCCCAAGCGATAAATGCGCCGATGTTGGGCATGACCATACCGCTTAGGAAGCGACCGAAGGATTGAACTTTTTCTTTCATGTTTTTCCCCTTTCAAAAAAGTGAACTATGAATCTCTATGAGTCAATTATAAGTGTATGCAAGATGACAAATCCACAAATACAAAATGAGCTTTGTCACCTTCAAAAGTGACAAATTCTGAGGAATTTTCCGCCATTTTCAAGATATTTTGTCCTTTTTGTGACACGCAAAACGGCACAGTCCATCTACATGAACTGTGCCGTGATCAGCTGCTGGAACTGTGCCCTTGTCACTTATACCCGGTCCAGATAATCAAAGAAGAAACACTTGAGCTCTTTGGCCAGCTCGGCCCGGATCTCGTCTTCTCTGCCGGTCTTGATCTTGTGAAGGAAGTATGGATTTGTGACCATCGCGCCGCTGATGCTTCCGAGAACTTCCGCGTGCATCTTTCGGTCATCGTCCACCGGCATCGCCATGAGCAGTGCCACGCGGATCCCCTTGAAATACGGATCCTTGAAATTGCCCGTTCCCCGCGGGGTACAGCTGATAAAGACCGGCTCCCTCACTGCCCCGCTGCGGCAGTGCAGCAAGGCGATCCCCAGATCAGGGAAGATCTGTGAGTTAAGTCTCTCCCTCTCCTCAATTCCGTCCCGAAGGGCAGCCGCCGCATGAAGACTGTCCGTCACCTGCATGGTCAAAAACTGCAGAAGCTCACGAAAGCGGATGTTCTCTGATGTTTCCATCCTGCGGTAGCGTCTGATGATACTCTTGATCTCCCGGATGAAGAAATAAGCCTCGTCCAGACGTCTGTTGAAGGGCGTCGCCGTCGCCTCTCTCTTGATGTGGGAATAATCTTCCAGTTTGTACTCTATTTTGACCAGATCCTTGGGCGGGATCAGAGGGCTGACCTGCAGATAGTCCACCGGAAGCTGGTCCAGATTCATTGTGGAGACAAAAAAGTCGGTGCCGGAAATGACATACTTGTTGATCTCGCCCTTGCCATAGGCTTTGAGGATGGCCCTGTTGCCGAGTTTATCCTTGAGGCGCGTCATCATCAGTCTGGCGACGCCGAAACCGCTGGCGCACACGATGCCGATGTTGACTTTTCTGGTAAAGAGCTTGTTCTCCCGGACTCTCTCCTGCGCGGCGCCGAAGTGCATGGCCAGAAAACCGACTTCCTCTTCATTCACTTCATATCCGGTCTCTTGCGTGATCACATAAGATGCGCGTCTGCAGGACTCGAAAATATCCGCATATTCCTGTTTGATATCTTCCAGGATCGGGTTGTGGATCCTCAGTCCGGTCGAAAGTCTGATGAGAACGGGACGCAGGTGGACCAGGAGGCCTCTTAAGAACTCCTCATCCTCCTTGAGTTCATTGGCGATGCTCTTGTCGTATACATCGATCATGCGGTCGATCATGGGCAGAAGTTTGTCGTCGCCCATGTCCGCCGGAAATTCCATCTCCTCGCCGGTATATGCCATTTTCGCCCCGCGTATATGCAGGAGGACATAGGAGAGCTCCCCTCTGGGAATCGTGATCTCGAACTCTTTCTCCATCGCCTCGAGAATGCGGACCGCAAGATCATAGTCATCCCAGAACTCCAGGTTCCCCATCTCCGGCGGAATGCTCTTGAGTGCAGCACCCTGTCTGAGGCGCTCGATCACGATCGAGATATGAATGACCAGTCCCGCGTACGCACTGTCAGCCAGCTGCAGGACTTTGGGTTCGTTGAGTTCCCGGAGGACCTTGTCCACTCTCCGGACCGTATCCCCTTCAAGAAGTGAATAGATCCCGCTGTCCGCCGCGTCCAGCAGTGCCTCTGCGAAGATCTCTCCTGTTATGTCACCGCTGCTGTATGCGTCCGATCTGCCGGCGGTCTCTTCAATAAAACGGCGCATCGCATCTCTGTAGTCTCTCTCGTCGCCTTCCAGGATCACCCCGTATCCCGGTCTTCTGACGATGCCGAGATGGCTCTCCTCCAGCCAAGGGCACAGTGCATCCATATCGCTGCCTGCCGTAGCTTCACTGACGCCAAGGAGCTGGCTGTAATAAAACAGTTTGCGCGGCGTCCGATCTCTTAAAAGCTCAAAAAGCAGTCTTCTGCGCCTTCCGTCCCTGTCTGCAGCATCCGGGTAGGTCTCTCCTCCCAGATTCTCCCGCAGACGATCAATGTCTTCAGCCTTTCCCCGGATCTCAACACCTTTCCCCTTGTGGTTTTCCAATCCGAGATGATACTTCCTGATGCAGAGCTCCAGATACTCGAACTCCCTCTGTACGGTTCGCTTGCTTACACCAAGCTCATCCGCGATTTCCTGCTTGCTGACCGGTCCCCCACTGCTCAGCAGGATTTTCAGAATTTGCTGAATTCTGGGCGTAAACTCCATAGCTTCCTAAATCCCCCCATTTTCATTACTTGTGAACATGCCGTGCGGCCGCAGAAAGTGCTGCTTCTCCTGCGCGGCATTTATTAATTCCCGATTATATTTTTACTATTTCCAAATAACATGATAACAACAGATAAACCACATTTGAAGAAAAACAAAACACATAATTGTCACGTAGAAGTGGGACAAAAGTTGCGCAGAGATGACAGCATGTTAAGAGAATCGCAATCTTTATTACACGAGATCTTTGTTACACAAAATCTTTATTACACAAAATCTTTATTACACAATAAGAAAAGGCCGCACACGACGCTTACGTTCGCACACAGCCCTTCTGCCAAATCAGTTTATTGATCTTTCACACACAATTTACATTATTTTCCCATTATTTTCAACTAACTTTTTTACCAAAACCCTCCGCCAATCCCTTATTCTTTTTGTCGATTTTCCTCCCTGTTCACGAAGAAGCGCTATATAATAAAAACATGACCATGACTATTTCCGTGTTCCTCTGCGATCTGCGATCATCGGATTCATAATACAACAGGAGGTCTCCTACATGTTCTATAAAGCAGCCATCTTCGATATGGACGGTACGATCCTCGATACTTCCGAGGACCTGACGGCAGCGATCAACTACGCGATGGGCATACATGGCCGCCGCCACGATTTTAAGAGAGAGGACGGATGCCGCTTATTCGGCAGCGGCGTCCACACAGCGATCCAGCGCGCACTGGCAATGGAAGCCGGCATGCCGCGTAAAGAGCTCGTCAGGATCGGCGCCGATCAGAACAGCGCCGTGCCCGGCATCGACGAAGAGCTCGTCATGCGGATCCTGGCCACCTATCAGCCCTATTACAAAGCGCACAACGCGGACCTCACCCGCCCTTTTCCCGGAATTGTCGACCTCTTAAGGAAACTGCGCGCAGCAGATGTCCGCACCGCGGTGGTATCCAATAAACCCGACAATTCTGTAGTACAGCTGGCTTCTGACTATTTTGACTCAGGATTCGATCTTGCCATCGGCGAAACGCAGGGCATTGCCAGAAAGCCGGCACCGGACATGAATTACATGATCCTTGAAAAGCTGGGGATCCGCGTGCAGGATGCCGTCTACATCGGCGACACGGAGATCGATATTGCCACTGCGCGCAACACCGGCATGGACTGCATTATGGTGGACTGGGGCTTTCGTCCCCGAAGCGAGCTCGAAGCCCTCGGGGCTAAAGTGATCGTTTCCACCGCAGATGAACTGTACAGCCGGATCGAGAGAGGGGTCTGAGCCAAGATCCTGCAGATCATTTCAGCGGAACGTTTTGTTCGCGCAGTGTCATGATGATCTCTCTGATGAGTATTCTCTCCACTTTGTGATAATCATCCTCACTGCATTCCGCAATGACAGACAGCACAACGCCTCCGCCTTCCACAGACAGCACTCCCTTATAATACGGGCCGCTGATGATCTCTTCCGTCCGTTCTCCGATCCGGGGAAGCACCTCCGCAAGGATGGCTTCTACGTCCTTGAGCGGATAATTGATATCCACCTTGACCGTGACTGCCACCCAGGAATTCAGTTTGGTGAGGTTCACCACGCTCTTGATGTCCTTGTTTCCTACAACTTTGACATTTCCTCCCCGGCCGATCAATCTGGTGCTGCGGACGCCGATCTCATCCACCATCCCGCGATAGCCGTCAATACTGACAATATCTCCGACCTGGTACTCACCTTCGAAGATCGTGGAGACACCGGCAAATACATCTGCGATCAGGTCCCTGGCTCCCATGGAGATCCCGATACCCAAAACTCCCACCGAAGCAAGGATCGCGTTTGTATCGACACCGATATAAGACAGCGCGTAATAGACCAGGACCAGGATCGAGATATAGCCGATCAGGTTTGATACCAGTTTGCAGATCGTCTTTCCCCTCTGGTTCAGCATTCTGCCGATCGTGTTAAAGATGAATCGCACAAAGACCATGGTGATCAGGACTCCCATCGTCAGTATGATGATCGCAGTGATCGAGAACAGATTTACTCCGTGTTCCCAGTCTCCGTCCATAATATACCCGATCACTCGGTCTCTGCCGTCTCCGATCAGATTACTGCCCCAGCCGCCTATGCCTTCAAAAAGAATCTCCAGCAATTCGATCAATATGAGAAATCTGCAGACATTCCAAGCCTTCTTTTCCGGAGTCATATTAATCAGCATCTGATGCAGGTAGGAGCCGAGTTTGGTGCTTTTTTTCTTTTCTGCGCTCTCTTCAGATTCTTTCCGGTTCTCTTCGATCTTCTCTATTGTCCGATCCGTATATCCGGACAGCAAATAGATTGCAAGGATCGCAAACAGTATCCCGTGTCCGAACATGCAGCTGAAAGCAAATTTCATGCCGTTCGCGAGCATTTCTCTACTCGGTTCACAGAAAAAGTATATGGTTTTGCCGTCAAGACTTGACATGGTCGCGCAATAGTAGTTGACCCCTTTTATTGTAACGAAATCTTCCATGTCTCCCCGGACGGCGGATTCTTTGATTCCCAGATGATTGGCCGAGGTCCCCTGATACAGATCTTCCAGTCCCGAATTCACAACCTCCTTTCTATCTTTACTGACCGAAAAGCAGAAGGCTTTATCCGATGACAGGGCATGCATGATCGAGTCGATCTCCCTCATCAAATCATCGTCATTCTTCTCCGGCTTGACAGCGAGTACAAGAACTCCGTAACCGCCGTTTTGCGTATCATTCATTCTTACACCGATCTGTTCCAGTTTTCTTCCGGTCACTTCATCTGCAAAAGGGCCGTGATAAATAGCCGGTACTCCTTTCAGGATCCTTCGAAAATCCGCCGACGAAAGCGGTTTGTCCGCATTCGGGTCACCCAGTTCCAAATTGATATAGCTGCTGCTTGTCCCGATCTGTCTGCCGTTCGAATCGTAGATCATGATATAGTCGGTGCCAATGATCTCATTGAGGATGCCCAGATTTTCCTTGTCATTGTACTCCGGATGCTTTTCGATCAGCTCGGAGACCCGTCTCCCGTAATCGACATAGCGCTCTTTTCGAATTTCCCCTATGTTGTCCCGGTTGTTCTTCGTGATTTCAATCCTGGCATACAACATGGCCAGCGATGAAAAGAGGTTGTTGGATTCTCTGTAGAGAGTAGTGAGTGTGCGGGAATAAAAGCTGATCCCGAAGACCAGAAGCAGGCTCAGAATTCCATAGGACAGAGATATGATCCTGAGTCGGCGCGGAGAATACACTTTCTTTTTTTCTTCTGAAAGGTTTCCGGTGATCATGTCCTTATAGGCCGCTGTGATCCAGATCACATAAACCAGGCAGATCGTTAAGATCGCAAAGACCCCCGCCTTCGTCTGATCAACGAGCTGCATCATATTGTTCATGCAAGGTGCCTTGATGACGATCAAGCAGTCGAGAGGCTCAAATTCACGGATTATATACCTCTTAAGACCACCTCCATTCACATCATTATAGACGCATTCGTTCAATCCTTTGAGCTCTTCCTCAGAAGCAGGCAGGCTTTCTGAACCGGCGCTGAGCTCTTCTTCCGATGTGAAGATCAGATCATCGGGCTTGTTGAAGAAGTATTTACTGTGCTCCCTGTCGGGACAGACCAAAGACAGCTCCAGTTCATACGCCAGCGCCGCGTCAACTAAAATTGTGTCATAATCCACATACTTTTCCGCGTAGGCATCCAGTTTCTCCCCGTTTATGATCTCGACATAATAGTAAGGTCCCTCAATCCTGCTGTAGATCACCGTATCCTTGCGCAGTCCGTCCATGGTCCGGGTGTCATATTGGAAATGTCCCCTGCTTCCGGTGATCTGATCCGTGTATTCGCGAATTCCGTTTCGCATGCCCTGCGGGACCACCATTTCACCACTCTCTATTTTGACGACTCCTCCTTTATTGAGTTTAAAGATCACACGGTCTCCCTGCTTTTTGGCAATATCACGCAGGCCTTCAGCGATGATGTCAGCTCCTGTCTGGACCTCACTGTAATACTCTTCAAAAGCATCCTCCAGGTTATCCGATACCTGAAGTGCTATGTTCTCCAGCTCCTGCACTCTGTATTGCAGATTGTCGCCGGCTGTGCTGTTGTCGCTCAATTCATCATACGTTATGATGCCGTCCGGTCCGACCAGATTGACGAACACAATAGCCCCGCACAAGACAAAGACCAGTAAGATCACAATGACGATTCCAACTATTCGCTTTTTTCGCGGATTGATCATTTCCGATTTCTCCCTTCAGCCTCTGTGATGGCGCTTTGTATTCCCAGAACTGTTTTTTTGTTTACTGTCATAAACAACCGCCCGCACGAAGCGGATCTGGTTGGATCTGTTCCATGCGGGCATTACGTTTAAATATAGACTGTCAGAGTTGCAGATGAATCACATCTGCTGTCTGCATCTTACCAGAACCAAAGCTCAGAAATGCAGGTATCCTTATACGTTGAGCCGGCTCTGACATTTTCGATCATGACGACAAATGCACCGTCGCTGATGATCGTACTCGGGAAATTGAATTCCTCATAGTATCCGTATTCAGGATCCAGATTCAGACGATAACAATTGTCCTCTGTTCCGACGAGCAGGGTCTTGGGCGCCGAATTCTTCCAGAACAGACTTTCTGACTTATGATATCCGGCGGCAATTCCGAGTCCGTGGATCGCGGTCCCTGCAGGGAAGCCGATCACCAGATACTCTCCGGAGCCGTATCCGGAAACACCCTCGATCCATGCGGTGTTCCAGTTGCCGTCAAATGCATTTCCGGGGCCGTGTAAAGTGCCGCCTTCCCGCAGTGCGGAAGAAGCTGCGATCTGGATCGTCTGGCTGCCGAGTGCCTCGAGATCCTGCTCCTCAAGTGTCGCAACGCCGTCCACGACCTGCTCTTCGATCGAGCCTTCATCGGTCTCTACAGACTGCAGTTTAACCGCGTTGTCAGGAAGCGTGTTCTCTGTTTCCAGCTGCAGTTTCTGAACATCTTTCAGTTCTGTGGTCTCCGCGTTCGCGAAGTATCCGACATAATCCGGCTGCTCCGCCTTGGGCTGTCCCAAAGAGTCCTCGTCTCCCGCTGTCTCCTCAGCAGCTTCGGCAGGTGCCTCTGCCTGTGCTTCTTCACCCTCTGCCGGTGCCTCTGCCTGTGCTTCTTCTGCCGGCGCCTCTGCCTGAGCCTCTTCTGCCGGCGCCTCTGCCTGAGCCTCTTCTGCCGGCGCTTCCGCCTCTGCTTCTTCCTCGGCAGGCGCTTCTGCCTGTGCCTCTTCAGTCTGCGGCTCGTTTGCTGAACCGGCCGCACCTGTTGACTGTCCGCAAGCTGTAAAGAGCAGTGCTCCCATCATGAGTACGACTAATGCTTTTTTCATAACTCTCCTCCTTCATACAGACTCCTGCACAATACAGTGCAAAAGTCCGCCGCGTTGTACAGCGTGTTGGTGAACTACCTCTGATTTCTATCATACCCTATTATTTGTCTGACTTCCATTTGTTTTTTGCGGCATCCGTTACTGTTCACAGTTTTGTCACCTTTTCCGCGGCGCCCTGCAAACAGTCCGTTCCATTTCTTTCCGTTCCATTTCTTTCCATTCAGTCTTTTCTCCTGTATAATCTAACCATCTGTATCAGATCAGGTATATGCTTTGGAATGATGCATTTTTTAATTCTGCCATACTATTGAGAAACACGTCTGCTGCGAAGGCAGCGGGGAGGAATCATGACAAATCAATACTCGGATCCCATCCGGATCATTGAGCTCAAAGAATCCGTTCTTGCGGACAACGACCGGGACGCGCAGGATCTTCGCAGGCAGCTGAGGGAGCAGAAAACCTGCCTTCTCAATCTCATGTCCGGCCCGGGCAGCGGCAAGACCGCAACGCTCTTGGCGCTAAACCGATATATGAAAGACCGCATTCAGTGGGGTGTCATGGAAGCGGACATTGATTCCGATGTGGACGCAAGGACCATGCTGGCCGCCGGTATTCCCTCTGTCCAGCTCCACACAGGCGGCATGTGCCACCTGGACGCGGATATGACGAGACAGGGCCTGAAGGCCCTTTTTGAGAGCACCGGCAGGCATCTGGACCTCGTCGTTCTGGAAAACATCGGCAACCTGGTCTGCCCCGCCGAATTTGACACCGGCGCTGCAGTCAAGATGACCATCCTGAGTGTGCCGGAAGGAGATGACAAACCTGCCAAATATCCTCTGATGTACGAAGAGTGCGATATTTTGGCCGTCAATAAGATCGACACGCTGCCGGTCTTTGACTTCGACAAGACGAGAATGGAGCGTTACGCCAGGCTGCGCAATCCGAATATAAAGATCTTCTACATCTCCGCCAAAACCGGCGAAGGCGTAGAGGCTCTGGCAGAGGAAATCCTGGCAAGAGTCGGCACATGGAATGCATGAGCGGATGCCGGGATGTATGACCTGCTGCAGTGGTCGGTCTCATGACTGCAGACCGCTTCAGCATTTATCGGAGGTAAAGTATGGGAACAGTCAAGACGATCAAAATAGAAGAAAGCGTATTTGCGGACAACACCGCCTCTGCTGAGGCCGTCCGCAGAAGGCTCTCTGAAAATGCGGTCACGATGATCAACGTCATGTCAAGTCCGGGCAGCGGCAAGACGACCCTTCTGACGGCGCTCATCAAAAGACTCCGAAATGAGCTCAGGATCCGCGTCATGGATGTGGACATCGAGTCGACCCTGGACGCGCAGCGTGTCGCAGACGAGACGGGCGTCGATGCGCTGCAGATCCACAACGGCGGATTATGTCATATCGATGCAGACATGGTGGCCCGCGCACTGGACCGCTATGAGCAGAAGGCGTTTCAGGACACCGACCTTCTCATTTTGGAAAACATCGGCAACCTGGTCTGCCCCGCCGAGTTTGACACCGGGGCCCACAGGAACGCGATGATCCTCAGTGTCCCCGAGGGAGACGATAAACCGCTCAAATACCCTCTGATGTTCAGTGTCAGCGACCTTGTGCTCATCAACAAGATCGATACCATGGCCTATTTTGACTTCGATATGGACAAGGCGAGGGAGCGGATCCTGCGGCTGAATCCGAACGCGGTGATCCTCCCGGTCAGCGCGAAGACCGGCGAGGGAATGGATGCCGTGTGCGCGTGGGTCCGATCCGTTGTCGGATCAGCCTGACCGGTATTACCGTTTAAGATCTTTTGCGGAGGTGTTTATGAGCATAAAAACAGGACTTGTCATGGAAGGCGGCGCGATGCGCGGAATGTTCACCGCAGGTGTGCTCGATGTCCTTATGGAGAATGAAATTGAACTGGATGCGGCAATGGGCGTCTCGGCCGGCGCCGTGTTCGGCTGCAATTATAAGTCGAAGCAGATCGGACGCGTGATCCGTTACAACACCAAGTATTGCACCGATCCCAGATACTGCAGTATGGAGTCCCTTATTAAGACCGGTGACCTGTTCGGGACAAAATTCTGCTACGACGACATTCCCAATCACCTGGACCCTTTTGACGTCGCCGCTTATCAGGCCAACCCCATGCCTTTCTACGTTGTCTGCACCAATATCGAGACCGGCAAGGCCATCCACAAGCGCCTGGATCAGGGCACAGGAAAGGATATGCTGTATTTCCGCGCGTCTGCCTCCATGCCGATCGTATCACATATCGTGGAAGTGGACGGCTATAAGCTTCTGGACGGTGGCATCGCTGACAGCATTCCGCTTCGCAGCATGGAGCGGCGGGGCTGCCCCAGAAACGTCGTGATCCTCACGCAGCCGCTCGGCTTCGTCAAGCAGCCCAACAAAATGGTCCCTCTCATGAAGGTCGTGCTCCGCCATTATCCCGCCTGCGTCAAGGCTATGGAGATCCGCCACCTGCGCTACAACCGTCAGGCCGAGTATGTCCGGGAGCAGGAGATCGCCGGCAATGCGTTTGTCATCCGGCCGCCGCAGCCCCTGAACATAGGACACACTTCCGACGACCCCGATGAGCTTCGCAGAGTATATCAGATCGGCAGAGATGTGATGACATCCCGCCTTGATGAGCTGAAGGCCTTTCTTTCATGAGAAAGGCTTTCTTTCAAGTTCTTTAAAAAAGCATTTAATTACTGCGCGAAAAGCACGGAAGTCATATAAAATAAGATTATCAATATTTTGCCTGACATAAACTAAGACAGCTACGGCGCGAAAGGAACTATATGGAATCAGGAAATGACAGAATGCAGGACCGGCTGGAAGCTTTGGCTTTCAAGATCAAGACAAGAAGTATACAGCTCGTAAGACTTCTCGTATACGGGCTCCTGTGCGGAACGCTCGTGGGGGCAGTCGCCAGTGTTTTCGCCCTGGGGATCGACGCGGCAACACAGCTGCGCGAATCTCATCCCTGGGTCATCTTTTTGATGCCCGTCGGCGCAGCGCTTATCATCTTCTTCTACCAGAAATTTGACCACAGCGAGGGCACAGATACAGTTCTTCTGGCTGTCACGCGGAGCGAGAACGTTCCGGGCTCCATGGCGCCGCTCATCTTCTGCTCCACGATCATTTCCCATTTTCTGGGAGCATCTGTCGGACGTGAAGGCGCTGCCCTGCAGATCGGGGGCTGTCTGGGCGATGAACTGGGCAAACACCTCCACTTTCAGGAGAGCGCGCGCCGGATCATGGTCATGGCCGGCATGAGCGCGGCCTTCTCGGCTTTGTTCGGCACACCGCTGGCGGCCACCGTCATAGCGATGGAGATCAGCGATGTCGGACTTCTCCAATACGATGCGCTGGTCCCGTGTGTCATTGCCTCTCTTCCCGCTTACTATATTTCCGTTATGTTCGGTGTGGAGAAGCACCCTTGGAGGCTCTACGCCCTGACGCCGTTTACACTGCCTCTCGCGATCTCCACTTTTGTCCTCGCGATCCTGTGCGCTCTGGTCAGCATACTGTTC
This sequence comes from uncultured Lachnospiraceae bacterium, assembly GCA_902801585.1. Next base: position 59,980 of record CADCIU010000007.1, on the reverse strand, counting down.
ATTGTTGCTTTAGGAAAGATTCCCGCACTTGCCAGAAAGATCCCCGTACCTCCGATCGCCAGAGGCGCTCTCGTCTCTCTGATCCTGATCGGACTGACGCTTCTGTCAGGCAGCCAGTTCTACAACGGCGCCGGCGGGCATGTCATCACTGAATGTCTCAGGGATGAGCCGGTCCCTGCCTGCGCCTTCCTCATCAAGATCCTGTTTACCGCTGTATCCATTGCAGCCGGCTTCAAGGGCGGAGAGATTGTTCCTTCTCTGTTTATCGGCGCGACTTTCGGCTCCGTCGTCGGCCCCCTTCTCGGCATGCCAAGCGGGCTTGCGGCGGCCATCGGTATGGGATGTCTTTTCTGCTGCGTCACCAACTGCCCTCTGGGAACGCTTCTCATCTGCTTCGAGATGTTCGGCTTCGAGAGGTGGCCTTATTACATGCTCAGTATTGCGATCGCATACACGGTCTCCGGAAACTATGGTCTATACCATCACCAGCTGATCCGCTACGGAAAGTTCAAGCTCGGACGCATGGACGAGCACGCACATCACTGATCACGGGTGTCAGGGGGACGGTTCTTTTGACAACTCCCAAAAAGTTGTCAAAAGAACCGTCCCCCTGACACCTTCCCGTCCAACAAAAAAGCTGCCGCACCATAAAATCATTTCTGGATGCGACAGCCTGTGTCAGTTTCTTTTATTTTGCAAGCTCGTCCGCCAGCTGAACAAGTGCCGCTTCACTCGCTTCGTTGAGAGCGGACTTGATGGTCACGGTCGTCTCCGCGAAAGTAATGTTTTTGGATTTCTCGAACATTGCTTTCATATGCTTGGCAGCGACAGGTGCCCAGGTTCCGTTTTCCACAAACGCGATCGTGCGGTTCTGGTACTCGCGCTCTGTCAGATGCTCAATAAATGTGTGCATGAAGGGGAAGATGCCATTGTTGTAGGTTGTCGTCGCAAGGACCAGTCTGTCATAGCGGAACGCGTCCTCGACGATCTCCGGCATGTCATCTCTTGCCAGATCGCTGATCGCGACTTTCTGGCCCCTGGCGCGCAGGAGCTCTGCAAGCTTCTCCGCCGCCGCTTTGGTGTGGCCGTAAACCGATGTGTATGCGATGCATACGCCGGGCTCCTCGGGTGTATAGGAAGACCACTTATTATAGAGATCCAGATAGTAGCCGAGATTCTCGCTCAGAACGGGGCCGTGGAGAGGGCAGATGATCTGAATGTCAAGGCCGGCTGCTGCCTTCAGGAGCTTCTGCGTCTGGAGGCCGTATTTGCCCACGATACCAAAATAGTACCTGCGCGCTTCACATGCCCAGCCTTCAGGATCTTCCACATCATTGGCGCCGAACTTGCCGAAACCGTCAGCAGAGAACAGGACCTTGTCCTTGCTGTCATATGTCACCATGACCTCCGGCCAGTGAACCATGGGCGCAAATACAAAATTCAGCACATGGCTGCCCAGCTCGATCTTCTCGCCGTTTTTCACGACCTGTCTCTTCATGGAAGGATCCTTGCCGTAGAACTGATCCATGAATGTGAATGTCTTGGCATTTCCGACGACTACCGCATCCGGATATGCTTTCAAAAAGCTCATGATGTTGGCGGAGTGGTCGGGCTCCATATGCTGTACAATCAGATAATCCGGCTTTCTGTCCCCGAGGACTGCTGCCAGATTAGCAAGCCACTCTTCACCGAAATGCTGATCGACTGTATCCATGACAGCGATCTTCTCATCCATAACGACATAGGAATTATAAGCCATTCCGAGCGGCACAACATACTGTCCCTCGAACAGGTCGACCTGGTGGTCGTTCACACCGATATACCGGATATCATTCGTTATTTTCATCATTGCGCTCCTTTATACTTTATTTAGCTTGCTTCCGGACAGTACTGCCCGGGAAGCGGCTTGACGGGATCATTTATATTTTATCATCCGCCCTGACAGGATATCAATCCCTATATAAGGATTCTCAGTAAGCTCCGTCGATGATCCAAATATTGCCTGATCCTGTTCGGATCGTCAGAAATCTCTTGCCGTTTCCGGGCTGCAGATACTGGTCTCCCTGCGAATTTCCGTTGTACGTGATGTCTCCGTCTTCCGTCTTGAGCTCCATCCTGCATCTCTCCAGTGAGTCATCCGCCGACACTGAGACGTCGCCCTCAGCCATTCCGACATTGATACTGCTGAAGGTGCATTTCGAGACGGTGACCGCTCCGAAATCCGAATAGACGTCAACCGTGCCGAGCGAAACACTCTCCATATCGATGTTCCCTCCGCCGGACTGGATCGTCACGGAATTGGCAGTGATGCCTGACAGATCGAGGTCTCCGTCCGCGATCGCGACCCGGAGTGTGTCAAGTCCAACTCCGGAGGGAACGGTGATCACCGTTTCCGTCTCCGGCAGGTCTTCCGCTTTTTCCCCGTTCTTTTGTCCGCTGCCTTCAGCATTAAGCGCTTCTGCGGCTGCATCCTGCGTTCCGCTTTCCGTCGGTTCATCCTCCCCCAGTATCACTGCGGAGCCGTCGGCATTCTTTTCTGCCTCCGATCCGCCCTTTCTCCCGCTGACGACCAGAATGTCGTCCTGCACGGAAAAGCCGGGGTTGTGATCTCCTCCCGCCGGAAAAGATATGCTGAAGTCCTCACCGGAGCGGATGGTCAGCTTGCCGCTGACAGAGTTCACGGCGATCCTGTCAAAATAGTCCAGTATATAAGAGTCTTGATCGGAGCTTTCATAATCGGAGCTTTCATAATTCGAGCCTTCCGTATCCGGCTCTTCACGATCCGACTCTTCTTCCTCACGGGTCTCGGTATCTTCCGTGGTGTCAGCCGCGTAAGCCCTGACCGGAAGCGCGCCCTGCAGCAGCAGAGTAAGTGCGGCAAGCGCGATCATACCTTTTTTTATCTCCCGTAACCACCTGCTCATTGTCTTTCCCTCTCCATCTCACCAATGCCTGAATGCATGGATCATACAGAGCACAGGAGTGCTCCGTAATATACATTATAGCGGCGGAAAGGGGCAGTTGTAAATCGTTTTGTTTCAAAATTCTTACAATATTATTGTATTTATTGTCAAAATACAGAATTATTGTTTACAAAGTGATTTCTTTGTGTTTACTGAACTGTCGGGTGAGACTCACTGTCCGTACTCCTCATCCTCGTCCGTATCCTCCCACGCTTCTTCCTCTTCTTCGCGTGCTTCTTTCTCTGCAAGGTACTCAGGCGTGCGCGTGTGATGATCATCCGGCTCATAAACTTCGCCGTCGACACTGAAACTGTCCTCGTCTCTCACGATAAAGATCATCGTCTTGCCTTTGTTGAGCTCGATCTCATTGCCGTTGTCGTCATAGAACACCGTAGGCTTATAATCATTTCCTTCGCCCTTGGCCCAGGTCACATGGATCATACGTCCCTGCGTGATAAAGAATCCGTCTTTGCCGTCCGCTTCAATGTGCATTCTCAGATAGGAAGATCCCTCGGCACGCGGCTCCGCATAGCATCTCTGGATCAGGATGTTGTCGAACGCCATCTGTTCACCCGTCTGCGCATCGCACTGCGGTTTGTTATACAGAGTCTTGTAGTACTTGCCGTCCTTCTCATTGTATTTGAGCGCCGACTTGGTGACAGGGAAACATCCCTTCATATCCACATTCTGCGCACTGACAGAATCCTGATACTGCTTCAGCGTGTTGGTCTTCTGGGCAAACGAGAAGTGCTTCGAATTATAGTATTTCATCCTGTGCTCAGGTGAAAATCCGGCCCGTCTGATCGCTTCTTTCACGTGCTCCGCATCCGTGAATGCCGTGTGCTCGGAGCGGCTGCCTGCAGGGATTCTGTAGAAGCATCCGTAATCGGAGCCGAGAGGGCCGCCGACACCGTTGATGTTGTCGACGTCATCTCTTGTGAGGATGTCGATCGTGTAATCAATAGGGCCGCCGTAGTGCAGGATGATCGGATCCCATTCCAGCGCTTCGTAGACAAAATAGGAGCGGATACTGCGGATATTTCCGATCCGGTCCAGATCCTGCCAGTTCTGGATGATTCCCATCTGGCGGCTCATGTTCCCCTCTTCCATGATCTCATAGAAGACGTCCACATTGCTCAGTCCGTACTGGGGCTGTGCCGCTTCATCGATCGGATACATGACCGCGATCGGTCTCTGCTTCTCAAGAACAGGGTCGATCGGCTCACCGGTCAGCACGCTGACGCCGGTGTAAGGATTTTTCGAGCCCTTGTCCTGTGTCTGGGAGGTCTCCTGGTTCGCTGCATTCTCACCCGTATCGGAAGTATCCTCATTTGTCGCCGCCGTATTGACCGCGGCCGCATTCGCAAAGCCGACTGCCGGGAATGCCATACACATGGCCATAAATATCATAAAAACCTTATATTTCATAGTTCAAACTTCCTTTCCAAACTTTTTTCAAAACTTAAACTTTCTTTCGTTTTGATAGAAGCCTATTATAGTCCAAATGTCGGTTCGATTCAATCGCACGCGGGCCCTGCGGAACACGAATATTCGGTCAATTTACACCAGATTTACTGCTTTTTTGACATTCCTCCCGAAATTCTTTTTTCCTTCCTTTCGTTTTTCGAAGCTTTTCAGGGTTGGCAATTCGGTCAATTCTGAATATACTTGAATATACGGTATTTTGACGTATGTATTGCAGCGGACGGACCTGTAAAGATCAGAGGATCCGCAGGCTGCAGATTCTATACTGCATTATTTGACAGCAAAGGAGAATATGGAATGCTGGAATTAAAAGGTATAAGTTTTGACGTCCAGGAAGGCCATCAGGAGATCGGCATCATCCGCGACGTCAGTTTCACGATCCCGGACAACAAGTTTGTTGTCATCACCGGCCCCAACGGGGGCGGCAAGTCCACACTGGCACGGCTGATCGCAGGCATCGAAAAGCCCACTGCCGGCACCATCCTTCTGGACGGGGATGATATCACAGACAAGTCCATCACCGACCGCGCCCGCATGGGCATTTCCTACGCCATGCAGCAGCCCGTCCGTTTCAAGGGCATCCAGGTCCTCGACCTGCTGCGCCTGGCCGCCGGCAAGAGGGTGTCCGTCGCCGACGCATGCCAGTACCTCTCCAGGGTCGGCCTCTGCGCCAAGGACTATATCCACCGCGAAGTGAACGCCAGCCTTTCCGGCGGCGAGCTCAAGAGGATCGAGATCGCAACGGTCCTGGCACGCGGCACCAAGCTTTCCGTCTTTGATGAGCCCGAAGCGGGCATCGATCTGTGGAGTTTCCAGAACCTGATCCAGGTCTTCGAGCAGATGAGAGATTCCATCAAGGACAGCTCGATCCTCATCATCTCCCATCAGGAGCGGATCCTGGAGATCGCAGACGAGATCATCGTCATCGCGGACGGCATGATCGACCGCATGGGATCCCGTGATGAGATCCTGCCTTCTCTGATCGGCACGGCTTCCGCAGTGAGCACCTGCGTCCCTATGGGAGGAAAACCCGTATCAATCCCGCCCATCCCTACAGACGAGAACGGAAATCCGATTCCCAAGTCCAGACTGAAAGGAGGCAGCAACTGATGGAATTCAAGAAATTAGATGAGATCCAGAAAAGGATCCTGATGGAAGTGGCTGACCTCCACAGCGTTCCGGAGGGTGCCTTCAATATCCGCAGCGACGGACAGCTGGCCGGCCGCGCCAGTTCCGCCAATATCGACATCGTCTCCAAAGAGAACGGGTCCGGAATCGACATCCGCATCAAGCCGGGAACGAAGAACGAGAGCGTGCACATTCCCGTGATCATGAGTAAGAGCGGACTGCACGACGTCGTATACAATGATTTTTATGTCGGTGAAGACTGCGACGTGATCATCGTCGCGGGATGCGGCATCAGCAACTGCGGGGGTATGGACTCCGAGCATGACGGCATCCACCGCTTTTTCGTGGGAAAGAATTCCAAGGTCCGCTACGTCGAGAAGCACTACGGCGAAGGCGACGGAACCGGAAAGAGGATCCTCAATCCTGTCACTGAAGTCTACATGCAGGAAAACAGCCACGTGGAGATGGAAATGGTCCAGATCAAGGGCGTCGATTCCACAGACAGGAACACCGTCGCCAAGGTCGCCAAGGGTGCAAGTCTTGTCGTCAAGGAGCGTCTGATGACACACGGTGAGCAGAGCGCCGCCAGTGCTTATCTGGTCGATCTGGACGGTGACGGATCCAGCGCGGATATCGTCTCCCGCTCCGTCGCAAGAGACAAGTCCTATCAGAAACTCGATCTGCGCATCAACGGCAACGCCGCCTGCAGCGGGCACACCGAGTGTGACTCCATTATCATGGATGAAGGCCGGATCCTCGCTGTTCCGCAGCTCGAAGCGAACTGCACGGATTCTGCACTGATCCACGAGGCCGCGATCGGCAAGATTGCCGGAGACCAGCTGATCAAGCTCATGACGCTGGGACTCACCGAGCAGGAAGCAGAAGAGCAGATCGTCAACGGATTCCTGAAATAAGATAAATAGCCGTGAACCGGGATTTTTGATCCTTCCGGTTCACGGCTTTTTCATTCTTACTCTGTTTCCACCCAGGGAATCTGCTGTGCGTCCAGCTTTTTCTGCGGTTCGGAGCCTCTGCGGCAGTGGATCACATACATGTACTCTCCCGTTGTTCTGTCTTTTACCCCCATATTGCCAATGTCCAGCAGTGAGTCCGGAAGGTAAATATCGGTGATCCGGTCGCATTCGTCAAGCGCATAATAATCGATATACAATGTCCCGTCAGGGATGTGCAGTTCTCCATCCATGAGAGTGGGGACCCGGACCAGCGTCTTCTCATCCCTGCTCATCAGGAGCCCGTCCTTTTCCGTGTAATACTCGCTCTTGGGATCGACCTCGAAGCGGTCGAAGCGGACACGTCCCAGGAATTTCAGGTTCAGTTCCAGTTTCGCCGGGATCCGGATCACCTCCTGCGTGAATGTCTCATTGTATCCCGCGGCGAAAGCCTCGTATCCGATCCGCTGCAGTTTGTCCGGCAGCACGATCTCCCCGAACTGATCATGAAGGGTGAAAGCACTGCTTCCGATCCACTCCACAGAAGAAGGGATCTTCACGTTCTCCGGTTTGGTGTAGTAAAACGCCCCGTCATCGATCTTTTTGAGTCCCTTGTTGAGAACGATCTCCCGCAAATTCAGGCAGGTGGCAAAACACTGCACGCCGATCTCCCTTAAAGACGAGGGCATTGTGACCTTCTCAATGCTCCGATTGAGGTAGAAGGCCCTGTCCGCCAGCTTTTCCACTCCCTCAGGGACCACATATTCCGCACTCTTCATCTTTCCGGGACAGAAGACCAGCGTCTTCATATCTTTCGAAAACACAACGTTCTCATCACAAGTATAGGCGGGGTTGTCCTCTGCGATCCGGATCTCACTCAGATTCCAGTACTTGACCAGAAAACTGCTGTCGATCGATGTGACCGTCTCCGGGATAGAGATCCCGCTGATCAGGCTCTCGTAATGGGTATCCGCGTTCTCCTCGTCCCATCGCAGAGCCGTCACGGGAAGTCCTTCGTACTGCGCGGGGATCTCAAGCACATCGGCCTCGTGATTCTCCCTGCCGACAAAACCGCAGAGCTCCGCGCGGTTTTTGAACACTCTCCAGTAGAGCGTCCCGTACTCCTTTTCCTCTGCGGCAGTCTCATAATCCATTTCCTCAGGATCAGTCTCGTTGTCATATGCAATGCCATACCGGATCGCATACTGCTCCGCCGCGGATCCCTTTGAACAGTGCAGCGTGCAGAAATACGCCTTCTCCCGCTGCCCCGTCGAAGACGAAGTCGCGGTCCCTTGAGGAAAGACGCTCTCGGAAAACCTGAATACACTGTCCGGGATGTAGAAGTGTGTATCCTCTCCCAAGGTCGCGAACAGCCCGTTCTGGAAAGTCGTGATCCCGTCCGGGACGACAATATTTTGACCCGTTCCCGTCGGCACGGTATTGATCATATCTCCCGCGCTGTTCGTAATAAAGCCGCCTGAAGAAGCATATGTGCTGTTGGCTTCATCGACTTCAAACGCTGCAATATCGAGCGCAGTGAATGCATCGTATCCGATGCGGCTGACGTTCGGGCCGATCCGGACGCTGTCAAAGTGTGTTCTCGCCCGGAGAATCTCTGCGTCTGCATTCTTTTCCGTCTTTCTTCCCATGCCAAAAGCCAGATTTCCGATGTAGGCCAGATCGTCCGGGAGCTCCAGCTCCTCCAATGCAAAGCACTCGAAGAACGCGTCGTTCTCAATCGTCCGAAGCGACTGAGGGAACTCCACGCGGCGGATGCCGGACGCCGCAAAAGCGCCGTATCCGATGGTCTCTGTGCCATCCTCTATGGTATACTCGTCCCCCTTGCCGCCCGGATATTGGACCAGCGTAAGGCCGTCCGCGGTGTAGAGCACGCCGTCCGGCGTCTTGTAGTGCGCGTTATTTTCGCTGATCACGATTTCGGTGAGGTTTGGGCATATGCCGAAAGCATCCGGCCCGACCATTTCCAGCGAATCCGGCAGCTTCACGGTGCGGAGTCCGCTCTGCTCAAACGCCGCCCGGCCGATCTTCGTGACACTCTCCGGGATCTCGATCTCCTCGATGCCGGAGCCCTTAAATGCATACAGGCCGATCGTCTCAAGACTCTCAGACAGGCGGATTTTCCGCAGACGGGTCGTATCGCTGAATGCGCCGCTTGAGATCTCCGTGATCGTATCCGGAAGCTCTATGCTCTCGAGAGACTGCGCCGGATAAAACGCATTTCGGGCGATCGCAGTCACAGGTTTACCGCCGGCATTGTCCGGCACGGTGAGCGACGTGTCTTCCCCGCTGTATTTTTTCACTTCTGCATGATCCTCAAAGACCTCAAAGGACAGCGTCCCGTTCTGCGTCTGCTGTTCCACGATCTGCGTCTTTTTCATAGGATTCAGGTCCAGGTATTCCGATCCGTGCAGATTTCCGTTGACATCTCTGACCGTCACCTGGCAGATAAAATCCAGGTCAAACTCGGACGCCGGCCTGAAATAAAACCGCAGCGAATTGTCCACCGACAGCGGCAGGAACAGGTATCCCTTATACTCCCACTCCGGATACGGCTTCATCCTTCCTCTCTCATCCCGGACCGGGGAGAGCGTATCGCCTCCGATATCAATGATCGACTTGTAGTCCGATATGTCGATCGATCCCTTGCCGCTGTGCATGGCGCTGCCGGCCGAAGAAATGATGTCCTGGATCGCCGCATCCCTCTCGCCGGCTTTGTTTCTGAGCGTGACAGAGACTTCCTCGTCCGTACTGAGGTCAAAATCCGTGAACTCATGCCCCGTGGACAAAATCGTCCGAACGGTCTTGTAGACGCTCTCCCCGCCGCTGTCCGAGATCTGCACGCAGGCCCATGGACGCGTCGACTCCTGCAGATCCGTGCCCGCTGTCATCAGCATGGGATCCGCGGGAATATGCAGGACATTGTTCTCGTCCGGAAAGATCCTGACATTGCAGGTCGTCATCGCATACCCGCCATACCGATTCCTGAACAGGATCGAATAGTAAATCTCCGATGCATTTTGAACTTGATCCGGTGTGAGTGCGAGTGTGACCTCCCCACCCTGCTCTTTGAGCTTATCAAAAGTCCAATCCGTTCTGCTGCTCGCAAGCCACGAGCCGGTATAGGACTCCACAAAAGCCTGATAAGCGTCGGAGAGCATCTCCTCCTGTGCATAGAGTTCACCCGCCACTTCATACAGATCTCTGTTGTCTCCCGGCATGTAGCAGGAAACCCCGCCCGCTGCCTCTACGTTGGAAGCGGAGCGGATCACCATCGCGTCGACCGCTTCCGACAGCGCCTGCGCCTCCTCAGGGTACAGTTCAGCTGCCTGCCCTGCAAGGTCCCGCAGATCGACCAGGTCATAGGCCTCTTCCTTCGTATCTGCGGCGCTCAATCCAAATGTCTTAGTCCTGCTTCTCGCCCGGTTGAGCAGGGCATACTGCCCCTCTCCGATCCCCCGGCCCATAGCGCTGAGCAGCGCGTCGAATGCACGGAGCACATCGTCCGTCTTGGACAGGTCCATGGCGGCCAGCGTCACATCGGGGTCAAAAAACTGTGTCCGATTGTTCTCATAATAGCTGCCGTATGCATCCACGATCGCGCTCACGACCTCGCCGGCGTCCTCCTCGCTGTTGAGCACATTCAGGAAGGTGTAATCCCATCCCCGGCCCGGCTCCAGTTCTTCCGATCCGACCAGATAATCCGCATAATCTCCCCACAGTTTCGCGTTCTCCAGCGTTCCCATGAGGCATGCGTCAAACCCGACCCAGTCCAGCTTCCGCCCTCCGTCCGGTGTCGCGCTGCCCGGCCCGAAGATCGTGCTGTTCATTGCGGACCTGAGTTCACCCAAAAGAAGACTGTCGTTTTTAAAGAGCTCATCGCTGCCGTATCCCCACAGCGGTCCGCCGCCGTGGTCCCACAGGATCAGTCCGTAATGCCTTGCCGGGTAATTCGTTGTGCAGTAATTGATGAACTCCGCCAATGTCTCCGGAAGTCCCATATCCGCACTCGAATCCGTCTGCGCCATGATCCTGTCCGTCTGGCTTCGGGTATCCACGGACATGTCCAGCACGTTGTTGCTGGTGTTGGGAATGTTGCTGACCCAGCGCTTGCTTCCTCCCGTGTATACCAGCAGGTTCGTCCTGTCAAAATCCAGCCCTGCCGCCCGCATCTCCTCCATATCGTTGGTCGCGGCCCCATAGCGGCTCTCCAAGTTGGAACCCACAATGTAGACCATGACGGTATATTCTTTTTCAGGATTTCCGCCGCCGTTTCCCGTCTTCGCATCATCCTCGGTCCCGGTCACTGCGTGCAGCAACGATGCGGCGGGATCTCCACCCTGAGCGCTCCTTTTTCCGGCAGCGCTCCTGTAGTCACCCTCGTCTTCCTCGAGGATGACCAGACCGAAGTTGTTCTCACTTTCGCCTTCCGCGGAATCTGCGTCATCCTGGTCAGTGCTGACGGTTTCTCCGGCGGCGTCATCTGATCGGTCGCCGGCCGCGGTTTCTCCGGCGGTGTCATCTGTCCGGTCGACGGCCGCGGTTTCTCCGGCGGCGTCATCTGATCGGTCGACGGCCGCGGTTTCTCCGGCGGCGTCATCTGATCGGTCGCCGGCCGCGGTTTCTCCGGCGGTGTCATCTGATATGAAACCGCCATCGCTCTCTTCGTATAAAGCTTCGCCCTCTGCATCGGCGTTTTCCTGTTCCGTGCTGCCGCCGGCGGCTGTACTCTCCGCCACGGCCTCTGTTCCCGATTGAGAGGATGCGCTTTGCGGGCTCTCCGTGCCCCCTCCTGCATTCGCACAAGCTGCCAATATGATCATTGCACATAAGAGGATCGACGTGGTCTTTTTCATGGACACCTCCTGCCGCAAAGTTGGATCTGCTGCAAACTCACCGCCTGTCCGAACGGGAGTCTTCCAAATCAGAATGGATCAAAGAATCATCTATACAGCAATTTTATCACAACTAATTCAGGGATGCGTCAGCATATGTCCGAGATCAAGATACTGCGGAGGAGATATTTTGGCCGAAGAGAATTTGCAAAACGACAGTTACAGCGATCTCACATAAGGAAATGCTTGATCAGACGATCTACCTGGCGTGTGTCGATCGGACTGTCCTTGGTCTCAAAAGTGACGATCAGGTTATCACCCATGTAATAACCCTCTTTCTCATAGGATTTGAGCTTCGAAATGTTGCTGACCAGATATCCCGGATCGTCCATTCTGCCCAAATGCTCCCACAAATAAGCTTTGCGCAGGCGGACATTCAGAATGGTGAAATCCGGAAAGACCCATCCTCGGTCCGGCAAGTAGACCGGAAACTCAAAGATATATGGCAGCACTAGGTCATCCAGCCTTTCCGCAATAATGATCTCCGACTTGGACCGCACGCGCAGCCCGGCCTTTGTATAAAACTCCGGCGCCCCTTCCTCGAATCCCAACACAGTATGCTGCCTGCTCTTCCACCTCGTAATGTATTCTTCATCTGATAAGACGATGGGGCGGACAAGAGCTTTTCTAGCGGGAGAATACTGCTCGTATGCACTCTCCAGCGGATGTGCCTCTCTGTATTTTTCCAAAGCGCAGATTCTCTTATACTCACCCTCTGAGTAATCCAGCACTTTTTGGTCATATGCCTTCTGCGCAAGGGCGCTCTTCAATTCCGACTGGCCGACAGGAATATATTGACCCGTCGTGTCACCCGTGTCCTTGACCCAATAGTATTCCTGCCTGCTGCGATTCAGCTTGCATCTGAGTTTTCCCTCCGGCACCCCTTCAAGTTCCTTCCTCTTTTGCTGAATCATTCCCTGCAGATACGTTTTCCTTTCTTCTAACTGTGTTCCGAATATATCCTGCATATGGAATTCCCTCCGCAAGTATTTTAATGCTGTTTATTCGTTTCGTTTGACTTGGGATTTCTGATCTGCCGGAAAAGAAAGGTCGACAGATGACCAGATGAATATCTGGATTTGACACTACAATTGTATCCTGACCGGAAGCATTGCGGCTTTCCAATTGACTGCTCCGGGGTCGTTTTTTTGCGGTTTATCTATAATTTGTCAAAATACAGTTGATAATTCGTTTTATTCTGCTTTTTCAGAAGAGAGTTCTTCATTTGCTCGGTGGAATTTCCGCTGAAACTGGTCAGAAGGGCGTGAATTTTGCTTAGGCGGCTGGCTTTGATTTTGGGGTTCACCTAAGAATTCCAAATTGGGGTTCACCTAAGAATTCCAATTTGGAATTTTCAAAATTCCTGATCTTAGGAGTCCGACTTTTGGCACCTTCCCTCCTAAAAATTAAAATCCAGCCTTCTTAGGCGTGTCCATTCCCCCTAAAAATAAAAGAATTCTCAATCTTAGGAGTGCCCTGACTCCTAAGATTGAGTTTTTCTTACTTCCTGTTCCTTTTTTTCACGCTTATTTATTTGAATTTCCAAATCTTAGGCGTCACGCCGCCGATTTTGCGCCTCCTATATTTTCAGAATTTTCAATTCTTAGGCGTAATGCCGCTAAATGAAACCCAAGCAAGCACTAAAGTGCTGGTGTCCAACCCCTTAATTCCAGTCTCGCCCCCGGCTTCTCCTCATCCCTTCAATTCCACACACAGCATCGTCAGATCATCGAACTGTGTCCGGTCTCCCACAAACTCATTCACGCTCTTGTGCATGCCTTCCAGGATCTCCTGCGGCGTCCCTTCGCAGTACTCATTCAGGGCATCTACCATTCTTCCTACCGTGAACAGCTCATTGAACGAGTTCGTGGCCTCGGGAACACCGTCTGTGTAAATGAAGAGCTTATCTCCCTTTTCCAGGAAGATCTCCTCATCATTGTAGGGGAGATCCGGCATGGCGCCGACAGCCGTATTGTGCTTCTTCTTCACGATCTCAAATGCGCCGCCTTTTTTATAGACGGCCGGATCTTCGTGTCCCGCGTTGCAGCAGATGATCCGCCCCGTTGAGATCTCCAGGATGCCCAGCCAGATCGTGACGAACATATCCGTCTTGCTGTGCGCGCAGACATTATTGTTCACATAAGCCATGATCTCTGCAGGCGAACCGCCCATGATCACCCGGTTCTCGATCACGATGTTGATCGCCATCATGAACAGCGCAGCAGGCACGCCCTTGTCGGATACGTCGCCGATCCACATAGCGAGATGATCCTCATCGATCAGATCAAAATTGTAAAAGTCCCCGCCCACTTCCTTGGCCGGCGTCATGGAAGCGTAAATATCGAACTCCGTTCTGCCGGGGAAGGCAGGGTACGTATGCGGCAATGCGTCGTGCTGGATCTTTCTGGCAAAAGACAGCTCTGTTCCGATCCGTTCCCGCTCTGCAGTGACAGCCGTCAGGTTTTGAACATAGTTCTCCATATCCGTTTCCATCTTATCGATGGCCCGGGAGAGATTGTAGATCTCGCTGAACCGGCTGACATCCCCCAGCTCCTCTCCTTTTGTGTTCTCTTTCGCAAAGCGCGTCGCTTCCCCCGAAATCTTCCGAATGGGAGATATGATCCATTTTCTGGAGAAGTAGGCCGCCAGCTGTGACGCAAAGAAAGCCAGCAGTAATGCGAATATGCCGGTCCGAATCACGAACACGCGCACGACCGCCGCCAGTTCGTTGATCGGCCTCTGTACGCACAACAGGGCTGCCACCTCATCGGTGGAGTCCAAAACCGGCACGATCGTAGTGATGTGCGGGTGCAGGCCTTTGCCCGGGTTTAAGCGGTATATGGTTCCGTACAATACCTTTTTTTCGTACAACTCTTCGTATTTGCGCCGGTATTCCTCATTGGTGGTCTCTCTCTCATGCCCGATCTCCCACTCCTCATATGCTGTATCATCCACCGCATTATCAACAGCGTTGAAGACCGAAACAAAGTGATTGTAATCACTGCGGTCCACATCAATGACATACACCAGCGATACATTCATATACTTGCAATAGGTATCCAGGATCCTTTTGGTCCTGGCATATTCCTCCATCTCTTCTCCACGGAGATATTCATCGATATGATCCCCGTTGACCAGCATGGCTGCTGTATCTGCCATGTGATATGTGGTGGTGGAGTGCTCTTTTTTGAAAGATTCCGTAAAGCTGAGAATACCGATCGCACTGACAATAATGCTGAATACAGCCAGTAGCAATACGATCCCGGCTGTAACGTTGAAGGACATATTGGAGCGCAGTTTATCATATTTCTCAGGCATTGCTTTTCTCTCCACTTTCTGACAAACAAAAAAGGAACTGTCTTTCTATGATAATGTTCTTCTATGATCGTGTTCTTCTATGATCGTGTTCTTCTATGATACCGTACTTCGATGGTATTCTTTTATTATACCTCGTTTGTGCCTGTTTTGCTTCGCCACTCGCTGGGAGATATTCCCTCATATTTCCGAAAGATCCTGCTGAAATAATTAGGATCACTGTAACCGCACTTGTGGCAAATTTCTTTGATGCTGTACATAGGATCGACAAGATATTCTTTTGCTTTCTGCATTCTCGTGTCATTGAGAAATTCTATAAAATTCTTCCCGGTCTCATGTTTGAAAAGCCTGCTGAAATAGAAGGGGCTGATATTGACCGCCTGTGAGACCTCTTCGAGCGAGATCTCCTCTGAAAAATGCTCTCTGATATACTTGATCGCCTTACCGCTCACACTGTCTGATCCGCGCGTCCTCATCGCACTGATATCATCACAAAGACTCAGCCACTGCTCCAAGTACCATTTCCGCATCTGAGTCCTGTTCCCCTGTGATCGAAAGCAGGCCATGGACTCACTGTCGCGAAGCCTCTCCCAGCGGATGAGTCCTGTCTCTGCCGCTTTATGTTCCGTCACGCACATAAGCTCCAGCATGACCTTTTCTATTTCATCTGTCTCATACTCTGCTTCATCCATCCGGACCCAGAGCTCCTCAAAAGCCGCTGCCGCGCTGTCATGATCAGACTTCAGGCCTGTCTGCAGACAATTGTTAAACTGTTCTCTGGGAAAGCCCTCTTTGATCCCCTCCGTCCTGAAGTCTTTAATATGGACGACGCTTTTGCTTTTTTGACTAAGACACTGCAATGATTCCCTGTATGACCAAATAGACTGCTCTGTTTCGTATGTATCTCCGATCCCCGCCCGGAACTGCAGGTCGAACTTTTTTTCAAGCCTTTGGACCAGCTTTCGCACCTTCGCAGTAAGCTCTTCCTTATGGCCGTAAAGGGTCGTCTGTATGTCAGCCGGAACATACAGAATGACTCTGTTTCCCATCACAAAACTCATCAGGCACGGCAGATAATACAAAACGATCTTTCGAAGATCATCATAGTAGCCTTCTATCTTTTCGCTGGCTGTGATAGAGCTCACGGATGCCGCACGTTTTCCTTTCTCTCTGAATTCAAGGGTGACCACACTGCCGCTTTCCTGCGGTACTCCCAGCAGCTTCAGATACCCTGCATTGGCATTTCCCTTTTCTTTGCGGATCAGACCGTTAATAAAAGAATCTTCAAGGAAAGGGATCGTAAGTTCGACCTTTTCCCTCATAAACAGCACATCGCTTTGTGATATTCTCTGAAGCTCTACCTGTCGGAATACTCTGGTACATACTTCGACGACTTCTTTTCTGCTGATCGGTTTTGTGAGGATCTCACGGATGTCAAGAACCGCCGCTTCATTCGTATAAGAATACCTGCTGTAAGGTGTCGTGATGATAAATAACGTCGACGGGTGTCTGCTGCGTATTTCCCTGATCGTCTGGATCCACGTAAGTCCCTGAATCTGTGTGTCCACAATGGCGATATCCGGCCTGAAAGATATGCTTTGCTCGATTGCCATCGAGCCGCTTTTCACTACAACCGTCTCGCACATTGTTCCAAAATATACCCGGATGATATTATAGAGCGACGATCCTGTGGTCTCCTCACTTTCTACGATCATAATTCGAATCATTCCGTATCCTCCTACTTACTATTTATCCGTGTTTTGTATTCATTATATCATTTATAGCGTCTGCTCTCCCGGCTTTTTGTTCTGTTTCTACAAACATATTTGCGGTGTTTTGAACTCTTAATTGCATTTATCGCACAAAAAAGGTGTGACCATAATGAATGCCGAGGAATCCGCATCCGCTTTTGTCACACCTTGTTGTTCTCTTTTTACTTCTTCAAGCCGGCTTTGCCGATATGCAGCCTGCCTCACCGATTCGCCGGTTCGAGCTGTCCCGCCGCTTCTTACGATTGATCCGAAGCATCCGATTTCGCCGTTTCGTCCGATCCCATGATGGCTTTTATCAACGTCTCGACGTCTTTTTCGTTCAGGCTGATGCTATTGTCATCGCTTTCAACTCTGATCTCATATTTGAATTCATCATTCTCCCAACCGGCCTTGGTCACCTTGGGCGTATCGCCCTCATTGTCTCCATAGCACGTCACTGTTTCTTTAAGTCCATCTTCCAGTCCTTCCAAAACGATATCAAGCTTGGAATTCTCATCATCGCCTCCAAAAGAGATCTCACCGGAGTATTCGCCGCCAACACTTCCTATGGTCACAAGTATCCTCTTTTTATGATCTTTTGTAACAGGACACGTAATCTGGACAATCCCTTCCTCCGATTTATATGTGATCTCCTTCCCCTCCACTCCCAGGGAGCGAAACGAGGTGTTCACTCCATACAGATTCGGAACGGGATTCGGATCGGTTTCCGGATTGGTTATGAATCCTGCGGCCTTAGCTGCTTCCTCTGCTTTTGCTTCAGTATCTTTTCTCGCCTTTTCTACCGGATCTTCCTTTTCAGGTGCTTTTGTCACGTGCAAACTGATCGTGCCGTTGGACTTGCTCTGCGCAGTCACCCTGACCTGATAATCAGCGGGATCTATTTCTTGTGTAGTCGCAGCGCTCTGATCGATCGTCAATTCAGCACCGGACTCGCCGAACTCCATGATCTCGTCGGGATTCTCGTCGGAATTCTCGTCGGAATTCTCATCTTCCGGCACAGCCGCAAACTCGATGAGCACCTTGCTGCCCTCGTCCACATTTGCTTCGATCCCGAGTTCCTCCCCTTCCGCGACCGTGAGTATTCCCGAGAACACAGAATTGCCGTCTTCCGCGTTTTTCAATTCGATCAAAGCTTCCTTTCCATCGATCATTTCAATGGACATTTCAGACGCATCAGATACTTCCGACGCATCGGATACTTCCGGCGATTCTGACGGTTCAGGCGTCTTCGATGCTCCGCATCCCACTGCCATCGCGGCGGCTGCCATAACAGCTGCAATTGCCAAAATCCTGATCTTTTTCATTTTATGTGCACTCCTTCTGCCGGTTCATCCCGGTTTGTTTATTACTTTCCTGATCACTCGCGATGTCTATGTTTCAGCTTTGTATTATAAAACAATGCTTATATCAAATGTACCACAATAATTATACTCTGTCGGGTCCTTAAAAACACTATTTTTGCATCTTTTCACCCCGCAGCGGTGGATGCGCAATCCTTTAACAGGATGTATACTTATTTATATCACAATGTATATATTTAAAATATACCCGGCAGGATTCTTCCCCCTGCGTTCATGATCGGATAAAGACCATTGATATGACAAAGATCGTGATCAGGAACATACCTCCGGTGACTGCCGTAAACAGCAATAAAACTCCCGCAATGCGCAGTCCCCTGTGATCACTGCTGTGGAAGGGTGCCAATCGCTGCACGTTCAGATAATTACTCCCGATCGCAATGCCGGCCAGCATGATCATCAGAACGCAGATCCTCTCGACCCACAGCCCGGTGCCGGAAATATCTTTCGTCGTAAGCGTCAGGCAGACATAAAAGACAAAATAGTACACCGTCACTGCGATCAGCATCTTGTAGGGATTCAATGTTCGAAATCCGGGCGGCAGATACGGATTCACAACAGTTCCCCTGATATCTGCCCTGTCGCTGATCCCAAGGCTCTTGCGCAGCGCCGCCCGCAGTTCCGCTGCGCCGGTATATCTTTTGACCGGATCCATCTGTGTACATTTTCGAATGATCTTGTCAAACGTGTGATCCTGAGCGGGAAGGAACTGAACAGCTTCCTGCAGTATTTTGCCAAGGGAGTAGATATCCGTCTGCGGGGATGACTGGCCGAATCCGTATTGTTCAGGCGCGGCATACCCCTGCGTGCCCAAGAGCTTAGTGTCGGTGTCCCGCTCCGCGTCCCTGCGGTAATGCCGGGCCGCGTTGTAGTCCAGAAGATAGACGTTGTCATAGCCGGTCACGATGATGTTGGAAGGCTTGAGATCCCGATGAATGATCGGCGGATCCATCGAGTGGAGCCGCATGAGGATCTCACAAAGACCGATCATGTAATTTCCGATCTGCTCCGGCGTCAGTGTCCTGCCGGTTCCGGCTTCGTCGAAGACCTCCCGGAGCGTCTTCCCGGAAATGAATTCCTCGATCAGCGTCAGCTTTCCATCCTCTTCATTAAAGTCCATGATCTTAGGGATCCCGCGAACCGGGTTGCTGCGAAGCTGCTCATAGACCTCGGTCGAAAAGACGTCCAATGTCTTGCGGACATAGAACTTACCGGTCTCCTGATGCCTCACAAGGAACACTTTATGGGGTTCATTGATCGGTGCTGCAACCTTATAATAAGAAATTGACAATCGATGCGTATAATCCAAGTTAATGCTTCCTCTCTGCTGTCGACGCAAATGATGCTGTACTGAAGCGCCGTATTACTATCATTATACATTTTCAAAAAATCGAAACAACAGGAGGTTTCCCATGCAGGAAAAAGACACCAATGAACTTAACAGCACGCTTGGCAGGACTCACCTGACCGACTATCCCGCTTTCATGGCATCCAATCAGGAAAGCATGCTCTCCGAATCGACGTCTTTCAGCGCCTATATCAAGAATATTCTCAAATCGAACGGGCTCTCGCTGCAGGCGGTCTTCCTGCGGGCCGACATCCCTGAGCGATATGGCTATAAGCTGCTCTCAGGCGAGAAGCATACCCGGCAGCGGGACGTGATCCTCCGCATCTGCTACGCCGCAGAATTGACCCTGGAGCAGACGCAGCGTGCACTGCACAAATACGAGCTGCCCGAACTATATGCCAAAATACCGAGAGATGCCCTGATCATGATCGCATTCAATGAGCGCCCCGGAAGCATCCTCGACGTCAACGCATACCTGAAGAAAAATCATCTGGAACCGCTTCGGACGAGCGGCCTGCAGAATTGAACCGCTGCCTTCGGACCTGCGGTTTGCAGGCGTGAAATGCTGCCTTCGGACCCTCGGTTTGCAGGCGTGAAATGCTGCCCCGGTATAATCGTACCTATTTTTGCCCCCGCTGCGGGGGGAACCAAAGAAACAACCTCTTGTTATAATGATTCCACAGCACAGACAGACCTGTGCGAAATTCATTATAAGGAGGGGTTGTTTTTATGTGTATCAGAAAAAAAGTATTTGCAGGTTTCTTGTGTATTTTGACATCGGCTTCCCTGCTGGCAGGCTGCGGTTCTTCCGATTCCGCGGCGCCCAAACAGGTCGCGCCAAGTGAAGAATCCACAGGGTCCGGAACCGAAGAGCAGACCGCCGGCGAAACGGAGGCGGCAGACGACACGAAAGAGGGTGATAATACGAACGAGATCGAGAAAAAGAATGCAGAGGGAAATGCAGAATCGACTGGCGCAGGGGATGAAAAGAAAGGCGGAAATAAGGCCGTTTCCATCGAAGAGCAGGTCCTCTATGATCAGGACGGGCTGAAGATCACTGCGAAGGAGTATACATCGGATGACATATGGGGAGACGGCATCAAAGTACTCATTGAGAACGACACGGACCAGGACATCATGCTCAGCTGCGACGCGCTGATCGTAAATGATTACATGATCCACGACCTGTTCGCCTCAGAGATCGCCGCCGGCAAGAAAGCAAATGAGACTATCTATCTTTCCAGCTCGGAACTCAAAGCGGCAGGCATCGATACCGTCGGACGCATTGAGATCTATTTCCACGGATCGGACGTCTCGACTTTTGACACCCTGTTTGAGAAGGAGCGCGCCGTCATCGAGACTTCCGCGGTCGACGAAATGGATACGAAGGCCAATGACGACGGAATGGAACTCTATAATGAGGACGGGATCCGGATCGTCGGCAAGACCGTCGACGAGAACAGCTTCTGGGGAGCGGCCATTCTCCTCTATATCGAGAATGATTCCGGCCATGACGTCGGCATCTCCGTCGACGACATGTCCATTAACGGATTCATGATGACACCGTATTTCTCGACCCAGGTCTATGACGGGAAGAAATCACTCGACGATATCACTCTGCTCTCCTCCGAACTTGAAGAAAACGGGATTGAAGCCGTCGAGGAAGTGGAACTGAAATTCCACATCTATGACCTGGATTCCTATGAGACGATCGCCGATTCGGATCCGATCACGTTCACGGCAAAATAGTCCGGGCCGGCTGGTGCCTTCTGTGTGCCGTCCTTGCACTTGTTGACATCATACGAGGAAGACATACAGGCTAAACAGCTTTTCTAATTCAAGATCATCGTTGTCCCGGGTACAGAGACTATCACTTTCTGCAATATCAATCACGCACTTCCGGATATTGCAAACCATCCTCAGGTCAGACTTTATAGTTTCTGTCCCGGAACAACGATTATCTAATACAGATCTCCCGGCCTGTCCAATTGTTTCTCAAAAGTTCTGATATATCTTTCCGGCAGATTTTGGCATTCAAGGGGCAGTAACACCAATTATACTTCTTGGTGAATTATTCAGCTTTAGTAATCTTCGCCTTCTTTTCAAAACGGGCCCTGTTCCCGGCGTCGCCTGCACCGGCCTTGATCTCGCCTGCACATGTCAGTGCGATCCTGGTCAGCTGCGGTCCGACCAATTCATAGACCAGCACACTGAACAGGATGATATTGCGGATCATACCGCCCATCTCATCACCCAGTGCCTGCGCCGTGACGACCATTCCCAGCGCAACACCGGCTTGCGGGAATAATGTGATTCCCAAATATTTGCGCACTGTTTCATTGCAGTGCATCATCGTGCTGCTCCAGCGCGCTCCACAGTATTTTCCGGCACATCGAACCAGAATATATACCACACCGATCAGAATGATCGACGGATATCGGAATACACCCAAGTCAAGTTCCGCACCTGACAAGACGAAGAATACAGCGTACAGAGGTGATGTCCATTTCGAAGAGCGGTTCATGATATCCACGGAATACTCACTCAGGTTACAGAACATTGTACCGAGCATCATGCACACAAGGAGCGAAGAGAAGCCGATCTTCACCCCGTTTCCCAATTCAAATTCTCTGGACGCCATCGCGATCGTCATGATCACAAATGAGATCGTCATGGAAAGACGGTTTGAGTTGGAGAAGAATATTTTTTCCACCTGTGTCAGCAGCCATCCCATTGCTGCGCCCAAGATCAGAGAGCAGACAATCTCTAAAAGCGGATTGATGATCACGGAAACAACATCGAGTCTCCCGCCGGTCATAGCCTGCGCAATACCGAATGAGACCGAGAACACCACCAGGCCGACTGCATCATCCAGTGCGACGATCGGCAGAAGCAGATCCGTCACAGGGCCTTTCGCCTTATACTGCCTGACAACCATCAGTGTAGCTGCCGGCGCCGTAGCAGAGGCAATTGCTCCAAGTGTGATCGCGACCGGCAGCGGAAGGACCTCAGGACCCAATATCAAATGCAGGATGATCAGTACCGCATCTACCATAAGAGCAGCTAAGACTGCCTGGATAATGCCGATCACCGTCGCTGTCTTCCCTGTCTGCCTCAGATGTGCCATACGGAATTCATTTCCGATGTCAAAGGCAATAAATCCCAGTGCTACATTGCTGAGTATACTTACACTTTCGACATCTTCCACTGTGTTAAATCCAACGCCGTGGATGCCAAGTCTTCCGAGCGCGTATGGTCCCACCAATACGCCGGCGATCAGAAATGCCGTAACGTCCGGAAAATTCATTTTCAGGTACTTGAATACACGAGTCATCATCAGGCCGGCAAAAAGGGCCAGTGCAGTTTCCAGTAATAGACGCATGGTTGTCACTCTTTCTCTACAGTCTGCTGTTACACAGAAGGTTTTGGTTTATCATACCGATAAAATGACAAGAACTGCCGGTCTGGTCATGAGCATGGCATGTCCACTCCGGCAGTTCCCTTGAAACCACACAAGTATAGCACTTTATGACTCGTCTTCAAGTGGCGGGTTGTAGGAAAAATAGGGTGATTTTTACATCTAGGGGTGACAAGGGGACGGTTCTTCTGACAACTTTTGTTTTCAAAAGTTGTCAGAAGAACCGTCCCCTTGTCACCTTATGCTTTACAGCCCGAAATACCTGGCCGCGTTCCTGTAGGAGATGCCCTCCACGATCTTCTTAAGGGAGGCCTCGTTGTTGGGATACTCTCCGTTCTCTACCCATGTGCCGATCAGGTTGCACATGATCCGGCGGAAGTAGTCATGTCTTGCATAGGACAGGAAGGATCTGGAGTCAGTCAGCATTCCGACGAAGTTGCCCAGAAGACCCAGGTTCGCCAGAGACTTCATCTGCTCCTCCATCCCGCTCTTGGTGTCATTGAACCACCATGCACTTCCGTGCTGGATCTTTCCGGGAATCTCAGCAGACTGGAAGCAGCCCAGCATCGTGCCGATCTGCTCATTATCCGCAGGGTTCAGGGAATAGATGATGGTCTTAGGGCACTCATTCGTGAAATCCAGTGCCGACAGCATGCGTGCGATGTCCTCTCCGCAGGTGTTCTGTGCAATCATGTCAACACCCGTGTCAGGACCCATCTTGCGGAAGATTCTCTCGTTCGCGTTGCGGTAGCAGCTGTAGTGGATCTGCATTGCGATGTCAAGACGGTGATACGCTTTAGCAAGTGCCATAAGGACCGCTGTCTGATACTTCTCCGCCTCTTCTACGGTGATCGCATCACCCTTCATGACTTTCTTGTAGATCGCATCGACTTCCTCCATCGGAGCCGGACGGAAAGGTATGTAATCAAGACCGTGGTCACTCGCTCTGCAGCCCAGCTTAGCAAAGAACTCCAGGCGCTCGATCAGAGCATCGATGACTTCCTGTGCGGAGGCGAGCTCCTTCTTGCCGACACTGGCAGCAAGCTTTCCGATGTACTCAGCGAAGCCCTCTTTGTTGATATTGATCGCCTTGTCAGGACGGTAGGAAGGGCAGACCTTCACTTCGATCGAAGGATCTGCTGCAATCTTCTCATGCCACTCCAGGCTGTCGATCGGGTCGTCTGTCGTCCCGATGAAAGCCACGTTGGACTGCTTGATCAGGCCGCGGACCGACATGTTGGGGTCGTTCTGGAGCATATCACTTGTCTTGTCCCAGACCTCCTTCGCGTTATCAACTGTCAGAGCCTCTGTGATGCCAAAATATTTATGCAGCTCGGCGTTGGACCAGTGGTACATGGGATTTCCGATCGCCATCTCCAGTGCCTCCGCGAACTTCACGAATCTCTCGAAGTCCGGCTTGTGCCCTGTGATATACTCTTCCGGTGTTCCGTTGGACCGCATCACGCGCCATTTGTAGTGGTCGCCGAAGTAGGTTCCGTCCGGGTTCTCTCCGCCCAGCCAAACCTCCGCTATATTGTTGAAACGACGGTCCTCATAGATCTCCCGCGGGGAGATGTGGCAGTGGTAGTCCACCAACGGCATCGGATCCGAATAGTCGTGGAACAGGTGCTTCGCAGTCTCTGTCTCCAGCAGGAAATCTTTATCCATAAATGGTCTCATTTTTATTCTCCTTAGTATAACTACACTTTTTACAACACAACCCCATCCTTGAAGATCGAGATTTCCCTGAAGCCCTTGCGTTCAGCGCATGTCTGCTTTCCGGACGCCACTTCACAGACAAGATCGAGCAGGTCTGCTCCCGCTTCATCCAGCGTCTTCACACCGTCTGCCACAACGCCTGCGTTGAAGTCGATCCAGTTCGTCTTTTTTGTCGCCAGAGGGGTGTTCGTCGCGATCTTCATCGTCGGCACCGGTGCTCCGAAAGGTGTTCCTCTTCCTGTCGTGAACAGGATCAGATGTGCTCCGGCCGCCGTCAGCGCCGTGCACGATACAAGGTCGTTACCGGGACCGTACAGCAGGTTCAGGCCCTTCTTCGTGACCTGCTCGCCATAATTGATCACGTCCACAACCGGTGCTCTTCCGCCTTTCTGTACGCAGCCGCACGACTTGTCTTCCAGCGTCGTGATCCCGCCCTGCTTATTTCCGGGGCTCGGGTTGTCATATACTACTTCGTTATGGCTGATGAAGTAGTCTTTGAAGCCGTTGAGCATATTCGACGCCTTCTCGAACACTGCCGTATTCACACAGCGGTTGATCAGGAAGTTTTCCGCACCGAACATCTCCGGGACTTCCGTCAGGATCGTTGTCCCGCCCATCGCTGTCATCAGATCCGAGAATCTTCCGACTGTAGGGTTCGCCGTGATTCCCGACAGACCGTCGGATCCGCCGCACTTCATGCCGACTACAAGCTCGCTCACAGGAATCTCTTCCCTCTTGAACTGCGAAGCATACTCCGCCAGCTCTTTAAGCAGCTCCGATCCTGCTTCCAGTTCGTCCGGAACCTCCTGACAGGTCAGGAATTTCACCCTGTCGGGATCGTAATCGCCCAGCTCTTTTACGAACTGCTCGTGGGTCAGGTTCTCACAACCCAGGTGCAGTACAAGCACTGCTCCCGCGTTGGGGTGCTTCACCAGCGCCGCCAGAAGTCTTCTGGTCTGCGCGTGGTCATGCCCTGTCTGCGAGCATCCGAAGGGATGCGTGAATGTATAGAGCCCGTCAACGGACCCCTTTACAAGGTCCTGGTTCTCCCTGACCAGTGTTTTGGCCACATCGTTGACGCATCCTACCGTAGGGATGATCCAGATCTCGTTGCGGCTCGCCGCCCTTCCGTCTTTCCTCCTGTAGCCCATGAAGGTCTTGGGCTCAAGGGGCTCCATCTCTCTGACTGCGGGCTCATAGGTGTACTCCACTTCGCCCTTGAGATTGGTCATCATGTTATGGGTGTGGACCCACTGCCCGGCCTTGATCTCTTTCGTGGCATGTCCGATGGGCAGGCCGTATTTCATGACCATTTCGCCGACCGCGATATCCCTGAGCGCCATCTTGTGGCCCTGAGGGATGTCCTCCACCGCAGCTGCACCGCCAAAGGCGGTGCCTGCGGGCGCGGGATGGAGGGCAACTGCTACATTATCAATATCGTTTATCTGTATAAAAATGGGCATAATTACCTCCAAATCAAGCGCTTAAGTCCGGCCGCTCACTGCCTGAAGCAGCGGTGCCGTCGCTTTACAGGGTATCCTCTTTACAGGCAGTCCGCATATGCCTTCAGGACGCCGTCCTTGCGGATCTTCTCCAGATCCGCTGCCACTGCCGCTTCGAACCCTTCGATCTTTGTCAGGTCCTCTCCCCACATCTGCTCATTGGTCATCACAGCATGGGTCAGAGTCGCTGCGTCATCATCCTTGTGGTCATAGTAGAACTCCAGCACCCAGCGGTCATCCGAGATCGTGTAGGTTCTGCCCTGAGGGTCTTTGCAGACCAGACCGGCGTCCGTCAGCTCCTGGATGTTGCTCGAATAGAAAGCCAGATATGCCGCGAAGCTCGTCGTCAGGCAAGCCGGAAGCTTTCCGTATTTCTCTACATACTCCGCAAAGCTCGGGAAGCATCTCGCTCTCCACTTGGAAGTGGAGTTCAGGGAAATACTCATGAGTTCATGGTTCACGAAGGGGTTGTTGAACCTGTCCTGAACAGCCTTTGCGAAGTTCATCAGGTCGTCCTTGTCCAGCGTCAGCGTGGGGATGACCTCGTCATACAGCATCTTGTTCATGAAGCCGAGGACCGTGTTGTTCTCCATGCACTCACGTACGATATTGAAGCCTGCCAGATAAGCTCCCAGCACGAATCCTGTGTGCGCACCGTTCAGGATGCGGACCTTCCTCTTCTTGTAAGGCGTTACATCCGGAACTACAATGCAGTTCACGCCCGCTCTCTTGAAAGGCAGCTTCTCCTCCAGCCATGCGGGACCTTCGATGTTCCATACGCCGAAGACTTCTCCTACGACCAGCAGCGGATCCGTATAGCCGTTGATCTCTTCCAAGCGTGCCACTTCTTCCGCGTCGCGGATGCGGCCGGGAACGATCCTGTCTACCAGCGTCGAGCAGAACGTGCAGTCCTCATTGACATATTTCCTGAAGTCATCTCCGAGTCCCCACTGGTCTATGTACTGGTTGACGCACTTTAAGAGTTCCTTGCCGTTGTTGTCGATCAGCTCGCAGGAGAGGATCACGAGGCCTCCCTTGCCCGCTTTAAAGCGCTCGTAAAGCACCTGTGTCAGCTTGCCAGGGAAGGAGTTCGCGGGTTTGTCCTCGAACTTGCAGGAGGGATCATAGACGATACCGGCCTCTGTCGTATTGGATACTATGTACTCCAGATCGTCAGAGCAGGCCAGTTCCATCATGGCCTTGAAGCCTTCTTCCTCATAAGGATTGAGGCATCTGGAAACGGAGGAAATGACACGTTTTCTGTCGACCTTCTCGCCGTTCTCACGGCCGCGAAGATACAGTGTATACAGGCCTTCCTGCTTGTTGATCATCTCGGCAAGACCGGGTTTGATAGGCTGGACCAGGACGCATTTGCCGTTCCAATCTGCCTTTTCATTTGATACGTCGAACCAGTAATCTACGAATGCACGGAGGAAGTTGCCCTCGCCAAACTGCATGACCTTTTCAGGCGCATCCTTCAGGATGTATCCGTCATAACCTGATCTTTCCAACACTTCATAGTTCAGAAGTTCCATGCTTTCTCTCTCCTTTTGTCTAGTAATCATTAATAAATAAGTGTCTTTCTGTAGTTATACGCTGCGCCAGACAGCGAAACCCATTCTAACCAAATCGGTAACTGTAAATCCGATAGCACTATAGATCATGTGGTATACAGGATCAGTGCGATCATCTCGATCGGTTCATCGATCGCCTCGATCGAGTGGCACTCGCCATCACCGCAATAATATACGTCACCGGGCTGAACGTCTACGATCGTGCCGTTGTCATTATATTTGCCGTGTCCTGAGAGAATGTAGTAGGTCTCCGCATCACCCTTGTGTGTATGGAGACCGATCTTGCTGCCCGGGTAAACCGTCGTATGTCCGAAAACACGGCCTTTATTTTCCATCTCTTCGGGCCCGTTTAAAAGGCTTCTCACGGTGATCTCTCCGATTCCGTTAAAAGGAGACGGTTTTCTGACACTCTGCTTTTCGCTGCTTCTTCTAATCATTTTTCCCTCTCATTTCGGAGCGTTTCCGGAGGAAAGCGGGCGACCACATTATTCGCCGATGCGATCCTGAGATTGGGGACACTCCTGCGCCAATCCCGTATTTTTAACAAAAGGCCACCGGTTCAGCCGGTGGCCTCGTTTCATTCACGCGATCATTCAGCTAAAGTATACAAGCTGTGCATTATTATAATAAATGTTCTCCAGCTCTTTTTCAGTGAACACCGTTGTTTTTTCAAGATAATCCGTGAGATGTTCGTAGGTATCCTGCGTTGCCGCGAACGGAGCATCTGTTCCCCACATCATTCTGTCGGCACCGATGATATCTTTGGCCTCTGCCAAAATATCGACCGTCTCCGGATAAGGATAGACATCGGGAGCCATGATCTTCGGCATTGCAGCGATATCAAACCAGATATTGGCCTGGCTGAGCATCTGCAGCTCTGCTTTCCACTCTTTCTTCTTCTCTCTCATAGGAGCAAGAAGGTGGCAGATCACAACCTTGAGATCAGGGCATCTGTCCGCGATCCTCATCAGTGCAGCAGTCTGATGGCTTTCCATCAAAATATCGCCGACGTCGAGTGCGACCACACCATGGTTCTTCTCGATCATCTTGTAGATCTCCATCATCCTGTCGCCGGACAGATCAAAAGGATCGTGGCATCCCATCAGGCCGCCGCCGGAACTGACTTCGAACTTGACAAGGCGGAAATGTTTTTCCTCCAAGAATCTCGCCAGTGTCTCCATATGATTGGTCGCGAAGGGCTCTACCTCACAGGAAGGGCAGAAACGATCAGGATACTTCGCAAGAAGCTCCTCGTGATAGATGTTCTGGAAACCGTACATGCTTCCGTTCATCAGAACCGCCTTCTCTACGTCGTTGCGGTCCATGATCGCAAGAGCCTGTTCTGCTGTGAAGCAGTCATCCCCATACTCTCCCGTTGTGGGAAGAAGCTGGAACACTTCGCCGCTGCCCCACTGCGCTTTGCCGCCGCCGATGGTGCGCAGCTCACCGCGTCTGCAGTATCCTGCAAGCACCTTAGCCAAGTGTAAATGTGCATCGATTTTTTTCATAGTTTATCCTCATTCCGTCATTATGCTGTTTTGTCCGGCAAAAGATCAAGCGCTTGCTTTTTTGACCTTCTTGACTTTCTTTCTGGACTGATCCGCGTGCTGCATTGCATCGAATGCAACTGCCACTACGATGACCAGGCCCTTGACCAGACCTGCATGTGTGGACGGTACGGACATAAGGTTCAGACCGTTGTTCAGAAGTCCCATCAGCACCGCACCGAAGATCGCTCCCGGAACAGTACCTTCGCCGCCCAGAAGGGAAACACCGCCGATAACTGCTGCAGTGATTACATCATTCGTATAACCTGCTCCTGTTGAGGAGGACGCCTGCTGCGTCATGGAGGCAAGAACGATACCGCCCATTGCTGTTGTAAGACCGGAGATCACATAGCAGATAATGGATGCAAGCTTAACGTTGATACCGGAGATCTCGGAAGCTGTCGGGTTGCCGCCGACTGCATAGACATATCTGCCATAGACAGTCTTCCGGAGCACATACCAGCTGATCAGGGCAATGATCACCATGAAATATACCGGAAGCGGGAAGCCGAGGATCTTGAACGCGCCGATCGCCGTGAAAGCGGGGACCGTGCAGCTGACGATCTTGTTGTTTGTGAAGACCATCGCAAGTCCGAGGAAAATACTCTGGGTAGCGAATGTCACCAGGAATGCCGGAATCTTGAACGTCGTTATGACAAGTCCATGAACCGCACCTGCCAGTGCGCCGACAACCAGAGCCGCCAAAACACCTGCCATCACTGCTCCGGGTGTATCACCCAGCAAATGGGTGACAGAGACCACCACAACCGCAGAGAATGCACACAATGTCGCTATAGAAAGGTCGATTCCGCCGATCAGGAATACAAAGATCGATCCGCTGACCATGATGCCGATAACTGCGACTGACCAGAGCACATTACTGAAGTTGTCCAGTGAAAGGAATGCCTTGGGCCGGAGAATGGACAAAACAACAATGAATGCGACGAGGATGATCGGTTTACTGTATTTACTCCAGTTAAAGTTTTTCATCATTCCGCCTCCTCTTCTACACCCTGTCCTGCAGAGAGCACCTTGGACTGAGTGACCTCTACATTCTTAAACTCTTTTACGATATCACCCTTGCGCATGACGATGATTCTGTGAGATACGCGCAGCAGCTCCTGCAGGTCCGATGTGACCACAATGACTGCGACGCCCTGCTTGGCAAGGTCTTCAAGGATTGAATAGATCTCGTCCTTCGCACCGACGTCGATACCTGCTGTAGGCTCATCGACGATCAGGAGTTTCAGATCTCTCATCAGCCACTTGCCGAGAACGACCTTCTGCTGGTTACCACCCGACATAACGCCGACCTGCTTATTCGGATCGGAAGGACGAATGTCGATCGCCTGGATCGCTCTCTTACTCATTGCGAGCTCGTCTGCATCAGAGATGGACGTGCCGTTGATCTTAACAATGTCGTAGTTTGTGAGCGCAACATTCTTCGTCGTGGACAAAAGAGGAATGAATCCCTGGTTTCTTCTGTCCTCCGGAACGAATCCGATTCCTTCGAGGATGCTTGCCTTCGGAGAAGGATCAAGCTTCTTGCCGTCCAGCCATACTTCACCGGATGCGGCTTTGTCCACACCGTAGATCGCACGGACAACTTCCGTTCTGCCGGCTCCGATCAGTCCGCCCATTCCAAGGATCTCTCCTCTGTGGACCTGGAAGCTGATATTGCGGTAGCGGTCAGTCTTGTCTGTAAGATTCTTGACGTCCAGTCTGACTTCTGCATTGTCATCGGAATGAAGCATCTTGCGGGAGCCGGCGGATTCGTCGACTACCTTACCGATCATTGTCTCGATGACCTTCGCGGGAATGATATCCTCTTTCTCAAGGATCGCTGCGTTCTTACCGTCGCGCAGGATCGTCAGACGATCGGAAAGCATATAAACTTCTTCAAGTCTGTGAGAGATGTAGATGATCGAAACGCCCTCACTGCGAAGTTTCTGGATGATCTTGAACAGCATTTCCGCTTCTTTACCGGAAAGGGAAGCTGTAGGCTCGTCCATGATCAGCAGCTTCGAATCCTGAGAAAGACCCTTGAGGATCTCGATCAGCTGTCTCTGTCCGATACCCAGATTGTCCACGACTGTCGTGGGCTTTAACGGGAACTGGTATTTGTCGATCAGTTCCTGTGTCATCTGATTCATCTTGGCATAGTCAATAAAGACGCCTTTGCGCGGCTCTCTGCCCAGATATACATTCTGTGCGACCGTCAGAGGCGGGATTACAGAGAGTTCCTGATAGATACAAGCTACACCCAGTTTCTGGCAGTCCTGGTAGCTGTTGATCTCTACCGGTTTGCCTTCCCAGAATATCTGACCGTCATCTTTTGTATAGACGCCGGTGATGATCTTGATCAGTGTGGACTTGCCCGCACCGTTCTCTCCCATCAGTGCATGTACTTCGCCGGCTTTTACTTCAAAGTGAACATCCTGAAGAACCGGAACGCCGGAAAAGCTCTTATAGATGCCCTTGGCTTCAATTAATGTATTTCCTGCCATTATTCAAGCCCCTCCTTAGCTCCTTCTTCTCTTGCCTTGCGATCCATGCGTGCCTTATATGTCGCGTCAAAGATTACGACCGCAATGATGATCGCGCCCTTAATAACATACTGATATGCCGTATTGATCGACAGTTTACGTACGCCGTTCTCAAGCGTTGCCATAAACAGCGCGCCGATCAGTGTTCCGATGACATCACCGGATCCGCCGGACAGTGCCACACCGCCGACGACTGCTGCAGCGATCGGGTTAAACTCGAAATCCATACCGATCGCTGTGGTAGCACTCTGCAGTCTCGCAGTTGTGAATACCGCGCCGACCGCTACCGTAAATCCGGTGATCACATAGGCAATGAGCCTTGTCTTGGCAACATTGATACCGGAAAGGGTGGCAGCCTTTTTACTTGCACCTACGGAATAAAGGTTTGTACCGTAGCGCGTAAACTTCAGAACGATCTGTCCTGCAGCGACGATCACGATCATCGCCATGATTACATAATAGAATTTGCCGATACCGCCGCCCAGCCATGTATACTGGGAGTGATTCATCGGCTGGCTCTTGATAACGCCGTTTGCATCCTTGATCGCGATGATATACGTCAAGGCCCTGAAAATACTCATCGTTGCCAATGTTCCGATGAATTCCGGAACGTTAAATTTGGCGACGATCACACCGTTGCAGAGTCCGCAAAGAAGGCCCATCAGGATTCCGGCGAGGATCATAACAGAGAAAGGCAGCAGCGTGTATGCATAAATGTTGGCCATTGTCATGCCTACCAGCGCCATCATACTTCCTGTCGAAAGATCGATTCCTGCCGTGATAATGATAAATGTAACGCCTACGCCGATGATCGCCGGTATGGACGCGTCTCTGACAACCTCGATCAGGTTGTCAAAATTCAAAAATTTGCCTTTTCCCGCACCTGCAAGGATGGTGAACAATACAACAAGTATGAGCAGCATGCCGATCGAGATCAGGCGCCGCATCGTTGTCTGATTCATCCGTTTCACTTGTTATTTCCTCCTCTCGTACACATTCCCGCATTAAAAATGCTGTCACCGGAAAAACCGCTGCTCACATACCGACAGTACATCAGCAGACTCTCAGCGGGAGTGCATAAAGGCGGGAATCATAAGACCCCGCCTTGTCATTCTCACTGAAACAGAAATTACCAGCGGTCTTCCTCAGCAATGGTGCCGACATTCTCTGCGGTAACTACGATAGGTTCCATGATGACCTTAGGTGTAGCGGTCAGGCATGTGTAATCATACTCAGAGCCGATCATAAGCAGAGCGATCTTCGCTGCTGTAGAACCTTCGTCCCAGCTGTTTGTGTAGATCGTGCCTGCCATATCGCCGCTCTCGATCATTGCCAGCGCATCCTTCTCACCGTCAGCGCCCCAGATGCAGATCTGGCCCTTCTTGTTTGCGGACTGTGCCGCAAGAGCTGCGCCCTCTGCCATTGCGTCGTTGATCGCGAATACACCCTTAAGATCAGGATAGGACTGCAGGAAGGAGTTCATAACAGTCATAGCTGTATCCTTCTGGAAGGAAGCAGACTGTGCGTCTACGATCTCAATTCCGGAATAATTGGCGATTGTGTCACGGAAGCCCTTCTCAAGGTTGTCAGTACGCTCAAGTCCGGGAACACCCTGGATGATGGCGATCTTTCCTTCGCCGCCCATCTGCTCAGCCATCTTGTCCGCTGCCATACGGCCTGCGTCGTAGTCAACAGCCATGACCAGCGCGCTGTGGATGGTGTCGCTTGAGCAGTCAAGGTTAACTGTGATAACCGGGATTCCGGCTTCCTCAGCCTGCTTTACGCTGGGTGCGAGCGCTGTTCCGTCAGAGCACTGCAGAATGATCGCATTGTAGCCCTGGTTGATGCAGTCTGTCATGATCTGGACCTGCGTTTCCGCAGACTCTTCTGCGCCGTAGGAATCAACTTTGATATTGGACCAGGATCCACATTCTCTCTCAATTCCTTCTTTCCAGCCCTGGTTGTTCGGTGTTCCGATATCATGTGCGATGTAAGCGATCTTTACTTCATCCCCTGCGTAAGGATCCACTTTCACCTTGTTGCTGCTGCCGCCGGCTGCTCCGCCTGACGCTGCTCCGGAGTCCTCTCTGGTAGTCGTTCCGCCGCCTCCGCAAGCTACAATACTCAGTGCCAGAATTGCGGTAAGTAATATCGCGATTCCTCTCTTTTTCATTTGTTACCCTCCTTTGTGATAATGCTATGCAAGCAATTAATAATACTGTAAGAATTATACAAGATAGACAATAAAAGTACAATAGCGGCAATATAATCCTTCAAAAGTGAATGCTATAACCACTTTTTTTATCTGTTTTTTGGCAATATTGCTTTTTAGTGCTTATCTCTTTACTCTCGCTCCTGCGCCGCCCATGATGCCTTCGACTTCATCAACGGTAGCCATGGAAGTGTCACCGGGTGTCGTCATTGCCAGTGCGCCGTGCGCTGCACCGTAGTTGACTGCCTTCTCGGGATCGCCGGTGGTCATCAGGCCATATACAAAGCCGGAAGCGAAGGAATCGCCGCCGCCTACGCGGTCCATGATCTCAAGGCCGTTGTATTCCTTGGACATGTAGATCTCGCCGTCTGCCCAGCACATTGCCTTCCAGTCATTGACAGTAGCTGTCTTGACAGTACGAAGAGTCGTAGCAACAGCCTTGAAGTTGGGATATGTCTTGGCTGCTTCACCGATCATCTTCTTGTAGCCTTCGATGTTGAGTTCTTTGAGGTTCTCATCGTTGCCTTCGATCTTGAAGCCGAGGCAGGCCGTGAAGTCTTCCTCGTTGCCGATCATGACGTCGACATACTTGGCAACTTCCCTGTTGACTTCCTGAGCCTTTGCAAGGCCACCGATCGCGCTCCACATGGAAGGACGATAGTTCAGGTCGTAGGAAATGAATGTGCCGTACTTCTTGGCAGTCTTGCATGCTGCGATAACGGTCTCGCATGCCTGCTCGGAAAGAGCCGCATAAATTCCGCCGGTGTGCATCCAGCGCACGCCGAGTGTTCCGAAAATGTACTCGAAGTCGAAATCTTCAGGTGTGGCCTGGGAAATGGCTGTGTTTGCTCTGTCGGAGCAGCCCGTAGCGCCGCGGATACCGAAGCCTCTCTCTGTGAAGTTAAGGCCGTTTCTGCAGATTCTGCCGATACCGTCGGTCTTCTTCCAGTAGATCAGGTCTGTGCCTACGCCGCCCTGCTCGATGAAATCTTTCATCAGCTTTCCGACTTCGTTGTCAGCGAAAGCGGTGATCACAGCTGTGTTCATACCAAAGCATTTGTGCAGACCGCGAATAACGTTGTACTCGCCGCCGCCTTCCCATGCGCGGAAAGAACGCGCTGTGCGGATCCGGCCCTCGCCGGGATCCAGGCGGAGCATAACTTCGCCAAGGCTGACCGCATCATATTTGTAGGTTCCTTCGGGTTTAAGGTCAAATTTCATTTATGCTTACCTCCTGAGCAATAGCGACTGATCAGCCGCGAATCTCCTTAACAATTGCTGCCGCTTCTGCCACCAGTGCCTTGATCTCATCGAACTTGCCTTCGTTCACGAGCTTTTTCGGGACCATCCAGCTGCCGCCGCAGGCTACGATCCTGTCATATGCAAGATACTCTCTGACATTGTTCGCGTTGATGCCGCCGGTGGGCATGAAACTGAGGTTCACATAGGGAGCTGCGACTGCCTTGATCATCTTAAGACCGCCTGCGGGCTCTGCGGGGAAGAATTTGACGAAATCCAGACCCAGGGACTGCGCGAGTTCCATCTCACTGGGAGTCTGCGTGCCGGGTGTCACAGGGATGTCCCTGTCCAGGCAGTATTTAACGACTTCAGGGTTGAGTCCGGGGCTGACGATAAATTTGGCGCCTGCTGCTACTGCGCGGTCCACCTGCTCTGTCGTCAAAACAGTGCCTGCACCGACGAGCATATCAGGATATTTCTCGGTCATATTTCTGATCACGTCTGCCGCCGCAGCGGTACGGAATGTGACCTCCGCGCAAGGAAGTCCGCCTTCTGTCAGTGCCTGAGCCAGAGGGGCCGCGTCTTTTGCATCATCAAGCACCACTACCGGTACGATTCCGATTTTTCTGAACTGGTCTTTAAAGTCTTTCATAGTGTATACTTCTCCTTTGCCGGGTAGAAGGCACCGAATGGTTCTGACCATTCGGTGCCTGAACCAACAGCCTTGAAAATGTTATTATGCTTTCGGTCTTCCCTCAAGGGCATGGATCGTGTTGACCACGAACTCATGTGTCGGAGCGCTGACGCCGGCTTTCTTCGCGGCACGCACCACGGATCCGCTGATGGTATCGACTTCCGTCTTTCTGCCGGCGCGGATATCTGCGCAGATCGAAGTGACACCTTCCGGTGAACCGACCGAAGTCTTGCGAACTTTCTCAGTGATCTCTTCCTCGTCGGCTTTGAGTCCGATCGCATGGGCAACTTCTACTGCCTCATGGATCAGTGCCTTCGTCATATTCCACGCGAACTCATTACCTGCGATATAGCCGATCTCGCACTGCAGAATGCCGGTGACTGCACTGAGCGAAACATTCGTGAACAGCTTGTCCCAGATCAGCTGCTGGATCACGGAGTGGATCCGTACATTGAAGCCGCATGCGTCAAAGGACTCTTTGAGTTTGGGAAGGAAACCGTTCTTGTCCTCAACGAGCATGCCGACATTGGTGTTGCCCTCGCCGCCGTGGCGGATGTAGCCCATCCCGAGAACCGCGCCGTTATCCTCAGTTGTACCGATGATGATGTGGTCCTGGTCAACAAACTCGCCCAGAATGTCTTCATGGCCTGAGCCGTTCTGAAGCGTGAGCACATATGTGTCGGGGCCGATGAGTGCCTTATTGCCGGCAAGAGCAGCTTTTGAAAACAGTGCTTTCACAAACAGGATGATCAGATCCACCGGCTCGAGCCCCTCTGTGGAGGTGAGAGCCTTGGGATGATACAGATTATCTGTTCCGTATTCCTGAAGCTTAAGTCCATTCTCGTTAATCGCTGCAACTACGTTCGGGTTTGTATCAACAAGATAAACCTCATTATGCAAAGACAAGTGGCCGCCGTAAATGGAGCCCATGGCGCCTGCACCGATAACTGCTATTCTCATATTCTATGAACTCCTTTATTCTTTCGATAACGATGATTATTCCGAGAATTCCTTAATTCCTTCGATCGCGTATGCGTGGACCGGGCTGGAATCAAGACCCACAATGGGAAGCGGGGAGAAGGACATAAAGAAGACATCCTTCTCGAGCAGTTCAAGGTTCTTGAGCACTTCGATGAAAATGATGTTTTCTGCCAGAAGGATGTCGTGGAAAGGCTTGACATCTTCATTGCAGTTCTCGATCGAAACGCCGTCGCCGAAACCAACAGCCTTGACTTTGTGATCGCGGAACCACTCAGCCGACTCTGCGTTGATCAGGAGTCTCTTGTCGACTTCTGTGTTGGTAGCCTTTGTGAAGGGCTCAAGTTTGTAAGAAGAATCGATGATCACGATATCGCCCTCTTTGACCTTGTAAGCTACTCTGTCAAGGTCAGCCTTGGTGATGTGCGTATAAGGAGCAACTGTGTCCTTGAAGTCCACATACACACCGCGGCCCACGAATGTCGTCAGCGGAAGTCCGGTGACATCCGGCCAATTGTCATCGTGGTGATAAGGGCACTCCGCATGAGTTCCCAAATGGCTCATGATATCAAAGTTGGTGTGGAAATCCGGGATCGGACCTCCGGTGTTGAATCTGTACAGTTTGCATCTTCTGGTTTCTGTTGCCGGATCAACGAGCTTGGAAAGATCGACCAGACGAAGTCCGTTACCCATGTCATAAACTACACTCATGTTTTACCTCCTAAACTTTATACATCCTCTGTTTACTTATATCTTTACCTTAACAACAACCTTTTTCACCGGCGCGGGTTTTCCTGCCGCGCAGCGGGGTTTGTGTGCGTCCTCAGGCGCCACAACGATGAGGTCCCCTTCTCTTAACAGCACTTCGCCGAACAGATCGGGATCCTCGTAAAAAACAACATCGTTTTCCGGAATCCTCTCGATCTCCTTGAGGCCATCCCGCTTACATACACCGAACATCTCATCTCCGGTCACCATGTACTGAATATCAAAGTACTTGTCGTGCGTCTCGAATCTGCGCTCCTCTTTGGGCGAAGTCGAGTACTCCTGCACACCGGCGATCACATCATCGCCCATCAGAGGATAAAAGCCTTCCGGCAGATCCTTGATGTTCGTCTCCGCAAGCCACTTGTAGGCAACCGTAAACTTCTCGTCCAGATAATTGTACTTTTCAGCAACACCTACATTACTAAAGAACATTCCTACCTTCCTTTCCCGGCCTGACCGATCAGCAGCTCTTCTGATCGGCGCTATTAACCGTTTTAATAAATTATACAGTATTCTCGGATAGAATGAAATAAATTTATCTATATTTAACAATTAAATAGCATTATTTTGCGGCTCCACAATGAACTATACTCAAAGATCGTCAAATATTTCACACAAAAAGCGGCAAAATTCACAAACTGAACTTTGCCGCTTCTCAGTATTTGAACCTATTATAAATAAGTACATTTTATAAATAAGTACATTCCGGGGTCAGCAGCGGTCCCTGTAATCCAAAACCGTTCAGCGCTTGATATCATAGTTCATGTTCATGAGATTTATGATGCTGTCGACGTCATCCGTGATATTTCCGTCACCGTGGATCGTGTGCTTGATCACACTTGAAGCCACTGCGAAATTCACCATATCCATGGGTTTGAAGCCATGAATGTACGCATAGATCAGGCCGCTGGCGAACGCATCGCCGCCGCCGACCCTGTCCAGAATGTTGAACGTGAACATGCGGCTCTCAAAGGTGTGACCCTTATACCACATGAAAGCCATGAGGCTGTTCTCACTTCCGGAGTGAGCGTAGCGCACGTGCCTCGCAATACAGCGGATGTTGGGATATTTTTCCACAAATGCCTGAAAGATCTCATCCTGCTGCTCATAAGAAGGCTGCAGCGGGACTCCGTCCTTATAGTCGCCCTTGGAAGGTTCTTCGTCGTCTCTATAGAGATGATAGGGCTCGATCCCGAAGAGCACATCCACATAGGGAAGGCACTTCGTGCAGTAATCTCTTGCCTCTTCCCAGGTCCACAACAGGCTTCGGAAATTGCCGTCAAAGCTGACCGTAAGACCCATCTCTTTGGCGGTCTGCATCAGCTTGAGCGTAAAATCCGCACAGCTGGGGCTCAGCGCAGGAGAAATGCCGCTCAGATGGAGCCAGTCAAAATCTTCAAGAAGCTCCTTCGGGTCAATTTTGTTAAAGTCATACTCCGTGATCGCGCTGTGTTTGCGGTCATAAGTCACTTTGCTGGGCCGGATCCCGTAGCCGGTCTCCAGATAATACGTTCCCAGCCTATGGGTCGGCGTCTCCTGTTTGGTGGTGAGGATGACCGGCGTGCAGTGCACATCATTGCTGCGGAGCATTCGCACCGCGCTCTTTCCCAGAGAATTATTCGGCACGACCGTAAAAAATGTGCTGTCCACGCCCAGGTTGGCCAGTGCAAGCGCGATATTGGCCTCACTTCCGCCATAACTTGCGTCAAAGCTGTTGGCCATGCGGATCTTGTTGTAGTTGGGAGGCGTGAGGCGAAGCATGATCTCGCCGAAAGTAATAAACTTCTGCCCGCCGTCATTATTCAATAGCGGATTTTTGTGAATCATATCCACCCTCCTTGTTGATTCCTTATATGACTTGCAGGATGGAGTCACTGCACTGTCAAAATATCAAAGCTTTCCCGCTTTGCATCAAAGACTGTCATACAGTTCCTGCAGATACTCTCTCGAGCTCACCGCATTCTCGTCCGTGGTGTTCTCCAGCGTCGCCTGAATGTACGGTTTTCTCGTCTTCATAAATCGCAGGATCTCCCGGTAGTCCATGACGCCTGTGCCGGCCGCAATGCTCTTTAAGTCGTCCCCGTCCGGGACACAGTCCTTCAGATGCACGACCGCGATGCGGTCCCCAAGCTTTTCAATCGCCTCGCCGATCACCTTGCCGCGATCGTCAAGATTGCCGGGATAGAGAAGGTTGACCGGATCGAAGATGATCCTGAGATTAGGGCTTTGAATCGCATCCAGTACCTGCACGGCCCTGTCCGGGCTGTACACAATATGTTTCCAGACCGGTTCGATCGCCATCGTCACACCGTACTTCTCGGCTCTCTCTACGACCGGTTCAAGGCCTCTGATAAATGAATCGAGCGCTTCCTCGGAGTGCGTGTTCGCATCCGTCTTGTACTGCGCATTGGGTGCTCCGGTCTCCGTCCCCACTACGGAAGCGCCCAGAAGTGACGCCACGCGAAGGTGACCGTAATAGCGGCTCTGAATCTCCGCAAGCTTCTCCGGATCCGGGTGGGCCAGATTCAGATAGCAGCCCAGGACCGCAATGTCGAGGCCCCGGCTGTCAAATACCCTCTTTGTATATTTTGCCAGTCCTTCATTCAACGCGCAGTCGTCGAAGGTGAAACCCTTGATCACTTTTGAGTATGCGAGGTGAACGCAGGCAAATCCTTCCTCCTTCGCTGTCTGCGCCCGCTTTTCCATTGTTTGGAATTCCGGACCAAGGCCTGTATGGATGTCGTGCAGACGAATTCCCAGCTGCATATACCTTCCTCCTGTATAAAACCGTGTATGATTTCTTATATTAAGTCTGTTATTACAGCAAAGCTCCGATGCCGCTTCGCCCCCTTCGATCCCGGTCAGGAACTCTCCCACATCTTTTTGAACAATTCGTCCGCCTCATGAGCACCCATGCCTTAGGGCAGCATTTCCGAATCGCATATGCAAATTCCTCATAAACGGGAACAGTCCGCAGTGCACGGAAGACTCCACCCGGTCCCACTGTGTCACCTACGGACTGTAAAATGCCATATGCCTCCGGCGTATGTACGTCCGAATGCATCTGCGTAAATGATCCGGGAAGGATGGAAATGATCACAAAATCGGATCCCGTCAGGGCTTCTTCCAATGTGTCGGACACGGTATAGATAAAATCGGACCGCGCTTCCTCCTTCTCCTGCATTATTGTGCCTATGATCTGATTGCGTCTTGCTGCAGGAGCATCAATATCGTAAAGCGCCACCTCGCCGGCCAGGTCCCCGGCCAAAGCGAGATCCTGCATAAAGGATCTCGCCCACGCCTTCGAACCGCCGCCGATATATGCTATTTTAACGCTGCGGCGAAACATATTTACTCCTTACTTAAATCATTGATTTACGAAAAGTCCCGCTCTCGGCAGGGCTCCGTAAATAAAGCTTTCCGGATCAGCCGGGCTGTTTGCCGATGTAAGCCAGGATTCCGCCGTCCACGTAGAGAATGTGGCCGTTCACGAAATTGGACGCATCGGAAGCAAGGAATACTGCAGGTCCCTGCAGATCTTCCGCTGTTCCCCAGCGTGCTGCCGGTGTCTTGGCGATGATGAACTGATCAAACGGATGTCTGGATCCATCGGGCTGGATCTCGCGAAGCGGTGCCGTCTGAGGCGTCGCGATATAGCCGGGTCCGATGCCGTTGCACTGGATGTTGTACTCGCCGTACTCCGAGCAGATATTCTTGGTCAGCATCTTGAGGCCGCCCTTTGCCGCCGCGTAAGCGGAAACGGTCTCTCTGCCCAGTTCACTCATCATGGAGCAGATGTTGATGATCTTTCCGTGGCCCTTTTTGATCATTCCGGGAATAACTGCCTTGGAAACGATAAAAGGCGCGTTAAGATCTACGTCAACGACCATGCGGAACTCTTCCGCCGTCATTTCGGTCATCGGGATCCTCTTGATGATGCCTGCGTTGTTGACCAGGATGTCGACACCGCCGAGCTTCTCCTCGATATCTGCGATCATCGCCTTGACCTGGTCTTCTTTGGTGACGTCCGCCACATATCCTACTGCATCGATGCCCTTTTCCTTATAACTTGCAAGTCCCTGCTGTCTCGATTTCTCATCCAGGCAGTTGAAAACAATCTTTGCGCCGGCTGCCGCATAAGCTTCCGCGATCGCAAAACCGATGCCGTAGACCGCACCTGTGATCAGCGCCACTTTTCCGTCAAGGCGAAAATCTTTCATATCCATAACTACAAACCTCCTTCTATATTGCAATTATTAATCATAGCCTTTTATGAATGAATCCGGATAATTATCTGAGTTCATTCGGTTTGAGATTATCCATGTCGTCAAACGCCTGATTTTCTCCGCCCATCGCCCAGATAAAGGTGTAGTTGGAGGTTCCGCAGCCACTATGGATCGACCAGGAAGGAGAAATGACCGCCTCGTAATTCTGCATGACGATGTTCCTTGTCTGCTGCGGCTGTCCCATGAAATGCATGACCACTTCGTCGTCCGGAATCTCAAAATATGTATAGACTTCCATTCTTCTCTCATGCGTGTGACTGGGCATAGTATTCCATACATTGCCCGGTGCCAGCTGGGTCAGTCCCATGGAGAGCTGGCAGGTCTCCAGTACATCGGGATGAATGAACTGGTTGATCACTCTCTTGTTCGCATTCTTCTCATCGCCGCAGGGACGGTGATTGGCTTTGTCAAAAGACAGGAACGTCGTCTTGCACGCTTTATGCGCCGGATAGGAGGCGAGATAGAAGCGTGCGGGATCTGCCGGATCACAGCTTCCGAACGTCACTTCCTTCACACCCTTAGTGATATAGAGGCAGTCTTCATATCCCATATCATAGCGCTCGCCGTCCGCAACGATAAATCCTTTTCCACCTATGTTGAAGACACCTGCTTCGCGGCGCTCAAGGAAATACTCCGTGCCGAAATTATGCCAGATATCGATGCCTTTGTCGATCGGGACTTCTTCGTTCACAGGCATGATCCCCAGGATCACGACCCGATCGACATGAGAATAGGTGGCTTTTACCGTGTCCGGCACATAGAGGTCCGTGATCAGGAACTCATTGCGCAGTTCTTCTGTTGTATACCTTTTTACATCGTTCGGGCTTGCAGAATACCGAATATCCATATTTCCTAAAAATAATCCCTGAAGACGCGCCTTGCGCGGCCTTCAAAAATGCGAGCCTCATCCGGCGGGCATTTCTTTATTCTTTTACGCCGCCTACATTCGTACCCTTTGCAAAATACTTCTGAATGAAAGGATAAATGATCAGGATCGGCACGATCGAACAGACGATCAGTGCATAGATCACAGAGTCAGAAGCAAAGGATCTGTTCCAGCCTGCCATCGCTTCCGGATCTGTATACTGCTCCAGTCTCAGACGAATGAAGACCTGGAGAGGATGCTCGTTCTGGTTGGAGATCATCTGGCGGGCCCAGAAGTATCCGTTCCAACGCGAAATTGCGAAGAACAGCGCTACCGTCGCGATCGTGGACTTACACATCGGAATATAGACTTGTGTCAGAACCTGCATCTCCGTCGCGCCGTCGACGATCGCCGCCTCCTCGATCTCGGAGGGAACACCCTCGAATGCATTTCTTAAAAGGATAATGTTCATTGCAGCCATACCCATGGCGATGACTACAAGCCATTTGTCATCCATGATCCCCATGGAATTGAACACTTCCTTGGTAGCCAGGTAATTCAGATACTGCGGAACGATACCTGCAGAGAACCACATTGTGAATACCAGGAAGAAGTTGAAAGTTTTTCTGAACAGCAGTCTCTTTTTGGACAGTGCATATCCGCCGAGGATAGCGACGAACATTGACCAGAGAGTACCGAACAGTGTCAGGAAAAGCGTATTGGAATACGCGTTCCAGAACATATTGTCATTAAACATCAGTTTAAAGGCATCAAACTGTATATCCTTCGGGAAGAGTACGATCGATCCGTACTCAACTGCCGATCTTCCGCTTATGGAAGCGCTGACTGCATATACGAACGGATACAGGCAGCAGAGGGCAAATACCGTAAGCAGGGTGTAGCTGATGACTTTAAATATCAACTCAGAGATTTCCAGTCTCCTTTTCATAGCCCCTCCTTAATTAGTACAGTGATGTGTTCGATGCCTTGCGTGCGATCGTGTTGGCTCCGATCACGAGCAGCATTCCGATGACGTTATTCATCATCTCGGCCGCCGCCGCGATTCCTATACCCGCGCCTGTCCCCATACCGTTGCGGTTCGCGAAAGTGGAAACAACATCTGCGGTTACATACGTATTGGGGTTGTACAACAGCAATACTTTCTCGTAGCCGATGTTCAGCAGGGAACCGATCCTGGTGATCAGCATGATCACGATCGTAGAGAGAATACTGGGCAGGACCACATATCTCATCTGTGCCCATTTGTCTGCTCCATCAATCTGAGCCGCCTCGTAGCTGGTAGGAGAAATGGCGATGATGGCTGCAAAGAATACGATACTGTCGTAACCTGCACTCTCCCAAATACCGCTGATCTGATAGATCGATCTGAAAAATGCCGGATTGTTCAAAAGTCCCGCATTCGCGACCTCAGGACTGATCAGGCCGATATTGCAAAGGAACTGGCTCACAATACCCATTCCGGTCGTGAGGGAACCCTGCTTGACAAGCATGGTCACCAGCGAGGTCATGACAACCGTGGACATGAACTTAGGCAGATAAGTGAGCACCTGATATACGCTTCTGGCTGCATTTGAGCGCACTTCATTGAAAAACAGAGCCAAAATGATCGGCATAGGGAAGCCGAAACACAGGCCATAGAAACTCAGCAGGAACGTGTTGCGCAGCGCCCTCCAGAAATCCGTGGAGAGGCCATCCCCGGCGAACAAAAGCCGCCTGAAATACGAAAACCCTGAGAAGAACTGCTCGGAAACAGGCTTTACATTGTCTGCCACCTTAAAGCACCCCAGAAGTTCGTACATCGGAAAGTAACGCCAGAACAGGAATACCAGCAGCATCGGGACAAGCATCAGATACAGCCGCCAGTCCTTGAGGATCGTCTGACCCACATGGCGCCAATAATGCTTTTCCACGTCGTCGCGGACGACCTGTTCCGGATCTTCCCGATATGTCCCCGACTCTTGGTCGTAGACGAGGAAATCCGCCGCCTTAGCTTTCATAATTTACCTCCTTTTCCGTTCCCTCCTTCGCGTTTATGCGGAGCAGGTAATGTATTTGATCTTCATAGACCCCGTCCAGCCTACGGGCTATCCAGATGATCACGAAAGTAAAGAGCATTGACAGGCTGTCCGTTGTATAGAAGCCGATCACGCTCGCCCGTTCTGCGCCCGTTAAAAGGGCGATCAGCGCCCTCCCGGTCTGCATGAGCAACAGAACAAGGATCGGATAAGTCATTCCCATCGTACTTAACCGAACCTTTTCTTTTCCGACCTTTTTCAAAACAAAAACAGAAATAATCGATAAGAGGTTTCCCCCAATGT
The DNA here is from genome assembly GCA_902801585.1 of uncultured Lachnospiraceae bacterium. Next base: position 15,061 of record CADCIU010000007.1, on the reverse strand, counting down.
AAATCAGATACTGCTGAGGAGATGCTCCCTGAAAGAAGCAGAAGACGATCCCCGCCAGTGCTGCATGAATTCCGCCCCACCAGCCCCATCTCATATAGACGATTGTTGTGATCGCCGCAGCCAGCGAAACGGTAAACGGTTGTCCCGGGAACCAGAATTTTGCCGCCATCACGATGACAAATTCAAAAATGACCATCATGATACCAAATAAAAACAAATCTATTGTCCGATATTGTTTCCAACTCCGCCTTTTTTCCACTTTTCTCCTTGTCACTTGAGACAATATTTCATATATATGTGCTTATAATTATGTTAAAATTGTCTAAAAAAATAGTAAACTCAACATATTGATTATAAATAGCTACTCAGTTGAAAGTACATGCACAGAATAAGTGTATTTATATACAAAACCGACTTATTTCTTTTTTTCTTTTTTATCTCTTAATCTGATGTATAATCAAAGCTAAGCAAGGTTTTTTATATCATTTGTACAAAACAACATATAATTCAGGAGGGTATTTTATGAATACAAGCCACATTCTCGTAACCCCTCGCGATGACCTGCAGTTGTGTCTCAACAAGGCGCAGCCGGGAGATATTATTCAACTTTCGCCGGGAGAATACCGCACAAAATGTATACTATCCGTACCTGACGTGACGATCCGCGGCTCCGGTATGGATAAAACACGAATAGTCTGGGATGATTATGCAGAAAAAATACATGAAGACGGCAAAGCATATAATACTTTCCGCACATGGACAATGGCCGTATGCGCTGATCATGTGACGATGGAGAACCTCTCGATCGTCAACGACGCACTTTCTCCTGAAGTCAAGGGGCAGGAAGTCGCACTTACTGTATACGCTGATGACTTCAATATGAGGCACTGCCGCTTGACTTCTACCCAGGATACTCTGTTTCTGGGCCCGCTTCCCAAAGATCTGATCGAAAGATACGACGGTTTTCTGCCGGACGACCTGCGCAGGGACCGGGAGTGCAGCCAATATTTCTATGACTGCGTGATCGAAGGCACTGTCGATTTCATATTCGGCTGCGGAAACACCCTGTTTGACCGGTGTGAACTCCGCTCTCTTAAAGATGCCCGCGATATCGGTTACGTGGCAGCCCCTGCCCATTCACTCTACCAGGCACAAGGGTTCCTCTTCCGCTACTGTCGTTTCACTGCGGATCCCGGCGTCACCCCGGGCAGCATATATCTTGCAAGGCCTTGGAGGGATTACGGTCTTTGCTGTTTTGACCGCTGTAAATACGGAAAACACATTAATCCTCTGGGATTTGATAAATGGAACGACACTGACAGGGACCGCACTGCAAGATTTTTCGAAAATCCTCCCATATCAGGCAGAGTGAAGTGGGTCAGATAGCACTGCCTCTTTTCTGCATATACTTTCTTATTACAATTCGGACATCCGGGCGTTGTATACTATGTATCATATAATAATCGGGGATATTTATACCCTGTGCACACAACATCGCTCAAGATAAGGAGGGGACTATGAACGGAATCATGAGCAAAAAAAGGAAACCTGTATTCGCATTAGTAATGATCCTGGTGCTGTGTTTCGCAATGTCCACAGCGGCCTTTGCGGCAATCCGGCTCAACAGGACGCATCTCGACTGCGCGGCCGGAGCACCCCGGAGACTGAAGGCAGAAGGGACCAGCGCAAGAGTGACCTGGCGTTCTTCCAATACGGCAAGAGCCACGGTAAACAGCCAGGGGTATGTCAAAGGCATCCGCAGGGGAAGCCTGACCGTCACAGCCAAGATCGGCTCCACTACGAAAAAGTGTACGGTCACCGTCCTGAGTGACAGAGATGTTGCACTGCGTGTCTACGGGCGCGTCAAACAGAAATACCCCTCGGCAACTGTCCTTGAAAGATACAGAAGGGGCAATACGCTGTACATGTGGATCGCCAGACCGCAGGGTGACGGCGCGCCGGGCATGACGCTCCAGGTCAATCTCATCAGCGGAAAAGTGACCTGTCAGGGCGGCTGGGAAGAGTTCTTCTGGAAAGTTCCCAGGACATTCAGCATTTTCTATGACAAGAAGTGATGATTTCCCTGTATAATAGTTCCGGGATATCGATCGGGACAGAACCGTGGTCTGCATGTTTTTAGTCTGCATGCCGTTGGTTCGCATATTATAAGGAGAAAAGCATGAAAACAGTCTGTTTGGGAAAAACCGGAATTCGCGTGCCTCAGAATGCATTCGGATGTCTTCCGATCCAGCGCGACACACGGGAAACTGCGATCAAACTTCTGAGGGACGCTTATGAGGGCGGCATGCGCTTTTTTGACACCGCACGCGCCTACACAGACAGCGAAGAGAAGGTCGGCGAGGCATTTGACGGCCTGCGCGACAATATTTTCATTGCCACCAAGACGGCCGCCAGAACGCCGGAGGGGTTTTGGAAAGATCTGGAAACTTCTCTGAAAAATCTTCGCACCGATCACATCGACATCTACCAGCTGCATATGGTCCCGCAGTGCTATAAGCCCGGCGACGGCACCGGTATGTATGAGTGCCTTCAACAGGCAAAAGAGAGAGGGCTGATCCGGCACATCGGCATCACGACGCACAAGCTGCAGGTGGCGCAGGAGATCATCGAGTCCGGACTTTATGAGACGCTGCAGTATCCCTTCAGCTATCTCTCCTCCGGGAAAGAAGTGGACCTGGTCCGCGCGTGCGTGGAGAAAGATATGGGATTCATCTGCATGAAAGCTCTGGCCGGAGGGCTGATCACACGCTCCGACGCGGCAATGGCCTACATGACGCAGTTCGAGAATCTTGTCCCGATCTGGGGCATCCAGCGGGAGAATGAGCTTAAGGAGTGGCTCTCCTACATGGAGAATACGCCCTCTATGACCGACGAGATCACCGCTTTTATCCAAGGAGAACAGAGAGCGCTCGCCGGAGAATTCTGCCGCGGATGCGGATACTGCCTGCCCTGTCCGATGGGAATCGAGATCAACAACTGCGCGCGCATGTCGCTGATGGTTCGTCGTGCTCCTTCCGCAGGATGGCTCTCCGAGGCCTGGCAGGAGAAAATGGCGAAGATCGACAGCTGTATAAACTGCCGTCAGTGCACGGGGCGCTGTCCCTATGAGCTGGACACGCCGGAGCTCCTTCGCAAGAACCTCGCGGACTACAGGAAAATCCTTGCCGGGGAGATCAGTGTGAGCTGATCCGGAGGAGACAGGAGGAGACAGGGGACGGTTCTCTGATGAAAAAAGAGTTGAAAAGAGAGATAAAGAATGCGTTTTGACAAGTATCACCGTATAATATTGCAATTACTGGTTATCTGTATGCTGGTCACCCCATTGTATTGTCCTGTTTCTGCGGAAGCTGCTGCGGCGGCTTCCGCTTCTTCGGTTGAAGCAGACAATACGGTCCCCGGCGCCGTGACACTCACAACGGCGACCTCCTCCGCTTACAACAAGATCACCGTCAGGTGGCGGAGGACATCCGGTGCGACACATTATCTGGTCTATTACAAGAAGGCGGATGCGCCCAAGTGGATCAAGCTGGCGTCCGTCCCCGCATCACAGCTGGAGTATACACATATCTCCACTAAAGCATTTCCGATCTATGTCGGCAGGGACTATCTTTACACGGTAAAGGCATACAACGAAAAGACCAGAAAAGCCGGCGCTTATAATCGCAAAGGTCTGACAGCCAGGACCTATCCCAACAAGGTCACTTTAAAGGACGCCGTCTATAACAGCGCGGGAACGGCGGTCACAGTCTCTTGGGGCAAAGCGCCCGGCGGTCACTATTTCAGAGTCTACCGAAAGACCGACTCCTCTCCCGGGTGGAAGAGAATCGGAATCGTTCCGGCAGATCAGTACAGTTTTGTGGACAAAAATCCCGTCAAGGGTGAAAAGAACGTCTACACGGTCCATGCCTATAACAAAAACTCCAAAGTCTACGGCAAATACGACGCCGCCGGTGTCACGGCGCGGACGAGGCAGGACGCCGAGACCGAGCGCGTCGCAAATCTGCTCAAAAAGACGCAGACCGCCAAAAAGACGAGCCAGATCATCCTCGTGGTCGACCACAATCTGTCGTTCTGGGAGAAAAACGGAGCCGGAAACTGGATCAGGAAATTGTCCGTATACTGCGGCTATGGCAGCAATGGTCTTAACGACGACAGGCATGAGGGAGACCGTACGACGCCGATCGGCTCTTTTCCCATTCTGCACGGCTTCGGAACGGCAGATAATCCGGGATCCACGCTTCAATACCGCAAGGTCACGCGCAACTCCTACTGGTCCGGTGAATACAGCACCTACAACACCTGGGTGGAAAGCGCACGGCCGATTGGTGGCGAGCACCTGATCGACTATTACCAGTATAAATATGCTATGGCGATCGGTTTCAACCGCAATCCTACCGTGTACAAGAAAGGCTCCGCGATCTTCCTTCACTGCAAGAGCTACGACCACTGGTCTACAGCGGGATGTGTCAGCGTCGAGGAATCCGTTATGAAGAAGCTTCTTCAAATGAGCAGGAACGGCGTCTACATGATCATTGTCAAAAGCCAGAGTGATATTACTGCGTATTGATCATCAGCGGACAGCCCGAATGCCAGGATGTACATAAGGTTTTAAGAAAGGAATGATACAGGTGATGAGTCAAAAGCTCTCTTTTGCATCGGACTACATGGAAGGCGCGCATCCTGCGATCCTAAAGCGCCTTTTGGAAACCAATCTGGAGAAAACTGCCGGCTACGGCTGTGATGAATATTCCGAGTCTGCCCGGGCCAGGATCCGGGAAGCTTGTCATGCCCCGGAAGCGGACATCTTCTTCCTGGTCGGCGGCACACAGACCAATGCCACTGTCATCGATGCCATGCTGCACCCCTACCAGGGTGTCATCGCGGCCTGTACCGGTCACATCAGTACCCACGAAGCCGGTGCGATCGAGGCCGGCGGCCACAAGGTCCTGGAACTGGAGCCCCAAGACGGGAAGATCACAGCGGAGCAGATTGCTGCCTGCGTTAACGGTTATTGGCAGGATGACAACCTTGAACACATGGTGATGCCCGGGATGGTCTATATTTCTCAGCCTACCGAATTCGGCACGCTCTATTCCCTTGCAGAGCTGACTGCGATCAGCAAGGTCTGCCGCGATGCGGGAATACCGCTCTATGTGGACGGCGCAAGACTCGCGTATGCCCTGGCCTCCGGCGCCAATGACGTGACGCTCCCGGATCTCGCTGCCCTCTGCGACGCCTTCTATATCGGCGGGACAAAATGCGGCGCCCTCTTCGGTGAAGCTGTCGTATTTCCCAGGCACAATACCGTTCCGCACTTTTTCACGATCGTCAAGCAGCACGGCGCTCTTGTTGCCAAAGGGCGGATCACCGGCCTGCAGTTCGATGTGCTTTTCACAGACGGGCTTTACGATGCGATCGGACGCAGTGCGATCGATGCGGCGGACCGCATCCGCGCGGCGCTGGATGAGAAAGGTTATCAGCAGGCTATCCAGGCGCCCACCAACCAGATCTTCCTCCTTTTGGGGAAAGATAAAGCGGCGGAACTTTCTTCGAAGATTGAGATGAGTTTTTGGGAGAACCGCGATGAGGACCACACAGTCATGCGGATCTGCACGAGCTGGGCAACAAGACAGGAAGATGTGGACCGGCTGATCGGGATGCTGTAAAGAGTGTCAAGGGCAGTGTCAAGGGGACGGTTCTTCTGACAACTTTTTTCAAAAAAAGTTGTCAGAAGAACCGTCCCCTTGACACCGAAGAACCGGCTCCTTGCCACCTTCTATCTATAAGTAAACGTACACCCGCCCTCCGATTCATAACCGAGCAGCTGCGTAACGCCGTTCGTATTTCTCAGATAGATTTCTACCTCACTGTCATCCCATTCAATAGTCATTTCGTAAACATCATTTGATCTGTTGTCTGTCACTTTGTAATCGGATCTGTCTTCTTCCAGATAGAAATTGAAGTCGAAATCAGATGCGGATGAACCGTAATTATGCCAAAATCCCAAATAGCATTCCCCTGTATCCTTATCATAGACTTCGAGTGATGAGAGGTATTCTCCGTTGCTGCAGGAATAGCTGCCTTCACGGATTCCACCGTTCCCCTGCGTTTCCTCTGTGTCATTGTCGTATCCGGCTTCTTCTGTGCCCTCTGTAATGCTCTTCAGATAATTGACAGCTTCCCTATAATTCATTGAACAGCACTCTATCTGTTCTGCAATATCATACACTTCAAGGCTCGAACCTCCCCCGCTCCTGATCAAAGGTGTTTCGAGTTTCTCTGTAAACTTTATTACTTCATCTTCCAGCCGTTCTTTGGAAACATCCTCATTTCTGCCATCTTTCTCAACCGTATATCTGGGCCTGGATTCATTATCATACTCATCCATAAATACAGCTTGGTGCGCAGTCTGCTTAAGAGATCTCCCGTCAAAAGTATACTGATCCATCGTACACTCTTCGAAAGCATCAATCGTCGAAATCGCAATGGCCAGCTGATGACCCTTTGTCTCTGCAATAAGATATCTCCACCCGCCTGCGGCCTCCGCATAGGCCCGGGTCTGAAATACTTTTACAGCCTCATCATTTTTCATTGTAAAAATATACAAATCTTTGGTGTACTCTTCTGCCCCGTCCAATCCCGTCTCATCTGTCTCGGCAATAAACAGCAGTTCTTCTATGCCGTCTTCATTAATATCTTTGAAAGCAATCTGCCTTGTATCCAGAAGGAATTCGTAATCACCATTGTATTCTTTCGTCCAATAGCGGTTGCTCTCATCCCACTTGTCTTCCCACTTGACAATGTTGCTTTTGTATTCATTCAGGACATCAATATACCCTTCATATACTTTGTCTTGTTCCTTCCCTTCGCTCAGGATGCCGTTATTTACTTTATGATCCCATTCGCAAATGAAGATACTGGTGTTGTCCATAAACGGCGCATCATTCCATGTTCCGTCGTTAGGGATTCCATCCTTCCCACGCTCATAGTTGAACTCGGCATAGTCTTCATCGCCGCCCCAGCCGCTTCCGTTATCCGGCAGGTCCCAGTCTCCATCCCGGGTCCAGTTTTCGTAGCTGCTTTTTTCGTCCGTCCATACCCAGCAGTCTTCCCGACCGGCGTCGGAATATCCAAAGAATGCCGTCTTGGTATAATGCTCTTCCAATGTTTTGAAAAGGAATCGGTTCTCTTCCTCATTATTGATAACGGCCAAGTGTCCTCCGTAATGCCGGCAAAATGCTGCCACTTCCCTATAGGACTCAAGTCCATATGCCTCTGCATCCAAGAAAGCATACGTGTGACCGTTCTGATAAAAAAGATTATCTTCAGCAGCAAATGCAAAACTGCATGGAACCTGTGATGTGATCATCATTGAAGTAAGTGTAAAAAGAGCTGATTTTTTTGAAATCCATTTCATCGTGTTGTCCCTCTTTTGACTTAATGTTTTGTATGAACGCCCCTGCCGATCAGTAAAATCCGGCGTTACCTCCGGCATAGTTAATCTCTATATTTGTGCAAATCGTATGTCGCCGCAATATAGCACTTTATGTGATCATATTCCTCTTCCGGAAACAACGACTCCTCGTATACCACTCCGGGCTCCATATCAAAGAGTATTTCCCATTCACAACACACCGGATTGTCGTTTTCGTCCATAAATATGACATAAACATCTACATCATCCGCTGTTTTATCGCTGTTGTTCACCAGCCGCAAATAGGGTTCATCATCCTTGACGATTTCCTCCGCAGATATCTGACTGCACAGCGACATCGTATAGAGCGGCTTCCCGAAATCCAGTTTGTACTCAACTTTACTGATATCAGTCAAATCAAAGAACGTGAATTCCAATGCACTCTCTTCCCCTGGTGCAATTGCCTGCAGCGTATTATCTACCACGCCAATCGGCGTACCCTCCTCATCGTAAGCAATCGCCGTACCCTTAATGACGACTTCCTTGCCCGAATTATTCTTTGTTGTCAAAATATAGTTATACCCGCCATATTTTGATTTGATCAAATACTCTCCAAAGTCAAAATCTGATATATCTGCCACAGATTTCGCTGTCTCCGCATCCGGTCTCGATGCGAACCCCTGGAAATAATACTCTACATTGTCATACACTACATTGTCATACCTTGAGCAATCCAACTCTACATACCTGGTTTCTCCGGGCATCAAGCTCATCACATCAGCGTTACACAGACTTTCCTCATCAAGCCCGATTACTTTGCCGTTCTCATCCATGAACAGTCCATATGCCGATAAATGACCTATGTATTTACTATTATTGGTCACCGCAAGTATCAAGTTGCAGGCGTTTTGTGTCGCTTCCACTTCCAGGTCATTGATGATAGACAGCTCCTCTGTCTTGGAACAGGTATACGACGCCTCAAAACTGTCCACTTGATGTTCAAACCACGTTGTGGCGATCGTTGTTTCCCCGGGAGCCACTGCAAAGACAGTGTCTCCGTTTGTAACGGTCTCACCGCTGTTCTTTTCAATGGCAGTGACCTTCATTTCAACCGTTCTTGTCTCAATGGAATTGTTCTTTATGACAGCAATGATCTCCGTCCCTGCTTCATGTGTAAATGGCTTAGTATACTCTTTGATCTCCATGTTCTTGACATAGACTGTTTTATAATACTTCGCTTCCGCCTGCTTCTCGGAATCTGAAACTCCTGATTTCTGATCTGCGGAATTGGTTCCCGCTGTATTTTGACCTGCAGGACGGAACCCCTTATACATAAGCACGGCAAATACCGCAATTGCTGCGCTTATCAAAAAGGCTGCAATCCACTTCCCGCCGTTCTTGGAGCGGCCACCGGCGGTTTTCTTCGCCCCGGCTTCTGCCGGTTTCTCTGTAAAAAGCGCATCTCTAAGTTCTGTTACCGTCTGCAGTCTTTTTTTGTAATCTGTCTGCAGGCCAGACATGATGGCTTCTTCAGCTGCCGGAGGCACTTTAATTCCGATTTGTGACAGCGTCTTGATGGTCCCGTCGTATGCCCTGTTCGGCAAGTCGCCGGCCAGCATCTGGTAGATTGTGGTACACAGAGCGTAAACATCAGTATAAGTTCCCTGAATGCCGTGCCTGTCAAACTGTTCGGGCGGGGCATAGTCGTATTTAAGAATAACAGAGAGGGACCTGTCATCCGGATCACTCTGCCTTGCGGCGCCAAAATCCAGAAGCTTCACGTTCCCATCCTTCCCGATCATGATATTGGAAGGCGTCAGGTCGCGATGTAAGAACCCTTTGGCATGTACACGTTCCAGCGCATTAGCAACCGGTTTTACAATTCGAAGCGTCTCTTCCCAGGACAATTTTCCTCTCTCTTTGAGCTGCTTTTCCAGCGTCTGCCCGTCCAGAAATTCCATCACCAAATAAGCGGTGTCGTTTTCCCGGAATGTGTGATAGACACTGACTATATTCGGGTCTCCACTGAATTGTGCTAAACGGACTCCCTCTTGGTAGAAGTCCTCCAGCCCTTTATAATACGAGGGGGTATCACCGTAAATGGTTATAGCTGCAGAAGCATGTGCGTTGCGAAAGACATTGCTTCCGGGAAAAAACTCCTTAATAGCCACATGACGGTTCAGCTCGATGTCCGTTCCGTCATAAACAATTCCAAAACCGCCCTGTCCCACCATGGAATTGATCCGATAACGGTTGTTCAGCACCGTCCCCGGAATAAGAGCCATCGGATTGGGTGTCGAAATCCTTGACTGAGCGTCACTGATCGTATTAGCCAGATATGTACCACAATACTCGCACCTACGAGTCCCTGCCTTTATGTTCGCTCCGCATGAGGGGCATTTAATAGCTTTCATTTTTTTTTACCTTCATTGTTGACCTGATGCCGATTTACCCATTAGTTCAGTTTGAGCTAATTTGCTTGCCCTTATACTACAACGGCGAAGGCAAATGCCTGTAAAGCAATTATTTCGTCAGTTCTGTTGATTATTTATACAGCGGATCCGATTCTCTGTTTCTTTCCGCCGTCACAAAATCCGACTCATATCCTGTCCCTGTTGTTTCCGCGCTTGCAGGTGCTGCTGCCTGGTCAGAGCCTGTCTGCGTGCTTGTCGGCGTCTCTGCAGGATTCGGGGTTCCCTGCACATTTCCCGATACAGAATAGCTCATTCCTTCTTCTTTTTTCTTTTTCTTCTGTAACCGGAAGATAAGATAGACCGCTCCAATGACAGCTGCCACACAGACTACCAGAATGATTATATTCTGGGTGGGAATCGCCGTAGTATCCAGTTCATACAGGCGGACATACTCACTGTTCTCATCAACATCCAGATAGGACACACCTTCTTTGTAATAGCTGATCAATTCGCTGTCTGTCATTTTCTCTAGCTTACCTGATAATTCGACATAATTGCTGAGGTCATCAAACGACCCTATACTTTCCATTGCATTCAGCTCATCATAAAGATTATCAAGTGCCCTTATATCTTCGTTATTAGAGACTTTCACAGACAGAAATGTATAATCTTCAAGAAAGATCAGATAATAATAGTCCATTCCGCTTGTAAATCCCGAGTCTGAACCTCCGTAAGTGAGTTCATGACTTTGCTCCGCATATTGTCCCAGAGGAAACCGGACTTTCAGCGAGACAAATTCCCCCTCCGGTAAGTCTTCACCGTTTTGAATGATCGCATTGAGGTCCTGCGTCTTTGTTCTCCTGAGCAACTTCGAGTTGGCATGCAAAAAATTGCTTCCCGCCGCGAAGATCACAACTAAGAGCAATCCGAGCACTGCTCGGAGGATTATAAATCCGGCGGCGCCGCCTTTATTTGTTTTCTTGGTCTCATTCTGCTGTTCCATTACTTTTCCTCCTCTAACTTAGTCCGGTGTTTTCTGTTTCCAATTTACTGCTGCTCACTTTCCGTCCGCTTCTATTTTCACCCAGGGAATGCCTTCTTTATCGAGCTCTCTCTGCGCGTCCGACCCCTCATAGCAGTGAATCTTATAAGGGCAGGGTTCGTAATCAATCTCCGATCCCAGATCACCTATAACCTGTACAGACTCCGGCAGGTATACATCCGTCAGATTTCGGCTGTCCTTGAACGCACCGCTATAAGAAATCACCGTTACCCCATCGGGCACATACAGTACCCCTTCTCTTTGTCCCGGAACTGCAATGAGTGTCTTTCCGTCTTTACTCATTAACAGCCCGTCGATCACCGTGTGATACGGATTATTTTTATCCGCCTCATATTGTTTGACCAGCACGCCTTCCATCATATTCGATTCAAAATTGAGTGAAGGCGGAATCCTGAGTGTATCCTGAAGGAAGAATTCGCCCATAAAAGTCGCTGCTGCAAATGCCTCATAGCCCATTTCCTTGAGATTCTCCGGCAGCTGAATCGTCCCGAAATCAGCATGAAGCTCAAAGGCCGTGATTCCGATCGTTTCCACCGTTGAGGGGATCTTCAGGTTTTGGAGGTAAGTATCGTCAAACGCATAATCACCAATTGTCGTAAGCCCTTCATTGAGCTTTACTTCACTGAGTTCAAAGCAGCTGTAGAAGGCATTCTCTTCAATCACCGTCACGGTGTCCGGGAATGTTATTTTTTTCAGGCGCATGTTAAGATAAAATGCCTTTTCCGCAATTCTCTCCGTCCCGTTCGGAATCTCGTATTCTTCTCCTTCTCTATAACCGGGATAAAGCAGAAGTTCTTTGCCATCCCCCGTAAAGAGCACTCCCTCATTGCTTTTATAAGAAGTATTCCCGTCAGCCACTTCTACCTGGGCCAGAACTCTTAAATCTTCCAATAAGCTTAAATGGATAACACTGACGGTTTCCGGAATCGTCAGCTTATCTACATAAGCATCCGGGTATTCGACTTCCTCTTCTTCTTCGCTTAAGCCCAGCACGGTCACAGGAAGCCCCTTATATTCGGCAGGGATTTCACAGTCTTCTATCCAAATATAGGAGTCGCCGTTCTCTTCTCTTTCTTCATACTCATTTTCGATCCCCACCAGCTCCGCATGATCCGGATAAACACGCCAGCTCAAAGTGGACACGCCGCTCACTGATGTCTCTTCAGTGAATTCTCCGGCATACGGCTCTTCCTTTTCCTCCGGAGTTGTGTTTGCATCATAGGGAATGGCATAATACATCGCATAAGCCTCTGCCGCAGACCCTTCTGAACAGTGGATCGTCATATTGGAAAAGTCTCTGAATGACGAATCCACATATCCGAACGTATCCTTTCCGAAACGAAATACAGAGTCCGGTAAATAGAAATCTCCTTCCTGGTCGTAAATCATGAAGACCTGATCCGGAAGTGTCGTGATCCCTTTCGGAACTATGATGTTATGCCCAATGCCTCTGGGCGCCTCCAGGATTGTATCCTTTGCCTTATTGGTCAAAAATCCGCCGCAGGAACCATATGCTTCATTGCCCGGGTCCACCTCAAAGCCATCGATTCCCAAATAGGAAAAGGCTTCTCCGCCTATATACTTTACATTGGGGCCCAAATGCAGCGTTCCAATCGGATTTTCCGCGTGTCCGCCGGAAAGGTCATCTCCAAACGCCAGTACACCGATCTTCTCCACAGAGTCAGGAAGAACCGGTGCCTCCTGAAGCGGACAGCGATAAAATGCCGCATTTTCAATTATTTTTAGTGATTGGGGGAACTCCACCTTGCTGAGGCTGCTGTCTGATAGCATTACGGCAAATGCACCATAGGCGATCGTCTCCGTTCCTTCCTCGATCACATAACTATCCCCTTTTGCCTGCGGATACTGGACCAGAGTCTTTCCATCCTCCGTATAGAGAACACCGTCTGCGGTTTTATAATTCGTGTTGTCCTCACTGATCAGGATCTCTTTCAGATTCTGACAGTCACGAAACGGCATTGCACAAATTCTCTGAAGTGATACCGGAAGTGTGACGCTCTCCAGTTCTGAGCCATCAAAGGCACAATGACCTATAAACTCCACACTGTCCGGAATATGGATCTCCCTGGAAGAATAGCCGCTGAACGCATAGTTTCCTATCGTTTTTAGTCCCTCAGGCATATCCACGCTTAACAGTCCATGCGGCATAGACCAGCTTCCGATCTCTTGGATCGTTTCCGGCAGTGTGACATGGGTAATGACATTTTCTGATGCCAAAGAAGAATCCGCTATCACTGTCACAGGTTTCCCTGCGACTGCGGAGGGAATCTCCAGACTCACATCGGATCCCTGATAACCGCACACCTCCGCATGATCTTCGAACAGTTCATATCGGAGCATGCCGTTCGGTGTGCTTTCTTCTACGATCTCCCTTGAAGAGATTGCGGGAAAATCCAGGCATTCCGTCGCATGAACACCGTCATGCACATCTTTGATCACTACCTGGCAGGCAAAATCCTCATCAAATTCGGAGGCCGGTTTCATAATAAAGCGAAAACTGCTGTCAACGGGAACGGGACCACTTTCAATTCGAATGCCGCCGTCTGCACTGTCCCAATCCCTGAAGGGCAGGATCTCCCCATTCTCTTTCCTTTTAGTCGTGTATTCGAAACCTCCCATATCGATCACGGAGGTATAGTTGGACATATCAACGGAGCCTTTCCCGTTGCCGGCGACACTCCCTGACACAGAAAGGACGTCCACCACTTCCGTTGTATTCTCTCCCTCCCTGTTCCTGAATGTCAGATCGACCCGCTCGTCCAGCTGTGAAGATATGTCATAAAACGCACCTGCAGCTGTGACATATGTATTTGCCGTCTTGTAGGTATTCACTCCGTCCTTGCTGCCGGTCTGCAGACATGTCCAAGGTAATCCGGACGCATACGTATCCGACATTACAGTCACCAGCATCGGATCCGCCGGGATATGGAGCACACCGTTCTCATCGGCTTCCAAGGGAACCTTATTCATGGCGCAGGCCATATATGCCCCGTCCCGCCGCAGTACGGTATAATACGCCTGCGACACATTCTCCGCCTGTTCCCCCGTCAGCTGCAGGGTCAGCTCTCCGTCTCCCTCCTGCAGCTCTTCCAGATGCCAGTCGATCTCGGATTCGCCGAACCATTCATTCGTATAGGATTCCACAAACGACTGGTACTGCGGGGACAATTCCTTTTCATCAGCTCGCAGGTCCCCTGAGACATTGAATAGCGACTTGTTGTTTCCGGGCACATAGATCGACATGCCTCCCGTTCCCTCCACGTTGGAGGTGGAATGGATGACCATATCGTCTACAGCAGACGCGACAGCCGCGCTCTCCTCCGGATACATATCCTCCAGCTGTAGTGCAAAATCCTGAAGGTCCAGCAGGTCGTAAGCCTCCTCTACACTTCCTGCCGCTCCCAGCCCAAATGACTTGGTGCGGCTCCTCGCCTGGTTGAGCGATGCATAGCTGCCTTCTCCGATCCCCTGCTCCATCGAAGCAAACAGCGTGTCCACAGCTCCCACAACTTCCTCTGTCTTCGACAGGTCCATGGCGGACAGCGTCACGTCGGGATTGAAAAACTCAGACTTGTTCTCCTCATAATAACTTCCGAAAGCGTCGACAACCGCTCTCACGATCTCTTCCGCGTCCTGTGTCTCATTGAGCGTGCTAAGGAAATGGTAATCCCAGCCCCGGCCCGCTTCCAGTTCCTCGGAACCGATCAGGTACTGCGCGTAGTCCTTCCACAGCGCCGCATTCTCCAGAGACCCCATCAGGCATGCGTCAAAACCGACCCAGTCCAGTTTTTTGCCTCTGCCGAACTCCGTGCTGTCCATCGCGGTGCGCAGCTCATCCAGGAGCAGGCTGTCGTTGCCGAACAGCTCATCACTGCCGTATCCCCACAGCGGTCCGCCGCCGTGGTCCCACAGGATCAGTGCATAATGCTCCGCCGGGTAATTGCGCGTGCAGTAGTTAATGAACTCCGCCAGCGTCTCCGGGGAGCCCATATTGGCGGACATGTCCGTCTGCGCGGCGATCCGCAGGTTTTCGTCTTTGGACAGGTCCAGCACGCTGTTCACGTCATTGGGGATGCTGCTGACCCAGCGGCGGCTGCCCCCGGTATAGAGGAGCAGGTTCGTGTTCTC
>CADCIU010000006.1 GCA_902801585.1 uncultured Lachnospiraceae bacterium | reverse complement strand
GTTCCCCTTCATGATCTTTATCATGTCCGGGATATAGAACTGCGGCCTGCAGTCCACGAGCAGGTGGATGTGGTCCGGCATGACTTCCATGGCGGTGATAGTGAACTTATACTCCACTGCCAGTGATTCCAGCATCTCCCTGCATTCCGTGCCGATCCCGTCCCTGAGTACCTTCTTCCTGTACTTTGTGCACCACACGAGATGGTACTGCAGCGAATAGGCATATCCCCGACCATATGTAAGTTCATTTTTTACTGTAAAATCTTCATGTTTTTCCATATGAATATATTACCATATGTCGTGCTTGAAGTCAACGATTATCTCGAACAGGCGTTCTGTTTCTATCATAACCTGCTCCTCCGGTCATGTCTATAGCATATTGCATATTGCATTTTTACACACAAGCTCCTCCTTCTTCGACGAAGGATAAATGATCTCTCTCAGCCCACTTCTTTTTCTGAATAGTTCCTGCATTGGAATGAGATCAAAAAAGGGCCGGCGGCCATTTTTCTCAATAAACGATATAAAAACAATGTTACAGGCTGAAAGAACAAGCACCAGGCTTTCCCGGCTTACTCATGTTTAAAAACACGAGAATGCGCCGGTTGTTTTTCAAGCGTCTCTTCATAAAGAATACCACAAAACGCCCGGCGGAAACAGAGGAGACAGGGGACGGTTCTCTGTCTCCTAAATCGTCCCCTTCTGAATATGCTTCTGAATGATCTGATCCGTCACCTCATACAGCTTCACCGATCCCATCTTCGTCTTCCTCTGCCGGCCGTAGATCGTGTCGGCCTTCACGCCGTGCTCGACCCAGTCGCTGCCGTCATTGCTGTTGTTGAGCATGAGCGGCTGCAGGTTGTCGAGGGAATGCGCGAACTTGGATTCCGCCGTCTCATATGCCTCGAACTCATCGAACAGTGCGATCATCTCCTCCTTCTGGTCATCCGGAAGGAGCGAGAAGATCCTTTCCTTGGCCGCATCCTCTCGGGCTTTCTGCGTCTTCAGGTTCTCCTCGTCATAGGCATAGGTGTCACCCGCGTCGATCTCCACGATATCGTGGATCAGGCACATCAGCATGACCTTGGTGATGTCCACTTCCTCGTTGGCGTATTCCCGCAGCAGATACGCCATGATCGCCATATGCCATGCGTGCTCCGCGTCGTTCTCGTTGCGCCCGTGCCCGGACAGATGCGTCTGCCGGAAAACATTCTTCTCTTTGTCGATCTCCAGCGCAAAATCCAGCTGTTTCTTCAGGCGTTCATCCATGGTTTTCTCCTTAACCGCGAAACGGGAGACAGGGGACGGTTCTCTGTCTCCTTTTTTCGAACAGGTATAGCTTAAAGCCGGTATCATACACTCAAGGAGACAGAGAACCGTCCCCTGTCTCCCTGTCTCCCTAATACAGCACCCTCTTCGCATTCTTAAACAGAATATTCTCTTTCTCCTCCTGAGAGATATGCTCTCCCAGCACCGCCTGCACATACATCCTGGGGTTGCAGATCGGATAATCCGTGCCGAAGAGGATCCTCTCGGAGCCCACTGTTTTGACAGCGGAAGCAAGGAGTCCGTAGCGAAACAGCCCCGTCCCGGAGATATCCAGATAGAGATTGGTATATTTCTTCATGCGCTCCACATGGAGCAGGTAATCTGCTTTCTGGCCGGGGTGTGCCGCCACAAGAGTGACGCCGGGGCAGCTCCGGACCATCTTCTCCATCTGCGGTGCCCATTCCGGCATCGTGTGATAGCTCACGACCATACCGTACTCTCCCGCCAGCGACAGGATCTCCGTCAGTTCCCTGCTGCCGTAATCGTATCCGGACCGGTCCCAGCCGTGAATGTAGGGAACGAGCTCTCCCACAAGCTTTACGCCGGCCTTGTGCATGCGCTCCACTTCTTCCAAAGATTCCCTGAGGAATGCCGGGTGCACATGAAAGCCCGGCACATATGCGCCGCCGAATTTCTTCCACAATTTCAGTGCGGAATCATTGACTTTCCGGATCGCATCAAAGCTTTCGACGGGTCCCCGCCTCACCGAATCGATCACGGACCCGCAGAATACGGAGATCCCGGCGTTCCCGAGGTCCTCCGGCATCTGCTCCGGATCCAGATAAAAATGCTCGCTGTACATTCCCATATATTCGTCGCGGCATGTGTAGGGATGCGTATGGAAGTCGATCACTATTTTGCCGCTTACGACGCTGTCTTCAAATGAGTTTTTCATAGTCCTTTCCTGCCCGGTTTTTTAATTATTGTACCACAAGGAGACAGGGGACGGTTCTCGGTCTCCTTGATGATATCGGCATAGAATAAGGTCGGATATATCCCCGGTGGAGAGCATTAGGAACGTGAGCCTCCGCCGGGGATATATCCGGCCTTAAAACTATGCCTATCTCCAAAAGGAGACCGAGAACCGTCCCCTGTCTCCTATTGAAACCGTAACGGCAGTTCCATCCGGTTGGCTTCGAGGAGTTCTTTGTCTCTTAAAATCTCTTCGGCGGGGCCATCCGCCGCCACTGCCCCATTCGACAACAGGATCACCCGGCTGCAGGTATCGTAGATCATATCCAGGTCATGGGATGTGATGATCTTCGTGCACGGAAGTTTCCGGATCGTGTTGATGATGATCCGGCGGTTGTAAGGATCCAGCGCGGAGGTCGGTTCGTCCATCAGCAGGACTTCCGGGTCCATGGCGAGGACCGTCGCCACCGCAGCCATGCGCTTCTCCCCTCCCGAGATCTTGTGATTATAGAGATCCCTGAGTTTCTCCTGCCCCAGCTCCTTCAGCACACTGTCAACACGCTGCAGCGCCTCCTGCCTTGACATGCCGTAATTGAGAAGGCCGAACAGCATGTCTTCAAGCACTGTGGGCATAAACATCTGGTTGTCTGAATTCTGCAGGACGAACCCGAGCTTACGCCGGACCTGAGCCAGACTGCGCGGGGTCACCTCCAGACCGTCGACCAGGATCCTGCCCTGAGTCTGTGACCCGGCCGCGGCTCCCGCCCCGGGGCCCGCAAGACCCAAAAGCAGCTTCATGACCGTGGATTTGCCGGCCCCGTTGGCCCCGATCAGCCCCACGTTCTCACCCTTTCTGATCTCAAAAGAGACTTCAGAGATGACCGGTTTTCCCTTTTCATAAGCATATGTGACATTTTCGAACTTGATCATCTATCGTCACCTCATCAAAACCGACCCCAGAAGCTGTGTCAGGTTCACGCATCGCGCTGCGGCACAGAACGCACACCACAGCGCGGCATACAGCACATCCCCCGCCGAACTCCCGCGGCCCTGCGCATAATGGAATTCCCCGTGATACCCCCTCAGGAGCATGGAGGCGTGCAGTTCCTCCGCCCGGTCCATGCTGCGCAGCAGGAGCTGTCCCAGAAAGGACCCCCATGCCGAATAATGAATTCCCTTCTGCCCGGGCGCCCGCAGGCTGTAGGCCTGGGTCATCACATTCGCTTCCTCGGCTAACACTGCCGCATATCGATAAGTCAGAAGGAGCAGCGTCACCGGCATCGAAGGCACATGGATCTTCCTGAGCGCGCCGCACAGAGCCTCGATCCTGGTCGTAGCCATGAGCAGGAAAGAAGCTGTCAGACTGAAGACTCCTTTCATCATCAGCGTCAGCATGGAGATCATGCCGGCAGTAATTGTAAACGATCCGACCGCGGCCGCAGGCGTCCTGTCCATGATCGGGTTGAATATGCCCACTGCCAGTACCAAAGGCAGCACATAGCGGAGCTTGTAGAAGCATGTGGACACAGAGACCCCGCTCACCGCAAACAGCACTGCCGGATAGAAGATCATAAACAGCAGGCTGCTTATTCTGTATTTGTCAAAAGACACCACCGTCAAAATATAGACCACGGTCACCAGGAGCTTTGCCCCTGCGCTGACTGCGTGGATGGGAGATTTTCCTGACGCCAGTGTGTCCATCTCGCGCAGATCGCGGATGGAGCGCTCAATATTTTGGCTCATGATCGTAATTCCCGCACATTTTGTAAACAACCCCCATATCCCTTAGGGACATGGGGGCTTCTTACCTCTTTGTACCGTATCTTTTTCGCTTGCGTCAAGCATTTTTCCTGCGGAAAAATCTCCCGACGAAACAGATGGCCAGCGCCGCGGCCGCGACCATAATACTGCCTGCAATACCGGAAACGGTCGTGCCCATCGGATTCTCACTGCCCGCAAACCCGTAATCCGGCAGGAAGGATGTCTTCTCCTGAATGCTCGACGCCGTCTCGGACGCCGCGCTGCTCGTTCCGAAATTGTCCTCGTCAAGACCCATGTTGGCGCTGTATCCTGACTCCTCATTTCCGAAGAGTGCCCACTCCAGTCCGTCCGGATTGGAACTTGCGAAGTGAGAGAAGACTCCGCCGACGATCAGCGCTGCCAGAGCCAGCGTGACAATGACTGTCCCCAGCGATTTGGACGATTTTCCCGCAGCAGCCTCCTCAGAGAGGTCAACATCGCGCACGAGCTCCGGCCTTGTCTCATAGACATAGGTCAGGACGGCCGTCGTGATCAGGCCTTCCACAAGGCCGATTGCCAGGTGAATGGGCTGCATGAGTGCACAGAACGCTCCGAAAGGAAGCTCTGTGATGCCCGAGAGCGTCGTCTCAAGGACAACCGAGAAAGCCCCCATCTGCAGGGTGACCACACATCCGATGATCGACGCCAGTGCGATTCTTGCTCTCTGCGCCGCATGCGGCCCGAGATTCTCGAACAGCCTGCTCCTCATGATCGGGCGCCAGATCAGGTAATACCCCACAAAGCACCCGTAAAAGGCCATGTTCCATATGTTGGCCCCCAAGGCCATCAGTCCTCCGTCGGCAAAAAAGAGACACTGGATCGTCAGTACCACGATCATCGACAAAAATCCCGCCTCCGGTCCGAGCAGGGCGGACAGGAGCATACCGCCGCACATATGTCCGGAAGAGCCGGTCCCCGGAATCGTATAGTTGATCATCTGCCCGGCAAAAACCAGAGCGGATGCCACTGCCATGGTGGGCAGCTTCTGGGTATTCTCGTCCCCGGTGAGTCTTTTTATTGAGATTCCGGCTGTAGTACCGGATGCGACGTACATTGTCGCTGCCACAGCAGGGGATAAAAGGGCGTCAGCCATATGCATAATTCAATCCTCCGAATCATTAAATCTATCAAAAGTTTATAATGGTCCGAAAGCATCGCACAAGCCCCCCCGGGGGTTACTTTTGGAGACAGGGGACGGTTCTCTGTCTCCTGAACGCCGTGCGGATCGCGCCGGCCATATAGAGCGATCCGAAGGCGACCACCGGACGTGCCTTCGCTTCCTGTGAATCCCGCGCAGCCTGTGCCTTCTGCAGGCTGACTCTCACGCCCTCTTCGATCCCGCCGCAAACCGTCGCGGTAAATCCTCGCCCGGTCAGAAGCTCCGCCAGCTTCTGCGCCGGCAAAGCTCTGGGTGAATCCGGCGTCACACACACAAATTCTTCCGCGAATGGTGTGATCAGATCCAGGATCTTACCGTAATCCTTATCCGCAAGGACGCCCATCAGGAATACGACTTTCTCCGGGACATACTTGGCGAGAGACTCCGCCAGCGCCTCCGCGCACTGCGGGTTGTGCCCGCCGTCCAGAATGAAGAGCGGATCCGTGCTGAGGACCTCAAATCGGGCCGGCCACCTGACATTCGCAAACCCGGCAGCTACAGCTCCCTCGGGAACAGCAAATCCTCTTTTGCGGAGCACCTCCACGACCGCAAGTACGGTCGCGGCATTGTGCAGCTGGTATTCTCCCAGAAGCGGAAGGCTGTAGACCGCCCCTCTGTACCGGAATGTCTGCCCGGCCAGTGAAGCTTCGAGCGGCTCGATCGCCCCGAACCGCGCGATATGAAGCGGGCATCCGCGCTCCCTGCAGATCTCTGTGACGACGTCCATCACTTCCTGTTCGTTTTCATACAGCACCACATCCGATCCGGACTTGATGATCCCCGACTTTGTGCGGGCAATTTCCGCCAAAGTATTGCCAAGATACTCGGTGTGCTCCAGCCCGATGTGCGTGATCACCGCGGCTTCCGGCGCGTCGATCACGTTGGTCGCGTCAAATTCTCCTCCCAGTCCCACTTCCAGTATGACCATGTCGCACTGTTCCCGGGCAAAATATACCATCCCGATCGCAGTGATCAGCTCGAACTGGCTGGGGTGATCCTCCATGGCATCCGCCTGCACGCGAACGGTATTTGTGATCTCACAAAGAGCTTCCTCTGTGATGTACTCTCCGCACACCTGGATCCTCTCCCGAAAATCCTCTATATAAGGAGAAGGGAAGAAGCCGGTTCTGTACCCCGCCTCCCGCAGGATCCTCTCCAGCATGGCACAAGTCGACCCTTTGCCGTTGGACCCGGCTACATGTACGAATTTCAGCTTCTTCTGCGGATCGCCCAGTCTTGCAAGGAGCTCCCGGGTCCGCTCCAGCCCCAGCCGCCACTGACTCCAGGTGTGATCATTGATATAGTCGATCGCCTGCTGCACTGTCATTGTCTGCTCTTTTGCCATATCTTACTCCTTTGCCGCTTATTCTCACTGCACATGATCCGCCGCCGGCGCACACCGCATTATACACTCTGCGTCTTTCTCACGGCCGTGACGAGCGGCTTGCCCAGGAACTGCAGGGCGATCAGCTGCACCGGGATCAGCACCAGGCACTGCGTGATCCGGGTCGGCAAAAGGGCGGCATAGGGCGCGCCGTAAGTGATGGAGATCCAGAGCGTCTGAACGAACAGGCTCAGGATCAGCTGATTGACAGCTACTGCCCCCAGTATTCTCTCTGTTGTGATCTTTTTGTGCAGAAACAGGCCGAATACCGCACCTGTCAGAAAGGCATTCAGTGTAAATCCCGGAAAATAGGGTCCTGTGGGGAACAGAAGCATTCCCAGGATATCCCCGGCCGCTCCGACAATGCCGGCTGAGAGCGGTCCGTAGAGCATGCCGGATAATGCCAGTGCAATAAATGCAAAGCCGATCCGCATATTCCACATATTGATGGACAGGAACCGCTCAAGGACAACATAGAGCGCTGTAAAGAAAGCGAGACTCACAATTGTCCGGATGCCCCAGGCGAAGCCTGCTTTATTCTCATTTTTATTTATTTCGTTTTTATACATAAAAAACTCCCTCCGTGTTCATGCAAACATAAGTTACCTGATTTGCCACCACGTCGGGAGCCCGTATCATCTCATGCGCGGCAGCGGATGCGGAATGACACCGCAGGGCTTTTTCGGCGTCTCGCCGGATCTTCGCCCTTTCGTCCGCGAACGACCTCCCATTTCGCGGCACTTTACGCGTCATTCCTACTCTGACCTTCAGAACGGAACAGCTGAATATGATATTCCTTTATTCTTTATAATTGTAACACCCCGAAAAGGCAATAACTATTCCCAAAATTATGTATATTTTGTGTCGGAACTGCAGCTAAAAAATAATAGTCTTTTTGACTAATACCCTATTGACATCACCGGCCCCTTGTGCTATTTTATTTATAGTCAATATGACTATTAAAGAAACAGACGTTTCGAAAGGAGGTAAGAGTGAATACGATGTTTAGCGGAATGTTCATGAAAGTTCAGAAAGGTATGTGCATGCTCTCCCCCTGCGGGATCGCCGTCAAGACGTCCGCAGGCTACAGAAGTTATAACATAAAGACCGGCAGGCTCCGCAACTGTGACAATCTGGTCTTCAGCTTCGGCGACGGGATGTTCTTCGTGATCCCGGCTTCCAAGGTCAAACCGGGAGACATCATTTTAAACGGCGGCAAGCCCGCATGTGTCAGGAGAGCAGATAAAAACAGCATTGAAGTGATCAATTACGAGACGTCCGTCGTGGAGACCATCCTTCCCGAGCGGCACGTCTTCATGGGAAACACCTGGTTCTACGGCAAGATCGTCTCCCTGTTCGGCGACGGCTCCTCCATCTGCGGAAAAGGCAGCATCGCCAAAATGATGAAGTTCATGATGATGAGCAGCCTCTTTGGGGATGCAGGGGCCGGCACAGACGCAGGGATCGGCACGGGGATCAGCACAGGCACCGGGATCGGCACGGGGATCAGCACAGGCACCGGGATCGGCACGGGGATCAGCACAGGAAGTGGCGCACTCGCTGCGCAGAACACGGGAAACATGAACCTGCTGCTCCCGCTCATGCTGATGAAGAGCGGCGGTTTCGATGATCTGTTCGGAAACCTTTTTGAAGAGGATACGGATGCAGAAGACGCAGCAGATGCAGAGGAAGATGACGAAGAAGATACGGTCTTTTGACAGATCGAAGACCGGGCAGGACAAATAAAAGCTCAAAGGCAGCGCTGCTCAAACGGCAGCTCGCTTAAGAGTCTGTGAAACACACATATTGTGAGAACAGGAGGTACAAAATGGGCGGAGGATATTGGAGAAGAGAAGATTTTGCAAGGTATTCTGCCGGCATGGGCAGAACAGTCCGGGCAGACGGTCATATAGACACTTCGAGGATGAGCGGCGCGCAGGATATGTACCGCGCCAGGCAGATCGATCCCAAGATGGATCCTATGAGGGTCATGCGGGAGTGCTGCGACAACGACGAGCATCCTGCCACCGTGCCGGTGATCCTGGCACTGGATGTCACCGGTTCCATGGGCGGCGCACTTCTCAAGACGGCTGCTTCCCTCAATGTTATTATGCAGAACGTGCTGGACACTTACAAGGACGTGGAGTTCATGGTCATGGGCATTGGCGATCTCGCCTACGACAGGGCGCCCATCCAGATCTCCCAGTTCGAGTCCGACATCCGCATTGCCGAGCATTTAGACCGGATCTGGTTCGAGCGGGGCGGGGGCGGAAACAGCTTCGAATCCTACACAGCAGCCTGGTACATGGGCCTTAACCACACCAGCCTCGACTGCCATAAGCGCGGCAAAAAGGGCGTGATCATCACATTGGGCGATGAGCCCCTCAATCCCTACCTGCCGGGCGACCGTCTTGCCAAGGTCACCGGCGACGTGCTGCAGGGAGATGTGGAGACTGTCGAGCTGTACCGCAGCGCGAAGGAGAAGTTCGATATCTTCCATGTGGCGATCAATGACCCGGGAGACTGCTACAAACGCTACGCCATAGCGATCCGCCAGAGCTTCGGGCGCGTTTTGGGCAAAAGATTGAAAGTATCCACGCTGGACGAGCTGCCGCAGACCATTCTGGAATGCCTGGAGGATGTCGGCGTGGGCAGGGCCAATGCCGCAGCCGTCGGCACTGACGCAGAGGCCGTGAAAGCGGAGAACAATGCCGGCCGCGGCGGGTTATTCGGACTTTTCAGCGGTCTGGGCACCGTCAATTGGTAACAAAAATCAGAAATGACGATCGGAAATGACGATCAGAACGCGGAGGGAGCTATGCAGAACATCAAAGTGATCATCGGCGCATCCTACGGAGACGAGGGCAAAGGACTGGCAACGGATTTCTTTGGTTCGCAAGTGCGGGAAAAAGACAAAATGATCAATATTTTGACCAATGGAGGGCCTCAGAGAGGACACACGGTGGAACTCGAGGACGGCAGCAGGCATGTGTTCAAGCACTTCGGTGCGGCCTCCTTCCGCGGGGCTGCTAGCTATTATGCCCAGCAGTTCCTGGTCAACCCCATGGAGTTTCTCAGGGAATATGACGAGCTCTGCGCAGAGCACAAGGCACCGGAAGCATACATGCACCCTCTCTGCCGCTTCACCACACCCTGGGACATGCTGACCAACCAGATGCTCCAGGAAAAAAGAGGGATTCACAACAGCTGCGGATTCGGGATCTGGGAGACCGTGCTCCGATACTGGAAGGGGTTCGGGATTCCTTTTAAGGACTTCGCCGCCCTGAGCAGAGACGACCGTCTCGCTTATCTGCGGCGGATCAGGGACGGATATTTTGCTCACAGGCTCCGGGAAACCGGAGCCATGGCGGCAGACCTGCAGGACTGCTTCTTCTCGGAAGGACTGCTCCTGCACTTTGAGGAGGACTGCGAGACCATGTGCCGTCTGTGCCCCATGCGGGAAGATGACTGGCTTCGCCGCTATCAGACAGTCCTGTTTGAAAACGCGCAGGGTCTCCTCCTGGACGGAAATGCCCCCGAGGAGCAGGAGTTCACAACGCCATCCACCACCGGCGTCGGCAGAGTTTTCAGAACTGTGGAAAAGGTCTTTCGCGGGGCGGATGTCGAGGTCACATATGTGACCCGCTCCTATCTGACCAGGCACGGCGACGGCTCCATGGAGAATCAACTCAGTAATGAGGAGCTCCTAAGGCAGCTGCCGGGCGTCAGAGCCGATGTGACCAATGTCACGAACCGCTATCAGGGCGCACTTCGGTACGGTTTGGCCGATGTCGATCTCCTGGCTGCACGGATCTCCAAAGATTTTGCCCGGTGTAAAAGCGCCGCCGGCAATCTCTATCGTCCCTCCGTAATGGTCACGCATCTCAATGAGTATGCGGGGATCGACACAGACCGCCTCAGACAGCGCTTCGGCACAGTTTATCTGTCGGACGGCAGGACCGGCCGGGATGTCAGCCCTTCTCTCCTGCAGGTCACGAAATAATACGGCACTTCGAAGAGCAGCATCACGCTCCAACCGAGCACGCAGGCATAGGCGATGCCCGTGATCCCCAGTCTCGGCGCCAGGAACATGGTGCTCACCGTTCGGATCGACGTCTGGATCAGCGTTGCCAGCGCCGTCGTGTACATCTTGCCCATTCCTCGGAAGAATCCCTGCACGCCGTTCGTCATCGCCGGCCACAGATAGAAGAATGCCATCACACCCAGATACCGGCTTCCCAGCCGGACGACTTCCTCCGCGCCCTCTCCCGTCACGAACATACTGACGATGGGTCTTCTCAGGAGCAGTGCCGTCATGCAGATCAGGGCAAAATAGAGCACTTCCAGCGTCATTCCCGCTCTAAAGCCCATTCGGATCCGGTCTTTTTTGCCCGCGCCCCGGTTCTGCGCCACATACGTCGAGATCGACGCCCCGATTCCCTGCTCGGGGATGCAGGCGAAATCGTCCACCCTCGTCACCGCATTGAAGGCCGCGATGCTGCTGACCCCCAGCGCGTTGACCTGCCCCTGGATCAGGACCTTTCCAATGGGCTGGATCGCCTGCTGCAGTGCGCTTGGAAGGCCGTACTGCAATATTTTGCCCAGGATCTTTCTGTCCGCCTTCCAGTTTCCTGCGGGGCTGAGCGCAGGTACTTTGGCAGTCATGTAGTAAGCAGCCAGTCCCGCCGAGACTGCTTCCGCAACCACCGTCGTGACGGCGCTGCAAACGATGCCGAATCCCAAAATCCCCAAAAAGACCAGGTCCAGCGCGGCATTGAGGAGCGCTGAGAACATCAAAAACTTCAGCGGTGTCTTGGAATCGCCCACACTTTTCATCCCGGCGGCGATCGCATTATAGAAAAAAGTGAAGGGCGCACCGAGAAAGGTGATCCGCAGATAGACCACGGTGATCGCAAAAATCTCCTCCGGCACCTCCAAAAAGCGCAGGATCTGCGGCGTGAACACAACCCCCGTTCCGGCCACCAGAAAACACGCGGCTGCGCCGAACAGAAGCATTGTGGACATTGTCTGCCTGAGCTTTGCAAAATTTTTCGCGCCGAAATATTCGCTCATCAGTACGCCTGCCCCGATACACAGGCCGCTGATCGCAAGGATCACCAGATTCATCACCGGTGCCGCGATCCCCTCTGCTGCCAGCGCTCTCTGTCCGATAAAGCGCCCCGCGATGATCGAGTCCACCGCATTGTAAGCAAGCTGCAGCCAGTTTCCCAAAAGCAGCGGCAATGCGTAGCGCCACAGATGACCGCGCGGATCACCGGAGGTCATGTCTCTCATGTATTACTTCCTTCTTGGTAAAGTCTGTTTTTTAAATTCTTTTCGCGGCTCATCCCTTCCTCGCGACCCTTCGGCCGCTCGGAGTGATCGCCCTCTGCGGACACACAAGAACGCAGAGATGGCAGCCGACGCATTTCTTGGCATCCATCTGCGGCTTTCTCTCCGGCGTCAGCCTGATCGCCTGATGTCCGCCGTCCCCACATGAAATCGCACAGCGGCCGCAGCCGATACACTTCTTGAGATTGAATTTCGGATACAGGATCGTATCCCTCTCGAGGACATCTGTCGTTTCACTGACCGTATCCAGCCCCAATCCGATCATCTCGGAAACACTGTTGAAGCCCTTCTCCGCCATATACAGATTCAGTCCGCTCTTCAGATCGTCGATGATGCGGTATCCATATTGCATCACTGCGGTTGTTGCCTGAATACTGCCGGCCCCCATCATGATGAATTCCAGCGCATCCGCCCAGGTCTCAACACCGCCCATAGCACTCAGATGCATTTCTTTCAAAGCGGGGTTGTGTCCCAGCTCTGCTATAAAGCGCAGCGCGATCGGTTTGACGGCGTTTCCGCTGTATCCGCCGACCGCGGACATTCCATGCACCGCAGGCGACGAAATATAGGTGTGCGGGTTGACATCGGTAATGCTCTTGATCGTGTTGATCGCGGCAATGCCATTTGCTCCGCCGCGAAGAGCAGCTTCCGCTGCAGGGCTCATTTTGGCGACATTCGGTGTCAGTTTGGCCAGGATCGGCTTCTTTGTTCCGCGCCTTGCGGCTGCCGTGAACCGCTCCACAAGCTCCGGAACCTGTCCGATGTCCGATCCCAGTCCGCCTTCCGCCATATTCGGGCACGAGAAATTGAGTTCGATCGCATCCGCACCGTTCTCATCGCAAAGCCTGGCCAGCCTCTCCCAGTCAGCGTCATCTTCTCCCATGATCGAGGCCAAAATGAACTTGGTTGGATATTTTGCCTTAAGACGCCGGAAGATCTCCATGTTCTCCTCCACGCTGTGGTCAGAAAGCTGCTCCACATTCTTAAAGCCCACGATCGTGCCGCTGTCACCGGTGATCGCCGAATATCTCGGCGAAGCCTCGTGTATTTCCATAGAACATACTGTCTTGAAGGCGGCGCCGGCCCACCCTGCTTCAAAAGCTCTGGCACACATATCATAAGTGCTGGCCACCACAGAAGAAGAGAGCAGGAAGGGGTTTTCCAAGGGAATTCCACATAATTCTGCGCGCAGCCTGTCCTCGATCTGCGACGCTTCGACCTCTAATTTCGGTCTCACCTCATCCTGCAGTTGCAGCATCAGTTTCCGGATCGGGACCTCATGCGGACGAACGCAGGCCGCCTCGCAGGGCGCCGGACATCCTGCACATGAAATTTCCTCAGGAAGACGATACGCTGCTGTCCTTTCGTTGTCAAACCAGATGCTTCTGAGTAAATCGGCAGGATCCATCTTCCCGCAGGCGGTGCTACAGGGTGCATTTAAACATAACACGCATTTCAACATATCAGAGCGGTGAATTTCTTTTCTTAACATCCTGAACCTCCGTCTTGAATCTTTTTCCTTCCTTCGGCAGTTTTTCGGTAGTTATATTTTACCATCTCCGCTGCCTTCCATGCTACCGGGATGTGTCAAGGGGACGGTTCTTTTGACACCTTTTTGGATGTGTCAAAAGAACCGTCCCCTTGACACCCCTTGACACCTCGCCAAATTAATGCTATAAAGTATTAAACCGTTGAGGAAGAGTGAGTAGATTCTTTCCATGTTTCCCCAGAGAGCTGCAGGTGGTGGGATTGCAGTGAAGCACAAGAATTGAATGGACTTCTGAGGGCGAGCAGAAACCGGGCCGGGTTCCATATTACAGGAAACAAGGCAGTATAACGGGAGTATGCGAGACGGAGGAGACACTCCGTAAACAAGAGTCAGCATATGTTAGTATGCGTTAAGTGGGCGTGAGATCACGTCAAGCCGGGTGGCACCGCAGGATTTGTTTATTCAGACCCTGTCCCAGCACTTATACTGGGACAGGGTCTTTTTGCTGTAATAAGCAATACATCATTTGCCCCTCGTCCCGCGCATACCATGGAAAGCGCTTCCAAGCGCAAACTGTCATTGCAAAAGGAGCATTTTCTCAAAGCTCCGGAAAGAGAGGAAATCATGACGACCAACAAGACCACCGCCAACCCGACCGTCGAAACTTCCAAGGTTTCAGCCGAGGCAGCAGCTTCCATGAAGACAGAAGCCTCCAAGATCCCCTACAAGATCTATCTCTCCGAGAATGAGATCCCCTCTGAATGGTACAACGTCAGAGCGGACATGAAGAATAAGCCCGCGCCGCTGCTCAATCCCGGCACGCATCAGCCCATGACCGCCGAGGAACTCGGCGCCGTCTTCTGCGAGGAGCTCGTCGCACAGGAGCTGGACAACGAGCATGCCTTCATTCCGATCCCGCAGGAAATCCAGGATTTCTACAAGATGTACCGCCCCTCTCCGCTGGTCCGCGCATACTGCCTTGAAGAGAAGCTGCAGACGCCGGCGCATATTTACTACAAGTTCGAGGGCAACAACACGAGCGGCAGCCACAAGCTCAACTCCGCCGTTCCGCAGGCTTACTACGCCAAGAAGCAGGGCCTCAAGGGCGTGACGACCGAGACCGGTGCCGGCCAGTGGGGCACGGCGCTCTCCATGGCTTGTTCCTATTTTGACCTGGACTGCAAAGTATATATGGTCAAGGTCAGCTACGAGCAGAAACCCTTCCGCCGCGAGGTCATGCGCACCTACGGCGCTTCCGTAACACCTTCTCCGTCTGACACGACACAGGTCGGCCGCAAGATCCTCGCCGAGCACCCCGGCACGACAGGCTCTCTGGGCTGCGCGATCTCAGAGGCTGTAGAAGTCGCCGTCACCAACCCCGGATACCGCTATGTACTGGGTTCCGTGCTCAACCAGGTCCTCCTGCACCAGTCCGTCATCGGCCTCGAGACCAAGGCGGCGCTCGACAAATACGGCATCAAAGCCGACATGATCATCGGCTGTGCGGGCGGCGGCTCCAACCTGGGCGGCCTGATCGCGCCCTTCATGGGCGAAAAGCTCCGCGGCGAGGCGGATTACCGCATTATCGCTGTTGAGCCGGCTTCCTGCCCCAGCTTTACCCGCGGTGTCTACGCCTATGACTTCTGCGACACCGGCATGGTGTGTCCTCTGGCAAAGATGTACACGCTCGGCAGCGACTTCATTCCCGCTCCCAACCATGCAGGCGGCCTGCGCTACCACGGCATGAGCCCCGTGCTCTCCCAGCTCTACGATGACGGCCTTATGGAAGCAGTCTCTGTCAAGCAGACCGAAGTCTTCGAGGCAGCGGAGATGTTTGCCCGCGTCGAGGGCATCCTCCCCGCTCCCGAGAGCTCCCACGCGATCCGCGTTGCGATCGACGAAGCCCTTAAGTGCAAAGAGACCGGCGAAGCCAAAAACATCGTTTTCGGTCTCACCGGCACCGGTTACTTCGATATGGTCGCTTATGAGAAATATCACGACGGCAAGATGACCGATTACATCCCCACGGACGAAGAACTCGCCATCTACCGCGCTAAGCTCCCTGAGGTCTGATGTCAAAACAGAGCACGCTATAGTGTTTATGTCAGCAAAGAGGCGCCGCTTCGACAAGCGGCGCCTCTTTATTGTTATTTCCGGATCAAATCTCTGCCGTAAACCCTTTACAGCAGCATCCTTCACATGAAGACGTTCTCTTATCCAAGCACATCTCCAAGTTTCGCCTCTTTAATTCCATGCTTCTCGGCATAGCCGGTGAGGAACAGCGTCAGTGCGCCGTCGCCCGTCACATTGCATGCGGTCCCGAAGGAATCCTGCAGCGCGAAAATGGTCAGCATCAGCGCCGTGCCGGTCTCATCGAAGCCCAGAACGCCCGTGATCAGGCCCAGGGACGCCATGACCGTGCCTCCGGGAACACCGGGCGCTCCGATCGCAAATACGCCGAGCAGCAGGCAGAACAGGATCATCTTGCCGATCGACGGGAATTCGCCGTACAGCATCTTGGAAACAGCCATGACGAAGAAAGTCTCTGTCATGACAGAACCGCAGAGGTGAATATTGGCGAACAGCGGGATCCCGAAATCCACGAGATCGTCGCGCAGCGTAGGTTCAGACTTCTTAGCACACTCCAGTGCAACGGAAAGTGTTGCCGCACTGGACATAGTTCCGATCGCGGTCATGTAGGCGGGACCGTAGTTCCTGAGCACATTCATCGGATTTCTTCTCGAATAGGCACCGGCGATCCCATACAGAAGCGCGAGCCAGATATAATGTCCGATCATGACAATGACAATGATGATCAGGAAGATCGGAAGCTGCTTCGTGATCGTCCCCTCGTAAGCCAGCGTGCAGAATGTGCAGCCGATGAGGATCGGCAGTACCGGAATGACGAATTTGGTGACGATGCTCAGTACGATCTGCTGGAACTCTTCCAGGATCGCTGTGATATGCTTGCTGTCGTTCCAGGCGGCGGAAAGTCCCACCAGAACCGAGAAGAACAGTGCGGACATGACCGGCATGATCTGCGGGATCGTGAGCTCGAAGATCACCGGCGGCAGTTCCTTAAGTCCGTCCACTTCCGGGCTGATGTGGAGGAACGGCAAAATAGTGTAGCCGGCACCGGTCGCGAACAGCGCCGCTCCGATCGAGGAGAGATACGCGATGCAGAGCGCAACGATCAGCATGCGGGAGGCGTTGTTGCCCAGTCTTGTGATGGACGGCGCAATGAACCCGATGATGATCAGCGGCACGCAGAAGCTGATGAACTGGCTGACGATAAATTTTACGGTAATAATGATGTTGAGAAGCACCGTGGTGAATGCTGTCCCGTCCGTAGCTGACAATATAAGACCTGCGCCGATACCGACCGCCAGGGCCACCAGAAGCCTAAACGGCAGACTGTTAAAAAATCCCTCTTTTTCCAAGTTTTTTCCCTCTTTCACTTTTTTAAAATCACAGGCAGGAGTCCACGTCGACCTTATCGATCATGACATTAAGGATCTCCTTGTCGGTCTGCTTCATGCCAACCTTGCCGATATATCCCATGTTCTTAATGGTCTTTTCCACATCGCTCTCGACAAACCCCTCTCCGCCGAGAAACTCTTTCGAACTGGTACTCATATAGTGTGCCAGAAGAGCTGCGTGGACAGACGATGCGATTTTGGCTGCGCAGCTGGGCTTTGCGCCGTCGCAGACGATTCCGCCGACGTTGCCCAGTGTGTTCGTGATCGTGCCGCCGATCTGCTCATAGGTCCCGCCGGCCATATATGTAATAGCAGCTCCGGCTCCGCATGCTGCGCTGACTGCGCCGCAGAATGCCGAAAGGGAACCGATGTAGTGTTTGATATAGATCGACACAAGGTTCGAGACCAGAAGACAGCGGTACATTTTGGCTGTGGACAGATGCATGCGCTCTGCATACGTCACGACAGGGAGCGTAACAGTGATTCCCTGGTTGCCGCTGCCTGAATTGATGATGACCGGGAGCGGACATCCGCTCATACGGGCGTCGGACCCTGCTGCAGCACGCGCACATGCGGTGCATTTCACGTCATCCGTCCAGTTCTCCAGCATTGTCTTGCCGACTCTGGCGCCCCACGGATTGTCAAGGCCTTCCTGAGAGATCGCCGTGTTGCATCGGACCTGCCTCTCCAGCACTTCTTCGACTTCCGACAGGTCCACTGTGTCCGCATATTCAAGAATTCCGCGCAGCGTCATCTTGGTGCGGTCACCTTTCTCGGCCCTATCCTCTTCTTCCGTCACCTGTTTGACTGCGATAAAGACCGTCTCGCCGTCCTTTTCGATCTCCGTGATATCCGTGTGATGTTCCTCGATCGTAACGGCTGCTTTGTGATCATTGGTCCACACTTCCGCCTTGATGTACAGATTCGGCACATCCTCTGCCAGCTCCACTTCGCACATGCCGGCCGCCACAAGTTCACGCGTCCGTTTTCTCGCCTCATCATCCGCGTCCGCGATGACTTCCAGCATCTTGTTCGCATCTCCGCCTACGACACCGAGCACCGCCGCTGTCGCGATTCCTTTCTGTCCGCCGGAATTAGGAACCGTGACGCCTTTCACGTTTTTGATGATGTTGCCCGAACAGGTCACCCGTATGTGCTCCGGCATTTCCCCGAGCTCTTTGGTGGCTTTAGCCGCAGCATACGCGATCGCAATGGGTTCTGTACAGCCCATAGCCGCTACAAGCTCTTCCTTCAGGATCGCTGTATAGTTGCGCGATTGTTCTTCCGTCAGCTGCATTTACTGTTTCCTCCTTTTTCCCTTTTTTATATCCTCCTATTATTCCTGTATCTGCATCGTTTCGCAATTCCATCTGAGCATCCTTGGTAAATATAGGCATAGTATGATACCATAGTCATAATTCCGACAATCGGTTTTGATAAAACCGTTTCCACGCTTAATGAAGAGGAGAAATAATGTCCGTTTCCACCATTTTATTCGTGATGCTTGTGATCCTTGCCGGCTCCTGTGTACAGAGCGCCCTGGGCTTTGGGACCACCATGATCACCATGGGCTTTCTGCCGCTGATCATGGAATACAGCAAAGCCATGGGGCTCTCGATCGTCATGGTAAGCATCAGTACTGTCTTTATATCGGTCAAATACAGAGACAGCATTCAGTGGGGCATTATGCTCCCCTTCCTGATCCCCACCGCCGTCATCTGCGGCATCGTCAATGTCCTGTCCGCCAAGGTCAGTTCCGACGTCATGTATCTGCTCCTGGGCTTCATGTTCGTCGCCATCTCGATCTTTTTCTTCGTCTTCTCGAACCGGATCCGGATCCATCCCACGCCCCTGTCCGGTGCGATCCTCGGCGTCATCTGCGGCATCTGCTACGGCCTTTTTGCTTCCGGCGGCCCGACTGCCGCGCTCTACCTGCTGCCTGCCACCAAGGATAAAAGAGAGTATCTCGCAACGATCCAGGCCTTCTTATGTGTCAACAATCTCATAATCCTGGTCATCAGTCTTGTCATGGGAAGACTCGCTATGGCAGATCTTCCGCTCGTAGGGGCGGGAACAGTTGCTCTGGCTGCAGGCACTCTCCTCGGACTCGCCATCCATGACCGGATCCCTGCCGCAATGTTCGGCAAGGTCATCTATGCCTTTGTCGGGATCGGCGGTCTTTGGATCATCATCAGTCATCTGGCCTGAACAAACGCCCGCGCCGCTCTTGCGGCCGGGCTTTCTTTCTGCTCTTTATGATTCTGTTTTATTACTTTTACTGCTTTACTTCTTTATGACTTCCGTGAGCGGTGCGATCCCGATCCCTTCTGCCTCCAGCGCGCTCCGGATCCGCGTCACGAACGCCAGCGCCTTCTCATTGTCGCCGTGCACACAGATCGAATCCGGTGCGATCTCGATGTCCGTGCCGTCACATGCCGTCACCTTGTGCTCCTTCACCATTCGGATGACCCTTGCAATCGCCAGCTCCTCGTCGTGGATCACGGCGCCTTCCCTTGTTCTGGGCATGAGGCTGCCGTCCGGCATATAAGCGCGGTCCGCGAACACCTCTCTCGCTGCCGGAAGTCCGATCTCCTGCGCCGCCTTGATGCTTTGACTGCCCGAGAGTCCCAGCAGGATAATATCCGGGTCAAAAGACTGCACGGCCTTGGCGATCGCCAGCGCCAACGCATAATCCTTTCCAGCCATGTTGTACAAAGCGCCGTGCGGTTTCACATGCTGGATCGTCACCCCTGCCGACCGCGCAAATGCATACAGCGCGCCAAGCTGATAGGTGACATAAGCCGCCGCCTCTGCCGGTGAGACGTTCATATTCCGGCGCCCGAAACCCATCAGGTCCGGAAAGCCCGGATGGGCTCCGATCCCGATCCCGGCCTCTTTGGCCATCGCGATCGTTTTCTGCATCACCAACGGGTCCGAGGCGTGATACCCGCAGGCGATGTTGCAGGAAGAGATCACAGGGATCACCTTGTCATCCATTCCCATGCTGTAAGCACCGAAACTCTCCCCCAAGTCACAATTCAGGTCAATCTTTATCTTCTGCTCTGCCATCTGCTTTCGCCACCTCACTTCCTGTCCGCAGGTTCTCTTATTCCTTCAGTTCCACATTCTTGACATCCAGGATCAGCATGTGACCCGGCGCATGCGTGATCGCAAACTCCGGCTTGACATTCATGACCACCGACTGCGGTGTGACACCGCACGGCCAAAACATAGTCACCTCTCCCTCTTTGATCTCCACCGGATCGCCGAATTCCGGATGATCGATATCTTTGATCCCGATCACGGACGGATCTCCGATATGGATCGGGCTTCCGTGTACTTTGGGCAGCGCAGCCGTGACAGTCACCGCTTTGACGACCTGCTCCGGAGGCACCGGTCTCATAGATACGACCATCTTGCCGGAGAAAACACCGGCCGGAACTGTGTCGATCCCGGTGATATACATCGGGACATTTCTGCCCATCGTATTGTGGCGCATCTCAATCCCCGCTTCGATCATCTCCGACTCAAAACTGAAAGAACATCCGATCAGAAAACCGACCAGATCATCGCTCCAGAACTGCTCCACATCCGTGTACTCACCGGTGCACACCCCCTTCTCATAAATCCTGTATTTGGGAAAATCTTTGGCAATATCACAGTCTTTTGCCACGAACCGGGTAAACCGGCTCCCCGTATCCAGAACTTCCAGCACCGGACACGCCTTGGGATTTCTCTGCGCGAACAGCAGGAAGTCATAGGCATGTTCCTTGCGGAGCACAATGAGATTGGCCTGTGCATAGCCGGGGCAGAGTCCGCTGGTCGGCTCCGTAAACTTTCCTTCGCGGATCAAATGCCGCATTTCTACCGGTGACAGATTTTTATATGCATTGATCATCTCTTATCTTCTCCCTCTTTTAGCCCATTTTTTCCGTTTTCTCTTCCAGCCGGAACGATTTCTCTCTCCGACACCCGACGACTTGAGACTGAGTACCTTAAAGCCTGCGGGTCCGCTCTTTTCCAGCATCTCGCAGTGCTCCTTCCACTTTCGCGCCGACTCCCGGATCAGCTCCTGCGCCTCTTGGACCGTACATTTGGCAAACTTCACTTTCTGACCGGGCCTAAGCTGCGCGAACAGCGGAATGTCTTCGTTGATGACCGAAGCGATCTTGGCATATCCTCCCGTCGTCTGACGGTCTGCCATCATCACGATGGGCTCTCCGGTCCCGGAAATCTGGATGCTCCCGTTCACGATCCCGTCCGACAGGATGTCGTATCCGCTCACGGACTCGACTTTGGGGCCGGTCAGCCTGTATCCCATTCGATCGCTGTGACTTGTGATCTCATAGGTTCCTTCATAAAAAGTTCGCAGCCCGGCTTCTGTAAACATATTGTCCTGGGGCCCCGGGATCACACGCACCTTGGTGATCTCCGGATCATCCGGCGATACGAGCCTGCGAGGCGGCACCCATCTCCATGACAGGTCTCTTCTCCCGTTTTCAGGGTCCCTGAGTTCGATCCTGTCTCCGGCCATGAGCGCCCGTCCGTGAAATCCGCCGATCCCGCAGCGCAGATTTGTGCTTCGGCTGCCCATGACAAGCGGAATATCCAGACCACCACCGACAGCAAGGGAGCCATAGATGCCGACGCGCCCTGTCCTGATCCGCACTACTGTACCTGCAGGCACACGCACCGCCCTGTTGGCAGGGTAGATCCTGCCCCCGGCTTCAATTCCGAAATCTCCGCCGCAAACAGCCAGATTCACTGTCTCATCAAACTGCAGGGTCGGGCCGATCAGGCAAAATTCCAATACCGCTTCTGAATCTTCATTGCCGACGAGTACATTGGCCATTCTGGAAGCGACCCTGTCCATGAAACCGCTCGGAGCAAAGCCGCTGTTCTGATACCCCAGCCTTCCTTTATCCTGGATCGTTGTGCGGGGCCCCGGAAAAATCACATGCATTGCCATATCGATGCTCACCCCTCTCTGATCCATTCATATTGATAAGTCCCGGCTTCGACCTGTTTCCGGATCTCCCGGAACCGGTCCTCCGTGATCGGAACGAACCGGATATACTCACCCGCCTCATAGAGGATGGGTTTTTCTCTCTCGTGATCATACAGCTCCAGCGGCGTCCTCCCGATGATCTGCCAGCCTCCCGGCGAGACAAGAGGATAAATACCGGTCTGATCCGCTGCGATCCCGACGGAGCCCTTCTCAAGCCGTTCCCTTGGATTTTTCAGCCGCGGTGTGCTGATCGAGCGGTCCATTCCGCCCAGATAAACAAATCCGGGCATAAATCCCAGCATATAGATCAAATAGTCCACACTGCTGTGTCTGCGGATCACTTCCTCTTCAGAGAGTCCTGCGTGTTCGCTGACAGTCTGCAGGTCAGGTCCGAATTCTCCTCCGTAACAGACAGGGATCACGATCGTTTTCTTTTTCATCTGTCCGCTGCCCGGATCCATTCCGGCCAGTTCCGCGTCGATCCTGGCTGCAAGCTGATCGTACCCGATGACCACCGGCCGATAATGTACCATAAGTGTCGCGTATGTCTGTACGTACTCGTTCACGCCTTCTATGTTTTTACTTGTGAGATACTTTCTAGCGGTCCGTACGATCCGGCTGATCTCCGGATCGATCTGATTTCCGAAGACAATGGTCAGCGCAGAATCCCCTACCGGCAGTATTTTGTAATCCATTCAGTATCCTTTTTTGAAAAATGATGACCCGTAGCATATTGCTGCGGGCCATTCTGTTGTCTGTTCAATGAATTTTGTCCGGGATCAGCCGCTGATCAGGGTCTGCAGTCCCGTGATGAACGCACGCATATTTCTTGCAGCGATGAAAAGGAAGATCGCGATCACGATCACGACCAGGATATTAAACCAGGTCTTGTTCTTGTATTCCTTCATGATAGCCGTGTCATTCGCTACGATCAGCAGAAGAATGCCTGTGATAGGAAGCAGCAGTGCATTCGCTGCCTGTGCGAACAGGATGATCTGCGTAGGGCTTGCTCCCAGTGTGCAGGTGGCAAAAATACCGAAGACCAGTACGACGATCCAGAAAACCTTGAATCTCGCCTGCTTCATGTCCTCTCCCCAGCCCAGGATACCGGAGCATGCGAACGCTGCCGCAAGAGGCGCCGTGAGTGTGCTCGTGATTCCTGCTGCAAACAGGCCGATACCGAAAATGACAGTTGCCCAGTTGCCCAGAAGCGGTGTAAGCGCTTTGGCCATATCCGCACCCGAGGAAATTGTTCCGCCCGTCGCATGGATCGTGGCAGCCGCGCAGACGATGATCGCCATGGAGATAATTCCGCCAAGTCCGATGGAGATCACGGAATCAAATCTGGAATTGGCAAGCGCATCCTCTTTTTCCGCCGAGCCGCCCCACTTTGTGGAAGCGGAAGCTGCATGCAGATAGATATTATAAGGCACGACCGTTGTTCCCATGAGGGCTGCGACTGTCATCCAGTCCCCTCCGTCAGGCACCTTGAATCCGAAGAGCCCGCCGATCACAGCGCCCCAGTCCGGCTTCGCCGCAAATGCGCAGATCAGGAAAATAACGCCCATCAAAACGACCAGCGCCGTGAGGAAGTTCTCCACGCTCTGATAGCTTCCGGAGAAGAGAAGGGCAAAGGCAATAATTCCGAGTATCAGCGCCAGGACCACCTTGATCGTGGGATTGTCTGCCGCGGGAACGGCCGCCTGAATGCCCAGAATGGAACCGGTGAGATTTCCGGTCTCGTAGGCGATATTGCCGATAAAGACGGCTGCGATCACAAGAATGGAAATCAGGATCCGTGCGCCCGAGCTCGTAAATTTCGTCCTCAGAGCTTCACCGAGTCCCATACCCGATACGATTCCGAGACGGGCTGCCATGGACTGCATGATGATGACCGAGATGACAGACAGGAGCATCGCCCACAAAAGCGTATAACCTGCGGTCGCACCGGAGATCGAGCAGGATGTGACGGTTCCGGGTCCGATAAACGCCGCTGCTACGAGCGCGCCGGGACCTACATTCTTAATTCGAGTGGCTAATTTGTTCATTTCGTCCTCCTTCATTTGTTTATCGCTTTACCATTTTATTATACTAAAGGTGAACGAGTCAATGAACAATCGTGCACAGCACTCTGTTTTGACGTTATTTGCTTGTCTTATGGCAGGTTTTTCTGCGGCCGGACCGCACATTTTTGTCAGTTTCTAAGGAATCACATCCCACTCACAGAAAAAACACTGTGTGCTCGCGCCGAACATTTTATCATTCCAATGCCCGTCACGCATCGATGTGTTCATATGGGCATAGTTTTCAAGAGCGTTGGCGCCATTGGGCTCCCGCTCATTGCTCTCATTGATCCCCCAGTCCGTGAATGTGGAATCACTTCCGTTGATCCACTTCCACTCTCCTTCCACATCCTGATCCGTATAACCGAAGAACACTTCGTCATAACCGCTGTCCACCATGTAGTCATACAGAAACTCATTTTCGTCACTGTCATCGATCGCAGCGAGATACCCGCCCTGTTTGATGCAGTATCCTTTGGCTTTTCCCCAGCTGTCGCACTCATTGTTGTAAATATAATAGGAATGGCCGTTGTAGGTCACTGCATCGACCGGAATGTTGACACTGGCCGGATCCGCTGCGATCCCCTCACTGTCATCTGTATCTTCCTCGGCTATAGCGGCTGCTTCTGTGCTGCCTCCCTCCGCTGTGTCCTGATCATCCGACTTCCTGATCGTGATCAGAAGAACCGCAGAGATCACAACGCAAATCAGAGCAACTAAAGACAACAGGAGCAGAGCGGTCTTGTCCCTCCTCTCCTGCTGTCTGTATTGCTCCATTCTTCTATCCCTGAAATACTCATTATGCAGGATCTGACGGCAGTTCGGGCATCTTTGCGCGTCACTGCTGATCCTTGCCCCGCAATGTGGACAGAACATGACTACTGATTATCCTCCGTCTCCCCGAAGCCCGACGATCCGCCTAGATATTCTGTCTTTTCGATTTCCGCTCCGGCCTGGTAGTCCGTCTTTTCATACCCCGCAGAACTTCCCGGGTACTCCGTCTTCTCGAAATCCGACGCTTCTCCCAAAGAATCCGACTCACCGAAGCCCGAGGATCCTCCCATATAGTCTGACTCTCCCAAACCTGACGATCCTCCCAAATAGTCCGACTCTCCGAAGCTCGACGATCCTCCGAAGCTCGACGATCCTCCGAAGCTCGACGGTCCTCCAAGGTATTCCGTCTCTCCGAAATTCGACGGTCCTCCCAGATACTCCGTCTCTCCGAAACTCGGCGATGCTCCCAGGTACTCCGTCTCTCCGAAACTCGTCGGTCCTCCCAGATATTCCGTCTGTCCGAAACCTGCCGGTTCAAAGATCGATTCGGAAACAGGAGCGGCTTCCGCTGCAGAATCGCTTTCGATCACATTGTCTGTCTCCGGAGCAGCGTCTGTTTCTGCCGAAGGGGCTTTAGCCGCGCTGTCTTCTCCCGCAGCAGGTTCAGAAGCATCCACAAACTCCTGCAAAGTATTCAGGTACTTCTCTGCCGCTTCTCGGGCCGCCTGCAGCGCCTCTCTTTTGGACATCCTCTTCACTGCATCTTCAAAGAATACAATGATCGCATCTCGGATCGGCTCATCCTTCAAAGCGCTCTGCTCTTTGGGCTCCTCTTTTGCAGCGGAAAAATCGGCGTCTTTTGCCTGCCCCGGGAACTGCTCCGCCGCACCGGCCGGTTTGGAAGTCTGCCCCCTGCCCTTATCGGCGCCGATATCTTCCATCACTATTTGAATACTGTTCTTTACTGTCGCAAAGGCACTCAGATCCTCATACGTAAGCCTGATCGGCCGGACAATGCAGCTCTCAATCTCAGCTCTGTCTATTGTGTTCACTTCTCCTTCACTGCCCGCGCTCATGTTCCGGTTCTGCCCCTGCATTCTTTCATTTCTCTGATATTCTGCCATGATTTGATACCTGCCCATCACATATGCAGAAAGCGCATATATGATTCATCACAAATCTTCAATGCTTTGACCATCAGCGCATAACAGGTCGATGCCGCGTTTTCCGGTGTGATCAGCGCGTCGATCCTGAACTTTATGTCGTTGTCATCATTGATCGTGAATGTGCCAAATGTGTACTGACAATTGAGTGCATTTACGACATCCAGCGCTCTGCTTCGCTGTCCGTCATAGAGCTGCGGGACAATATCGCCGACCTGGATCGTAACTGCTCCGTCTTCATCATCGAACACAAAATTGAGGATGATCTCCGGAATATCATTGCCGGTAAATACAGCCTGGATCTGGTCGAAGGAATCCTGAAGTTTTCGGAAACTGTAATGAATATCCTTCTGATCGAGAAGCTCCAAAAATCTTCGGGCTGCTTCCCCGGGTCTCTCATGATCCGCCGGCTGTTCCCGGTTATTGACGGGCTCCGCAGGATTTCTCATTCCCCATTCGTCCCGCTCTGTCCCGTACGCGCCGTTCACAGCGCCGGGCTGTCCGTAGGCAGCATCTCTTCTGTTATCATACCCGTAATCATCATAACCGCGGCCGGGTCTCTCGTCATAGCCGCCGCTGTAGCCGCCGTCATTATACCCGCGGTTCCTTTCGTCTCCACGGCC
This sequence comes from uncultured Lachnospiraceae bacterium, assembly GCA_902801585.1. The sequence goes on along the minus strand of CADCIU010000006.1, from coordinate 49,041 downwards.
TTGTCCGGGTCTCTCGTCATAGCCGCCGTAGCCGCTGTCATTATACCCGCGGTTCCTTTCGTCTTCACGGCCCTGTCCGGGTCTCTCGTCATAGCCGCCGCCATTATAGCCGCCGTAACCGCCGTCATTGTACCCGCGGTTCCTATCGTCTTCACGGCCCTGTCCGGGTCTGACGCCATAACCGCTGCCATAGCTGCCGTAACCGCCGTCATTGTACCCGCGGTTCCTATCGTCTTCACGACCTCTGCCGGGTCTTTCGTCATAGCCGCCGTTATAGTTTCCGCCGCCTTCATATCCGCGATTTCTCTCGTCTTCACGGCCGCGGCCGGGTCTCTCGTCATAGCCGCCGCCATTATAGCCGCCTTCGTATCCGCGGTTCCTGCCGTCGTTATAGCCGCTGTAATTCTGCCCTCTCTGGCTTGCGGGTATGTAACCCCCATATTCATTGTTCTTGTCTTTCTTTTTGTTTCGTGAGAATAAGCCCATCATTACCTCCATGTCGAAGCGCCTTGCGCGAAGCCCCGCGCGTTTTCACACATATGATTTCTCTGTTCTGTCCCGGCATATGTCTCAGGACGCGTCAGGATCATCCGTCCGTTCTTGTTCCGGGGATCCAGATCAGTCTCAGTGTAGTGCCTTCCCCGGCCTCCAGTTCTACAACCGAATGTGCTTCGTTCAAAACACAGAGCACCTCTTCCGGTTTTTTCCCCGTATCTATAAGATGGAGCTCTTTTCCTGCAGCTTTCACCGCAGTATTCGCCAGCTTCGTCTTCTTCAAAAAGCTCATGCGGCTTCCGCTTGCATTACTCTCGAGCTCAGTCAAATGCCTTGCCCCTCTGTCTGTCATCTCAAAGGAGAATATGGCAGGTGCTCCGTTCGCTTTCAGTTCATAAACTCTGAGTTCGGAAGGTCTCTCACACGAAATTGCCTCCTTCAGGGCCGAATACTCTTCTTTCTTCGGCTTCTTTCCTTTGCGGGAGAGAACGATCGCGATCGCGATCAGTGCGATCACAGAAACACCTGCTGCCGCGATCACGATCAACCAGGGGAAGCCCTTTTTTTCTTCTACGGCTGCTTCGACAAGTTCTCCGCGTTCTACATTAAGCGGCGTTTCGTCGTTCCCTGCCTCCTCGTTTGAGGAAATGCCGAATGCCTCTAAACTAATGTCATCATCACTGCCCAGATTAAAAGAGAATTTGTAGTATTCTCCCTCATTCGTGCTGACCGGCTGCTTATCGGTAAGAGTCACAAAATACGCCGTCGTCTTGCTCTTTGTCCCCTCCTCATCACCGGACTTTGTTATGAACTTCAACGATTCAAAGGCTTCATAGTAGTCCGTCTTCGGAACCCATATAATAAGTTTCTTATCCTTTCCCTGGGTCTCCTGCGTTTGCTCAGTCGCTGCTTCCTCGGCAGATACCTCCTCGGTAGATGCTTCCTCTGCGGATGCTTCCTCTACGGATGCTTCCTCTGAGGATGCTCCCTCTTCGGATGCTCCCTCTTCGGATGCTTCCTGAGCTGCTGCTTCTTCGCCTCCCTGCGAATCCTCGGATGTATTCTTGTCGGCGGTTTTCTCTGTTTCCTTAGAAGGCTCCTTCTCTTCCGGAATCCTTGCGCCCTTGATTGCATCCGGATCCGGTGCCTGTTCAATTGTGCCTTCAGCAGCATCCTCTGATTCTGCTTCGATCACTGTATACTTTATAGGCGGCACCGTTTCAGCATCTGCAGCATAGGCACCTATTCCCGCACTTGCCGTGAGAACCGCAGCCATAACTGCTGCCACAAAACTTACCGCACGGAATTTGCGGCGCGGCTTATCAGAGAGCGAGATCCGTTGTGCGGGCCTTTTTTGTACTGTTCCTCTTAAACGCATCAAAACAACGCCTCCTGTAAATTTTGCACAATTGCAGTCGATACTCTTTGGGGCCGGATCATCTCCTTCCCGTCCCCAGAGGAGTCCACTTGAGCTGCACATCGACTCTGTCTCCCGCAGCAAAGCTGGACATTCTTCCATGTCCGATCTGCGTCACGAGAACCCGGTTCCTGTCTGTGATCTCAAGGTTCTGTGTCGCAGGATTTCCGTCCCTTGTGCCGACACAGCTGATGTCAAAGTCCCCGAGTTCCTGAGGAATGATATCCCACGCTCCGTGTCTTCTCTGCAGTTCGTTCACCACCAGGTTTCCGAGATTTTTCGGTTTGCCGTCCGGAATGCTCCCCGGAAGCTGAAGCGGGATCGTGCTGATCAGTTTGCCGTTGTCACGCACACTGATATTCAGACTGCCTGCAGCAGGTCTGACATAACCCAGCTTATTCTTTCCACCGCTTACGACCTTAAAGACAATAAATGCGATCACCGCGAGAAGCACAGCGGCGATTCCGATGATCAGCGGCAGCGGGAATCCGCCTTTTTTACCTGCCACGGTAAACGGGACCTTAATACTGGCATACTGCTTGCCGTCGTCCATATCCGCTATAGCCACCACATCATACGTGTCTTCTGCTAAGTCCGTTGTGTCGATCGTAAAACTTCCGTCAGGATTCGCAGTGATCTTTGTTCCGCCATCCGTGCTGTCATCAACAACCTTGCCGCTCTGGTCGTGTATACGGATCGATGCCTGCACGATCTTAGCTGACGTATTGCTCTTGATAGAATATGCCGCGTTGACTCCTTCACCTGCCTTGACATTGTCCTTGTCGAGGCTCAGGTTCAGCGTCGCCACGATCTGTATGGTTCTCCATTTGACTGTCTGCTCGGTATCAGAGGTCATGATAAACTTGTAATCTCCCTGAACAGGCCATAGGAATTTCACGCTTGTCAGGGCATCATTATCAATCGCCGTCACATACGGGCCGCCCGGCTTTTTGTTTTCATACAGGATATTTCCGTTCGGGTCTTCTATCGTGAGGTCAAATGTGGCCGCTGATTTATGCTCGATCGTGCAGTTGAACTCGTAGATATCCGCCTCGATCGGCACGACCTGCGTTCCTGTCCAAGTCCCGTCGCCATTGTCTTTCAATGGCGTTTTTCCCTGGGTTTTGTCTTCCGCCGATCGGTTGTACAAGGTATCTGCCACATCCTGCATGACGCCGTTGATATCTGTACTCGAATCGATCTCATAAATATTCCCGGTACCGCTTCTGTTCGCAATATCCCCCAGATAATCTCTGGCAGCCTGCTCGTCACTGTTTTTCCCGTCGTTGACATACAGGCAGTAGACCGGTATGGGCTTTCCGTTATACTTGACGGGCTCGTAGTCCTTGCCGACGTTGGCGGCGCCGTCCGTGATCAGTACGATCGCCTTATTGGGGTGGGTTCCGTCGCTGATCAGCTTCTGTCCGGCGGTATCCAATGCGGCACTGATGTTCGTGCCGGTCCCGTCCTGTGTATAGACACTATCCCACGATGCTTTCTGGTTCTGTCCGGTATTCTCGACCAGATCTTCCACGCTGTCCACCTTGCCGGAGAATGTGATCACACCGATCGCCGAATTGTTTGCGGGAGATTCCTGATAAAAAGCCTCCGCGCACTGGATGGCGAGCCTGTTCGGGTCCGATCCGCCCGGCGTGACGCCGTCGTCTTCCTTGGCCATACTCCAGGAATTGTCGATGACAATATAGACATCTGTCGGCAGAATACCGCTGTCCTTCGTGTCGTCTGCATACGGCTTGAGCGGGCTGATGCTGACCATCATGATCACCGCCAGCAGCAGTGCAATGCTGTGCTTGATAACCTTTTTCATAATCGTTCCCCCTTGGTGGCAGAGTTTATGGTTCTTGTGTTTCCTAATATGTGTTTTCTATATTCGAAGTTCTCATGCGGAACTCTTTTACCTGTCAGTCCTTTTGGGGACCTTCACTGCTCCTTCGGCGTCTCTTCTTCGAACTCGCTCAGGCTTTTCCTGAGCTGGCGGCGAAGCCAGTTGCCCGATATCACATTGCGGTCCGCCTCCGGTTCTCTCGCCGGGTTAAAATAGTAATATCTTGTATGTGCATACCAGTCCAGCTTGTCACCGGTACGCGTCTTTCTTCCGGCTTCTTCGTTGACATGCTCGCAGGACAGGTCTCCCTTGACGATCCACCTTTCGCTGCCGGCATCAAACGTCCCGATCTCCTTTGTCGAGTCCTCCAGATTCTTCGAGAACTGAAAGATCGTTCTGCACGAATTTCTGATACTGTCACTATACTGCCTACTGTTTTTCCGCAGGATCTCCGACAACACCAGGCATACGGCCGGGATCACGATCGAGATCACGATCACAAACAGACTCATTGCGGCACCTCTCTCATACATGCTTCAATCTGAAGAGCGATCATATTATTCTCCCTGCCAAGCTCGCTGAACAGCTCTCTCAGTTCCTTATACTCCTCACTGCGGTTATATTTGAAGAACCGCATGAGCTTTCCGCCGCTGCAGTGAACCATGCATTTCTTAAGGATCTCCCTGTCGGGATCCGCTTTCATAAAATGCACCAGGTCGCACATGATGCAGCTCACACTCCAGTCGGAGAGCGGCTCGGAATAGCTCTCCAGACACTTTTCGACCTGATACAGCAGCGCAGGCTTCTTCTCGAAATGCTCCGCCGGAATGATATGCAGAATCTGTTCAATATCTGAATGCGCATTCAGATGGACACCGATCGCGTCCAGACATTCAAGCCGGAGCTCCGCCAGTTCTGTGCAGTCCGTGATATAACTCAGCTTCAGTGCCTCATAATAGATTTCCTCTGCTTTGCGGTTCTCCTCCCGCTTGCTCACGATCTCCTGCAGGATCCTCCTGAGATAAGAGATATCATTCTTGTACTGGTCCAGTACAAGCATGAACCAATATCCTTCCATTCCCCGGCCTGTTGCCTTGGGCGGCTCCTCATAAGCGAGTACATACGAAGCGACGATCTTCTCATCAATCTTGCCCTTTCGGGTCCTCATCATTTCCCGCGCGGTCGCGAACCAATAGAGGAGCTGCAGGATACACCTGGCGATCATAAACACGGCGCTGCCCAGCATTACGACCTCAAGCGCCACGGGGATTCCTATACGTTTTCCTCTGCTCACCAGTAAAAGCATCAGGATCGTATACAGAACTGCCAGAATGCCTTCCATGGCCAGAAATGTCGTCTCCTGTAATCTCCGGCTGTTCAGATTCCCGTAGTACTGCTTTTCCAGCGTCTTGCTGATCGGTCTCATCTCTTTTTTGCCGCAGATCCTGCATGGCCCGTCCAAAAAAGTGATCGCGCCGCAGTCACAGATCTTTAATTTATCAAACGGCGATGCGCATGAGATCCCGGGGACCAGAGTGATCTCGCCCTCCCCCGTGTTGATCGGTCGATAGGTATTCAAAGCGTTCTCCTGTATACTTCATGCCGGTCTTTTATACCGGCTTTATATTCCGGTCTTTGATTCCGGCTGTTGATACTGATCCGTTGAGCGGGTCACCGTCTCTTCCCGTCGTCCGCTTCCAAAGCTTCCCGCAGGGCCATGATATCTTCTTCGATATAGAGCGTTTTCAGGGTGCCCTCAAACCGTCTGCAGGTCTCCCGGATCCTCGTCATCGTTCGATTGCCGGTATTTGCGGACATGTACCGGATCAGTCTGAGCGTCTTGTCCAGTCTCTGCTCCAAGAGCAGTTTCTCGAACAGCCCGCTGTCCTCTTCAATGTACGCTGTCAGGGCGCTCATTGTCCTGTCGTTATAATTCACGTACAGTTTGCCGGATTCGATCAGGCTGCAGACCAGCTTATTGATGACCCGATCTGCCGTGTTCACTTTTTTGGCCTTGGCGGAACTGAGCTGCCCGCAGATCTCGATCACCTCGAGGAAATCCAGAAGATTATCCGCCTTCACACGGCTCTTCTTCACTCTGTCTCCCCGGACATTTCCCTGGGGCAGGGAAAGCAGCCATTTCTGATCCACTGCGGCATCCTTGCCGATGTCGGTAAATCCGATCTCCGAGACCACCTTGCAGAGAGTATCTAACAGCAGGTAGTCTGCGTCGGCCGCCCCGAAATTCCGATCCCGGAAGGCCTCCTCGATCCACTCGCAATAGCAGCTGATCCACTCCTTTTTAGTCATTTTCGACGGCTTGCGGTTCATGGCCTGCAGCAGATCTTCTCTCGAGCGGATATTACAGCGCTCGCAGTCATAGATAAATCCGTCGTCCGACAGCCTCTCCAGCGCCCTGGGCGTGGTCTGGTCCAGTACCCGGCTGATCTGGTTAAATGAAGGTCTGTAGTTCGAGGCCCTGACGATGCTGCGCCGCTGCGCCCGAACTTCCGGGGAATTTCCCCACCATTTGAATGCCCGTTCAAAAGAGTGCAGAAGCTCCTCCGACACATCCTCCGGCAGATTGTCTGTGATCTCTTCGGAAGCAGCCAGAAGGCTTTTCAACACCACTTCACTGTTCAAGACGTTCTCGTCATCTCTGATGCTGTCGAACAGCGCTGCCGTCTGGTCGTAACTGCCTTCTGTGCGCATCTGTCCCGCAATGATCTCCGCCAGCTTCTGCGTCCCTTCGCTGATCTTGCCTTCGAGCCAGTCAGGGTGCGGGCAGCTGCCGATATACTTCCTCTCCTGGGTCAGATATTCCGAGAGAATGCGGATATCATCTCTGCCGGACACGACAGAACCCTCGCTGATGGAACGGACAGCGTGGTTGAACATATAATAACGGATCACGATGCGGAGCATCATGGGATCCGTCCCGCTGATCGCGCTGCAATATGCCCTGAAATCGTCAGTCGTAAACTCGCCAAAAGCCCGCTTGTCCGCTGCCAGTTTGGTCAGCTTGCCGCTCCAGTCCTCCGCTCTCGGGTCAGAGCTGTTTACACATACCAGATCGACTGCTTTAGCCAGCTGCTGCGGCGGGATCCTTGTCCCCGAAAACGAAGCTGCCCATTCTCCGAACACTGTATCCATCAAACGGTCTGTCAGTACAGGGTACGACTTGAGCTTCGAATTCTGACATTTTTCTTTGAAGGACGTAAGTGCATCCGGTCCTTTTCGCGCGACTTCTTTACAGATATCCAGCGTCGGATACGCCGCGACCAGTTTCTCCGCGGTCTTTTCTGCCATATCAAACGTCGCCGGCCTCACCTTTTCAGGCGGGATCGTGAACAGTATTTCCGTATTCAGAACATCGGTGAGAGGCTCAAGGCTCTCATAATAGCGGTCATTTGCCGCGTGTGCGGCGTCCCGCCCTGCTCCCATAGACAGCTCGTCGATCGCTCCGGCCGTCGCATCATAAGCCCTCAGGCGGGCCACATAAGTATCGGTCTTCGCATACTGTTCGCTTAACCACGACTTCACAAACGCTTCGTCGGAAAGGAGCTCTGCGAACAGCTGCTTCAGAACGCTCTCTCCGCCCGCCCGGGCACTTCTGAAATCGTTTCGGGCCGCGTACTTCTTATATCTCTCCAGAGGATTCGGGTCACCCAGGATCACTTCCGCCAATTCCTTGACAAAACCCTGTTGATCCTTAAATGCGGGCCTCAGCAGCGCACCTTCGACGACCGGTGTCCAGAGGCTCTCTCTGTTTTCCTTCGTCGTCCTCCTCTTGAGTGTGGTTATGACCTGAAGAAAGTACTCATAGTTCTCTGCATTTACAGCTATATCTTCACCGCCCGTGCGCTTTAAGTTCGTGAGGGCCATTCCCCGCAGTTCCTTCGAATCGCTCACAAGCGAGGCCTTCCATCTGGGGATATCGCTCTCCAGCTCCTCGATCGAATTGGAATAAATTGGAAGATGCCTCTCCAAAAGCTTGAAAAATTCGCAGTATTCCTTGATGATCCCGCGGATCTCCTTCATGGACCCGGCGTTCATATACGCGCGCACTTCTTCCGCGATCAGTTTCTGAATGATGCCTTCCGTCCTGAACAGTTCTGCATATTTCTGGCCGCCTGCCGCATTATGCCAAAGTCCGTGTGAAGGGTCGAACAGATAGCCGTACCCGGTCTGCATCATGTTCTTATTATCTTCAAAGCGGGAGCCGTCGAACCCCGGGAACATATACACATACTGATTCCCGGCTATGCCGATCTTATCGGCCGTCACAAAGATAATGTGATGATATCCGGCATTGACATCCATGATGGTGTCATACCCCAGTAATCTCCGAAAAGAGAAAGGGATCAGATGATAGATCCAGCACAGAAGATGTTCCATGCGGAAGCGGTTGAATTCCTCTTCGTCCATCGATGCGTCCCAAAACCTGCTTCCCTTGCAGTCGGCCGCATTCAGGTCGTACTTGATGAACAGTTTTCTTCCTCCCTGATCAGGCGCAGCCACACAGTCCATGACCGCCTCGATCAGATTGATCATCTTGATCTCATTTAAATTCCACATCTCCATGACATCGGAGAGCGGCATGAGGCGAAATGCGGACTTCGGCAGCCCGGGAAGTGATTTCGCTTCGATCCACCGGTCTGTTTTGTAGACTTCTCCGCCGCTGATCTTCTCTTTGACTTCCTCGGGCATGACCTCCCATGTGGGGTTCGGATCATCCGTTCTGTAAGGGAGACCCAGCCATCTCTCCGGATCCAGTGCCTCCGGGTCGTTTCCGCGGATGAGATAGGTGTGGTCGATCCAGTCCGGCCTGTCTATGACATTTCCTCTGCTTCCGCGAAGCGCAGGAATGTATGAGCAGGCTGTCTGAAGGATCGTTCCGGTGGGCAGGATCGCGCGCTTATAGATCGTGGGGCATTTGCCCTTCATATTCTTCTGTGTATTAAGATACTGCGTATAGCGTCTCCGGATCTCAGACTCATCCTGTCCCGAGACCCCCCGCGATTTTGCATAGCAGCCGATTCCGGGGGCCGCGTTGCCGTTGTCTCCCACCTGAATATATCGGATACGTCCGCCAAAATATTGTTCAACACTCATACTGCTCTCCCATCCGCTGCAATCTGCCGCTGCACATCCGTCTATTCACATCATCCGTCATTGCTCTTCAGCCATGCTGTGATGTTCTCAAATTCATTCGCGGTCTGTTCCGGAGATCTCCAGATATACCGCTTATTGATCTTGAAGCGCCCGTCCAAATGCATGCACAGAACGCTGTGTGCCTCTTCTATATCATCAAACTGCTCCTCGGCATCCGGAATCATGATCAGAGCCGTGGGCAGGTTGATGGTCGAGATCCCGTAGATTCCTGAAAGCGCTGTCTGCAGCCATGTGATCGTGCCCAGATCACCGCTCTCTCCCTCTGCGGTATCCGCGTGTGTCTTTATGAAGAACACCGCTTTCTTACATGCGCTCCCGGTCTTCATCGCGCGCTGCCTGCGCTCGTTGTCCAGAGCGCTCGTCTCCGTGCAGTCATAAACGATCCAATCCCGGAAGACAAAATATCCGAGATCTTTAAGGCTCTCATTGTTCATATGACTGCGGGACGTAAACTGCCTCACAAACCAGGCGGCGTGTTTAGCCGCTTCCGGCTGGGCAAACAGCGCGATCTCATTGCCGGCTTTTGTGATCAGATCATCAGAGATGATGTTATGACACCACAGACAGGCTTTCTCCGACATGGTCTCCCCATCGTAGTCTGCCACGCTGAGAACGAACCCGTTATGCACCCCGATCTGCCGGTTGGGAAGCCCGGCCCAGCTGACCAGCTTGGCGGGCCTTGTCCACCCGTTCCTGTAATCCCTCTCATCCGGAAGCCTTCCTTTGAATCGAAGGTAATAATCGGAAAGCCGGTTATCCTCGGAAATGGAGAGCCTCATACCGCTTCGGAACAAGAGGTCATTGACCCTGATCCTGCTCCCGCAATAAGGACATATGATCCTGGTCGTGCTGTCCAGCTCCAGGCTTGTTTCACTGCTCTTTGTGCCCATCGTTTCTTTCCTATGCCCGGTGCGGATTGCCTCCTCCGGGGATGTCCTCTCCTTCTCCTTTGATCAGTCCCAATCTCCACAACAGCCACTCCATCGGCTCCGTGACACGGATCGGATCCGCCTTGGCCGACCCCGGTGTTCCTTTGGATGAGACCGCGAACCAGCAGGCCTGCCGGTTCTTGACCGCCTCAATACAGCTCTCAAAGACCGCGCTGTCTTCTCTGCTTCCCTCGAAGAAGGTCTCGATCTGTTTGTCGCACATAAACATATCGCTGAGATCCGTATTTCCCTTATGGATATAGTTGCGCCCGTCGTTGTTGCTCAGAAAGATCGCGTCATATCCGAGATCCGGGAAGTAGGAATCATCGAGATCTCTGGCCGTCTTGATCAGGTCACTCTTGGAGATGATGAAGGCCACCGGTTTATCAAACGCGTTTCCGTAAATGCCCAGATACCTGCTCTGAAAATTGCGCAGCAGTACGAGCGGAGGCAGAGAGTTTGCGGTATTGATCAGATACCTTCTCAGCTCTTCGTCACTGTTGAGTACATCCCCGACGGTGTCAAAATTGGCGGCATCGAACAGGAAGATCCACCCGTCGATCCTCTCGATGAGCGGCTTATAATGCTTATCGAACTCCTGCGTCTCCCGCGCATCACTGCTCAGTGCCTCACCCGGGAAGTCGAACAGGTTCAGTATGAACCCGTCGTTGAGTCTCCCCTCAAAGTTAGTCGCGCTGAAATCAATGATATTGGGCGGCATGAACTGCATGGCCGTAAGGCCCACCATCGACTCGTCGTTGTGCGCCTTTCTGTCCATTTCCATCGCTCTGCTGATCCAGTCCCTGTAGTCGGGATTGGCTTCAAACCCCACCTGGGTCCTGCCCAATATTCCTTTGGACAGCTCCGCTCCCAGCTTATGCAGATAGACCGTCTTGCCGGCTTTGGTGTCGCCTACCAGCGCAACGATATAGCTCGGCCTGATCCCGATATAGGAGGACACTCTGTGGTGGCAGTGCGGGCAGACTCTCTCGTCGCACATCTCGCCATACTTATTGATCACGCTCAGGATTGGCCGGCGCTCAAAATCCTGCGCCCTGCGGCCTCTGATCTTGATACTCTCATGTCCCTCTAAAATGCCGCCTGCGCGAGGATCCATAAGCGTTATGGACTCCACTTCTCCCGTGGGTTCCCCGTTCTCGTCGAAGATCCTGAGGATCTTTCCGTGCGCAATTCCCCCATGACCGCCGACTCTGCGCTCGAACTGGTCATATAAGGTATCGATCTCCGCCTTGAATCCCGACGATTCCTCGGGCATGCCTTGCGTGATGATCGGTGTGTCCGGTATGGGAGTCACCGGTGCCGTCATCTCAGGCCCCGCACCGGGAAAGGAAGGCGCCGGCGCATCATCTCCCCATCCGCTCCCGAGACTGAAGGTGTTCGGATTGGGTACACTTGCCGAAGGGCCCTCAAAAGACATCCTCTCATCTCTGAAGATCACTCTCGGAGCAGGAGAACGGAACTGCGCTTCCCAGATATGGAAGGTCTCGAGACAGTAAGGGCAGATGATCGGATAATACCCGTCCTCGTCTCTCTTTTTGGCATTGTCAAACGCCCACGCAATAATGCTGTTGTCATAGCGTCTGCCCCTGACACCATCATCGCCCGGTGGGTCATTTCTTTTAAATAATCGGTCAAAAAAGCCCATATGTTCTCCTTTCCAAACGGGGATCTGCTCCCCGGGATGCCGCCTCTATGTCCCCTCACCAGGACACCAGCCGAAAGATACCCCGTATTGTCTCGCCGGATCTGTCGATCACAGCGTCTTCATTCAGCCTCAGCTGGCGTTTATCGATCCTGTACCCCCCGTGCAGCCTCCAGTCGGCGATCCGGAAGATATTCCTGCCCGGATAGAGCCTGGGAAGATAGATCGGGATCCTGAAGTTGTCCGGCGAGATCAGTTCAAGATATACCATCTCCTCCGGAAGGAGCTCGCCGGCCTCCTCCGTGATATCGACCAGCTCCACGATCAGCAGCTCTTCGTCACTCCTCTTCGGTCTCTGGAACGTATAGCCTATATAGTACATCGCCGAATCCCTGACGCTGCAGGTGATGTCCTCCCGTCCCCTGACTCTCGAGACCACCTCGATCGGAATTCTCTGAAAGACCGCGTTATTGGCGAGCATCACACCGTTGCGCCGGATCCTGTCCGTACACTCTTCGTTGTAGTATTCCTGCTTGGTAAGCTTATTCCGGATGATCAGCCGCTCCCCTCTTTCCGGGGCCCAGTTGAATCTGAGCGTGAGCCTGCTTCCCCTCTGGATCTCCACTGAACTGAACATAATTCCTCCTGGCAGCAGCAAAGCCCTGCGGGCAGACCCGGCGGATCACCCGCCGGATCTGTCTTAGCAGAGCGCACTGCCGTTTAGTTGATCCTTCCTCCGATATGGCGCTCTCTGTCGCGCTCGCGGCCGATGCGACTGGAATCTGCGCCGGTTCCGCTTCCGCCTCTGCCTCTTCCTCCGAAGCCGTCGCCCCAGTCTCTTTCCTCATTGCGTTCAAACGCAATGTAGTTGGCGAGCACGACACCGTAAAGCACAAGACCTATTCTGGAAAAGTCCCCCAGTCCGATCAGGTAACCAAATTCCATCACGGCTCCGGCGATGAGACCGCATGCCGTGCCTGTCAGGATCTGCCTCTTCAACATCTCTCCTAGCATCAGCCGGATACAGACGCCCATGATCGTTCCAAAAAGGCCAAAGAAGAGGATCCTCTCTATGATCGCCAGGATGTTGATCGTGTCGGCGCCTCTTCTGGGACCCGCCAGGAATCGGGTATAATCAGGATCAGTTGCGACGCCCAGTCTGCTGGTCGCAGTTTCCTCAACGACTGTTGTGTATGTATCGATCAGGTCCTCCGCATTCTCCACTTTTTTGACGGTACCGCCTGTCCCGTCAGTCAGTTCCTTGAGCCCCTCTGGTACCTCCTCCGATCTGCTCAAAAAGATCGCACAGACGGTCACGTTCTGCGCTTTGCACTCTTCAATCCTCTTCGCTGTATCTAAATCTCCATCTCCGTCCGTGAGAAGTACAATGACCGGCGAGCGCCCTTTTTCGTCAATTGCACTGTACATCCTCAGGGCCTCTGTGATCGGACGATCAAAATTTGTTCCGCCGCCGTCATCGTGATCATGGATCTTCTTCAGCAGCAAGTCTTTCTGCGCCTGGTCAAGAAGTGCGGGATAAACGATCTCATTGGCCTTAACAGAGCTTTCAAAACGGATCAGTCCCACCTGACTCGAGGAATCGATCTTGGCGAGCAGATCTTCTAATGCGGTGTCTCTCAAATGGTTCGGATCATTTCCACCATTACCGTTCATAGAGATACTGTCATCAATACAGAATATATAGTCCGTAAGACTGACCTCCTTCTGCTGCTGTTCGATGCTCTCGCTCTTCTTGATCGTAAAGCGGAGCTCATAAATATACTCGAACAGCCCGCCGGCAGCGAGAAGAATTGCTGAACCTGCCAGCGCAATGATGATGGACTTCGCGATATTCTCGTTATACATGCCGGAAGTAGTCATCGCACCCAAAAGCACGAACAGCCCGATCACGCCCGCGATCATGCTGAAGAGCACAAGATTGGGGATCTCTCTATACAGCTGTCCGATCAGGAACAGTCCGATCGCCGTCCCGAGGGCACCTCCGATCAGACAGGTGATCAGAAGGCGGAGATTGAACCTCTCATCATCTCTGCCGCCCGGCCTTCTTCCACGTGTTCTCACTTTGTCGTTTTCGAACTCTCTTGAGGAGCCGCTGCCCGGGCCTCTGCCGGCTCCGAGGCCGCCTCTGGAGTCTCCGCCATAACCGGAGCCGCCCCTCGAATCTCTGTCGTATCCGGAACCGCCCCTTGAGTCTCTGCCGTATCCGGAGCCGCCCCTTGAGTCTCTGCCATATCCGGAGCCGCCTCTCGCGTCTCTGTCGTATCCGGAGCTGCCTCTGGAATCTCTGCCATATCCGGAGCCCCCTCTGGAATTCTGATCGTAATCGCCAGGTGCTCTTCCGGGCCTTCTGTCATTCGCCATCTCTGTGCTCCCCTTTCTTTGTTGATGCATTGCTCAGACACATCGAAAACTCTATTTACCAGAATCTCTATATTAGAAGTATATGATCATACCTCTTCTGTCTTCAGATCGCGAAGCCTGTCGCATTCTCGCAGAAACCGGATGAATCCGAACTCCTTAACATCTGTAAATGTGATCTTCTTCCCCTGGCTGACGCCGCTGTCGATCGTAAAGCTTGCATCCGCCTGCAGGGAGGACGCACTGCTGGTGTGGCAGATGGCCCTGATCCTGCTGCCCAGATACGGATAATTCGGATCCAGTATTTTGGCTCTCACGATCCGGAAGAGTTCCCGGAAGTTCTTCTCTTCCGGCTGCTTCATCACATTGATGACTGCGTTGGTATAGTCCGCAATATCTCTCGCATCGATCCTGTCCATATTCGGTCCGGTATAGTTGACCTCATTCCAGAAACTGCTCTCCGATGCGACCTCATGCTTTTGGATCTCGGAGAACTGCTCAAGGAGATCGTTCTTTTTCCGAATTCCTTCCCTGACGTCCCTGACTTTCTCCCTGCACCTGAGCGCCCATTTATGGATCAGGACCTCCTCGCACTTGGGTGCGAGCGCCGCATAGGCGGGAACTATATAGTCATCCTTGATCCTCCAGATCTGCTCCGGAAGGTATTGGATCGGCCTGTCTGACGGCACCCTTTCGGGAATCCTGTCTGAAGTCTGCCGAATGATCAGATTGAGCGTCTCCTCCATGGCTTCTGTCTGGGCAGAGCTTCTGAGGGAGGCGACCAAACGGTTCAGGCTGTCCGGCAGTGGTCTTCCCAGGAATTCCCTCTCAAATTCGCGGAACATCATTCGGATACTGCTCCCGAAACAGTAAGATTCGACCTCATTCATGGAGAGGACGCTGCCGCGGGATATGTTATCTCTCGCGTCGCTCTCGACCCTCGCCACGCATGCCAGGTCCAGCCACCTGTAGATGCTCCTGTCCACATCCCCCATCTCACTCTTCATGAGCTGCATCAGAAGTTCCGTATCCTGTACCGTCTCCTCGTTCTCGAAGGGCTTTCGCCAGTTCGCGGGATCCATCGCCTTTAGGAGGACGTATTCATCATTGAGCTTGTCGGGAATGGTTCCCGGAATCTGGATCGCGGCTCCTTCCACCGGCATCTCCGTCTCCAGGACGTCCGCCGTAAGGCGGTCCCGCCAGTGGTCGCTGTCCAGAATCCCGTTGCTGTCTCTTTTGTCAAAAACCAGAGTCCGGCTGACGATCGGCGCCACGCTCGTGACCCTCTTCACCGAGGAGCCGAACCGCATGTAGACATTGGGGCACTCCTCCTCTTTCAGTTCTCTCTTCGTCCACTCCTTCCACTTGATGAAGAAGTCCTGGACCTGGTCGAATTCCTCTTCCGAGCGGAAATCATCCGGCAAAAAAGCGAAGACCCTGCCTTCTCTTGAGATGTTATTGTGGTTGAGCGTGTCATAGAAGAACTGCTCGGTGATCGCCAGGACGTCACCTGTGATCAGTGAATCGGGATCCTCCACACAGACGGCAGCCACGATCCGCATTCTTCCCGTATCCGCACCGCTAATCACATTTCTGAGTTCGCGGATACATGCATTGATCCCCTTGCAGTCCTCTGCGTTGTTCTCAAGCGTTTTCAGCGGCTCCTGCGCGGTCAGGCAGTAGTGACGGCAATTGGGCAGATCTATGAAGGGTTTCTCCTTGTTTCTGTCGATAAAGACGATCGCCAGCCTGTCTCTTCCCACCTGCCTGAAGCTGGAGGGCCAGTGCCGCATCATCTGTGGAACAATATACTCCTCTGCTTCTTCGCGGATCCTGTCGCCTATAAAGAGCATGCACACAGGATACGGGATCTCTCCGCCGACTTTCCTGTATTCGTCCCTTTTGTTTTCTTCCACATATTTTCTCAGCATTATATGAAGCTGATTCTGAACATCGCTGTAAGCTGCTCCGTTTTCCATGAGTTCCTCATCACATAATCGCAAAGCCGGGTGCCGCATCTTCATTATATAGCACGTCGTTGTACAAATAAACAAAAAAGGAGCCGTAATTAACTGCAGACAGACGCCCAGCAATGGCTGTGCGTCTGCCCTACATTCCATTCTGTTTATTGCTTCAGATCTTGTATATTGCCTGAATTATTTCATTCTCTGGGAGCGCCGCAGACGCCGCAGAATTTCATCGAGACCGGATTCCCCGCATGTCCGTTGCGGCATGTCCAGGGGCTGCTGTTTCCGTCAGGCTTCTTTGTGCCGCATCCGCCGCAGAAGTTGGTGGTGTTGCCGGACTTGCCGCAGTTAGGGCAGGTCCATGCGCCGCCTCCGGGAACCATCTTCTGGGGCTTTTTCGTGCCGCACTGGCCGCAGAAATTCGTAGTGTTTCCGGTCTGTCCGCAGTTCGGGCAGGTCCAGCTGTCGTCCTGCGCCTGTCTGGGTTTTCCGCACTGGCCGCAGAACTTCATGGCTTCCGCATTTCCTTCATAGCCGCAGCTCTCGCATTTCCAGCCCGACGGCTTTCTGGGCTTACCGCACTGGCCGCAGAACTTCATAGTTTCCGCATTTCCTTCATAGCCGCAGCTCTCACACTTCCAGCCCTGCGCCTTTCTGGGCTTACCGCAGCGGCCGCAGAACTTCATGACTTCCGCATTTGCGTCGAAGCCGCAGCTCTCGCACTTCCAGCCGCCGGCTGTCATATGCGGTACAGAACGATCTGCGGGAATCTCGGTTTTCGCTGTCGGTTCGACAGAAGGTGCCTTTGCGTCAAAGTTCTCGAACTGAGGCAGGAGATTACCTTTTCTGTCCACGATCTTGAGTGCCGCGCAGCGGGATGCCACAAGTCCCGTCGTGCGCAGTTCATTGTCAACGCCTTCGAAATATGCAGTGTAGAAGTCCTGTGTCACAGAGTTTCTGGATGCAGTCGCTTTGGTATTCCTCGCCGCCAGATGCGTCTCGATCATTTTCTTGACGCTGTCCACATCATCCCTGATTCCGGCGAGGTTCTTGTACAGCGTGATCACTTCCTGCAGCGCTTCTTTGTCTCCGTCGTATGCCTTGTTGTATTCCTCCATGAACCGGTCGTCAAAAGCTTCTTCCGCTTTGTACTTGAGGTCCATATACTTCTGGTTCTCCATCGGATTTCCGGTTCTGAGTCTCTCGAGCTCTTCATAGAGTTTCATATCCCGGATCTCAAGATAGGCCGACGGCACTTCCGTCAGCTGAATGTCGTCATCGTTCAGCTCGTAGACATACCGGAAGTTCTTTTCTTCGTAGCGGACGACGCCTGTTGCGAGCATCTTGGCCATCAGGCAGCAGCGAAGAGGTCTGTCTTCGATCTGCGCGCGGATCTCCTCGAGCTCCTCGATCTTTTTCTCGATCTCGTCATATTTGGCTTTCTCTTCTTTGGCCCTCATATAGAAGCTGTAGGCACTGGTGTAATACCACTCCGCCACTTCCCAGGCCACTTCGACCTTGATCCTCTCCTCTTCGTCGGGAGTCACATTGAACCAGCGGTCCTTCATATCCTGCTTGGCGGAATTGAGAAGGTTCTCACAGATCGTGAGGCGTTTGGGAACATCATTGACCTCCTGGATGCCCTTTCCGTAGCGCATCTCCCGCAGTTCTTCGATCAGGTTCTTGAGGAGCTCGTTGTCGATCTCTCCGGTATACTTCGTATAATTCTCTTTTTTGATCCGGCTGTAATAGTCGGTCTTCTTGAGGCTCTCCGAGCGGTACAGATAGAGATTGTAGTCCTGGCCGTCCTGTGTCTTCTCCAGCTTCAGGAAAGGATAGCGGGCCTTCTGCATCTCTCTGAACTCTTTGAGGAGAGACTCCTCGTATCTTGCAAATCTCTCCGGTGCCGGGCTCAGGACGCCTCTCTTCCTGGTCGGAATGACAAGCGGGAGCGGCATGGTCATCCAATTGGCGCGGCCGACAACATCCTCTTCACCCTGGTTGAGGAAGAGGCCCTTGGCATTGGGATTGCCGCTGATCACCCTCTCGCACTCCTCATAGAGTGTATACTCGTGAAGAGAGATTCCGGTCGCTGTGCAGATCACGCTGATCCGGTTGCGCAGATAGCTTGTCTCGAGGTTGTACTCCTTCTCACCCTTGGTGAACATCCGAACGCCGCGCTCAATATTTTCACAGCCTGCGGGGATCGTGATATTGTAGGTGCCGGATACGGTATTGTTGCCGTCAAACAGCGGTTTGGCCTGCTCCGCCATATAAGGCATCAGTCCCATCGCCACGCTCTTGTCAAGAGGATTTCCTTCCTTGAAGCAGGTGCTGAGCAGAGTTTCCAGCGATGTGTTGAGAACGCTGCTCGCCTGGTCCTGCAGATAATCCTCGATGAACTTTCTGACATTGATGTTGTTGTGGGACCACTCCTCGGCTTTGGAGAGCAGTTCCTTGAGGAAAGCGGCCATCATGGTCTCTTCGTCCGCGCCGTTGTTGGCGAGGATCTTTCTGAGCGTCTTGTCCAGATCCGGAATGTTGCCGGATACCCAGGTGAAGCCGCGGGCCGTATCCTTGACGGAAGCTTTCTTGAACTCATCGGTGTTGTCTTTTACAACAGCAGCGAGCTCTTCAAGGATCTTGCGGGTCACTTCGAGCCACTGGTTGTTGATGCGGGCGACAGTGCTGGCCACATAGTCGTAGTAGCCGATCTGGTTGTCGCCGATGTCATTGCCCAGCAGCAGGTCGCAGCAGAAGATCTCCATCTGCGCGCGGAAATACTCATTCCATGCGATGATGAATTCCTGGCACTTTCTCTTATTGGCGCGGGGGCCTTCCTTCTGCACCATATAATCGATCTTCGCCGTGCTGGTGTCCGCTGCCACCTTCGCTTCGCTGCGGCGCTTGATCGTTCTGCGCTTTTCTTCCGCGATCAGGTTGTCCAGCGCATCGATACGGGCGGCGGTGCCTGATACGAGCACGTGGTTGGTCCAAATCGGGCCTCTCCTGACGTCCCTGAATTCCTTCTCCAGTCTCTCCCTGAATCTCGCCTCGAATCCCTCCATGTTGGTGAGGAATTTGCCCATGGCGTAATTCTGCGTGTCGCGGAAATTGAGATGGTTGTAGAGATCCAGCCGGTTCTGGCCGAAGAGATCCGATGCCCTGTAATTTCCTGCGTTGAGCATGTTGTTGACGATCTCTCCCATGAACTCCAGCATCATGGCATCCACGTCGAGCTGCAGGTCATACAGCAGGTTGAAGGCATCGTCCTGTGAGGGCTCATTGAGGAACAGGTCGTTCACTTTGCCGAACATGAGCGTGAAGATGTATTTGACCAGCCGGTCCGCGGGGATCTGCCAGCACGCATAGCCGGTCGAGATATAGCAGTTGGAGCGCTCCTTATAGGTGTTGCGCTGCTGTGCGATCGCCTGTGTCTGGTCAATATTGCTGTAGTAGGAGTCGACAGGGAACTGCGCCTCTGCTTTGACGCCGCCCTGCTTGCTGTCCTCGCTCTTTTTCTGTCCGGAGACAAAGCACAGGATGCTTCCCGCCACAGTGTCGAGGCAGTGCTGGTAGGGCTCTTTGGGTACAAATCCGTCTTTCGCCTTCGCGCAGATCAGATGTACATAGTTGAAGGGGCGCTTATTGGTCCTGAGCGTGAAATTGTCGGAATACTGACAGGTATAATACTCCCCGATCTCCGTGAGCTTCATCGCATGCTCAAGCTCCTGCATCGCAGCGCCTGCATTCTGAAGGATATTGGGTCTGGTCTTGTCATCCGCATTCAGGAGGTTGACGTCAGGCATCAGAAGGTAGCCGAACACTCTGATGTTCGACACTCTGTGCGCGCCCACGCCGGCGATCTCCTCGGCGATATGTCTGACGATGTAGGCCATGTCGAGGAAGGTGCCGCTTCCGGTACCACCGGAAATGCCTGCCAGCAGATAGATGTTGAGGGATTTCACCTCATTGCCGGTGATCAGCTTGCTGATGGTTCTGCGGATCGCCTCGACGACGTTGTTCATTTCAAGAAAGAGCATCGCTCTTCCTGCCTGCCTGATCCCGCCGGCACCGTTCTGTCCGGACAGAGGCGGGATTCTCGTATCGAGCCACCTGTAAATATAAGGATAGCGCGCGCGGTTGTCATTTCTGATCGCGGGATCCAGAAGTATGGAGAGGCCGCCGTCAGGCAGAATGATCAGCTCATTGTCATCGAGCGTGATCTGGCCGGTCGCTTTGCTGGATTTCTTTTCTTTCTCATTCTTGGCCGTGTCAAACGCCAGATAAGCCACTCTGTTGGGCGCGACGTGCTTGTCTTTATCCGAGCTGCAGTTCTGGTTGATCAGGCCCTTCGTCTCACGGAGCATGTCTGCGCCGGAGCCTCCGAGCGAAATTACAAGATTTCCTACTTCGGGTGTTGTCTGCACTTTGGAAAGAGATATTCCGGACTCGCCCCCGTTGACCGCGAGATTCTGGATCTCTTCCATTGCCTGCTTTGAAAGTTCAGCCATTAAACCATTCCCCTTTCATGTATTGTTATCATTGATTCTTCAATCGCTGCTGTTCCCGCCACTTCGTCCTTTTGGGCAATACAAGTTCGTTATGACTATGTATAATCTTACCAAAATTACAGCAGTTTAACTATCGAATACTATTACTTATAGTACACTTCATTAAGTTATACTGCAAGCTATAAACTCCATTTTATGTCATATTTATTAACAAATTTCACATTTTGTTAACAACTCTTCTTTACTGTACGCTCAGTTTATCACAGCCGTCTCCAGTGCCTGTAATGACGGTGTCAGAGGGACGGTTCTTCTGACACCTTTTGCTGCCGCCGCCGTGCTCTGTTTTGACGGTGTCACCGGGACGGTTCTTTTGACAACAATCACTGCTGCAGCCGCGCTGTTTTGACGCGTCTTTTCCTGCGTGATCCGCCGCTCAAGACTGGATAAACCCGATACAATGAAGTATATTAAAGACAGACCTGATCCTTATATCTGTCGAGAGGAGCACAGTAATGAGATGTCCACACTGCGGAAGAAATATACCGGATAACCGCCCGCAATGCATATACTGCGGCACGCGGCTTGACATGAGTCATCCGGGCACGAACAGCGAAAACAAGACGAATATCCTTCCGATCGCCGGTTTTTTTGTCCTCATGGTCGCCATTCTGCTACTGCTCATTTTCGATCCGTTCCATACGGACTCTTCTGATGAAGACGGTCCCGGCGGCCAGACATCGCAGGAGGCAGCCCCTGATTCCGGAGACAGCGATTCGAACGCAGGTAATACTGCCGGCGGCAGTCCGGATACGGACGGAAACGATGCGGACGCAGGGACTCCCTCCGAAGACGACAATCCCGCCACGGCCGATACCTCAGACAACGGAAACGGCGGCCAGACCGACACACCTCCGGCCAAAGACCCCGATACCGCGGCCAGCGTGCTGGATCCCGAGAAACTGCGCCAGATCATGGACCGTGCCGGTTCCGATGTGAACTACTCGGTCTGCATCACAGACCTAAACACGGGCAGTTACACAGGCGTCAATGCAAGTGATCCCACTTCCGCGTCGGCGATGGTGGCTGTTCCGATCCTATATGCGGCGGCTTATGAGATCGATCGCGGTGATCTCTCACTTTCGGATAAGATCACTTTCCATTATTCTGTCGGCGGACGCGGAAAGCTGAAAAAGTCTGATAACGGCAGGTCCCTCTCCCTTGAGAGTCTGCTTCAGGCCATGTTGGAGTACAGTGACAACAATGCCACCAACACGCTTATTGACTATTTTGGCATGGATACCCTTGAGAGCATCTGCCATAAAAACGGATTTGATTCCGTGCGCATTAACGGCAGGCTCATGGAGACCAAAGACAATACTTCCAGCGACAACTACATCAGCGCCAAGGATCTGTGCGGTATGATCTACCAGCTGTATTCAAACAAATTCTCCGGCGGGATCAACAGAAGCTTTCTGACCAGATATATGCATCTGCAGGACGGTTCCGACGACTCGGGTCTTTGCGGCAGTATCCATTGTGATTACTACAATCTCAACGGTGTGAAAAATAACAAATATAATGAGATCGCCATTATTGACAACAACGTCACACCCTATGCGATCGCCTATCTGGCTAACGACGCCGATATGGAAAGGCTGCAGGAGGTTGCCGCCACACTGGGAGAATATGTGCACAAACGCGTTGACAGCATCGGCGAATGAACCGGATGACGCATTGAAGTCCGGCATTCAGCACTACAGGTCAGGAGCTTAATTCATGATTTGTCCTTATTGTCATAAAAATACACCTCCGAACCGCGATCGATGCATCTACTGCGGAACCACGCTGAATGAAACGCGCATAATCCGTCCACCCGACGCGGAGCCTTTGGGTCAAAATACAGTGAGCAGCCCTTCTTCACCCGTGTACGGCCCGGATGACAGCGGGACGCCCGAGTATCATCCCGCCGGTGGGGGCAAAGCTCCCGGGTACAATCCCGCCGGCAGGAGCACGTCTCCCGGCTACGGTTCCGGCGGCGGGGGCATGGCTCCCGGGTATAATCCCGCCGGCAGCGGCAGAGCTCCCGAGTATAATCCCGGCGGCAGTGGAAGTGCTCCCGAGTATAATCCCGCGGGGGGCGGCAGAGCTCCCGGGTATAATCCCGGTGGCGGGAGAAGTGCTCCCGGCTATAACCCGGCCGACAGGAGCACGTCTCCCGGCTACGGTTCCGGCGGCAGGAATCCCGGATATGGTGCGGGTGGCAACGGCATGCCTTCCGGTTACAATCAAGCCGGCGGCAGGAATCCCGGGTATAATCCGGCCGACAGAAGTACGCCTCCCGGCTACGGTTCCGGCGGCAGGGCTCCCGGCTATGGCGCGGGCGGCAGCAGTATGCCTTCCGGTTACACTCCCGGCGGCGGTACCCCCGGTTACACTCCCGGCGGCGGTGCTTATGGTTACAATCAGGCCGTGGGAGGCAGAACTCCCGGATACGGTTCCGGCGGCGGTATGCCTCCCGGCTATCGTCCTCCGGGCGGCAGTATGCCTCCCGATTACGGTATGGACAGCGGCAGACTCCGCTCAATTCTTTTAGGTTGGGCTCCGTTCCTTGTTCTCGGTGTTCTTTTGATCGTCATAGTGATCCTGTTTATCGTCGATCCCCTCCATGATTCTTCAGAAGAATCATCCGAGTCCTCCACTACCGGCCGGACAGCAGCTGCCGGAGATGAAGCGGACCCCGAACATGCCATGGTCAATGGCCAGAATATCCCGCCGGATGCTCTGGAGATTGGCGGTAATTACTATTATGTCTTCACCGGTCTGGGACTTTCTTCCAGAGCCGCGGCGGAACAATATTGTGAAGATCGGGGCGGTCATCTCGCCGTCATCACATCGCAGGAGCTCAATGACCGCTTGTATCAACTTTGCCTTGACAGCGGTGTCGAGACCGCGATCTTCGGATATAGTGATGAAAAGATCGAGGGCAACTGGGAGTGGGTAACAGATGCGCAGCCCGGCTACACCAACTGGGGACGTACAGAGCCCAACGGTGCTGCAGACGGAGAAGACTATGCGATCTTCAGTTCAAGCGAAGCGAACGGAAGATGGAACGATACCCAATTCGGACATGAGACGACGGATTTTATCTGCCAGTGGAATGACAACGGTATTGTGGATGAGCCGATCCAGGTTCGTATTCCGGATGATGCTGTAAAGTTTGACGGACACCAATACTACCTTTTCGATAACGGAAAGAGCAATTGGTGTGAAGCACAAAACTTCTGCAAGTCTATAGGTGGTGATCTGGTTGTCATCAACAATGTAGATGAAAACCAATTCCTTATGGATTACATAGAAGATATGGGCTATGACAGGGCGTTTATCGGCTACTCCGACGAGGAGTCCGAAGGGCGCTGGTACTGGGTCAGCGGCAAAACGTCCCGCTTCGTAGACTGGGGCATCACACGCGACGGAGACGTCGCTCCCACAAATGAAACGCGCTGGTACAATTTTGCCGAGATCGACCTGCAGTTGACTGCCGGATCTTGGAAAGACGGCGTTTTCGGCCAGGATACAACTGCTTATATCTGCGAATGGGAGTGATCACAAGCAGGGAGACAGGGGACGGTTCTCTGTCTCCTTTGTCAAACCAACACAATTAAAAAGGAGACAGAGAACCGTCCCCTGTCTCCTTTGGCTCCCGTAAAAGTTGTCAGAAGAACCGTCCCCTTGACACCTTCCGGGTGATCAGCGCGCCCGCTGCCGCGGCCGCAAAGATTCCAAGCCATATATACATTTCATTTGTATCGCCCGTTTTCGCGGAGCGTGAAGGCGTCTGCGATTTAGGCGGCTGAGGACGATGCACTGTCTGCGCCTGATCCTCTATATCCTTATGCTCACCGACGAGCACTTTGTCTCCTGTACCAGCGTGGATCTCGTAGAGTTCCTCGAACGCCACATAATCCCCGGTCTCAAGTTCAGAAGCATCCATTGTAAATCTGACGACCACCGTTCCTTCACCGCTGTCCGCCGTGAAGGACGCATGTCCTGTGATGTCTCTGCCTCCGGATCTCGCCGGTTTTCCCGAAGTCTTATTCATGAGCGTGCCGGAAACATAATACTCTTTCCCGGGCATGAGATTGCTGTATGTGATCGTATCTTCGACCGTCACTGTCCCGGTATAGTGGAGCTTCTTGTCTCCGTCCTTTTGATCCGACGCACGGGTGCCCATAGAAGGGAAATGGATTGTCTGTTCCTCATCATGGATGTCCTCATGTCGCAAAATGACCACATCGTTCCGGCTGACCGTCTCGAACAGAACAACATCCTCTCCCTTCAGTTCGGAAGCATCAAACGCGAGTGTGAGCTCCAGCGCTCCGTCTCCCGCTTCCGGCGTAAATACAGCTGCATTGTCCTCGATCTGTATCATCGCCCCTTCTGTTCCTTCCCCGAACCTTGCCTCTGTGAGCGTGGAAGGAATTTCTCCTGCACTTGACTTTTTCATCACGCGAGGCCGCACCGCATAGGTCTCTCCGGGGACAAGATTTCTGTATTCGAAGGTATCGACAATGCGAACCTCTTCGTCAGGCATCACGACCCGACTGCCCGACTCCGCATCGCCCGCGGACGTCCACCCGTCGGGAATGCTGACGGTCTGATGATCATCTGTCAGATCCTTGTGCACGGCGATCTCTTTGTGTATGACTTTGACAGATTCTCCAACAACAAGCTTACTTCCCCGAAGGTTCGATCCGTCGACCTCGAAAGAGACCGTCACGACACCGTCAATCACCTCGTTTTCACTGCCGGAGGGCGTAAGCAGCACTGCGCCGCCCTCTATTTTGACCTCGCCCCTGCCATGTGCGTCGGCACTCACAACCGACGACGGGACTGTCTGCGCGCTGTCCCAGTCCTTTCCGTGCTCCTTGACTTTGACCTCTCCTGAGATCTCATATGTTTTGTTCGCGATCAGGCCTGTATAATGCACATCATCGCACAGGATCCTTTTTCCTTCTGCGGGCATCGTCTTCGTCCCCGTTTCCTGTATCGAGACATCCGTTGTCACTCCCGGGACAACGATCGTCTGGTCAAAATCCTGCAGCTCCTTGTGATCTGCGACCAGGCGGTCTCCTTCATAGATCTCCTCAAACGCGACAAGTTCCTTTCCTTCCAGCCCTTCCGTGTTCAGGCGGAACGGAACGTCAACGGTCCCATCCGCTTTGGAAGGTGTGAACGTCAAACCGGCCGTGACGGTCTGCCCGCCGATCTGCAGCGGCTTGCCGGAAGCTTTGTCCATCAGTGTTCCGCTGATCCTGTACGCCGTGCCCGGAATCAGGTTTCTGTAGGCGATCGTATCCGTCAAAACCGTCTCAGCTCCTGCAGGTACAAGCGGGAGTCCGGAATCCTCATGTACCAGTGTGGTCCCGATCTGTGGGAAGTAAATCGTCTGTTCCCTGTCTTCCGGATCCCAGTGCGCCGCGCCGGGAATCCGTTCTGCGTCTTCATTGGAATCGTCCGCCGTGAGCTCCTCCTTTACCACCAGGGTCCTTCCTTCCAGCTGTTCCCGGGTCCCCTCAAATTCGAAGACCACTTCTGCGCTGCCATCGAGCGCCTCTCCCGTCCTGAACACGGTCGTTCCGGTGACGGGTGAC
The DNA here is from genome assembly GCA_902801585.1 of uncultured Lachnospiraceae bacterium. The sequence continues at coordinate 23,005 of CADCIU010000006.1, read as the reverse complement.
CCGTCTGCCCCCGTAAAAGGCTCACCGGTCGCCTTATCCATCAGCGTTCCCAGCAAAATATAGACCGTGTTCTCATTCAGGTTCTTATAGGAGACCTTGTCGATCAGCCGAATCCTGCCGCTGCCCGCGTACACCAGATGACTGCCGGTCTGTGCATCACGGGCACTTGTCCGAATCTCCGGCTCCATCGGCACGTCCGTGACTGTCGCAGTGCTGCCGACGAGCGCCGACCCCTGCACCACGTCAATGCGGGGTTTTCCCGTCTCATCCCGCACAATATTGCCGATCAGTATCCCCGCACCGCCGCCGAAATCGGGCTCATTATAATATCCCTGTGCCGCCTTTTTCTCAGTGACAGCGATGGTCCCCAGCGGCAAGACCGGCTTTCCGGCCTCATCAAGGTAGAACGCATCTCCTTCCAAAAAAGTGCCGTTCTCCTGACAATTGTATAAATCCGCCGCGTACTCGCCGTTTTCATCCTCAAAGGTCTCAATCGTCCATGTCCTTGTCGGGCTCTCAGGCAGCTCACTCTCTGATCTGTATATTCCGTCATAATATCGGAATTCAAACTGCGTATGGGCAAGACTCGGTCCCTTTCTGTCGTCCGATGACTTCTTGACGATCCGAAGCACAGCGGACGATGCCTGCACCGGCTCTTTGATCGTCCTGTCGATCAGAGAGTACTCTTTTCCTTCTTCTGTCTGTGTCCCGTCAATCCAGAAATTGCCGACACTGTCGTAACCTTCCGGCGCCGTGATCTCGGTGACATAATACTTTTTCTGCATGGGGAGCGGATTCCCGTCCGGATCCTTGGAGAGGATGGGTGTCTTCCCGTCTTCCCCGGTCGTCAAAGTGCCGATCAGATTTTGACGGGCGCCGTCCTTATAAATACGAAATACGGCGCCCTGCATCGGCGGCGGTGTCTCCCCTTCCTTCAGACCCTTGGGCGTCTTGATGATCCGCAGTCCGACTTTCTGATAGTGATCATATGTCTGTACCACGGCGGGCGCACTTTTTTCACCGGATTTTACGTTCGCTTCTGTCACGAGATTGCTCAGCACATATCCCTTCGGTGCTGACAGCTCGACGATATAATACTTGCCCGGTCTCAGAGCCTCCGATACCGGAGTCTTCCCGTCCGCGAGCGTCACCAGCGTCTGCAGCGGTTTTTTGCCCCGCAGCACCTCCGCAGTCCCGCCGGTGTCATAAATACCGTAGCTTGCGCCCGCCCTGGAATAGCATGCGTTCTTGTAGATTTCTGCCTTCATCGCGTCTTCACTCGGATACACGTCCTTTTTGATCTGGAGGTAACCGACGCTGAGCGCAGTGGAATTAAAGAGAAAGTCCTGATACCCCGAACTTCCGGGATCTGCCACATACGTATAATAGCCGCTCGGCTCGGGCAGACTTTCCAATTTGTGCGCATATGCATAGGCGAGATCTTTGGCCTTGGCGTTTGCCTCCTTGAAACCGTCCCCCGGACTCGATTTCGTGGAGCCCATCCGTCCGCCGGTCCGGCTGCCCAGAGCGGCGTAAATCTGTGAAGCCGTGATATGGAGAATGATGTTATTGTAGTTTTTGTTGTCCGTTCCCGTCACACTCTGCAGGGTCCTGTACCCGGGTCCTTGCCCGTAATACATCGCCTTTACAAGCATTGGCGTCGTGTATTCATAGACCCGCTCCGCTTTCCTGCCTTCCAGACCTCTCCCCTCCTTGTAGGGGTCTCCGCAGACGGATCCGCCGATCGACTTCGTGCCGTTTGCTTCCAGCACATACATCACCGTAAAAAAATTGCCGAGATTATATTCACTGTATCGAAAGATCTCAGAAGACTTGAACTTAACGCTCACATCCTTCGTGACATCCGTCTTTGTCCCGGTTCCCCCTGCCAGCCAGTTTGGCTCTGCGGTCGCAGACATGAGCACATAGGGTGAAAATGAATCATTTTCAAATCTGACACTTGTCCCTTCGACCTTGGACGGAACAAGTTCCATCTTTGATGCAGCCCTTCTATCCGCATGATAGACAGACATGGTCTTTCGTTCCTGCGCGGCATTCTCGATGGCCACTTCGACCATTCCGGACGGTTTGATCTCTTTGCCGTCCGGATCTTTAAAAGTAATATCGATCACAGCAACGGCCATGCCGACGTCTGCCATCTCCTCCGCTTTTTCCGCATACGGCTTTGCCTCCGATTCCGGCATTTCCCTGACCTCTGCTTTTGCCCCCTTGGGAAGCACGCCGACCGGCGCGTGGATCCTGACCGTATATTTTCCGGCCTTCTTTACGGCCTTGAACTCCGGCATGAGGGCCGCCTTATCTTTCTCTTCCGCTGATCTCGCAAAGGCGATCTCGGCAGTGCAGCTGCCCTCCGCAATCTCGAAAGAATAGGAATACTTCTGTGCCGGCGCCGAGAACCCGGTTTCCGCTGCGCTACCCGCATCCGTCTCGATGACATAATCTGACACCGAATAGCCTTCGGCCGATTCCGCAATAACGGTGAAACCGCATCCGGACTGCTCCTCAATGGTCAAAACACTGCCGTCCTCCACCTCTGACGCATCATATTCATTGCCGTTTCTCTCCGTCACATGCACGGTGCCTTCAGCTGTCTTCTGAATCATGTAAGAAGGCTCGTCTTCACTCGCGCCTTCATCGCTGCCCACTATGATCTTGACAACACCTCCCTCCGAGTCGAACTTCAGAAGAAACCGTCCTGTCCTGATCTCCTGAGACGATTCCTCCTCCTTTGCGAGTTCTGTATACAAGGTGTCCGCTGTTCCGGCTGCTTCCGATGTTCCTGACGTGTCCGGTTCAGCTTCCGGTTCCGGCGGATCAGGTGCTGCATCGCTTCCTTGGGGATCTTCACTTTCTGTTTTCCCTTCCGTTGCCGGCATTTCGGAAGTCTCGGCTGTTCCGGCATTTTCGACCGCCTCTGCTGTTTCAGTATTCTCGTCCGTTCCGCCGTTTTCAGCTGCTTCGACGGCTTCCGCTTTCTCCATGACTCCTGCCGGATCTGCCGCTGCGGTCTTCCCGGGGATCACAGAAGTCAATGCGGCTGCGGCCGCCAAGGCGGCCGCCATAATTCTGCTCCTTAACTTGTTGTGCATGTTTCTCCTTTCTGCTGGTGCGTCACTGTTTTGCCACAGCCGATCGAAGCAAATGCTTCCGATCAGCCGTTATGTAAACGAAGGCCGACCGGATAAGCGCTCAAAGTCCTCCGCTATGCATACCTTGATGGAAAAATGAATTGGGAAATCGAATAAAAAGTTTGTGATTTGCTCTGCGAACACCTCGTGTGTCAGTTGATCGGATAAAAGATGAATTTCAGAATCGGCGTGTGCCTTCTGAGGTGGTTTGAATAGTTTGACCGATATGGCCGGTTTAAGAAATGATTTCTGATCAGATGAAAGACAAGATCAAGAACAGGAAACCATATTTATATTTGGCAATATAGCACCTTAAGAAATTTGATGAAAGCCCTTTGGGTACCTAAAATGCGAAAGTCGCCAATTTAGTGATTTTCGCACAAAAAGTGTCAGGGGGACGGTTCTTTTGACAACTTTTTGAAGGAGAAGTGTCAGGGGGACGGTTCTTTTGACAACTTTTTGAAGGAGAGGCGGGACGACCCATTAACAATCATTGAAAATCCGGACGCCCGGAATCAGAAAAAAAGAAATCTTAGGAAGCGCGATTCTAAATTTAAAGGGAGACAGAGAACCGTCCCCTGTCTCCCCTTGACACCTTACTTTGTCGGTGCAGGCGCCGTCTGCTCCTGCTCTCCTGTCTTCTGCGCAGGCGCCGTCTGCTCCTGCTCTCCTGTCTGCTGTGCAGGCGCCGTCTGCTCCTGTCCTTCTGTCTGCTGCGCAGGCGCCGTCTGCTCCTGCCCTTCGGTCTCCTGCGCAGGCGCAGGTTCAGATGCAGGCTCTGCCGTTTGCTCCTGTCCTTCCGTCTGTTCCTGCTCTTCTATCTGCTCTATGATCATCTGCTGAATTTCATCCTGATGATTTCCGTACCACCAGGATCCCAGCACTACCGAAGCCAGGATCGCGACCATAATGATCGACAGGACTACCGCTTCCCAAATGTGCTTTCTGTCATCACTTACCGCTTCCAGCTCCTGCCAGTAGTCTCTCTTCTCACCGCGCTTAGTCGCAAGTCCATAGATCAGGATCACAACGATCAGCACACCGATCATCACGTTCGCACCGAGACTTCCCTCGACACCGAAGCTTGTGTTGTAGAAAATGCCGTCCCTTGCAGAGGCTGCCTCGAGCTTAAAGACGGAATATTGGGACACAATTCCGCTGTTGGGCAGGCCGAACACAATGCTCTGAGAGAAGTTCCAGGCTGTGTGTGCCCAGATAACGGTCCAAAGGCTGTCCCAGAAATAAACGATCAGCGAGAACAGCACACCGATCAGGAACACCTGCAGCAGTCCCAGCTGCGTGACACCCGGATTAGCAAGATGCAAGGACATAAATACCAGTGCGTTGAACAAAACAGCGATGACCGGCCAGCGGTATCTTCTGCGCAGCTTCTGGTACAGATAGCATCTGTCAACGATCTCCTCCGCGCCGGACTGGATCATCACACAGAACAGGAAGGCGAAAAAGAGAAGAGGGTTGAATTCATTGAAGTAAAGATGAATATCCCCCTGCAGCCATGACAAGAAAATGCAGCTGCCGTTCATTCCGAATCCAAGAAGAATACCGATCAGGACAGCTTTCCAATTGTTGCCGTGCCGATTGTACCAAAAGGCTTTCCACATCGGCCGGTTGTCCTTGAAAACCGTGATCACCACCATGAACAGGAGCCAGATTCCGAAGAAGGAAAAATAGTCCAGCAGAAACGCCACTGTCCCTTCATCATGAAACAGCGATAACCCAAGCTGTCTCACCGGTAAAACAGTATTCATTAAGATCGCCGATATCGCTGCTCCGATGAACGTAAGAATTACTGACAGCATCGCTGCGATCGGAATAATATCCGTCCAGCTTCCGGATGCGCGCAGGAATGATTTCTTTTTTTGGACCGGCACTTCTGCCGCTGCCGACGTATTCGCTGCCGACGTATTCGCCGTCGTCTCTGTGTCTGCTGCCGGCCACGGATCCGCCGCTGTTTCTTCACTTGCGGCCGTATCTGCACTCGTTGTTACGTCTGCATCAGCGGTCTCGCCCACATTCGTTGTCGTATCCGCATCAGCGGTCACCTCCGGATCGGCAAACCCTCCCGGATTATATGAGGTTTCTGCTCCGATTTCTTCATGTAGATCTTTTTCCTTATCCACAGTGTTTTCTCCTCCCAAATATATAATCTGTGCTCCTTATCTCTTTCGCAGACTGTTCCCTGATCGGGACATCTTTTTCAGCAGTTCCTATTTATTATACACCATACCCGATATTTCGTTAAAAAAAAGAGCACCGAAGTGCTCTTTTTTGCATACTATGCATTCTTAAATACTTTTGATCAAAGTAAGGAATACTCACAAATAATCTCAGGCCTTGCCTGCGCTTCCGAGAACGTTGACGATCTTGTGTGCGACCATGTCCTTGACCGCCTGTCTTGCGGGTTTGAGATACTGTCTGGGATCGAAGTGCTCCGGGTGCTCCGCGAAATATTTCCTGATGTTTCCGGTCATGGCCAGACGAATATCGGAATCGATGTTGATCTTGCAGACGGAAAGCTCTGCTGCGTGGCGAAGCTCATTCTCGGGGATACCGATCGCATCGGGCATGTTGCCGCCATATGTGTTCACCATCTTGACAAACTCCTGCGGAACGGAGGAAGATCCGTGTAGAACGATCGGGAAGCCGGGCAGTCTCTTGGAGACTTCTTCAAGAACGTCGAAGCGGAGCGGCGGCGGAACGAGAATGCCGTTCGCATTGCGGGTGCACTGTTCGGGTCTGAACTTGTACGCGCCGTGAGAAGTACCGATGGCGATCGCAAGAGAATCGCAGCCGGTTCTGGTCACGAACTCTTCTACCTCTTCGGGACGGGTGTAGCTGGCTTTGCCTGCTTCAACGACAACTTCATCCTCAACACCTTCCAGCGTTCCGAGCTCTGCCTCAACGACTACGCCGTGTGCGTGTGCATATTCGACGACCTGCTTGGTCAGCGCAATGTTATCTTCAAAGGATTTCGAAGACGCGTCGATCATGACAGAAGTAAATCCGCCGTCAATGCAGCTCTTGCACAGTTCAAAGGAATCGCCGTGATCGAGGTGCAGTGCGATCGGGATCTCCGGATTCTCAATGACCGCAGCTTCAACCAGCTTTACAAGATAGGTGTGGTTTGCGTATGCGCGTGCGCCTTTGGAAACCTGAAGGATCACGGGGCTCTTCAGTTCGCCGGCGGCTTCTGTAATGCCCTGAACGATCTCCATGTTGTTTACATTGAACGCGCCGATGGCATATCCGCCGTCATAAGCTTTTTTAAACATTTCAGTCGTGGTTACTAATGCCATTTCATTTTCTCCTTTTTTACTAGATGATTCGTAGAAGCTACTCATAATTATAGTCTTTTTGCGATCAGATTCCAGCCTGAATATGCTGTACCGGTGTATTTCGATAAAAATTGCGGCAAAACATTCGTTTTGCCGTATACAGAAAATTGTTTATAATAGTCTGTGTTTTCAGAATATTTAATTCTATATTGACTATTGTCTGATATTTGTTATAATGATTACAACATAAAGAAACGACAAGACGGCTGAGTTGCCTCATACATATTTCAGAACCATTCATCAGTTGCAAATTATATAAGGAGGTCACGTAAATGAAATTGCAATTTATTTCCGAATAGAGGTATCCGATGACGAGAAAGTCGGATACCTCTTTTTTTTGTGTTTTAAATTCATTTATACGACTGATCTTTCACAGAGCATTAGAGAGCACGGCGATGACACCGTACTATATTTCCGTCTTTTCCGCCTCGTCCCGCTCCAGATATACAATGAGATTATTGCTGTTAAAAGCACTGAAATAGCGGACTTCTTTCGCCCTCTTCATCACGATGCCGATTCCGATATGCTTTTCCGGATAATCCGCCTGATGGAGCTCGTAAAAGGCGGTCGGATCAAAGTGATCGCTCAGGTCCATCATGCTGAAGCAGAGATCCCCGCCGTTCGCAAACAGGCGAAAATCAATATAAATCCCTTCTTTCTTCACCTTATCTGCGTGATCAAGGACATTCACCGTCATCTCTTCCACAAACAGTTTCATCAGCTTGGAAGCTTTACTTCCTGCGTTATGATCCATGCAGAATTCCTGCGTCTGTTCGCTGATCCGGAGCACATCTTCCCTGCTGCGGATCTCCGCATACATGTTGTCCGATACATCACCGCCGAAGCCCTCCGGCAGGAACATCACTTCGTACCAGTATTTGGGGAGTCCCTTACAGCGAATACAATCCGCCGCAAAAATGCCAAGGAGCAGGAAGATCTTTCCGACCGCTCCTGAGGCAAGGATTCCCTTCGAACCAAACAGTGTACCGAGTATGAACGCAGCGACGACAGGAACGAAAAACCGTTCGCTGAAACTCAGAATGTTCGCCCGCTTCCGGTTTTCGATCCCCTGAAGATAATGCTGGATCAGTACGATCAATGTATCAAAAACAAGAGCCACGGACATCCAGCGGATACTGAACACCGTCAGAGAGATCGTTTCCGGATCTGTCGTATAAATCCTGGTCAGGAGCGGAGCGAGCAGAAATGCAGCAGCGCCGGCAGCGGCTGACATTTTAAAGCCGGTTCTGAGCGCATACGTATAAAGGCGTGTCAGACCGTTCCGATCGTTCGCGCTGTAATAAATGCCGACCATTGCGATCAGCGTTCTTCCCAGCCCCGTCGGTATACAGAAAAGGAATTGGAACAGATCGCCCTGAATACCTTTGGCCGCAATGGCAGCGGAAGTCAGTGCCACCATGACATTGAAGCGGTTGGTCGCCACATCCCGCAGTGTCCCCGCAAGCTTTTTGACCAAAGCAGGTGATCCGCTTCGAAACAGTTCCGGCAGCATGTGCAGTTGAAATGACTTCAGTGAAACGCGGAAATAGCTGTTCTTTCTGATCAGGTAACTGCATACCATCACAAACTGGACCATATATCCGATCGATGTCGAAAGCCCCATCCCAAAGGCGCCTCCGTGAAAGATCAGGACGTTTGCCAGGTCTCCCAAAATATTCACTGCGCCGAGTACGATCGTAGACACGGAAAAGAGTTTTTTCCCGTTGTCAAGCACAAGTACCGGTCCGACGATCTGGAGCAGGATCATTGCCGGGATCCCGATCAGGTATCCCTTCAGATATTGGTACATATACGGATGCAGCTCGGGATATTTGTGCATCGGAACGCCGCAGATCTTCAGAAGCCCTGTCGGATAAACAAATCCGAAAGCGACGATCACCACTGCCGCCAAAAGCGCAAGGATTGCCGAAAGGTTGAACGCCTCGTTTGCCTCTTCCTTCCGGCCCACGCCAACCTGCCGGGAACAGAGGATTCCGCATCCGGTCGAAAAGAATCCGGCAATGACCAGGATCAGGCTGGTAAAAGGCCTGAGCAGAGAGATTCCGGAATATGCGTCGACGCCCAGGAACCTGCTGGTGACAATGCCGTCCATCAAAACAGAGATGACCCCTGTAAGCTCGGTAAAGATCATGGCTGTCGCCGTCGACAGGAACATGTTCGCTATGTTGTCTTTTTTGAATAAGTTCTCTCTCTTCACCTTTTTTTATTCTCTTTGGAATTCTCTTTAGAATTCTCTTTAGAATTCTTTTTTGCGTTCTCTTCTGTTTTGTCTTTTTTTTCGCCGCGCTCTTTCTTCCATTTGCGGTATTTCTCTCCGATCAGGATGCCGATCAACAGAGCAAGTATACATACAAGAACATTGAACAGGCTTGGCATGGCATATTCCTCCTACTTTTTACGCTCTACAGTATTTCCCGATCTTTGACACGATTTCCTCTGTCAGTGATATCGGGTGTACAGATTCAATGCTCTTTCTTTTTTCTTCCTGCTCTTCTTTCCATCGTCCTGATCAATCTCTTCGCCGCCTGCTGATTCAGCTTTTTTCGATATGACCTGTGCTCGAGGAACATCTGAAGAACATCATTGATCAGCATCAAGACAACAAACACTATTATAAAGCGCTTAACTGTTTTCATTGTTTTCATTCCTTTCTCATATCGCAGAATTTGGCCTGCGGATCACCGCGCAGTCTTCCGAACCGTTTACGCGTAATAGCCGGCAAGATTCTCCCAGCCGGGATTGACGATCACGACCCTCACCTGGGTAAGACCTACTTTTATGGCAGCTGCCCATCTGTGATGTCCATTGACGATCATATAATCGCCATCTGACAGTTTCGCTACCATGATCGGTTCAGCAAAACTCTTCTTTCCCGCTTCCAGATCACTTCTGGCTTCATCAATATAGCGCTCGACGATCTCCTCACTGGGACCGGCTTTCGGATCAGAGAATTCGTCATCAGGATTGACGTGCATTTGTTCCGGCGACAGATACCTCACTGTCAGGACGTCAATGATACCGGCTCTCACGGTCTTACGATTCTCTCCGTACTTCTTAATATCCTGCTGTATACGTTTTACGATCGAGTCAACATACCCCATTTGTCACTCCTTTCTCAATGCCTTTATGCGTTCCTCCAGTTTCCTGATCCGCTCCGCCTCATCGATCACTTTGTCCACCCACTCGTCATCCGGCTCATAGATGCGGAACGCACGAAAGCCAAAAGACGGAGCGCTCTTTATGATGTTCTCTTCGTCATCTATGTGCAAAGAGATCTGGTAATGGGAGGGCATTTTCTGAGGAAGCCTCTGACTGCGTCCCTGCTGCACCTCCTTATTGTGCCGCTCCGCGTTCACGATCCCGTTGAACTGAATGCCGTAAGCATCAAACAGAAGTTTCAGGTATCTCTCCGACCGAAAGGACGACGTATAGATCCACACTTCAAACCCCCGCTTTTGAAGTTCATGGATCAGCTTTACAGTCCCTTTGCGAAGTCTTTCCTTGAAGAGCATTCCGTGCAGCCGGCCCGGCACCGGCTCAATGCTGTATCGCCGCGGATCTACAAACAGGACCTCATCGAGGTCAAATGAAATTCTCATCGAATCCCTCCACCATATTATACATGAAAAGTCATAGGTGCATTGCATCCCTCTGAGGATGAATGACGGATTTTGGCAGTCAGCTGATCTCAACCTCCAAAAGGATCGGCGTGTGGTCCTGCCTCGGACCCGAATCGATCATTTCGGATTGCTTCACCTGCTCCCTGATCCGGTCGCTGACCAGGAAATAATCGATCCTCCAGCCCGAATTATTGGTCTTGCTGGTCCGTATCCTCTGTGCCCACCAGGAATAGACATCTTTCACATCTCCGTGTATATACCGGAACGTATCCGTAAAGCCTTTGGCCAGCAGATTCGTAAAACCTTCTCTCTCTTCATCCGTAAATCCCGCCGACATGTGATTGGACTCGGGGTGCGCCAGATCGATCTCCTTGTGGGCCACGTTGAAGTCGCCGCACGCGATCACGGGCTTTTCCTGATCCAGCTGTGCAAGATATTCCGCGTAGCATTTGTCCCATTCCTGACGCTCGCCCAATCTCTTCAGTCCGTCTCCTGCATTCGGTGTATAGACGTTGACAAAATAGAAACTGCCGCAGTCCAGGACCAGAAGCCTTCCCTCATCATCCATTGTGCTCGGAGCCCCGATCCTGGGTGCGATCTTCTCCGCTCCGATCCCTTCTTTGCAGAGGATCATGGTTCCTGCATAGCCCTTTCTTGCGGGCGGTTCCGAGCTGATCCATTCGATTTTATAGCCGGGGAATAACGCAGTCAGCGCCTCCGTGTGTTTTTTAGCAGGCCCCGCAGCGGGCAGCTTGGTTTCCTGGATCGCGATGATATCAGCATCTTCCTTTGCAATTGTGTTCAGCACCTCCCTGGACAACAATGCTCTGGGGGAATCCGATGTCAAAGCGGCGTTCAGCGAATCTATATTCCAGGATATGAATTTGTACATATTTTCTCCTTTCGTTCAGGTGCAGCTGTCAGGCCAAAAGAGCCCGAACACAATAGGCGGCGCGATGCCGGAATTTCATTACACCTCTTCTTCATGAATCTCTTCGATTATTGTACAGGAAAAATCCGGAAGCTGCACCTACAGGAAGTGCGGTCCGCACAAATCCGTCAAATATCTCAGGTGCAGGGTTCATAGCCGACCTGACCGGTGTTATAATGACCATGCCCGCTCACCGGTGGCTCCTGCCTCGAAGCAGCGGATCGATGTGGTGATCCACTCCAGGAAATAAGGAGAATATTTATGAAATTAATTGACAAGACTGTTGCTGCCTTTACAGAAGAACTGGCTTCCCCCGCACCCGTGCCGGGCGGAGGAGGTGCAAGTGCACTGGCCGCTGCCATTGGCGTTTCTCTCGGTGATATGGTGGGAGAACTCACGGTCGGCAAGAAAAAATATGCCGATGTCGAAGAAGAGATCCAAAGCCTCATGGCGCGCGCTCAGGCGCTGCGAATTCGGTTTCTGGAACTTGTAGACGCCGATGCGGCAGCCTTCGCGCCTCTCGCGAAAGCCTACGGAATCCCGAAAGAGGATCCGAACAGGGCGCAGATCATGGAAGAAGCGCTGAAGACAGCCTGCAGCGTGCCGATGGACATCATGCGCGCCTGCGCAGAGGCAATCGATATCATCGAAGAGTTTGCCGCGAAGGGGTCAAGGCTTGCCGTCTCTGACGCCGGCTGCGGTGCGATTCTCTGCAAAGCCGCTATGCAGGCAGCTGCCCTCAATGTCTTCATCAACACCAAGTCCATGAAGGACTTAAGCTGCAAGGCCGCGCTCGAAGAAGAGGCGGATGCTCTTTTGACCAAATACACCGATCTCGGGGACACGATTTACGAGTCCGTCGCAAATAGTCTCCGAAGCTGATGCAGTCACTGCCAATACAACGGAAAGGAAATAGTATGGCCAAAATACTCAAGGGAAAAGAAGTTGCCGACGCCCTGACTTCCCAAATGAAGCAGGATGTAGAAAACCTGAAGGCGGCAGGTGTGACGCCGACGCTCTGCATCTTCCGTGTCGGTGAGCGCCCGGATGATCTCTCCTATGAGAGAGGCGCCGCAAAGCGCGCAAGTCTCGTCGGCATTGAAGTGAGAAAGGTGATTCTTCCCGCAGATGTTTCCCAGGAAGAATTTGATCAGGAATTCAAGAATGTGAACGAGGATGAAAGCATCCACGGCATTCTTCTGTTCCGCCCTCTCCCCAAACACCTGGACAACGAGAAGGCGAGGCAGATGTTAAATCCCGCCAAGGATATCGACGGCTGCACGGACCTCTCACTGGCAGGCGTCTTCACGAACACGAAGACCGGATTCCCGCCGTGCACCGCGCAGGCCGCTATGGAAATCCTGCATTACTACGGCATTCCGATCAAAGGCAGGAAAGCCGCTGTGATCGGCCGCTCTCTGGTCGTCGGCCGCCCTGTCGCCATGATGCTGATGCACGAGAACGCCACGGTCGTCAATTGTCACACGCGCACAGTCGATGTCCCCTCCATCACACGAGAGGCGGACATCCTGATCACAGCTTCCGGACAGCTGCACAGCGTCACCAAAGAATACACGAATCCTAACCAGGTCGTCATCGATGTGGGCATCAACTGGGACGAGGCCAAGGGCGGTATCTCCGGTGACGTGGCATTTGAGGATGTGGAGCCCAATGTGGCGGCGATCACTCCTGTTCCGGGCGGTGTCGGGAGTGTGACGACCTGTGTCCTGATCGGCCATGTGGCAGAGGCTGCCCGGAGAACGCTGGCCTGAACGGATCGCAAAACCCGGAACATGTTATAATGTCTGTCAGATAGACGTATCGTAGGAGGACTTTACTGCAATGGCAGCCTTTTTTGGAGCAAATGAGATATGGAAATCGTATGAAGGGGACGGCAGAGAGCCTGTGATCCTGGTGGGAGTACGCGAGACAGATGTGGAAAAGCCGGTTTCGGAAGAAGAATTCCGCCACTCCCTGGAAGAACTCGCTGAACTTGCCAAAGCCTGCGAAATGAATCCGGTGGACACCATTACGCAGTCGCTCTCCCATATCAATACCGGTCTCTATGTGGGCGCCGGAAAAGCCGATGAAATCCGGATCGGCGCTGAAATGTTCGGTGCGGAGCGGGTCATCTTCAACGACACGCTGTCCCCTTCCCAGATCCGAAATCTGCAGAAACTCCTGAAACTGCCTGTGATGGACCGCACGGCGCTGATCCTCGAGATCTTCGAGCGAAGGGCCAGGACCAGGGAAGCGCGCCTGCAGGTGGAACTTGCCAAACTCCGTTATCTCAAGCCCAGGCTGATCGGCATGTGGGAGACCCAGAACCGCCAGGGCGGTGCTTCCGGCTCCATGTCTGCCAAGGGTGAAGGCGAGACCCAGCTGGAGATCGACCGCCGCACCATTGACCACCGGCTCAGTGAGCTGACCAAGGAACTTAAGGGCGTCAGCCGTGAGCGCGCTACGCAGCGCAAAAAGAGGCAGGGATCCGGACTTCCCCTGGTCTCTCTTGTGGGATATACCAATGCCGGTAAATCCACGATCATGAATGCAATGCTGGCACAGTACTCGTCCGACCCGGTGCCGGAAGGTGAGCCTGATAAGCGGCAGGTCTTTGAAGCGAATATGCTCTTTGCAACGCTCGATACGACCGTCCGGCGCATCACCGTCTCGAGAGGACAGGAATTCCTCCTGTCCGACACAGTCGGCTTTATACACAAGCTTCCCACTTCTCTCGTCGAGGCGTTTAAATCGACCCTCGAGGAAGTGACGCAGGCTGACCTTCTCGTGCAGGTGGTAGACGGTTCTGACCCGCATTGCCGTAAACATATAGAAGTTACCAAGCGAATTATTGGTGAGATCGGCGCAGGTCATGTCCCCATGATCACCGTCTACAACAAAGCGGATCTCTGCGATCCGCCTGCCGCACACCCCGTCAGAGGCGCCGTAGAACAGACCGTCGACGGGATAAACAATGTGAACCTCTATCTCTGCGCCAAAGAGAGCAGTTCGATCGAATGCCTGTGCAGAGCGATCTTTGATATCCTTCACGCCAAGCGGACCATCCGGACCTTTTTCATTCCCTATGACCGTGGAAGTGTCGTCTCTTTTTTGATGGAACGGGCCGTTGTTTTGCAGACAGAGTATACAGGGGAAGGAACGAAGATCACCGCTGAATGCGACACAGCAGTGGCAGAGCAGGTTGAGAAAATGCTGAAAGGATGAGCAGATTTACTGCTCATCCTTTTCAGCTTTACACAGATAAATACAATAAATCATCGAAACGACGATCGTCGCCCCCACATAGATCCGGTCTGCGGCAGCGTTGTCTCCTGCAAACAGAGAAAACACATCGATCAGGGAGTGCGCAATGATGCACGGAATAAGGCTTCCGCTCTTATAACATACCATTGTAAAGACAAATCCCAGACTGACTGCGAAGACGATCTGCACAGCCGTCTCAAAGCCGGCCTGCCCGGTAAGAAAATTGACGATATGCCCGATTCCGAAGGTCAGCGATGATACAATGACCGCCGGCGCCGGCTTCCCTTCCGCGAGCATTCCCTTAAAGAGAAAGCCCCGGAATATCATCTCCTCGACAAAACCGACAAGTGCCATGGAGAGCACCGCACAGACCAGTCCGGCCCCGTGAAACTTCAGCTGAACTCCGCCCCAGAGATTTCCGGTAGACAGAATCCACAGCGGGATAAAATAAAGAAATCGCTTTGTATCTTTAGGCCATCCGGCGAGACCGTATTTCTTTTCCAAATGATTTCTCTTTACGAAAACGCAGATCCCGGCCGCGAAGGCAAACAGCGCCGCCAGCATCAGAGGACTGTCATACCCATAGCTGCCTTTGATCGTGCCGATCACCAGACAATATGCGACGATCCAAAGCACCGCAAACAGAACTCCCTTCTCTTCGCACAGTTTTCGCATATCAGTTTCCTTTCCGGGCTGCGATCATGCCGAAGAAGACTTCTTCCAGCATCTTCCTGCACTGCCCCTCCTCATATTCCATCGAGTTGTTGGCCAAAAGACTCGCCATGCCGTGTGCCGCACAAAAGAAGGTCAGAAACATCTCCCCCGCCTGCTCCTTATCCACCTCCAGCCCCGCTGCCATAATTTCAAGGACACCGGACAGCTCCGGATCCGACATCAGCGATCCTATATCCTTCCCGCCGAACTGATCCGTCTGAAAGAGAAAGCGAAACAGATTCTTCTCCTCGTAACCGAATCTCACATAATTCAGCCCCAGGTGCAGCATAGGATTCTCATCCTCCTCCTTCGGCAAAATATAGTCCGAATGGAATTTGTCTGCTATTTTGTAGGCGGCTTCCCGAATCTCTTCCACCGTCTTGAAATTGTACAAAACCGGCTGCGTGGAGCAGCCCAGATACTCCGCGATCGCCCTGGCGCTCAGGCTCTCGTGACCGCTTCTCTTTATGATCTCAAATGAGGCGTTCTCGACCATTTCTTTGGTTACTCTGACTTTTGGCGGCATAATATCTCCTTTGTATAACAGTTGTTATATAATATACGTTATAACACAATGTCCGGTCTGTCAATCTTTCATGTTTTTTTATCGGCCATTTGCTATAATGACAATATCCGGCACTGTAAATACAAGCGCAATATACAGTCAACCATTCCCTATTGAGGTGTTCTCCATGGATTATCGTATTGAAGCAGAGACAACACACAGGATCCGCATCCGGATCTGCACCCGCAAACTGTCCGAAGAACAGGCCAAAATCCTCAAATATGCGTTTTCCCATGCTCCCGGCGTAAGCGATGTGATGGTCTACAAGGCCACCGCCGGATGTGCCATCACTTTCACCGGAGACCGCCGCGAGATCATACGCCGTCTGGACTGTTTCAATTTTGACAACGTGCAGATGATGGCAGAGAAAGAGGAAGAGAACGCCCGAATCAGCGCTGAAGAAATGAGAAAGAGAAAACTCGATCCTGAGCTCAAGCGCAAGCTCCGCATGCGCATTCTCGGTGAAACGATAGCTGATACAGTCCTGCCTCTCCCTGTGCAGCTTGCTTACCATGCATATCAGATGGTGACGCTCAAGGAGATGTGAGCATTTCATTTATTGATGAGATTTCATACCCGCTGCAGGTACCGCAGCGCCTATAAAAACAGCCTGTAAAAACACACAAAGATCACATTTATGACAACCGGACTTCGTTGCATTCTCTTTTCAAAAACGTATATTAAGTTGAAATGCAGAAAGAAAACTGCATTATCCGTTCGCTTGAAAGGAGAATCAAAATGGATAAGAAAATGAAGATCATCGCGCTCATCGCGCTTCTCATTTATGTAATTTCTCCGGTTGACCTCGCTCCCGGTCCGATGGACGACATGATCATGTGCCTTCTGTACGCGATCATGAATTACAAAAGCATTCCCGGAGATGTATTAGACAACAAAACAGAATCCTGACAGAAAAAAGATCCCATGACAGAGTATGTGTCATGGGATTTCCTTTATTTTATTGAAAGGAATAAAACCGGTTGACAGTCCGTCCGCATATAGCTCTCATTGCTTCAGCTGACGATGGTCACCCCCGCCTCCGTCAAAATCGTGCGGACCGGAATGTCTGTCTCTTCCGTAAAGAGTTTTTCTAATCTCTGCGCCTCAAACGCCGCCATGATCAAAGACTCCGGCGACATGCACGACATAAAGCGGTCATAGTAACCGGCTCCGTGACCGCATCGATTACCGCATTCATCAAAAGCGACACAGGGAACAATGACCAGGTCAATATCCCCCGGTTCAAGGATCTTCGAATTCTCCATGACCGGTTCAAGAATTCCATAGGCGGCGCGATGCCAGGCATTTTTCTCTGCCGGTACAGCCGCTTTCATTATGCCGTTAGGGAGAGAAATCGGATAGGCGACGCGATAGCCCTGTACCTCGGCCCAGTTATTAAAAGCGTCGACATTTACTTCATCCCAGGTCCCCCTGTAGGAGAAAATAGTTCTCACCTCGCTGTATCTGGGATCTTTTATAAGTTTAATAAGAAGATCACAGATCGCTCTGCTCTTCTCATCCCGCTCCTCCTGCGTGAGCGCGCGGCGGCTTTCCAATGCAAGCCCTCGCTGCTGTTTTTTATCTATTGCTTCTTTACCGGTCATACTATCCGTCCTCTGTTGTGACTTAAGTTATCTTTGGACTTGCGGTTCTAAATATCCTTAAATAAAGAATAGCACAAAAAACCATCCTTCTTGTGCTATACTTGGTTGGTATATCAAAATCGGTGATCACCATAAAGGTATTTAGAAAGGCAGTAAAAATGACTTTATTCGACGGAAGACCGCAAGATACCGAAGGGCGTCTCCCGCGGGAAATACGAACCTATGATTTTCTGGACAACCTGCAGATTCCCTATCAGCGCACCGATCACGAACGCGCCGACAACATGGAAGCCTGCAACGAGATCGACGCCGTACTCGGCGTGCTGATCTGCAAAAACCTCTTTCTCTGTAATCGTCAGAAGACGAAATTCTATCTTCTCATGATGCCCGGTGACAAAAAGTTCAAGACGAAGGAACTCTCCTCGCAGATCAATTCCGCCCGTCTCTCTTTTGCCGGGGAAGACGCCATGCTGCAGTATCTGGACATCGAACCGGGCGCCGTCAGTATCATGGGACTCATGAATGACAAAGAGCACCATGTCACGCTCCTGATCGATGAGGACGTCCTCAAGGACGAGTATCTCGGCTGCCACCCCTGCGTGTGCACGAGCAGTTTGAAACTGCGCACAAAAGACGTGATTGAAAAGTTCCTCCCGGCTGCCGGGCATGCATATACTACAGTTCACCTTGTCGGGGAGGACTAATTCCACTGAATACGAAAAAGGGGATCCCATTTGCCATGGGATCCCTTTACACATTTCAGTATGAACAAACAGATTACATTTCTCTCCACTGTCCGCTTTCGGAAGAAAAATCGGTCTATTTTGATCCCTTAGCGCGTACAATTGCTTTCATGATCTCCCGAAATGCAGCATACAGGACGCCTGCAACAGGCCAGACGATCCAGGTAATCTGCCAACGCATAGTTGTGAAACTCCAGATCAGATACACCGCTAATGCAATTGCCCAATACACGCCGTCGTATTTCCCGGCCGCTTTATTGAGCCTTGTATAATCGCCTTCTTCCAGCAGCCTGTCATAACCGCCCTGCCTGATGCAGGTGAGCACGATCAGCTTAACGCCGACGGCACACATGACCAGCAGCAAAGCTGTGCAAAGCAGCGGGAAAAAGTCGCTGTTATTGGTATACTTGACTGCATAAACTCCAAGCATGGGTACTGCCGAAACGATGCACAGCATGACTCCGATGATCAGCCGCCTGCTGTGCGTCTCCGCATAGGCGTCCCGGCGCTCCTTCACCATTCCGTCCACGCCATAATCTGTATCGATCGCAATTCTCTCTAAATATTCGTATTTCTTGCCGCGCATCCCTTCCCGAATAAAAATACCTACTGCAGCAGCGACAATGATCAGAAGGAGGGCTGTTCCGACCGCTTCGGCCACGCTTACATCCATCGCGATCCGCCCCTGTTCTGCAAGCCCTGCTAAAAGAATCAGGACTACGGGAGACAAAATGCAGGCCATTACACCTGTTGAGATCAAGCGCGATGAGGTTTCATTGTATCCCAAAAAAGCGGCTGCTTCCTCCATGGAAACACTTCTGATCGTCTCTTCAATGCCTTTGTCCACAGGGGCAGGTTCCGGTGCCTGCGTCTCTTCGATTTCATCTTTAATTAAATAATCCGTCGTTACTCCGAAGACTTCCGCGAGCTGCAGGATCTTCTTGAGATCCGGCACAGCCTGTGCGCTCTCCCATTTGGACACGGATTGCCTGGAAACCCCAAGTCTGTTTGCCAGTTCTTCCTGGGACCACCCGTTTTTCTTTCTGTTTTCTATAATTTTGTCTGCGAGAATCATCTTGCTACCTCCACGATCTAAGTATACCGCATGTCTGCGCTCTTTGTTTATCTGCTCTGAGTATACTTTTGACCCCGGGTGCATGCCACCAATTGTCTTTGTCAATCTGTCAACCGGCGGTTGCAACTGCTGTTATCACACAAAAAAGGAATCCCTTGACCGGATTTGTCATGGGATCCTTTATGCTTTTCACGCTTGCGCCTGATAACACTGCAATGCTCCATACAGATTTGCATCATTTTGGAACTTACAGGTGACAATCTCCGCCCTGGGGATCTGATACGGGCAATCCGAGTAGAGTCGATTCAGATGCCTCTTGATGTATTCGATCAAAACAGGCTGGGCGCTGATGCCGCCGCCAATTGCGATCCTCTCAGGATCAAGTACCGTCTGAAGATTGAAAATCTGAACCGCAATTCCTCTGGTAAACTTAGTCAGACTATCAATTGCCTCTTTTTCGCCGGCATTCACTGCATTAAAGACCATCAGTCCGTCCACCTCGGAAGGGTCAACACCTTTCTTCTCAGCATATATCCTGCACAGGCGAGGTGTTCCGTTGCAGTTGCCCCAAACATTTTCATAAGATACCTTTCGTTCCGCGTAAGGTATGATATAGGACACTTCTCCCGCAGAAAAGTGTCTGCCTCTGAGGAGTTTGTGATCGTGAATAATTCCCCCTCCGATCATGGTTCCAAAGATTAAGACCAGGCCGTCACTGACATCCTTTAAAGCGCCCATTCCCGCTTCTGCCATTGCCGCGCACTTCGCATCGTTCTCAATGATGATCTTCACAGGGCATCTCTCATAGAGCACATGCCGGAAATAGAAATCATCGTTATATGAAAGTGCCCCGCCCATCACACAATAGCCATTCTCTGTATCAATGATACCGGGCATACTGATCGCGATTCCTTCCGCATCCGGCATCTCATCATACAATCTGCCGATTACCTCAACCAGTTCTGCCCTTCCATCCTGCGGAGTAAGAATCTTTCCTCTGGAGAGAATCGATGCGTCTTTGTCCATCAGGGCATATTTGATGAAAGTTCCTCCGATATCGATAGATAAAATACTCATGACCGGGTACCTCCTGTCTGCCTTTTTAATGGTGTAAAAAACGGATCACATGACCGTGACCCGTTTCCGTAAGACTATGATGAATCAGCAGTCAGCCATGGATTTTCCTTCTCCGACAAGTCCCTGGAAATCCTTAGTGAACTGATCGATCGCTGCGTCGATTGCTGCATTCTTTACAAGGCCGTCGATGACATCGGGCGCCACAGTCACTGCCTTTACGCCATACCTTGTCAGCTCAAGGACCTGCTGGCTGTTCTTGAAGCTTGCTGCAAGAAGGCCGCTGTCAAGACCGTTCGCGGTAATCGCGTCGTGAATATCCATGGCAACCTGAACGCCGTCAAACCCCATATTGTCGATACGGTTGATATAGGGTGCCACATACTCTGCGCCGCACTTGGCTGCCAAAAAGCCCTGCATAGCTGTGTAGATCGCCGTGCCAATGAAGCGGATTCCTTCTTTCCTCAGCTGTTTCATAGCCTTGAACCCTTCAGGAACGCATGGAATCTTAACCAGCGTGGTCTTTCCGAGCACTTCCACGATCTTATGAGCTTCTTCGACCATGCCCTCTGCTGTTGTCGATGTAGCCTGAACGAACAGCTCGCCGTCCTCACCGATAATGGAACGGATCTCTTTTAAAACCTCATAGGGATCTCTTCCGGCTTTTGCCAGGATCGAAGGGTTGGTGGAAACACCGTCAATCGGATAATACTCATAAATGCGGCGGAGCTTCTCAACATTTGCGTCATCAATACAGAATTTCATTTTGTACCTCCTTGTGGTGTCAAAGGACCTGTCCCCGTGACACTTACAGCGTCTGTTCTGTTCTTCCGATAATATCATCCTGAGTTGCTTTACTCAAAACATTGAAGAATGCGCTGTATCCAGCCACGCGGACGATCAGGTCTTTATGTTTCCTGTGCATCCAGCAAAGTCGCCTTATCTACTACATTATACTGCACATGGTAGCCTTCCAAACGGTTGAAGAATGTGCGGACGATAAATTCAAGCTTCTTGGTGTTCTCCTGTGTGGAGAGCATGGCAGGTGTAACCTTCTGGTTCAGGAGCACGCCGCCTGTGATCTCATGGGTGGGGAGCTTGGATACGCTCTTGAACACAGCTGTCGGACCATGTTTGTCCATGGAGTGTGCAGGCGAGCAGCCTTCTGCCAGGGGCTCCTTTGCGTGGCGTCCGTCCGGTGTCGCCATTGTGCCAAACCCCTGTCCGACATTTGCTGAGATCGAGGAGGTTCCGCCGTAGCGGATGCCGCCGATCGGTCCTCTGCCGTAACGGGTGTTCTTATATTTCTTCATCTCATCCAGATAGGAAGCGTAAGCGTCCACCACCAGTTTGTCGGCGTAATCGTCGTCGTTGCCGTATTTAGGCGCGTCGTTGATCAGCATCTGGCGGATCCGCTCGCCCTCTTCTCCGGCGAAATCCGTTGCCAGAGCGTTCATTAACTCATCGCGGGAGATTTTCCCCTCTTCATAGACCAGTTTCTTGATCGCGGAGAGGCTGTCCGCCATGTTCGCGATACCGACCTGCAGACCGGAGATGAAATCGTAAACTGCGCCGCCCTCTTTGATGGTCTTGCCGCGTCCCAGGCAGTCCTGAGTCAGGCAGGAGCAGAGGATATCGGGCACTTCGCGCTCACTTGCCAGGTCGATAGCGTTCTCTACGATGACGCTTGCGCGGGTCAGCTCCCTGATCGCGCCGTCCCATGCTTTCATGAGCTCGTCAAAAGATTCCATATCCCTAAAGTTGCCGTAGTCCTTAACAAATCTCTTACCGCTGGTCACGTCGATACCGTTGTTCATGACCATGAGCAGGATCCGGGGGAAGTTCAGGTAACTCATGCCGGTGCAGCGATAGCCCCATTTGCCGGGAACTGCAGTCTCCACACATCCGATTGCGGAATAGCAATAGGCGTCCTCTTTTTTGACACCCTTCTCAATAAAGGAAGGAATGATCACTTCATCGTTGTTGAAAGCAGGCATGCCGGTCCCGAGCTTTAAGACCTCAAGCGACTCATCCATAAAGGCCTGATTGATGTTCCTGTGATAGCGGACCGTCAGGTTGGGCTGGGGAAGTCTCGTCTGGCCGATGGACTTCAGGACCAGGAAGGACAGCTTGTTGACAGCGTCCTTACCATCTGCCGTCTGGCCTCCGATCGTGACGTTCTGGTACATCGGGCTTCCTGCGCTGGAGAATGTGTGCGCCTGGGAGCGGACCTTGTTGATCGTCAGTGTTTTGATCCAGAGGTTGGTGAGGAGTTCTACTGCCTGATCCTCAGTGATGTTCCCCTTTTCCAGGTCGGATGCCAGATACGGATATACGTACTGGTCGAAGCGGCCGTAGCTGAGGGAGTGTCCGTTGGACTCAATCTGCAGGATCAGCTGGATGAACCACACAGCCTGCACTGCCTCGTGGAAAGTATCGGCCGGCTGATAAGGAACCTTATCGCAGACGCGGGCAATCTCAAGAAGTTCGGATTTCCTGGGCTCCTCCGCTGCCGCCGCCTTCTCGCGGGCCAGCGCCGCAAAGCGCTCCGCGAATCCCTTCACAGCATCGATCACGATCAGGACTGCCTTGTAGAACTGGTACTTATCGATGGATTCGGGCTCGGTCAGGTCCAGGTCTGCCTTGAGCTTTCTTGCACGCTCTTCATAACCTTTCAGACCGACCTTCAGCATGTTGCCGTAGTCAACTGCAAGGTGTGCGTCGCCTGCGTTGAGCTTGCCCTCCATGCCGAAAAATCCTGTATCCATATAGACCTGCATCTCTTCCGGTATAAGCGCCTCGCCGCGGGAGCGAAGGTTGTTGTTCTCCCAGAAGGGAGCGATCTCGCGCAGCTGCTGCTTGGTCTCTTCCGTAATATAGAAGACATCG